>NZ_CP108032.1:7892609-8499733 GCF_036169555.1 Streptomyces sp. NBC_00306 | reverse complement strand
ACCACATCGCTGCGCGATGTGCAAGCGAACGGCTCGCTTCGCTCGCCGCTCCCTCACGCTTCGCGTGAGGGGCCGCCCTCCGCTTCGCTCCGAGCGCCAGGGAAAACCCGGTCGCTCCGCGACCGGGGCCCACATGCTTCGCATGTGGGCAGGTTGACGCGTCATCAATTGCCAGCATCCGCTAGGAATCGGCAAGCGCTCCGCGCCCGCCGACAACGGGTCCGCTTCGCTCCCCCGCGCAGCTGCAAGAAGGGGGATCGGGCTCGCAATGATGCGCATGTAGAGTTCGGGGAAATGAAGGATGCCCCCTAGGGCCCGATCATTCGCCGCAATCTGCGCCAGCCGACTCACCCGAAAGCGTCTGAGCGTCGCAGCCGACAACGCGGCTGAAGAGTCATCAGGAAGCCCGGAACGGCCCCGCGCAGGCCCGATCAGAACGGGTGGGCCGCCCGAGCCCAGCGCGCCGCCACCAGCCCCGCGACGGCCCCGCCGACGCGTCAAGAAACCAGCACAGCGCCAGCGCCTCACCCCCTGAGAACAGCTCACCATCTCTCAAATACAGGCCTACGAAGGGAAGTCGGAGCGCACCGGGCGCGAAATGCGGTGGCTGAGCAGGGCTAATGCAGAACTCCCGTTGAGTGCACCGCAACTGCAAGCGCAACCCCAATCGCAAGGGCAAGCGCAACCCCAATCGCAACGGCTAGGGAGCATGGCCAGACGGGCCCTGATCTGGCGAAACACTTCTCTGCGACATTGAAGAGTGATAGAGTTCTCCATGTCGGAACGGAGGCCACGGGCCGACACCCAGGCCACAACCCACCGGAGGAGAAGCTCACATGACGAAGCTGACAAGTTCCGAGCAGGAAGCCGCGCGAGTGCGCGGGTTTAACGCGCTGTTTGCCATTGCGGGTGGTCTGAATCCCGGCCGTCATTTACTCACGAGCCGAGTTGTTCTGGAGTCCGGAAAGGAACTCCCCGCGCGTGTCCTGGTCACTGTCGCAGCAGGAGAGGCAGGCGAGGGCGGAGACGACGTGATCAGCATGGAGCCCAGCCAGGTGAGCATTTTCGCTCTCATCCTGGGCGCAGGGCTCGCGAGCCCTCAGACCGCTCACTGCGCCATCGTGGCGCGTTCCACCGCTCCCGGAGCGATTCCGGCCGAGCAGGCGTGGGAGATGACTCCCGCTCTCACGCCGGACAGGCGAGGGCTCCGCCCCCTGTCTGCGTTCGAGGCCAGCCACCGCCACGGCAGGGAGCAGGCCGACACCGCCGCCCTGATCTTCCGCGACGCGTTCGAACTCCCCGCGCTCGCCACCGCATAGCCCTTCTGCCGGGCGGCGGTTTGGCCGCCGCCGCCGGTGCCCGCCCGGACCACACCCAGCGAGAGGAACAGACCCCATGGCACTGAACGACAAGGAACTCAGCGTCCGGTTCGCCGTCCCCGCCGACAGGCGAGCCCACCACGAGGAGGCGAAGGAGCGGATCACGAAGGCCGCCCACACGTTCGCCGCGCTCATTCACGATCTGGTCCCCGGATCGCGCGAGGAGTCCGAGGCGGTCACGTCCGTTGAGGAAGCGGTCATGTGGGCGCACGCGGGCATTGACCGCCGCCACTGCTGACACCGCCCCGGCCGGGCGGCGGTTTGGCCGCCGCCGCCCGGCACGGGCCCCACCCAGACCACAACCCGGAGGAGCAGCCGTGCAGTTCTATCCCGACTTCCCCACGATGGAGCCGCGAGGCGGACGCACGCTTTACGCCGTGCTCGCCGTGCTGTCCAACGGCAAGGAGATCGAGGTAGGCGAGTGGACCGGTGACGCCGACGCCGCCGGAGACGCCGCACTGTCCGCTTATCGCCGCTACCACCGCACGGCGCGCGTCGAGGTCTGGGCGGACGGTGCGCAGTTCGCCTACGTGAGCCACAACCCGCGCACCCACGAGAAGACCCCGGTTCTGTGTCAGCCCGGATTCTGCCCCGACCCCTTGTGCGGGCAGATCCCGCCCGAGCAGTGCGACTACCCCCACTGACACCCGGCCGGCCTTTTGGCCGGACGGCGGAATTGGCCCCGCCGTCCGGCCCCCTTTCCCAGCACCACCAACCCAGGAGGAACCACGCCATGAGCAAGGCCACCACCACGACCCGGCCCGCCGAGGTCAGCGAGCCCGCCGCCGAGCAGCCGACTGCGCTTGCCCAGCTTGGCCGACTGACCGAGTTCGACCCCCGCACGCTAGTGGTCGACCCGCTCAACGCCCGCAAGGAAGGCGCGAAGCCGGACGCCGCCCTGTTGGCGTCCGTGTCCCGGATCGGTGTTCAAGAGCCGATCAGCGTCCGGCCGCTCGCCGACGGCCAGTACGGGGTGTTCAAGGGTCAGCGCCGGTGGCTCGCCGCCGTCGACGCCGCCGAGAAAGCCGCCAAGAAGGGCAAGCCCGTACCGAGCATCCCGGCATTCGTGCGCGACGACCTCACCGACGCCGACAGCGAAGCGCTTCTCCTGTCGCTGGTCGAGAACACCCAGCGCCGCCGGATGACGGACCGCGACACGATCAGCGGAGCGGCCCAGCTCGAACTGCTCGGCACCAACGAAGTCGGCCGCCGCCGCGCCGCCGCAGTGCTGGGCATGAGCCGCGACGCGCTGAAGGCCGCAAGGCAGGCCGCCGAACTCAACCCGGAGCAGTTGCAGGAGGGCACCGGGTACGCGTTCGACCTGATGGAGCTTGCCGACCTTCAGTCGGTAGAAGACATCCCGCGCGCCGCCTACCGGCTGTACGCCGCGAAGAAGAAGGACGCCCAGGACGCCAAGCAGCGTCGCGGGAACTGGCAGCACGAACTGTCCCAGCTCCGCGAGGAGCAGGCCGCGCAGCGCAGGCGCGAGGCCGCAACCAAGGCCCTCACCGATGCAGGGGTGAAGGTTCTCCCCCACCGCTCGTACGACGACACCGACCGCCGTCTGTCCGACCTCAGCACCGGTCTGGGCAAGCAGATCACCGCGAAGGCCCACGCCACGTGCGGGGGTCACGCCGCGCGCGTCGACGACGACGGGGAGCCGGTCTTCTACTGCACCGACCCCGAGCGCTACCGGCACAAGATTGACGGAGTGCCGGACGCCGCCGAGGCCGACGCCCAAGCGAAGAAGGAACGCGCCCGCGTCATCGCGAACAACAAGGCCGCGCGCGCCGCGCGGAAGGTGCGGAAGGAGTTCATCACCGGTCTGTGCCGCAAGGCTCTGTCGGAGGCGGCATGGGCCCTGGTGCTGGACGCGATCCTGCACAACGCCGACCCCGTCCGGCGGTTCCCCAACAAGTCCGACGACAACCGCAACCGCGACATTGCCGCATTCACGAAGGCCGCCGACCCGAAGGGGAAGGCCGAGCCGTTCGCCGAACTGATCAAGAAGACCGGCAAGGCCCGCCGCCCCCACCTCCTTCTCGCCTACGTCGCCGCCGCCTACGAGGCCGAGGTGAGCGACCGCGCCTGGGAGCACCGCGACGAGACCGCCCGCGCGTGGCTCACGTTCCTCGCGGGTGAGGGATACCAGCTGTCCGACCACGAGGCCGCCATCGTGGCCAAGGCCGAAGGCAAGCCGGTGACCGAGTTCGACGCCGAGGAACCGACACAGCCCATCGAGGAGCCCGAGCCCACCGACGAGCAGCCCCAGGACGAGCCCGAGGAGAACGAGGCAGGCGAGGAGGAGCAGGCCGAGGAGGCCGGGCAGCCGGAGGCGGAGCCCGAGGCCGACACCGTCCCGGACGAGCCGCAGGAGGCCGCGCAGGAGCCCGGAGAGACCCCGGACGAGCCGCAGGCCGCCCAGGCCGAGAACACGGCGGCCGAGAAGAGCACGCAGGAGTAGCGGCCACACCCCGGGCGGGGCCGGACAACCGGCCCCCGCCCCCTCTCAGCCGAGCGACCCCCGCCGGCCGAGGACCCGCCGCCCGGGATTGGCACCCGAGCGGCACCCAGCCCACACCCCGCAGTCCCGACCGAGGGAGCGACGCATGTCCGAATTCGTCGTTGGTGCCCGCCTCCACTTTCGTCTGGCCGCCGTACTCGCCGCAGCCGAGCACGCCGCAGCCGCCACCGAACACCGCGCCACCTACCAAGAGACCGACCCCACCCCGGCACTGTGGTGGGTCAAGGACGATGGCACCTACCTCATGAGCAACGGAACGCAACCCGAAGGCACCAGCCAGGAAATCCGAGACCGCACGATCGCGTACGCCGCCGGATGGGGCCGCGGAACCGATGCCCGCTCCGTCTGTGGCGCAGACGACTTCGTCGAGCGCATCGCATTGTGCGACGACAGCGGCGGCGCCGACGAAACGCCGCTCCTCGACATCCTGCGCACCGCCCACCAGGCCGGTCACGCATGGCTGGTGCTGGAGATCAGCACCGATCAACAACGGTTCGCCATCCGCACGGACACCGTCCACACGCGGTAGCAACCGCACCGGCCGCGTGCACGTGGCAAGAAAGTGGGGCGTACGCGGGTCACCGCGTACGCCCCATTCGCGTATGTGTGGCGGCCCGGTGGATGTCCGCCGAAGCGGACCGCTTGCGCGGTTGGCCTCACCCACCGGGCCTTTCCCAGACCACAACCCAGCGAGAACCCGGAGACCGGATCCGCGAAGGAGTTGTGACGAATTCCCAGCATAGCGGCCCCCGCGGAACGCCCCTCACGAGAGCAGGAGAGCCCCACCGAATACATGCAATCGCGGTAGAATTATTGACGTCAGACAGTCCGGGTTGGCCCCCGAACGACCCCAGGCCCGCCCTCCAGCGAAAGGACCCGAGCATGACGCACACCCCGCAGCAGGAGCAGGACCGCGCGACATTGACCGCGTACGGCATCACGGAAGACGACTTGACCGAGGCACTCGCACCGGCCATGAACCGGCTGGCCCTCATGGCCCGGGACCAGGACCGCGACCCGGAAGAGTTCTTCACCTCCCTGCCCGACGCGTTCTTTGCAGCTCTGGCCCTGGGATATCTGGACGCCCGCAACGCCGGGCACAGCGGAGCCGCTTTGCAGCGCGCCGCGCAGACGAGCACCGCCCGTGCGCTGGAGCGCGAGGGCCGCGCCGATCTGGTGCCGCTCGCCACCGCGCTCAGCCGCTACGACCAGTAGAGCGCGGACAGGTCGGGGCCCACGGGCCCCGACCGCTCCCCCCTTGCCCGCCGCGCCCGCGCGGCCGGCCGACCCACTCTCCCCCGCCACCCGGAGGCCCGCCCATGCATGTCCGCATTCAGTCCCCCGCCCTGCTGGTTCTGCGCCTGTCGGTCACCGACGCTGCGGGAACGCACCGCCGTTCGTGGTCGATGCCCGCCGCGCCGTCCGGTTCGCCCGCCTGGCAGCTGCCGACCGTCGCCGCCCACCTCATCCGGCTGCACCGCCGCCAGGCCGCGCCCACCGTGGACGGATTCGCCGCGCACCTCGCCGAACTCTCCGGCGCGCCGATCCCCTTTCCCCAAGCCCTCTACGACTACGACCCGTTGCACGACGGCCGGGTGTCCTGCCTCATCGATCTGCACACCGAGCCCGCCCAGGGGAATGAGCGCTGGCCCCGCTGCTCCCTCATGGTGCTGGAGCAGGAAACCGGCCGCTGTGCGTGGAGCCGGATCACCCGCCGCCACGGCGCATACGCAGTCATCGCCCACACCCACACCGAAGTCGCCGCCGAGGCCCAGCGGTTGAGCGACCGGCGGCGCAGCGACCCGAGCGGACGCACGGCCGCTCTGTGCGAGCTCGCCGAGGAAGTACGCGTGTGGGCGCAACGGATGCACCAGCAGGTGAAGGCCGAACAGACACTCATCCGGGCCGGGCAGGAGCGCGACCATCCGCAGACACAGCCGCAGACGCGCAGGTCAAAGCGCGTTGTGCTGGCCTGACATCACTCCGGAATCACGTCTTTAAGTGCTAGAATTATTGAAGTCAGAAGGTCCGGGTTGGCCCCCGGACCCATCCCAGCCACACCCCCTGGAGGAACACCCATGAGCGACCACACCAAGGATCTGCTGGCCCGCATCGACGACGACTTGAGCGTCGGCCCGTGCGCCATGCGCTCGGTCCCCTTCGAGAGCACCGACAGCGCCCCCGCAGCCAGCGACGATCCGGCCACCCTGCGGCCCCTGGTGGCCGAGCGGCAGAGCCGCGCCGAGGGCATCGCGCGCGGTGCGCTCTTTCCCGTCCCCGAAGGCATCGCACGCGAAGCCGGGTTCATGTTCCCGGTCGCCCTCACCCGCGCCGCGTGGCTGGACTGCGTCGCGTGGACCGACGAGGACAGCACGCGCCAGACGCCGCAGGACCAGGAAGGCCGTCTGTGGGACGTGCTGTACATGAGTGCCAGTGCCGCACGCCGGGGCGGCAGCAGCCGAACCGAGGTCGAGCTCTACCGGGTCCCGCGCGACGGGCAGACGCAGGCCGCCCGCCTGGTGCAGCTCGTGTGCGTCATGGGTCCCGGTGACAACGAGGACCTCCCGGAGATCACCATCATGATCCCCGGCGAAGACTGACCGTCCCTCCCGCTGGTGCCACGCCCGGTGCGCGGCACCAGCCCCCGATCCGTCCGGGTGGCCTCCCGGACGTAACCCAGACCACGGAGGAAAAGACTATGAACCAGATCGCCCAGCGCACCGCGACCCGCATCACCGCGGACGGAGCCCGCAACGCCAGCCTGAAAGACCTGGCGTCCATCCTGGAGTCCCAGCAGGAAAGGAAGCTGGACGTCATCGCACCCGCTTCCCGCCTGACCGTGCGGGACGGCAACCTGGTCATCCAGGGTGTTGAACCGCTCATCCAGTCCGACGGAGTCGTCACCGTCGATGGCACCTACCGCCCCACCGACGTCGCAGACGACGGCATCGCCGACAAGCTGAAGATCCCCGGCCAGTACCTGCGCCGGATGCGCGCCGAACACCTCTCGCTGTTCGACCTGAACGTGAACGGGTGGCTGGAGCGCGAGCCCGAGCGCCGTTTCCTGGTGCGCGCCCTGCGCAGCGACGCGCACGGCGGCGGAGGCGAGGGGGTGGCCCGCGCGCTGCTGTCGGACAGCTACCGGCTGATCGACAATTTCGATCTTCTGCTCGCCGCTCTGGACGGCATCCGCCAGTCCGGCCATGCCGCGGAGGTCACCGGATGCGATCTCACCGACCGCCGCATGTACGTGCGGGTGGAGTCCGACGAAGTCGCCGTCCAGGCCCGCGAACTGCTCAAGGGCTACCGCTCCCCCTACACCGGGCAGAGGGGTGACGAGCTGCCGATGGTGTCGGCCGGATTCGTCATCCGCAACAGCGAGGTCGGGGCCGGAGCCTTCACCATCACCCCGCGCGCAGTCGTGCAGGTGTGCACCAACGGACTCACGATGACCGAAGACGTCATGCGAGAGGTCCACCTCGGCGGGAAGCAAGAACAGGGCGTCGTCCAGTGGTCCGGCGCGACGCAGAGCAAGGTCCTGGAGCTGATCACCGCCAAGACCGCCGACGCGGTCCGCACGTTCCTCTCACGCGACTACGTCGAAAACAAGCTGCGGAAGATCGAGGAGACCGCAGGCCGGCCGGTCGCCAACCCGACCCACGCCATCGAGCAGGTCACCCGCAAACTCAGCATCACCGGGCCGACGAAAGACCGGATCCTGGCCCACTTCATCCACGGCGGACAGATCACCGCCGGCGGAGTGATGCAAGCCGTCACCGCCGCCGCGCAGCAGATCCCCAACGCGGACACCGCACACGACCTTGAAGCACTGGCCCTGCCCGCCATGCACGCCGCCGCCGCACTCACCGCCTAACCCGCACCCCTCCCGGAGCAACAGGGCCCGGACCCAGCGCCATGGGTCCGGGCCCCACCTCCCCGCGCCGCGTAGCAGCAACCGGCCGCCCCCTGAGAGCGGGGCGCCCGGACAGCGGGCCCTAGCTGCATCCCAGACTTCCCACGTCCAGGAGGCCCACCCCGATGTTCAACCTGTCGACCGCGTCCGGAACCGTCCGCATCACCGCCACCGACCCCGACGACACCGGCGCCATCGTCTACACCTGCACCGGCGCCGTACGCGGCACCCTGCACGCCGCCGCCACCCACCACCCCAACCAGTGGGACGACTTCAGCGCCGTACGCGTCAGCCTGGGATCGGCCAACGACATGGAAGAGTTCCCCGCCGAGCCCCTGCCCCGCCTCGGTCGCGGGACCCGCGCCTACCACGGCAGCATCGTGCGCCTGCTGAACGAGCCCACCGAGTACGGCTGGAGGCTCACTCCGTGCGGCATCCGGGACGCCGACGACCGCGACGCACCCCCGCAGACCGCCCACACCCTCGAAACCCTCATGCGCGCCGTCGCCGCCGACTACGCCGCCCGCCCCGACCTCCCGCGCCTGTTCACCGTCGCCCGCAACCGCGAGACCCCGACCCTGCTCCGTTGGCTCGCCGCCATGACGCCGAGCGCCGAAGCCGACATGCAACGCAGCGAGCAAGAGGCCGCCCGCTACCACGCCCAGGGCCGCGCGGTGCTCGCCGCCTGGTGGCACGCCGCCGGCGTTTTCGCCGAGCAGCCCAGCCCGGTGCTGGCCCTGGTGCTCGCACCCGCCCGCGAAGGGCTCGCGCACCGCGCCGGGTACCTCCCGCGCTGGGCGGAGATCCACGACGACTCCGCGACGTTCTACCGCCGCAGGCTCCACCACTACCGCGCAGAGGCCGAAGGACTACGCCGCCCCCGCCACAGCCGAACACCCGTCACGGCCGCCGCACACTGACCCACCTGCAGTTGACCTCCGGTCCGCACCCCCTGCGGGGTGCGGACCGGCCGCCCAGCCCACCACAGAGGAGTCCCCGCCCATGACCACGTCCGAGACCCCCGAAACTGAACCGCTCACAGCCGGCCAACTCTGCGATCTACTGTCCCGATTGGCTCTGCCCGCGATTCCGTAACGACCTGTGTGCTGGCGCTCAGTCAGGGCGCTGGTTCTTGTGCAAGGCGGCGCTGGCGCGGAACCGGAGGCGCCCGCAACGGTCTCTATCTTCATCTGTCGCGTCGTCGCTGCAACAGCAGTGCCAGGCCAGCCAGCGCAGGTCCTGCGGATCGAGCCAGATAGCGACACGGCCTTGTGCGGCTTCAGCCTGCGGATCAGTGGGCCCTGGTGGGGTCATAGGCCCGACTCTATGAGCCCGGCCCGACCAACTCATGACCGGGTGAGGATACGGATCCAGAGGAGTCGGAACGAAGCTCGGCCGCACATCGTCGTCATGTCCACCGACGCCGACGGCACGAGCGGGTACGCCCCAGCGGCCGACGTTGTCGAGTGCATGTACGCGCTGGACGACCAACTGCGCGGCACGGCCTACCCCACCCCGGAAACGACGAGCGGCCCGACGCACCTTCGCCGACCTCCCCGACGATGCCGTCCCCGCCGTCGTGCTCTACCCCACCGACTAGCACGCCCCCCACCGGACCACGTCACCAAAAGCCCAGTTCATCACGACGGTTGGGGAACATCGCACCCCACCGAACAGCTATAGAGTGCTAGGATTATTCATGTCAGACAGTCCGGGTTGGCCCCCGGACTCCCAGGCCCCACCCTGCGAAACCGGAGGACCTCATGTCCCGCAGCAGCCGCCTGCAGCCGCCCCCGCCGCAGTACCTCACCGCCACCAGCGGCACCGGCCACCAGGTCACCGACCGACTGAACGGCTACACCCTCACCGAGCACGCCACCGCGCAGGAGGCCGAGACCGCCGCCGAGTTGCTGAACACCGACCCGGTCGCCGCGCTGGCCGCCGTCCGCACGCTGGACGAGGCGCAGAGCGGACCGGCCGCGACCGTTCGACGAATGCTGCGCCGCTACGGCTACAACTGGTGCCTTGAGCAGCGGTACGCGATCGACTTCCACTCGCACAGCGAACTGTCGGAGCTGATCACAGCGGGGCATCTGGTCATGGTGTGGAGCCACCGCGGCCTGCCGTTCTACACCACCCCCGAGCGCTACCGGGAGCTGAACATCGTCTTCCAGTACGACACGGGAGAGATGATCCCCACTGCCGTCGAGTCGACGCTCCAGCGGCGCCCGGTACGGCTGCACGCCATGCCGGACCGTGAGCGCTACGCGGTGTGCGAGACCCACGCCTATTCGGTCGGCCGTTGCTGCCCGCCGATCGAGGAGTGGGAGTGCTCCTGGGGCCACTGCGGCTCGAACGGGGTGACGAAGATCGCCGGACGCCGGGTGTGCGAGAGGTGCGCCAGCGTCGCAGCCTCCGTCGCCGGTTTCCGTCTCGCGCTTCCCGCCTGACCGGCCCCGCCGCCCCGGTGCCGCGCGCACTGCGCGGCACCGGCCACCGGATCGCAACCGAGGGAGTGACGAGCCATGTTCACACCGATCATCTGCGGCGCGTGCAGCAGCGGCCGCTACCAGCCCACCGGCGCCTGCCTCTACGTCTGCACCGAGTGCGGGCACGCGCTCACCGACGCCGATATCGTCCTGGACCCCGACGAACTGTTGGTGTGCCACGACGGCACCATGCACACCCGCCCCGCATCGCTCGCCGGTCTGTTCGAAGTCCGTCCGACACACGCCGTGCAGAGCGCCTACGTCCACGCCACGCTGCTGCGCGCCCTGCGCCGGCAGACGGTGTTCACCGACGACGACCAGGTGAGCACTGCGACCCGCCTCACCACCGAAGACCGCCTGCCCGACCGCGGCTCCTGGTATCTCACCCCGGACGAGCTGCGCACCCTCGCCGCTGCGCTGCGGTGGCGACTGGAGTCCGCCGACACCGTCGACCCCCGTCACGAGGCCATCGCCCACGCCGTCTACGCCGCCGACGAGCAGGCCCACCAGCCCCACTAGGCCGCCGCGCCCGGGGCCCGCGAACAGCGCGCCCCGGGCAGGCGCACACCGCCGCACCTCGCACGGACCTTTCACCTTTCACTGCTGAGAGGAGTTTCAGGCATGCCCCGACAGTGGCTGTTGACGCAGGGAAACCGGGATCTGCGCCGCCACGGCATCTCCACGTGGACCCTGCCCGCGTGGGTGGTTCAACTGCCGTCCGGCCGTCACATGAACGTCTGCCCCAGTGCAGGGGTCTGCGCAAAACTGTGCTTTGCCCGATTCGGGACGTACCGGATTCCCAGCGTGCGAGCCGCGCACCTGCGGAATCTGATGCTCACGCTCAATGACCAACTCCCGCGGTTCGAGGAGCGGATGACCGCCGAGCTCCAGCACCGGCGGTATCAGGGCGGATCCGTCCGGATCCACGACGCAGGCGACTTCCACAGCCGCCCCTACCTGGAAACATGGCTGCGGATCATGCGCACGGCGCCGGGCGTTTCGTTCTACTGCTACACCAAAGAGGTCACCCTCTTCCAGGAATGCGTCGAATCCTCCCCGCCCGCCAATTTCGCCTGGTGCTACAGCCTGGGCGGGCGGGAAGACCGGTACGTCGACCGCGCCACCATGCGGCACGCCGACGTGTTCCCCGACGAGGAATCGATCACCGAAGCCGGGTACTCCTCACAAACAGCCTGCGATCTGCTGTGCGTGCAAGGCCCCCCGCGCGTCGGCATCCCCGCCAACAACATCCCCCGCTTGAAGAAGGCACAAGGACGCGCCTCCTTCGGCACCTTGCAGGAGACGCGCGACAACCGGACCCGCCGACCGAGCCCCGCCCCCGCACGCCCTGTGGAGCTGGACAACATCCTCGCCGGCCACTGACCCTGCCTGGTCCCGCGGAGCCACCGGCCCCGCGGGACCAGGCACGAGGCACGCCACCGACATTCCGCGTAGGCGCCGGCCCAGAGCGCGCCGTACGAGCGCGCCGGCCGGCCGCACACACCCACCCCGAGAGATGGAGTTCCGGCATGCCCGACTGCGCCCCGTTCCAGCTGTACGTGTACGACGTCGCCCCCGGTGAGGAAGCCGCCGTCCTGGAGGTGATCGCCAGGGTCGAGGACATGGAGGCCGAGGACCCGGTCGCCGCCCTGGGCGGATCCCTCCTGGTACGCGGCATGCGCTACGCCACCGATGACGACCCCTTCTCCACCGCCCAAGAGGTCGCGGCCGACCTGACCGAACGAGCGCCCATCGCAGTCTTCGAACTGTGGCTCGACCCGCAGGGCGAGTACGGCAGCTACTACGTGGCCCAGGTACCCGATGTCGGGACGTACGAAGGCGCATGCGACTCGCTCGGAGCCCCCTACGTGTCGCTCCTCCTGCTGCTGGACTCCGCCGCGGCCGCCCCGGACGGCACCACGGTGCGCGACTGGATCCAGGCCGAGCACGCCGAGGCAGCCCGCGTCCTCACCGCGCTGCGCCCCTACCAGGCCGGCCGCCCCTACTGACAATCACCGCACAGGAGACAGCCGTGCAGCAGCTGCCGATCAGCGAACTCGCCGACGCTATCGCCGCCCAGATGCAGACCACCGACGCACACTGGCACACCGAACCCACCCGAGCATGGCCCGACGCCGCATTCCTGATCAGCGACGACGGGCACCAGATCGCGCTCATCCGCACGGGCCGCAGCGTCACCGCCCGCGGCTTCTTCCCCACTGAACCCCGCCTGCGGCACGGGCCCTCCCACCCTGAGATCACGATGGCCGACCGCAGTCCTCAGTACATCTGCGGGCACATCCGCCGACGCCTTATGCCCCGCTACGAGGAAGCGCTCACCGCATGGCGCCGCCTTGCCGCCGAGACCGTCAGCGAGCAGGCCGGCCGCGCGGCAACCGCCGCCCGCATCGCATCCGCCCTCGGAGCCGACCGCATCACCGCCGACTGGTCAGCGCAGGTTCACGTGACCGAGGAGACCGGCCACAGCCCCCGGACCACCGTGCGCAGACACCCCGACACCAGAGCCGACATCAGCGGCAGTGGCGACACGGTCAACCTCACCGCCAACAACCTCACGGGTGAACAGGCAGCCGCAGTCTGCGCCCTCCTCCACCAGCTCACCACCTGATCCGAGACAGGGAGACGTTCACGCCATGAGCACGCCGACCGTCCACGTTCCCGACTGCTCCGCCGCAACCCGGACCTGGTGCTACGCCTACGAGAAACGCGAAGCCTGCCGCGTGTTCCGCAACGCGCTGAAACCGCTGGCCCGCGAGGTACAGGCACTACTCCATGACGCGCCGACCGGAGGTAAGGGGCTCACGTTCGCCGCACTCGGTCGGATTCCGCAGCCGGCGCAGGACTTCTACTCGGACCTCATCGAGGCATCGGAAGCCCTCGAAGAGCTCCGCGAGGACGACATGGAGGACCGAGTAATGGAGCGTCACCCGGTGCTCCTCCTGATCGGTTCCCCGCTGGGAGCGTTCGACGACCGCCGCGTCCGGCACCACCTGGCGAAGTGCCGGTGTCTGCCGTGCAGGGAAGCACTGGCACAAAGCCGCGCCGAAGGAGCGGACGAGTGAGCGCCCAAGCCGCCCCTGGGAGCGCGCTACTGCCCGGCATCGATCAAGCGTTGGGAGACGACCCGGACCCGGCGCCCCTGAGTGCGACGGGTCCGATCGTGCGAGCCGGCGAGGTCTACGAATGGCTCGCCGCCCGGCCGTACTGCCACGACCAGAGGGGATGTGTCGGCCCGAGCAGCTGCCCGGGCATCCTCGTCCCGCCCGGGCAGGAACCGCCCCAGGGAGTCACACTCTCGGTCGCGGCCGCGGCCTGTCACCTCGCCGGCTACACGCTGCGCACCGGCAGCATCGAAGCCACAGCCCCGGACGGCGCATGCGTCTACGTCCCGCGCAAGGCGGCCAAGCTCCTCGGACTGAACGAGATGCAGGCGCTCGGGCTGCTCTTCACCCCGAGCACCACCACAGCCATGGGACGTCTCGCGCACCTCGCCCGCCGCTGACCGGCACTCTTCCCGTTACAACCGGCCGCCACGGGTGCCGTGTTCGGAGTCGGCGCCGGAAAATCCACCCCACCAGACGTCATCAAAAGTGGTAGAATTATTAAAGTCAGGGGCGGGGTTGGCCCCCCGCCCGGCACCCGGACCACGACATCAGGAGGACCTGTGCCCGAGACCATCGAGCAGCCCCACACCATTCGGTTCGACCACAACGGCGAGACGCTCGAAGCCGTCGCCACCGTCAAGAGCATCGAGCGCCGGGAGGAGAAGGTGTCGCCGCTTGTCGGCGGAGACCGGATCGGCTTGGAGGCGCACCTGCTCGTCCTTCTCGGCGATGCCACCGAGCCGGTTTCCTATCACCTGTCGATGCTGGTGGAGGAGACGGACTGGACCATCGACGCCAAGTTCGGCCCCGGCAGCTATCCGCACTGGAGTCATGGATTCGGCGTCCGCTACCTGGCCACGAAGGGCCTTCCGGTCGAGTTCGACGACGTACTGAACGCCCTGGCCAAGGAGCGCGGCCTCGCTGAACAGATCGGCCACGACCTTCCTTTGATTCTCGCTCACGCCTAGCTGCACCGCCGGGGCAGTTCAGCACCCCTGGCGCACCATCCGGTGATCGGGCGGCGGTTGGCCCCGCCGCCCGGCCCGCCGCGCACCACTCCCAGACCCACCCCGTGATGGAGGTTCACCGTGTCTTCTGTCAGCACCCCGATCAGCGAGCGGGCCGCGCGCGCCGCACTGGCCACCTTCCGCGCCCCGGCCGACGTCCACATGAGCATCGCCGCCGTCGGCGCGGTCGAGACGTGGCAGCGCCTCGCCGCCCAGCACACCAGCGGCCCGATCGCCGAGTACCAGCCCGAGGCGGATCTCCGCGCGGCGCAGCTCACCGCCGAGTTCGTCCTGCCGGGAGAGGACCACTGGCCCGGCGGGCTGGCAGCCCTCCAGGAGGACTGCCCCCTCGGGCTGTGGGTGCGTGGCACCGGGGACCCGCGCCAACTGTCCGAGAACGCTGTCGCGGTGACCGGCGGACGCGCGGCGAGCCAGGTCGGCACCGCGTGCGCGGCCGCCGTGGCGCGCGAGCTGGTCGGAGCCGGGCGGACGGTGGTGTCCATGCTCTCGCACGGGATCGACACCGCCGTCCAGCAGACAGCCCGCGCAGCGGGCAGTCCCACCCTCGCCGTGCTGCCGTGCGGACTGGACACCTGCCACCCGCACAACCAGGCCGAGCTGATGATGGCCGTCCTGCACCGTGGCGGAGTAGCTGTCAGCGCCTACCGGCCCGGAACCCCGGCCAGCAGGAACAGCCTCGCCTACTCCGCGCAACTGCTCGCCGCCCTGTCGAACCCCCTGGTCCTCGTCGAGCCCTCCGCCGACACCATGACCGTCCCGCTGGAGGCCGCATCAGCGGCCGCAGGCATCGGCTGCCCGGTGTTCCACATGACCACCACCGGACCCGGCAACGAGCTCTCCCGCCGCGGCAAGACCCGCAGGCTCCTCCGCGCGATCGGTGCGCGCCGAACCGAGAACGCCGCGGCACTGCGCGAAGCCCTCGCCTGACCCGCATGCCGGGGGGAGGGCACGGCGCCATCCCCCCGGCTGTCGAGCGTTCGGGTGCGCAGCACTCGCCAACAACGACCTCTGCCGAAGGAGTTCGACCCATGTCCTCACCCCAGCAGCCCCACTCCCCCGCCGACGGTTGCACGACGGCCGACCTTGTCGCTGCCCTGGCCAGAGGCGACGGCACCGTCCGCATCGTCTGCCGTGACGGCAGCCGGTTCGTTCCGCTCGCCCACCAACCGCGCAACGACAACGATACCGAGCCGTGGGCCGAGTACGACGGGGGCACCGGAGTCGTCGTGCGCCGCCACGCCAGCACGGACGTCATCCAGGTGCCGGTCACCGACACGACCGAGATCCTTGAAGAGCAGCGCGTCGACCGATCGGTCCTCAATCGGCTCCGGGCAGCCGGAATCGTGTGCACTCCCGTGCACGACCACGGCACCTACGCGCACATCACCTTCCGGGACGGCGGATACGTCAACTGGTCGGGTACCACCCGTCACGGCATCGACGTGTCCAACCAGCACCCCATCGCCGACCACGGATCGCTGGGCTGCGACTACCACACCGAGAACGCCTCAGCCCCGGCCGAGGACCCGGACGCCGAGTTTGCCACCGGCGACTACGACACCGACTCCGCAGCCCTCGTCGCACACCTCACCGCACTCGCCGACCGGCACGGCCACACCACCTGACCGCAAGAACCGGGGCCGCAGGGCAGTCCGCCCCGCGGCCCCGGCCACAGCCTGGCCCCTATTGGCCCGGCGCCTCGCGCCCGGCGAGCCAGAGCAGCCCTCCGCCCGCCGACCTCTCCCGAAAGGCCCGCCATGCCGATCTCTGGCCGTCTGCACCACCGTTTCCACCGCACGGCCCGCTTCCGGCCGACCCGCCGCGACGAGCCCGGATCCTTGCCCACGCTCCAAGTGGCCGGCGTGCTGACTCGCGCATACATCAATGGCTCTTCGCTGTCGGGACGTGGTCTAGACAGGGCCTCAAGTGCTCGTGCGGCGGTCGATGTCAGAGGTGGCCCGTATCGTGGCGGCAGATACGGATCCGCCCTTGGAGGCCTGAGATGAACTCGAATTACTACCGCGGCCTGATGGAGCGGAAGAACAAGGAGCGCGCCGCTGCAGAGAAGAAGGCCGGCGATCTTCAAGCCAAGGCGGCTGGCAAGCGGGCCGACGCTGCGAAGGCACGGTCCGCAGCAGGGAAGTCGAAGAACGCCAGCACCGTCAAGAGCAAGTTCCGCGAAGCGGATCGATACGAAGACCAGGCGAACACCGCCTCCCGTGATGCAGCAAAGTGGAGCACGAAGGCTGCTGGACTCGCGAAGGAGGTGGGGGAGGCACAGGTCAAGCTGGCCAAGGCGGAGCAGTCGGAGCGAGAAGCCACTGAGAAAGCGCGTCAGCGTGAGCAGTTGGCGGCCGACCGCCGCGCTGCAGCTGAGCAAAAGAAGATCCAGCAACGTCTGAGTACCACGGAGCAGCAGGTGGGCATGGTGCTCCGGGAGCTGCGGGCACCGAAGCCTGAGAAGCTGCGCGTGCTGATACTGGGTGCCTCCTCCGAGGGAGATCTTCGGGTCGGCCGGGAGCAGTCGCGTATTCGGGCTGTTGTGGAACGGGCCCTGCATCGCGACTTGGTGGAACTCGATGTCCGGCCCGCCGCGACAGCAGCCGACCTCCTGGACGGCATCACTAGGTTCCGCCCCCACGTAGTGCATTTCTCAGGTCACAGCGACGAGGACTTGATCGTCTTCGAGAAGGACATCGACCAGCCTCACGAGGGCGTCATCGTCACCGCTAAGGCCTTCGCCCGTGCCATCGCCGCAACCGATGAACCGCCCCTGCTGGTTCTGTTGAATTCCTGTCACTCCGCCGCCCAGATCGACGATCTGATTGGCGTGGTCGACTTTGCCATCGGAATGTCCGATGAGATTGGTGACACGGACGCGATCTACTACGCTGCCCAATTCTATGCAGCCGTTGCCAACGGTCAGTCCATCGGGTCAGCCCACGCATCCGGACAGGCGGCCGTCGAACTCGCAGGCCTTCCTGACCACGACCTTCCAACTCTCGCTCACGCCGCTGACGTTGACCCGCGCGCGACCTTCCTCGTCAAGCCTCCCCAGTAACCGTAATCCACGCAAACAATGTCGACTTCCGTGACATCCCCCGCTCACGCGTCCTGGTCGGCTCGCCGATCTGCAAGGAAGTCAGCCCCGCCGGCCGCAACTCAACCGCCAGCCAACAGGCGGGCGGCGCGGCCCGTACCGGGCAGTGGTCCAGGACCCGGGCGACGGCGTGGGATCTGATCCGGGCCGCCGAGGTTCACGACTACGACGTCGTCTGCGGCGAGAACGTCCCCGACTTCGCCACCCGATGGGTCCCCTTCGAACCCTGGCTGAACGTGTGGGACGCCCTCGGCTACAACATTGACATCGCGTCGGTCAACGCCGCCCACATCGCGGGCCAGGGCAATGAGGCAGCCCCGCAGCACCGCAACCGCATCCTGTTCGCCTTCACCAAGAAGGGCCTGCCGCGGCCCGACCTCCAGCCCCTGCCCGAGAGCGTGTGCCGCACCTGTGGCCCCGTCCAGGGCGTGCAGGTGTGGGGAAGCGGTTCGAGCAGACCGGCGCCCGCAGGGTCGGCATCTACGGCAAGCAGTACCGCTACGCCTGCCCGAACGTGCGCTGTGACGCAGTGGTCGAGCCGGTCACCCGCCCGATCCGCGACCACATCGACCTCACCCTGCCCGGACGCCGGTTCCGCGACGGCCGGGCCAACTGCAGGAAGTACACCCCCTACCGCCCCGAAACCCGCCGCAAGGTCACCATCGGCCTCGAGCGCTTCCACGGCGAACCATTCATCGCCATCCTGCGCAACCACTGCACCGTGCAGTCCCTGGACGAACCCATCGGGGCCATCACCGCCGAAGGCAACCACCACCTGCTCGTCAAGCCCAGCCGGCGCCGCACCGTCGACGACTGCGAAGTCCAGATGATCAGCCTCAGGACCAAAGCCCGAGCCCAGCGCTTCCCCGACACCCACGCCTTCCAGGGCCCCACGACCGCCGACCTGACCAGACAGGTCGGCAACGCAGTCCCCGTCAACGCCGCCTCGTGGCTCGCCGCAAGGCTGCAACCCAGCCTGAACTGAAACACGCCCGTCAGGGGCCGCGGCGTCATCTCGCGGCCCCTGCAATGGCACCTGCCGCCAATAAACGTGCTACATTTGTTTGCGTCTCACCGTGATGCTCCGTCGTCACCTCATCCCGCATGCTGGTCCAGCCAGCCGCAAGATCGGAGAGCAATGATCCCCGCCGGCCGTACGCCTCTGAGCACGGCAGACATTGCCAAGCGCCAGGGTCGCAAGACTCTGCTTCGCGGAGCGGTTCAGCAGCTACCGGAGCCGATCAGCCGGCCGGGAGCTCGCACCCTCATTTGGGATGCCGATCAGATCGACGCCCATCTCGCGGGCAAGCCCGTCCCTGAACTCCCTGCCGGTGAGTCTCCGGATGACCTGCTGGACCGCGAGGAGGCCCGCAATGTGCTGGTCGGTCTGGGCGTCGAGCTCAAGCCCGAAGCATGGCGCGCTTACATCAACCACGGCTATGCCCCCGAGCCCGACAGGGAAATCTTTGGGGTCGGCCACTGGTACCGGCACACCATCGTCGCGTGGCCCGATCAGCGTCCAGGCGAAGGTGCCGGCGGCGGCCGCCCGCATGGAAGCAAGGACTCGAAGCCCCGCGATCGAGCGACGAACCCGCGGTTGCGGGAAGCCGACGCCCGTAAGGCGCGAGTCCAGAAAGTGCTCGCTGACAGCAACGGTCAGACGTCAGCGGCCGACATCGCTGCCGCGGAGGGGATTTCGGAACGACAGGCTTACCGCCTGCTGACACAGCTCCAGGGCCCTGCCGAGTAGAACCTCTGTCGCGAGGCGACTGTGCTGATCGCAGCTTTCAACAAATGGCTTCGATCGGAGGTGGCCTTCCCGTCCCCGTTCACCAGTCCCGGCCGGCGGTCAGCTCCTCCGCATCCGCTTCCATGAACCCGTATGCCGACGCGACGAAGCAGAACTCGTCACAGATCCACTCCCGCGCAACCGTCTCAATCCCGCTCCCGGCCGCCACGAACTCGCTCGTTCCTGTGGAGCCGCTGAGGAGATGACCTCGCTCAACGCGTATCGAACCCCCAGACGATTCGGAACATCGCCCATTGTGCAGAGCGCCGTGACCTGCTCGTCCAAACGGCTTAGGGCGTCCGAGAGGGAAAGTTGATCAATCCGCTCAAAATAGAAGGTGTGGACATCGGCGCCGAACTCTCCCAAGGGTCGTTCAAGGTCGACATCCACCATGGCTTCAACGATGCACCCGGCCGAGGTGATGGCCACACCCGCCGAGAACCGCAGCTCACTGACGTCCGAGTCGCCCTCCGCGAAGAAGCCGAAGCAGTGGCGGATCCTCAGTTCAGGTCCCGCAGCGTGCTTTTCGATCAAGATGGCAGGCGCCAGCCCAGACTCATCCCCGAAGTCGTAGGCGATATAGAGCTGAGTGGTGAAATCGCCCAGCTGCTTGTGCAGCCGATGCATCGTGGTCAGCAAGAGAGCTGCGCTTTCGGCATCGTCCCTGCCGGAGACGTTCAACATCGGTGCATCGTCGCCCATGCGCAGCACCGTTGGCACGTGGGTTTCGCTCACCATGCCGCCCCGTCCTCCACACCGTTCAACCCCAACCTCACGGTCCGTTTTGACGACACGGCCGAGGTCCATGTAGGGCACCCGCGCGGCCAGCAGGCCGCCCCCCTGCCGGCTCCTTCCATCAACGAATCGGGGAAGCCTCGGGCGCAGCGGGAATGCTGGCCGGAGGGCGTCCTCACCGGCTCGTCCGCGCACGGCAGCGCGGCGACGGCGAGGTCGAGACCGCATTCGCACGAGTCGACAAGCAGCCCATGGCGGAGCCGTCTCTCTACCGAACTGAAGCCAAGGACTGCGCAGGTGCCGCAACGGGCCAGCCAAGAAGTTCCATTGCGCATGGTGACCCGTACTGCCGCGCTGTGTAGCTGCGCACAGAAGGATGCCGGTGTCGACGGTGCTGTACTGCGCAGCCGGACACGCGCCCGTGCGCAGTCCACGTTGAGAGCCGGATGGCAGAAGCGTCGCGTGCGGTGAACTCGTCCTGCGCATGCTCCCGGCGGGCGGTGAGTTCCTGCTAGGTCGGCCGCCTGGGGCGGTGAGTTCCCTTCCTGCGGTCGGTGAGTTTCCCCCCAGTGGGCCCGGACGTCTCTCGACTGCGACCGTGAGGCAGCCTTCTTCCTGCAAGTTCGCTCTGCAGACACATGTGACACCACCTGCCCCAGACCGGGAATGGGGCCTGTGACCTGCCCCGGTGAGCGGAAACGGGAACTCACCGATCGTGCCGGAAACTCACCGCCTGCCTCGTTGCGGAACCGTGATTCTGGACCCCCACTTTCGGTGAGGTTTTCGGTGAGGTGCGTCGGGTTCAGTTGGGGCAATCCCACGACCGCGCTTCCTCAGGAGCCCCAGCATGTCCCTGCGAACCTCGCGCCGCCCGCCTGCGGGAGAGTCATCCGCATCGTTGCGACCACAGCCAGAGACTGACGCCCTTCCTTCCACGCGCATTGCGCACCGCCGGCTGTCCGTTGCCCGGCTCGGTGTGTGGGCAGCACTCGTCTCCGGGCCAATTGGTCTGGCCGTGGCCTGCGCATCGCCCGCGGCCGTCACACCGACTGCGCAGCCCGCGCCACCGCCGTCCGCCGATCTGCGCATGGAGGATCCGAGCGGGGTGGCCGTCCTGTTCTGCGACCTGTGGCTGCGCAGTGACGCCGGTGCGGCCGACAGTTCCACTGCACAGGCCGTCCACCGGTTGGCGCCCGACGTCGAGTTGCCGAAGCGTCTGGGCACGGCCGCTCCTGCGGTGCCGCAGGACGCAGTGGCGATACGCAGCGCCCGGGTAGAGCGGGGGCGTTGGTCGGTTGTCGTCGCCGTCCGGCTTGCTGTCCGCGACGGCGCGTCCCCTCACACGCCCGGGGCCGCTGGAACAGAGGCCGTGGTGCGGTACTACGCCGTCCCGGTCAGCTCCGAGGAGAGGGCGGGCGGCTTGGGTGCGTTCACGGTTACCGCCGCTCCTGCCCAGATCGCCGGGCCCGCCGGCGCGAAGACGTCGCCGTCGCCGTTCACGCAGACGCTTCCCGCCGAGGGCCCGCTGTCCAGGTCGCTCGCCGACTTCTTCCGCGCCTACCTCGCCGGCGTCGGCGACATCGAGCGCTACCTCTCTCCCGGAACCCGCCTCGATGCCGTACCCGCCACCGGATACGTCCGGATCGCAGTCGACGAGGTGAGCGCCACGTCCGAGACCGCGGCCGGCCCGGTGCCCGCTGACGGCACCACGAGCCGAGTCCGGGCCCGGGTCACGGCCACTGACTCCACGGGCGCCCGCTGGCCGCTGGCTTACGAGCTCACCGTCACCGCCCGCTCCGGCCGCTGGGACATCTCCAGCCTCCACGCCGGTTCGACACACACCGCGGGACCGTCCCCCGCCCCGACCGCTGAAGGGACCGCGCGATGAACAGCACCGACCTCCAGGTCGCCGGGAAGGCGACGGACCTCGGCAACGCCTGGCTCAACACCCTAGGCACCTGGGGCGACAAGGCCCTGCAGGTCGCCCTGGTCGCGATCGTCGTCATCACCGTCGTGCGCAAGGTCAGTCTCAAAGCCGGGATCGGCGCGCTGATCGGCCTGGTCATCGCGCTCGGCATCTACAACTCCCGCGGTTCGCTGGCCAACATCTTCGAGGACGAGGTCAACAACCCCGCCACCGGAGCTGGTGTCGTCAGCGTCGTCGTTACGCCCGGCCCGAACGGCCCTGATGTCGGCGGTGCGCTGTGAACGCCGCCACGGCGGAGCGGCCGCGGGTGGCCCGGGTCTACACCGCCGCGCGCCGGCATCCGTGGGTGCTCGGCAAGCTGGGCGACTGGGTGATCTGGTTCGGCCCCTACACCCCTGCGCAGCTGGTCGTCCTCGGCGGCGGTGCGCTGCTGCTGAGCAAGACGTTCGCCTGGTGGTCGTGGCTGGGCCCCGTTCCGGTGGTGCTGTGGCTGGTGTCCGTGTGGGCGGTCCGCGGCGCGAAGATCGGCGGCCGGACACCGTTCACTGCCTTCTTCGGCTGGCTCACGCTGCTGGCCCAGCACCCGGCCGGCCGGATCGGCGGCCGCACCGCCCGCGACCGGCACCCGCACCTGCTGTCCGGCACGTTCATCCTCGAAGCCGCCCCCGCGGCAGGCGACACCGCGGCGGAGAAGCCGACCCGCCGGAGGCGGCGTTCCGCCCACCGCACCCCCGACCCCGCCCCCGCTGCGGCCGTCGTGCGGCCGCGGCCCGTGACCGGGCTGGACCAGCTGCTGAGGGACGCCGAGACCGATCAGAGGACCAGGAGCCTGTGATGCGCATTCCCTTCCGGCACATTGCCGGGCACCTGGTGTGGTCGACATCCGGCGGCGTGTGGGCGATCTGGCGGGTGACTCCGGTCGGCGGCCGCTACGTCCCCGCCCGCGTTCGCGACGAACTGCTCAACCGGGTGACCGGCCTGGTGCGTTCCCTCGCCGGCGCGCCGCGACTGTTCGGGCTGGCCGCCCGGGTCGATCCGGGCGAAGTCGCGGATCAGATGGTCGACGGCGTCCCCTGGCAGCGTCTGCCCGCGTGGGCGGAGACGACTGCGGCCGGCCTGGATCTGCTGGCCGGACAGGAGATGCACCGCCGCACCCTGTGGCTCGCCCTGCCGCTCTCGTCACCGCACGGCCGCTTCGACTTCGCCGCGACCGGTGCAGCGATGTGGACCGAACTCTCCGCCGCTCTCGGTCTGCCGCCGGCGCCGGTATCGGCCGCGGAGGTGTCCGACTACACGGACCAGGCCGGACGGCTGCAGGCCGCGCTCGGCGGAGGCCTGGAACTACGGCCCGCGTCGCCGACCGAGATCGTGTGGATGGTCCAGCACGCGGTCCACCGCGGTCTGGAAGAGCCGCTCCTGGCCGACGCGGAGCAGTCCACGCTCTACGGCGGTCGCATCCGTGGCGGTGTCCTGCGCTCGCCCACGTATGCCGACCTCGGGCAGGTCCGCCTCGCCGAAGGCGGCCGCCCTCTCGAGGCACGCACCGGCGACGACGCGTCGCTGAAGACAAGACGGAAGGCGAAGCCGCGTGCGTCGCGGCAGGGCCAGCCGTGGTGGCGTAAGGACGGCGCCTCCCCGCTGCTGCGCAGGTGGCTGCAGGTCGAGAGCGAGACGGGTACCGGCTACCAGGCCCACCTCGCACTAGCCGAACTCCCCGCAGCCCGCGCCATGGAGTCGGCCGATCTGTTGGCCCAGCTCGAAGGCCTCGACTTCCCGGTCGACTTCACCGTCGACATGCAGGTGGTGACGGCGGAGCGGGCCAAGGAGCAGGTGCGGCGCAAGAAGAAGGAGCTGCTGGACCAGGCCGAGCAGTACGGGGCGCAGCCGACCGGGATGCCGCACTCGCTGCCCGAGGCAGCCGGCGACCTCGCGGAAGTCGATGCGCGTCTGTCGCGTACGAGTGTCGAGGTGGAGGTCCAGTCGGTGACGGTCCTCACCGTCTGGGGGCCGGACCTGGTCACCTGCGATGCACGGGCACGCGCACTCGCCGGTCTGTTGTCCGGCGGGGACTACCGGGCGGTGCGCCCGCATGGCATGCAGGAAGCACTCTTTTCGCTGGGCCTGCCGGGTGCGGTGCGCCCGGCGGCGGTGCGGGAGTTCACTCAGCACCAGCTGTCCGAGGACTGGGCCGCTGCGGGCGCGTTCACGAACACCACGGTCGGGGACCCGACCGGGCTGATGGTCGGCATCGACCTGGACTGCGGCACGATCCGACCGGTCCTGCTGAACATCGCCGACGCGCCGCGGCGCAACGCCTCCGCATCGGTGGGCATCGTGGGCGACCTCGGTGCCGGCAAGAGCGTGCTGGAGAAGCTTCTGACGTCCGCGGTCGTCGACCGGGGCGGGCGGGCGATCGTCATCGACCGCACCCCGATCCGCGAATGGGCCACCTTCGCCAAGTCCGCGGCCGGGAACCGCTGCCAGGTCATCGACGCCGCCAAGGCCGAGCTGTCGATCGACCCGCTGCGCGTGTTCGGCGGTCCGATCGGCGCCCACTACGCCCAGTCCTACCTCACGCTGCAGCTCGGCATCGGGCCGATGTCCGCGTCCGGAGCCGTACTCCACCACGCCGTCGAGGAAGTCGCCGCCGGCGACGACCCGTCCATGGCGCGCGTCCTTGCGGTGCTGCAAACAATGGCCGGCAACGAGGCCGGTACCGCGACGAGGCGGGACGCGGCCGCGACCATGGCCGACCTTCTGCAGATCGTCTCCTCCAACCCCCTCGCAGCGATGGTGTTCCACCCGGATCTGCCGCCCGTGACGTTGGACGGCGACCTGGGGGCCGACATGGTCGTCGTCACCACGACAGGATTGACCCTGCCGCCGCGCGAGGCGTTCGCCAACGTCGACGTGCTGCGCCAGCAGCCCCTCGAAGCGCTCATCGGCCGTGCCGTCCTCTACCTGCTCGCAGCGATCGCCCGGCAGGCCGCCTTCACGGATCCGTCCCGGTTCTGCGCGGTCGCGATGGACGAGTGCTACTGGCTCACCTCCAGCGCGGAAGGCAGTGCCCTGGTCCATGAGATCCTCCACGACGGCCGCAAGCACGGCGCCGGCTGCATCCTCGCCGCGCACGACTTCGACGAACTCGGCCCTGATGCAGGCCTGCTCGCCTACAAGATCGTCGCCCGAACCAGCGACGAGGCCCGCGCCCGCAAGGCCCTGTCGTTCCTCGGCCTCGACAGCAACGCCGAAGACTTGGTCAGGCTCGTCACCACCGGCCTGTCCCCCGTCGGCCAGCCCGGACGAGACGGCGAGATGCTGCTGCGCGACCCGCGCATGCAGGTCGGCCGTATCAAGGTCCACGTCCCGCCAGTGCCGCGCATCCAGAACGCCATCTACACAACCCCCGGCGCCCACCTGACCGACGACACCACGGGCGCCGTCCTCGAGCACGCTGACGCCGCCTCGGACGGTAGTCCGTCATGAGCCGCCGCACCTCCCGCCTGCGGGCAGTCCTCGGCACGGTGACCGGAGTGCTGCTGGTCCTGTGCCTCGCTGCAACCTGGATCCTGCCGCAGCCTGCGCCGGGCCCGGAAACGAACGCTCCGGTGGCAGACGATCCATGCGACACCATCGTCGGACCAGCCCACATCTACTGCCGGCAGACCACTCTCGGCACCTCAGAGCCCGTCGCTGCCCCACGCCGAGCCGGCGCAGAGCAGAGCGGTTGGCTGCTGCTGTTCTCCAGCGCAGCCATCACCGGTGCGATCGGGCTGTCCCTCACGGCAGGGCGGGGTCGACGGTGAAGCGGCCCGATCGCGGCACGCTGCGATCCGCCGGATTCACGGTGCTGCTGACGGTGGTGTTCCTGACGGTGAACACAAGCGTCGCGCACGCCGCCGACAGCAGCGGGGAGAGCGGGAGCTTCCTCGACCCGCTGAACGTCAACAGCTCCGAGGGCGCCCCGATCAACGGCTACGAGCTGTCCGCCAGCGGCGGGTCGGTGTTCTCCCTCAAGTCGCAGATCCTCGCGTTCGTCCTCTCGGGCCTCTTCCAGGTCCTGCGGATTCTGGTGGGGCTGGCGTGCTGGGCGATCGAGGTCGCGTTCCGGTTTCCGCTGCTGAAGCTGCTCGCCGACCCGGCGCAGCAGGTGTCCGACGCGTATGAGCACGCGGTCGTCGACCAGCTCGGCCTCAAAGGGCTGCTGCTGGGGTGGGCGTTCATCTTCGGCCTGGTGCTGATGGTGCGCGGTAAAGTCGGCAAAGGGCTCGGGGAGATCGTCCTCACGCTCCTCATCGCCGCGTTCGCCGCGAGCGCGTTCATCCGCCCCGACTACCTCCTCTCCGAGCAGGGCCCGCTGGTCACCTCGCAGCAGGCCGCGGGCGAGATCGCGCAGGAGACGGTCAACTCCTACGACTGGGGCGGGAAAATCTACAGCGCCGGTCCGTGCCCCGGGATGGCCGGCCGGGACGAGACGAAGTGCCTTGAAGAGCAGGGGAAGAAGCCCGTCTCCGCCGAGCAGGTCGCCCGGCCGATCCAGGACTCGGTCACCAACGCTCTGGTGGTCAAGCCGTACATGCTGCTGCAGTACGGGCGCATCCTCGACCCCGGCAAGGCCTCGGACAAGAAGGCCTACGAAGCACACCTGAAGTGGATCACCGGCGGCTACCAGGGCGACAAGGGCGACGAGAAGAAGGACGATCCGTGCGAGCGGATCGTCGGAGCTGCCGGGGACTACTGCCGCTCCGACGGTGAAGAGGACCAGTGCCGTTACCTGTCCGACCATGCCGAGCGCTATTGCCGCGATGAAGGCGGCCCGGCGGCGCTGCCGGGGCTGACCAAGGGCGACGCGCTGCTGGACACCCTGGAGCCGGTGCTGAGCGAGGAGGACCAGCAGTTCGCCGCCTTCCTCGCCGACCTCAAGGACGCCGGTCCGGTCGGCAAGGAGTGCGCCGAATACGCCAAGGCGCCGTCCTGGGAACGGGTCGGCGGCGTGCTTCTGCTGCTGATCGCCGCGCTGCTGATCTGCGCGATGCTGCTGTCCGCCGCGATCGTCCTCCTGGGGACGCAGGCAGCTGATGCGGCTGCGGCCGCCGGCGGGGTGGTGGCGCTGGTGTGGGGCATGCTGCCCGGCCCGAACCGGCAGACCGTGTGGAAGTGGCTGGCCCTGTTCTGCATCTCCATGATGTCGATGTTCGGGATCTGCCTGTTCCTGCCGTTCTTCGGCATGGCGCTGGACGTGATCCTCACCGACGGCCCCGACCTGATGGTCGAACGCCTCCTGCTCCTCGACGTTCTGGCCCTGGTCGGCCTCGTTTTTCACCGCCGTCTGCTCGCCGGCATCACGACCTTCGGCCAGCGCATGGCCATGCGGATGCGGTACGCGAAGGTCGGCGGCACCCACCTGCCCGGCGACACCTCCGAACTCGGTGCGGCGCTCGCAATGCACGGCATCGGCGCCGGAGGCATGTCTGCCGGACTGTTCGGCGCACGCGGGCTGTCCGGCGCGCACCAGGCGTTCGGCGCGCGCCACGGTCTCCTCGGCTCGCTCGCCGCCCTCGGCGACGGCACCGGCTCGGTCCTCGATCCCAACCGGATGGCCGGGGAGGCCATGGCGGAGGCACGCCGCGGCCTGGCACCGCTGGCGCTCGGCGCCCACGGCGGCCCGCTCGCCCTGAAGGGCGCCTACGGTGCGCTGATCGGCAAAGCCCCGCCCAAGGAAGACGAGTCCCTCAAGCTGCTGCGCATCATCGCCAACAGGGGCGAGAACGCAGACGCACCCGGTACCGGTGGTGCGGGTGGCGGGGTGCGGGTGAACCCGACGACGGGGGAGATCCTGCACGACCCGGACACCGACCGGCCGTTGCTGGGCTCGAGGATCCACCAGAAGGCGTCCCGCCTGCGCGGCTACCGCATCGCTTCCACCGCGGCCCGCGTCGGCTACGGCGCAACCCTCGGCCTGCCGCGCAATCTCCAGGCCGGCGGGCACCGGACGTCGCAGTACACGCAGGACGCGAAGACGCAGCTGAAGGTGGCAGCGAACCAGGTGAGGCAGGACGCCGGCCAGTGGGCTCAGGCCGGACGGTCCGTCGGGCAGGCCGTCGATCACGCCTCCCAGCGCGCGGCCACCGCATGGCAGGTCCACGACCCCGCCACCCGGGCACGCATCGCCGCCCGGGATGCGTCCGCCGGAGCCGTCATCTACACCTCCACCCCGACCGCGGACCGCCCCAATGCCGGTGGCGGCGGGGACCGCGCTGCGGCGCGTCAGGAGGATCCGGCGGTCGATGCACGGCGGCGGGTGTTCGACGCCCTGATGCGGGCCCAGCGCACCAGTTGGGACGAGGAGCCCCGGTGGGGCGGTGACGGCGAATGAAGGCGGTCAAGGCGTGGCGGAAGTGGGGCTGCCTCACTGCCTTGCTGCTGGCGTGCGCGGTGTGCTGCGCCCCGGTGATCACGGTGATGTCCGCAGCCGGCGCGCTCGCTTCCCGCGACGCGAGCGTGCCGGTAGACGCTGTCGGTGGCGCTGCTGTCGGGATACCGGAGCGGATGCTGGCCGCGTACAAAAACGCGGCCGCGGACATCCGCAGTGTGGCGCCGAAGTGCCGCGGGATGCGGTGGCCGGTCCTCGCCGGTATCGCGCGGATCGAGTCGAACCACGCCGGCGGCCGCACCGTCACGGCGGCCGGGGACATTCATCCGCGCATCCTCGGCCCGGTCCTCAACGGCTCCGGCGTCGGCGGCAATCTGACCGCGTTCCCCGACACCGACGCAGGAGCGTGGGACGGCGACACCCGCTACGAACGGGCGGTCGGGCCCTTCCAGTTCCTGCCCGCCACGTTCCGCGCGAACGGCCGCGACGGCAACAAGGACAAGGCCGTCGACCCGCACAACGCGGACGACGCCGCCCTGTCCGCCGCCCTCTACCTGTGCGGGAAGGGACGCAACCTCACCGACCGGGCCCAGCTGAAGAAGGCCGTCTTCCAGTACAACCACTCCGACCCGTACGTGAGCGATGTCCTGTCATGGATCGACCGGTACGAAGCCGCCGCCAAAACGGTCGACCTCAGCGGCGTCACCGGCAACGTCGCCACCGTCCTCAAAGCCGCCATCGCGCAGAAGGGCGTGCCCTACTCGTGGGGCGGCGGCAGCCCCAAGGGGCCCTCGACCGGGATCTGCTGCTCGCCCGGCGGGCAGAACGGCACCTTCGTCGTCGGCTTCGACTGCTCAGGTCTGGCGCTCTATGCGTTCGCGCAGGCCGGGGTGACACTGCCTCGCACCGCGGCCGCACAGGCCACTGTCGGCAAGCGGATCCCCCCCTCCGCCGGCATCGCCGCACTCCAGCCCGGCGACCTCGTCTTCTTCGGCTACACGCCCGGAGTGGACAGCACGATCTACCACGTCGGGATCGCCCTCGGAAACGGCGAAATGATCAACGCCGCCCGCCCGGGAACCAAAGTGCGCGTCGACCCGGTCAGCGCCATGTCCGGCTTCGCCGGAGGTGCCCGGATCCTATGACCACCAGCTCGCCCATCCGAACCAGGGCTCTGCTGCTGGCCGCGCCCCTGCTCGCAGCCTCGGGCTGCCTCCTGATCGCCTTCGCACTCCCGAGTGCCCCGCCGCCGGACCGAGCCGTCCCTCTCCCTTCGGCGGCCGCCGAGTCGCAGCCGGATACCGAAGTGACGGGCACCAGCACACCATCGAAGCCCGCCTCCGTTGGCGCGACGCCGGCGGCAGGTGCCCTGCCGCCGCCCGGGTCGGGGCCCGCAGCTGACCCGCTCGTGCAACAGGCGCTGGAACGAGCCATGCCGCGTGACCTGCCCGCTGGCCTGAGCAGCCGGCTCGCGACGTTGGGCCGGGCGGTGTGGAGCGCAGAGGTGACCGGCGTCGGCCGGCAGAGGTGGCCGCGCTACTTCACCCAGCCCGTCACCGCCATCTACACGCGGGTTCGGCTCCAGGCCGCCGTCGCCCGCCGCGACCCCGACCACCCCGGTACCAACGCCGTGGTGGTGCACCTGGTGTGGACCGGAGCCGACCCGTCCGGAACGTACCTCGACAGCCGCCCTGCAACAGTCCGCCTCACCCGTGAAGGAGCCACATGGAACCCCGTCCGGTAACGCTCGCATCCACTCCGGAGCTGGTGTGGGACGCACTGCTCGGCCCGGTCGAGTGGTGCTGGCAGTCCGGGAACTGGGTCTACGACAACGCCTGGTGGATCGGCATCCTGGCCGCGGCAGCGTTCACCGGCTGGGCCGTGCTGGAGCGCTACCTGTCCGCGCGGGCGCTGCGTCACCGCACCTATGTCGAGCTCGTTCCCTCCCGGACCTTTGAGACCGGTGAGGAAGAAGTCCTGAGGTTCGGCGCCCAGCTGATCCGCGCGGCTACCGCCGGCAAGTGGTGGGCACCGCGCAACGCGCGCACCGTCCGCATCCGGCTGGTCGCCGACAGCTCCAAGCCCCTCACCTACCGGGTGGAAGGCCCGGCTTCAGCGGAGCAACTGCTGCGGCAAACCCCCTACGCCCGCGTGCGCAGCGAACCGGCGGCCCCACCGAGGAGGAAGCGGAGCAAGCACACGGTGCGCGCGGTATTCGCCCTGCACGGCGCCCCCGGTGCACGGCTGCGGGAGGTTCCGCTGGAACCGGACCCTCTGCAGCCGCTGATCGACGCCGTCGCCGACCTGCGCAACGACCTGGGAGACCTGGCAGAGGTGTGCCTCGACCTGTCCCCCGCGGCACGGTGGCGGCTACGGGCCCGGCGCTGGCAGGTCGTCGACAACGCCCGCCAGGCAGCCCGGCGCCAGTCCCGCCGCGAAGCGCAGTGGATGACCCAGGACGCCGCCACGATGGAAGACGCCCTGTCATGGCAGCTCACGAAGCTGACCGTGCCGCAGCAGCAGCGCGGAGGGGAAGGCCGGCGGCTGCTGATGACGCCGCGGCCGCCACGCGTGGACCGGGAGAAGGTGCTGGGCAAGCTCGCCGAGGACACCGGCCTGGTGCGCGTACAGCTGATGGTGCGCTGCTCGTCCGACGTGGTGGGGCGGGCCGAGCGCCGGCTGCGGCACATTGAGGCGGCGCTGGACGTGTACGCGGCACGCACCCGCCTGTCCTCGCTGGGGTTCTCCTTCGGGCCGTGGCGGTTCGGGCCGGACCGGTGGCCGTGGCGCCCGCGGTTCGACGAACGGTGGAACACCGGCCTGATCGCCCCGTCCCGCAACTCATGGGCGAGGATTGAGGAACTCGCCGGGCTCTTGAAGCCACCGACGACACATGCCCGGCTGCCGGTTCTCGCCACCGACATCCCGACCTACCATCCGGGCTCCTCCTTGCTGCCGCAGGGCTACTACCGGACACCGGACGGCACCGAGCGCCTGATCGCCACCCGCGAGGAGGACACGCTTTTCGAAGTCCAGGTCGGCAAGGCCGGCTGGGGCAAGACGATGCGGGCCCTCGTTCAGGCGACCGCATCCGCGCACGCGGACCGCGGGCTCGCGTTCGTCGACCCGCACCGCGACTCGTGGGACACCGTCGCCCCGTACCTCGCTCACTCCGAGATCATGAACCGCACGTGGCTGTTCGACCTGACCATCCGCCACCCACAGGACAGGCTGGGGTGCTGGAACCCGCTGAGCCTGACCGGCGGCAAGACCCCTCACGAGGTCGTCGCGGCGACCGTGGACGCCTTCGCCACCAGCCTCGGCTGGGGCGATGCGAACGCTCCGCGCGCTATCACCATCCTCACCAAGGCCATCGAAGCGCTCGTCGCCGTCAACGCCCAAGCCGTCGCATGCAAGAAGCCGGACAAGCAGACGACCATCTTCCAGATCAGCCCGCTCCTGACCGACCCCGGCTTCCGCGCCCTGGTCATCAACCAGCTCGAGGCCGACGCACAGCGCTGGTGGACGACGTCCTTCACCGAGATCCCCAAAGACGCCCTGCCGACCGTCCTCAACCCGCTCGCCCGCCTCGCCGCCTCCCCCGTCATCAGGGCCTTCCTCGGCTCCCCTATCGGCAGCTACGACATCCGACGCGCCATGGACGACTCCCACGTGGTGTGGATCTGCCCGCCGGGCACCGGCCCCACCGACCGGCTCTTGGTCTCCCTCCTGGTGCGCGACATGCTCCGCGCCGGACTCTCCCGCCGCGACCTGCGAGAAGCGGACCGGATCCCGTTCCGCCTCTACCTCGACGAACTGATCTCCCTGGACGGCGCCGCCTCCTCCACCCTCGCCGAGATCACCGAGCAGCTACGCAAGTTCAAGGTCCGGATGCACGGCATGACGCAGATGCTGCACCGGCTCAGCCCCGAAGTGCGCACCGCGCTCCTGCAGAACGCCTCGTGCCTGTCCACCACCGCCGGATCGATCGAGGCAATCCGGCACATCACCGGCGAGTGGGGAGACCAGGTCGACCCCGCCGAGGCCGCCGAACTCGACCGCTACCACCACTGGGCTTCCTTCACCGTCCGCGGCAAGCGCATCGGACCACTCCTCATCCGCGGGCCGGAGCTGCACGAGGCGTTCGCCTCTCTCGCCCTCTCTGGCCAGCGCAACGCCCTGCAGCGCAAAGCACTCGACAACACGCGCGCTCAAACGCTCGAAAAGCTCACCAAGGTGGCCGCAGGACAGGAGCAGATCGTCCGTGAATGGCTCACCGGCCAACCCGGCCTCGCCCATGCCCCCTCCGGGGCCGGAAGCAAGCCCGCCGAAGACACCAGCAGGAAAGGACAGTTCCAGTGACCACCCCACTTGAAGACACGCAGGCCACGGCTCGATCCAGTGACCCCACCGGTGAAGTGCAGCCGAGCTCGGAGGAGACAGCAGTCCACCGCGCGATGGCACTGCTCGCGCAGCACAGGCTGGTCACCACGCTGCAGATGCAGCAACTGCTGAGCCCGGGAAGCACGCGGCAGTTCACATCAGGCGTGCTGAACACCCTGCGCGAAGCCCAACTGGTCTCGTATGCCGAGCTCCCCGTCGGACGGACCCGTGCCTGGTTCCTCACCCTGCGCGGCGTACGGGCCACCAGTAGCTGGCCCGAGCTCCGCGGGCGACGGGTCCCTGCTCTGGGAAGCCCCACAGAGGCCTCCCTGAGAGCTGCGCACACGCTGACCGTCGTCCGCAGCCATCTCGCATTCCTCCACGACGCCCGCCGCCGCGGTGACGAGTACGGCTCGCTGGACTGGGTGCCCGAGATCGGTCACCGGCTCCCCGACACCGGAGGCGAGGACAAACTCATCGCCGACGCCGTCATGCACTACACCTCCGTCGAGCCAGACCGTCTGCAGTACCGAGCGTTCGTCGAGGTCGACCGGGGCACCATGTCCTCCGAGCGTCTGGCGGCAAAGCTGATCTCCTACGCCCGCTTCCACGACTACACCCCACAGCCAGTCGGACGGCGCGGCACCGTCGCCGACCAGGCCGCCATGCTCGCCTGGCAGCGCTTCTACCCCCGCTTCCCCCGCATCCTGTTCATCCTCACTGGAGCACCCGAGGATTCCCTCCGGCGCCGGATCGAGGACCTCCGCGCCATGACCGCTGCCCATCCACTCGTCAACCAGCTCGCCGGACACGTCCAACTCGGCGCCGCCGTTCTCGAAGAACTCGAACAGCACGGCCCGACCAGACCGGTGTGGACACCACTCTCCGGAGAAGCTGACAGGCGGTCCTGGATGGAGCTGTAGGGCGCCGTCCGCGGAGTGTTCAGTTTGTAGGCACGCATCCCGGTAGCCCTGTCCAACGAGATGGCCGACGCGACCTCCTGCCGACGCACCGTCCAAGTCCCCACCGTGAGCGAGATATCCGAAGCATTTGCCCGCGACCGCCACCGCAGAACAAGGGCGGTGGTGTACATCGCTGTCCGGGGTCGTTGATGTCAGCCATGGATGTCAGAGACCTTGTCGACGGGGTGGAGCGCTTCCGCGGTTCGAGCGATGATCAAGGAGGCCACCACTCATGTCTGCCGCGTCGTTTGGCGCAGCATGCCAGTAGGCATGTCGCCGTTGATCACCCAGCTTGGAGTCACACCGAGCAGGATCACGCAATCGCCAGTGCGGTGCCCTACTGCAAGACGAAAGGTGGACACTCGCGGCTGCCGTCCGGCCCGTCGACCGTTTTCGAAGATACGACAGTAGAACTGTCCGTTTTCGGCTGCCCGTGAGTACGACGGCACGGCGTTCGGTCGGCAAGCGCCGTGCCATGGCAATCTGCACTCTGGATCAGTGACTTGGGGCCGGAGGTGTACCCCCCGTGGTTGCAAACAGCAATCCCACCGCCAGAAAGCGCCGCCTGGGAGCCGAGCTCCGTCGGCTCCGCATGACCAGTGGGCTGAAGGGCACAGAAGTAGCGGAGCGGCTCTTGGTCTCCCAGCCAAAGATCAGTCACATGGAGAACGGCCGCCGCGCCATCAGACCTCGTGATGTGCGCGATCTGTGCGAGCTCTACGGAGTAGCGGACCAGCAGGTCGTCGCATATCTGATGCAGATGGCCAAGGAATCCTCGCACCAGGGCTGGTGGCGTGCGTACGGCGACATCCCACAAGGGGTCTATATCGGCCTGGAGACGGACGCCACCTCCCTCCACACCTACCAGTCTCTGGCGATCCCCGATCTGCTACAGACTCCCGCCTACGCCCAGGCAGTCATCAAGGCAACGGTCCCCCAGCTCACCGCCGAACAGGCTGCCACGCGCCTCAAGGTACAGTTGCACCGACAGCGTCGGATCCACGACCCAGCCTGTCCACTGCGTCTGTGGCTCGTCCTGGATGAATCGGCACTGCGTCGCGTCGTCGGCAGTCCGCACCTCATGCGTGAACAACTGGAGCACCTCAACGCACGCGCCGCTGAGCCGCACATCAATGTCCAGGTCATCCCCTACACTGCCGGCGCCCATCCCGGCATGACAGGACAGTTCTCCATCCTGCAGTTCGACGACAGCGCCGACCCGGGTGTGGTGCACCTGGAACGGTTCACCAGTGACCTCTACCTGGAGAAACCGTCCGACGTGCAGCACTACAGCATGATGTACGACCACCTCCAGGCCCACGCCCTCAACCCCGACAGAACCCGTGACTTCATCAGCGACGCCGTCCAGTCACACGTCAACGCAGCACGCCAGCGTTGAGTGGGTGGAGTCCCTTTTGCCGAGTCAAGGGCTTCTGTTGGGCCGCTGCTGTCAGGTCAGCCGCATCGAGCGTGTCCGTGGCATGGAGAAACGCCGCGCCTGACCTGAGCGGGTCATAACCACCTGTGCACATGTGCTGGTTGCTGTGCCTTCGCCTGTGCAGGTTTGTAATACCGCAGATCCGGCTGCGTCCCTACGGTGATCACATCGACGAGGCCGCTTGGGCTGCCCCCTGCTCAGTGAACCGAGGGGGCGCCTGCTCGGCACACGCCCTTGGGGAGGCACTGTGTCACCAGCAGTCCAGCGTGTCCGGCATGGAGCTCTGAGTGGACGACACCGCGTGAGGGGCGCGGTAGTTGGGCTGGGCGTGCTCTTGGTCGTGTCGGGGTGCAGCGGGGACGGCGCCGCTGCACCAGACGCCTCGGGCGCGCAGTCTCCGACTGCTTCGCCTTCTCTGTCGCAGACGTCGGAGCCGACAGATCCGCAGGTGTCGCAGAAGGTCCTGGTGCGCAAGACGTACGAGGCGATGTGGGCCGAGCAGATGAAGGCCTATCGCAAGGCGAATCCCGCAGGCACGCAGTTGAAGCAGTACGCGGTGCTGAACGCGTTGAGTCTGTTCGAGGCCGATCTGGCGCACATGCGCAAGCACGGCACCGTCATCCGCGGCACGTTGGGACATGAGTCGACCGTGACTGCCCTGAACATGGTGGCGAAGCCGCCAAGCGCCACGGTGTCCGACTGCGCTGATCTGTCGAAGTGGACCACGATCAAGGTCAAGACCGGCGCGGTCATACCGCTCCCGAAGGGGCAGCCACTGCGCTACCGCGCGACCGCTACGGCGGAGCGGTGGGAGGGCCGTTGGGTCATCACCACCTACAAGACCCACGGGGAGCAGGCGTGCTGAGGCCGGCGGCCGCTGTCGCGCTCCTGGTCACCGGCTTCCTGGTGCAGCCCGCTGTCGCCAACGACGACGGTCCCACGGTGGGCAACGACGGCACCTGCGAGGGCTCGATGGTGTCGGTGACGCTGTGCGCACAAGACCCTGGATCCCCCGGAAGCGGGGGCGGGAACCGGACCGGCCCGGCCGGCGGCAGCGCAACGGGTGCGTCGTCGGGACCGAAGTGCACCTATGAGAAGGCGGATCCGCAGCCGCCGCCGGAGAATCTGGCGTGGCCAGGGCGCAATCCCGGTGAAGGCTCGATCTACCGGGTGGTGTGCGACGACCTGCGCACCGGGGTGGTGTGGCTGCCGAACGGCGCCGCCCCGCCCGCTGCCGCTGTCGACCCCGAGGTTCTGGCGCAGCGGGCGGTGGACGCGATGAAGCTGCAGGGGCCTTCGGTGGCCAGTCCTCGTCCGGCCGGCCGGTACACGGTGGGGGTGCCGGTGTGGATGTGGGTCAACCAGGAGCCCCCCACCAGGTACGGGCCGGTGAGCGAGAGCGTGACCGCTGGTGCGGTGACCGTGTCGGCGACCGCGCGCGTGACGTCGATCCGGTGGTCGATGGGCGACGGGACGACGGTCACCTGCCATGGGCCGGGCACGGCCTACTCGTCGGGGTTAGGCATGAAGGAGTCCCCGGACTGCGGCCACATCTACGCCCGCACTTCCGCCAACCGGGTCCGGGAGCGGTTCACCGTCTCGGCCACCTCTACCTGGCGCATCGACTGGACCGTGAACGGAGGGGCCGGAGGCCAGTTGACCGAGACCCGGTCCACGCAGATGCAGGTCCCGGTCCGCGAGCTGCAGGCCGTCGGCCGCTAGATCAGGAAGGACCACCACTGTGAGCAAGACGGCCCCCGCCTCCCCCACCGCGTCCCCGGCCCAGCGGCAACGTGAGCCCGGGACGCCCACCCCCACACAGCGGCGGCAGTGGTGTCCTTCAGTGCGCGTCGGCGCCGTCCCGGGATGGCTGTGCTGGCCGCCGCCCTCATTGCGGCAGGCGGCGGGCGGGTTCCTCACCTGGCAGAAGACCGGCGAGCGCACGCCCGTTCTCGCCGTCGCACAGATCGGGAACGCGGGTGACGTCATCGAGGAGTCGGACCTCACCGACACCTCCGTGTCCCTCGATCCGGAGCCCTCAAGCCGTTCCCCGCCCCGGTGAGCGGAACCAGTGCAGGTGTGCGAACGCGCGCTCCACGACCCAGCGTTTGGCGCCCAGCCCGGATCCGTGCCCGGTGCCGCGGCGAGCGATCAGCGGTTACCGATGCCCCAGCGAATCATTGCGGATCATTCGAGCTTCAAAAGCGCATCCCCAGAGCGCTCCTCGAAGAAATTCCACAGAACAACTTTCCCATCAGCTTCCCCTACCCAAAATTTCGTATAGCAGCCGCTATTGAAATTCAGATAGACCTCAGTTGCACTATCCGAATCGACTGCCTTCCACGTCCCACTTCCACTCTTGTCATTTACGCCAGCCTCTCCCGAAGGGCAATCATAATAGGTTGAACTTAGAGCGACAGTGTCAAATTTTGAATCACTTCCCAAACTTAGCGTGGCCGACCCCGCCTCCCACTCCCGAACTAGTGAGGTCTTTTCAACTGTCCGATCTTCGGGAAATCTTTCGGGAGTATCCTCAAGAGCGGCGCAACCCAACATGCCACTTGCCAGAGCTATCACAGCCGCACTTACGGTACACCGGAAAACAATCTGACCAATTACAGGGCACCCAATGACCATAGGTATTTCCTCCTGGCACCGAAGAAGTCGGCAGTTCGTTTGACCATGCGCGGCGCCGCCAAACGCAACCGGGTCGATCCGGATCCGTGGAATGATCGCCGAGCGTCTGACCCTCAGAGCACGCACAGACACACCCTCCCCAACCCGAGGGCCTCCCCAGACCCATCAGGAAAGCGCCGAACCTGGGAAGATCAGATCGGCCTCGGCAGCGTAAGCCCATCTGCGTGTCCCCGACAATCAAAATCGGCCACGAGTTTCTACGTGGCCAGTTCTGCATTCGTGCAAGCCAGCATCGTCCTTCCGACGCTGCACGCACTTGGCGACCGGTGAGTGGAGCACCGTCACCGATTCCGCTCGCGGGCGCGCGTCCTGGCGGTCATCGCCTCGGTCGGTAACACTCTGGACCAATCGGCGCCCCGGCCGCGACTGTGCAGGTATGCAGGTTGCTGTGCCTTCGCCTGTGCAGGTTTGCAATACCGCGATGCACGTCGCGTCCCTACGGTGATCACATCGACCAGGCCGCGCCTTGGGCTGCCCCCGAGCTCAGTGAACCAAGGGGGCGCCGGGTCGGCACACGCCCTTGGGGAGGCACTGTGTCACCAGCAGTCCGACATGCAGCGTTGCGGGGACGACACCGCGTGGGGGGCGCGCCTGTTGGGCTGGGCGTGCTCCTGATCGTGTCGGGGTGCAGCGGTGACGGCACTGCTGCACCTGCTGCCTCGGGTGCGGCGGCTCCGTCCCGTTCGCCCTCACCGTCGCTGACGTCGGAGCCGAACACCGATCCGCAGATGCCGCAAAAGGTCCTGGTGCGCAAGACGTACGAGGCCATGTGGGCCGCGCAGATGAAGGCCTATCGCAAGGCGAACCCCGCAGGCACGCAGTTGAAGAAGTACGCGGTGCTGAATGCGTTGAGCCTTTTCGAGGCCGACCTGGCGCACATGCGCAAGCACGGCACCGTCATCCGCGGCACCCTCGGTCACGAGCCGACCGTGAGGCCCGAGCACGGCCTACCGAACAGGGACGGGGACGCGGCCGGCTCCGGACTGCGGTCACGTCTACGCCCGCACTTCCGCCAACCTGGTCCGGGAGCGGTTCACCGTCTCGGCCACCTCTACCTGGCGCATCGACTGCACCGTGAACGGCGGGGCTGGGGGCTAGTTGACCGAGGCCCGGTCCACTCAGGTGCAGGTCCCGGTCCGCGAGCTGCAGGCCGTCGGCCGCTAGATCAGGAAGGACCATCACTGTGAGCAAGACGGCCCCCGCCTCCCCCGCCCTGTCCCCGGCCCAGCAGCAACGTGAGCCCGGTACGTCCGCCCCCCACACAGCTGCGGCGGTGTCGTTCCGTGCGCGTCGGCGCCGGCCGGGGATGGCTGTGCTGGCCGCGGCCCTGATTGCGGCGGGCGGCGCGGGCGGGTTCCTGGCCTGGCAGAAGACCGGCGAGCGCATGCCCGTTCTCGCCGTGACGCAGAGCGTGGCCGCGGGTGACGTCATCGACGAGTCGGACCTCACCGACGCATCGGTGTCCCTCGATCCGGCGCTCAAGCCGTTCCCGGCCGGCGAGCGGGACAAGGTGGTGGGGAAACGGGCTGCGGTCGCCCTGGTGCCCGGCGCGCTGCTGTCCCGCGGCCAGGTGACGGACCGGTCGTTGGTGCAGGACGGGGAGCAGCTGGTCGGTATCGGGCTGAAGCCCGACCGGCTGCCGGCGACGCGGCTGTCGGCGGGTGACCGGGTCCTCGTGGTGTACACACCGGCCGACGGTGCCGCAGACCGGAGCTCCGCAGACCCCGGGCCGGATGCCGATGGCGGCACCGCGCCGCAGGCGCCGACGGCCGTGTCGGCGCGGGTCGTCCGCGTCGGGGAGCCGCAGCAGGCGACCGGTGATGTGGTGGTCGATGTGGCGGTCCCCCAGGCGCAGGGTCCCGGGCTGGCGGCGCAGGCCGCAACGGGACGCATCGCGCTGGTGGTTGAGCCGGGAGGGAAGTCCTGATGGCAGTCATCGCACTGGCCGGAGTGCCCGGCTCCCCCGGGGTGACCGCCACGGCGCTGGCACTGCTGCGCACCTGGCCGCTGGAGGACGGCTGGCGGCTGCTCCTGGCGGAGTGCGACCCGGACGGCGGCGCCGTCCTGTCGGGAGCCCTGGAGGGCCGGGTGCCGGCAGACCGTGGCCTGCGGTATCTGGCGGTCTCCTCCCGGCGGCAGGGGCAGGAGCTTGTGGCCAGCTTCTGGACCCAGCTGATCGCCGTGGACAGCCGGCCGGGAGCGGAGCGGAACCGGCTGCTGCTTCCGGGATTGACCGACCCATGCCAGGCCTCCAGCCTCTCCCCCGTCTGGGGGCAGTTGGCCGACCTGTTCACGGGCATCGAACAGCACCAGCACGACGTCCTCATTGACCTCGGCCGCAGCGGCGCCTTCGGTGCCGGCGGTGTGCTGGCGGCGCGCGCCGAAGCCGTCCTGATGGTCGTCCGAGGCACCCTGCGCAGTGTGCACGCGGCGAAAGCCCGTGTCGGTATGCTCCGCACCGTCCTCGACAGCGACAGCGGGGCCGGCTCCGGTGTGAAAGGCCTGGCAGCACTGTTGATCACCGAAGGCCCGTACGGACAGCAGGAGGTGTCGGCAGAGCTGGGTATCCCGGTCATCGCGACCCTGCCGTACCGGCCGAAGGAAGCCGCGATCCTCTCCGACGGAGCACACGAGGATCGCCGGTTCGCAGGCTGTGAGTTGATGCGCGCCACGCGGACCGCGGTGGACGGCATCCAGCGGCATGTGGCCGAACAGCGCGTTCGCATCGCCGCGCCTCTCCATGACCGGCGGGGGGTGAGCGGCCATGCACGCTGAACCCGTATTTCCCCAGCCGCAGAAGCCGCAGGGACCCCAGCAAGCAGGACGAGGGCCGCACCCGAGGTCGGGTGGGACGGGCAGTCCGCAGGCGAACTCCCCGCTGCAGGCGCAGTCGATGCCGCAGGTTCAGGTCGACGCACAGGCCGCGGCCGCGATCAAGCGGCAGGTGGGCGAGCAGCTGCTTGCGGAACGTAAGACGACACCGGCGCTGGCCGACGCTGGCGCCCGGGAGCAGCGGGCCCGCGCTCTGATCAACGAGGCGGTGTCGGTGTGGGCCGATGCCACGCAGGCCAGCAGGCTGGTGCCGCGCGGTGAGGAGCAGGCGCTGGCCAGCTTGGTGTTCGACATGCTGTTCCGGGCCGGCCGGTTGCAGCGCCACTTGGACGACGACCGGGTGGAGAACATCCTCATCAACGGGCACGACCAGGTGTTCCTCGACTTCGGCGACGAGCATCTGGTGCAGGCCCCTGCGGTCGCGGACTCGGAGGAGGAGCTCAAGGAGCTGGTGCGTGATCTGGCGCGCAACAGCGGCCAGGGCGAGCGGACCCTGTCCACCGGCAGCCCCATGGTCGCGTTGCGGCTTGCGGACGGGTCGCGCCTGCAGGCCCTGTGTGAGGTCACCGGGGAGCGCACGTATGTGACGATCCGCCGCCACCGGATCAAGGACGCGGACCTTGCCCAGATGGAGCGTCTGGGCACGGTCACCCCCGCGGTGCGGGAGTTCCTGTCGGCGTGTGTACGCGCCGAGCGGAATGTCATGGTCGTCGGCGAGCAGAACTCCGGCAAGACGTCGCTGCTGCGGGCACTGCTCAAAGAGATCCCCGCCGCCGAGCGGTTCGGCACGCTGGAGACCGAGTTCGAGCTGTGGGCGCACAAGAACGGCTACCACCAGCAGGTGGTGCCGATGGAGGCGCGGGAGTCCAACGGCGAACGCGTCGATGGCCGCGCCGCCGGTGAGATCACGCTGCTGGAGCTGCTGCAGCGGGCGCTGCGGATGTCGCTGACCCGCATCGTGGTCGGCGAGGTCCGCGGTCCGGAGATCACCGCCCTGATGGGGGCGTTGACCAATGGCCGCGGCGGGAACCTGTGCACGATGCACGCCTCGGAACCGCGGGTCGTGTTCGACCGGATCGCCGAGCTGTACCTGCTGGCGCAGGGCAACTTCAGCGAACAGCTCGCCTACCGGCAGATCGCGAACGGACTGCACGTCATCGTGTTCCTGTCCGTCCATGAAAGCCGTGGGCGCAAGCAGCGCTATGTGTCCCACGTGTGGGAGATCACCGGTGTCGGCGAGGGCGGCCGCCCGGCCTACAACGAAGTCTTCGGCCCCGCTTCGGCATGGGGTGCGACGCACGCTGTTCCGCGCACCCCGCCCTCCCCCGCGATGCTGGCCCGCCTGGAGCGGGCCGGGTTCGATGCGAACCTGCTGCACTGGGCGGGCACATGGCGTCAGGCGCCCGCATGATGGGCGGCCTGTGGTGGAGCGCCTGCGCCGCCATGCTGGTCGCCGGCGCAGTCATGCTCGTGGCGGCTCTCGCCGGCACAACAGCCCCGAAGCAGCCGACTGCGGCCGCCCGCTGGCGCGCCCGCTGGTCCGGCGGCCCGGCCGGGCGCGAACGGGCCGCCCGCCGCCGCCTCCTGATGGTGGGCGCGGTCGTCGTGGCGGCCGGGGTGTGGGCGGTCACCGGGGTGTTCGTCGCTGCGCTGCTGCTCGGCGCCGCCGTGGCGGGTGTTCCGTGGCTGCTGACGCCGACCGCGTCGGCCTCGGTCCGCATTGCCAAGCTGGAGGCCCTGGCCGAATGGACCGGACGGCTCTCTGACGTGCTGCGGCTCGGGTTCGGCCTGCAACAGGCCCTGATCTCCTCCCGGAAGAATCCGCCCGCCGCCCTGCGGGAGGAGGTCATCGAGCTCGCGGAGAAACTGCAAGGCGGCTGGCATCCGCGCGAGGCACTCGAAGACTTCGCCGGCCACCTCGACGACGTGACCGGCGACAAGGTGTGCGCCGCTCTCGCCCTGTGTGCGGTCGACGCAGGCCCAGGTCTCGCGCAGGCCCTCGACGACCTCGCCGCATCGGTGCGCGAGGAGGTCGCCAAGCGGCGGCAGATCGAAGCCGACCGAGCCAAACCGCGCACCGCGGTCCGCTGGATGACGCTCATCAGCCTCGGCATCGTCCTCGCCGGCTTCACCGTCCCCGACTACACCGCCCCCTACGGCACCCTGATCGGCCAGCTGACCCTGGCGCTCCTCGCCGCGGCGTTCACCGCCGTCCTGGTGTGGATGCGGTCCCTGGCCGGCCACAAACCCGTCCCCCGGTTCCTGGTCAACGACCCCCGCAGCCGGGTGAAGCAGCCCACTCCGATCGAAGGAGGGTCATCGTGAGTGCCGCGACGATGCTGGTGGTGTGCGGCAGCACTGTCGGTGCCGGACTGTCCCTGCTGGTGCGGGAGATGGCTCCGGCGGCGCCGAAACTCGGGCCCGCACTGCGCCGGCTGAACCCCCCTGCGACGGAACCAGGCCACGGCGGCGGGACGAGCGCATCCGGGCGGGAATCCGTATGGGGAGGCTGGCTCGTTGACCGGGCCCCAGGACGCATCCCGCGCACCGACCTACGGCTCATCGGACAGAGCCCGGAACAGTTCCTGCTCACCAAGACTGGCCTCGCCCTGGCAGGCCTGCTCCTGCCGGTCTTCGTGTCGACAGCTTGGGCGCTCATGGGCCTGGGAGTGTCCCTCCTCCTCCCGGCTGTCGCGGGCCCCGCGGCAGCTGCCGGGCTGTGGTTCGTGCCCGACTGGCAGGTCCGCGACCAAGCCACCCGTGCCCGGGCAGAGTTCGCGCACGCCGCGGCCGCCTACCTGGAACTGGTCGCCCTGCGGATGGCGTCCAACGTCGGCGCCTCCCAGGCCCTCGAAGAGGCGGCCCGCATCGGGCGCGGCTGGTCGTTCGCCCGGATCCAGGAGGCACTGCTGCGGGCCAGGACGGCCAAGTCGTCGCCGTGGGACGCCCTCGACGACCTCGGGCGGCAGCTCAACCTGCCGATCCTGTGGGACGTCGCCGACATCATGCGTCTGTCCTCGAAGGACGGAGCCGCCGTCTACGGCACTCTGCGCGCCCGCGCGAAGAGCCTGAACAGCGAACTCCTCGCCGCTCAAGCCGCCGAAGCGAACACCGACAGCGAAAAGATGAGCGCCCCCGGCGCCCTCCTCGCCGCGATCGTCATGTTCGCCATCGCCTTCCCCGCCGTCCTGAACATGTTGATCCTCTGACCGCCCTTCCCACGGGTGCGGTCTGCGAACGGGAGACCCAGCAGTGAAGACCATCCGCGACGCCACCACGAAAGCCGCCGTCAGCCTCGCTATCGTCACCAGCGCCGCCCGCGAGCGCCTGGATGCCATCCGGCAGGAAGCCGATCAGGCCTCTGACCGCGGTGACGGGCCGATCTCCACCGTCATCATCATCATGGCCTCGATCGCCGGCGCCCTCGTCATCGCCGGCGCCCTGGCGGTGCTGTACGGCAAGTACGCCACAAAGCTCACCGGCGAATGAATCACCCGCCGCTGCAGGCGCGGCCCGGGCGCCGGTTCGGCGATCGGGGAGACGCCGCGATCCAGGCCGCGATCGTCTACCCGCTGCTGCTGCTCGTCGTCATCGGCCTGGTGCAGGCCGCCCTGTGGGGCTACGCCCGCAGCATCGCGCAGACCGCCGCACGCGAAGGCGTGCGGGCAGGCCGCGCCTACGGGTCCACCCCTGCGGACGGTGCACGGCAGGCATCCAGCGCCCTGGAACGTCTCGCCGGCGACAACCTGACCAACCGGCAGGTGTCCACGGCGGGCAGCACCGCGGAGCAGGTCCGTATCCGGGTGTCGGGGACCGCATTGTCACTGATCCCCGGGGTGGAGAACTGGCACGTTTCGGCCGATGCGTCCGGCGCCGTCGAGCGGTGGGTCCCGCCGCAGGGAGGGTGACCGGCATGGCAGCGTGGCGATGGCCGGCACGGGGCAGGGGCGGCGACCGGGGGAGCTCGCCTATCGAGGCGGTCATCGTGGTGCCGCTGCTCCTCAGCCTGGGCCTGCTGTTCCTCGCGGCGGCCCGGATCGCCCTGGCCGGACAGAGCGCCGACTCGGCCGCAGAGCACGCTGCCCGCGCCGCTTCCCTGGAACGCACCCCGGGCGCTGCGCAGGCTGCGGCGCAGTCGGCGGCCGCCGACTCCCTGACAGGTCAGGGGCAGCCGTGCACCGCAACAAGCGTGCGGGCGGACACGGCAGGCCTTGCTGCTCCGGTGGGGCAGGTCGCCAGCGTCACGGTGACCGTCTCGTGCACAGTGCCGCTCGGTGACCTGTTCTTCCTGGGACACGCCGGCCCTGGCACGCGCACCGTGACATCCAGCTTCACCTCGGTCGTCGATGCCTACCGCGAAAGGCGCTGACCTGATGAACCACTCCTCTTTCGACGGTCCGGTCCGCTACCGGCGCTGGTCGGCGCGGGACCGGGGCGGCATCTCGGTGTTCGCGGCGATCGTCACCGTCCCGCTGCTGGTCCTCGGCGGGCTCCTCGTCGTCGACGGCACCGGCAAACTCCGCGCCGCAGAGCGCGCCGACAACGTGGCGATGGAAGCCGCCCGCGCTGGCGCGCAGGCCATCGACCCGCAGCAGGCGATTCCCGGAAACAAGGTCACCGTCGACCCGCTATCCGCGGCCAGTGCCGTTCGCGCCTACCTGGCGCGCGCTGGGGTGAGCGGATCAGTCCGTGTCAGTGACGGCGGCACCCGGCTCCAGGTCGATGTCCAGGACAGCTACGACACCACGTTCCTCACCCTGGTCGGCGTCTCGACGCTCCCTGTGACCGGGCACGGTCAGGCCGCTGTGCTTGTCGGCATCACCACTCCCGAGGAAGGCCCGTAGATGCGACCGCCCGCCTCGCACTCCCCCGCCCGCCGGACCGGGACGCTCGTCGGCATCCTGCGGGCCCTGGGCTCCCTGCTGCTGCTGTTCGGGCTGCTGGGCGGCATGCCGTGGCTGTTGTGGGAAGCCACCGGGGCCGCCCTGCCCGCAGGCCTCGACGATCTGACCCACCTCTTCTCCCAGCAGGACACCACGGGCGCGTTCATCCTCGCGCTCACGGAGGTGGGATGGATCAGCTGGGCCAGCTTCACGCTCTCCCTCCTGGTCGAGATCCCCGCCCAGCTCCGCGGCCGCACCGCGCCCCGCCTCCCCGGCCTGCAACTGGGACAGCGGGCCGCCGCCACCCTGGTCGGCGGGATCCTCCTCTTACTGCCCACCGGAACCGCGATGGCCACCCCAGCCACACCCGCGAACGCCGCCGCCACCGGCGAGCACCTGGCCGATACCCACAACACCCCAGGACCAGGCGGCTCACAGAACACGGCCCGGGACCACAAGGTGCTCAAAGCGGCCGCCACGAACGTGCGCGAGTACGTCGTGCAGGACACCCGCCCCGCACAGAGCCTGTGGCAGATCGCCGAGGAACAGCTCGGTGACGGCTCGCTGTTCACGACGATCGTCGCCCTCAACGAAGGCCGCACCATGCCCGACGGACGGGTCTTCACCGCCCACTCCCCCATCCAGCCCGGCTGGGCCCTTAACCTGCCCGCCGATACCCGCACGGCCGGGGCTCCCCCTCAGCCGACCACTCAACTCGGCGGCACTGCCCAGCACCAGAACAGCGGCACCTACATCGTGGAAAGCGGCGACTACCTGTCGGCCATCGCCCAGGAAGAACTCGGAGACGGCGACCGATGGCCCGAGCTCTACCAGGCCAACCGCGACGAGATCACCGACCCCGACGTCATCCACCCCGGCCAGCGCCTCGATCTGCCCCCAGCCGACGCGACCGGCCCCGCCTCCCCGCCCGAACCCGCCAGCCCGCCCGCCAAGCCCGCCGACCCAACACCCGATCATGAGGACGCCCCAGCCCCGACCGGTGCGCCGACGAGCCCGCCGACGCCAACATCGCAGCCGACCCAGCCGAATGCCCCTGCTCCCAGCCGGGCCGGAACGCCGTCAGCACAACCCGGAACGTCGCCCTCGGTCCCCCAGCGCACCACTCCGCCCTCGCCCACCAGCGCCCCGGCGGACGAGCTCGACGGGACCGCAGCAACCGGCACACCCCGCCATGCCGCACTCATCGCCGGTATCGGCGCCCTGCTGGCTGCATCCCTTGCCAGTGCACTCGCCGTGAAGCGGATCCTTCAGCAACGCCGCCGCAGGGCAGGCGAAACGATCGCCATCGACGAGGACCCGACCGAAGCGGAGCAGCTTCTGACCGCCACCGGGGAACCGGCATCGATCGACCGGCTGGACACCGTGCTGCGGACCCTCGCCCACCGTGCTGCCGCCATCGGACGAGAACTGCCCGCCGTCCGAGGCGCCCGGATCGGTCACACCAGCGTGCACCTGATCGTGGACGACCCGCGCCTCGAACCGCTGGCACCCTTCACCCTCGGGACACAGGCCGGCATGTGGCGCCTCGATCCAGACAGCCCGCTCCTCGAACGCGACACCGCGCGGGCCGAACCGGCCCCCTACCCGGGCCTGGTCACCCTCGGCTCCACCGAGACCGGTGAGCTGCTCCTGACCAACCTGCTCCACCAGCGCACCATCCTCCTCGACGGTGATGCGGACGATGTCGTCGCCGTCGCCCGCGCGCTGACGCTGGAGGCCGGCACCAGCATCTGGAGCGACCAGACCGAAATCCTCACGGTCGGCCTCGGCACCCGCCTGGCAACCCTGCTGCCCAAGGGCCGCATCCGCGCCATGCCGCATCTGTCCGCGGTCACCGCCGACCTGGGCGAGATCCTCGTCGAGGTCCACCAGAACAAGGACCAGGACGATGCACCGCCACCGTTGCCCTGGATCCTCCTCTGCGCCGGCGACATCGAGCCTCAGCAGGTCTGGCAGTTCGCCGACGCGATCGCTGCCGCCCGAGACCTTCCCCTAGCGGTCGTTCTTCCCTCCGGCCCCGCAACGCGGCAGGCTCTCCCCGACGCCGAACTCCTCGACGTGCGCCCGGATGCGCAGGTGCGGCTTGCGCAACTCGATGAACGGCCGGTGCTATTGCAGCGGCTCACCGACGAGCACTACCGGCAGTACATCCACGCCCTCGAGGTCGCGGACAAACCGGCCGTCCCCGCGACCGGGGCATGGCAGCTGGCAGAGGAACACGACACCGCAGCCACCGAAAGGGGCCGGCCCTTCCCGCTGATCCTCAAAAGCCACGGCGCGGATGAGGACGACAGCTCGCCGTATCCCGCGTTCCTCGCCTCCCTCGGCCGCTCCCCAATCAAGCCGGTCAAGAGCCCGACCACCGATGGCGATGAGGAGCAGCCGGCGGGCGCACCCGAGCCTGTATCGGGGACCGGCCCTGCGCTCCCCGATACAGTCCCCGGAATACTGGAGGACAGGTGGGAGCAGGAATCGGCAACTGCCCAGATCAACATCCTGGGTCCGCTGACGGTCACCGGATCCACTGGCTCCGGGCACGGACCGAAAGTTGCGGCCCTGGCCGCCCTTATCCACCTGCGACCGGGACGCACCCCACAGACCCTCTGCGCGGCCATGGACCCCGTCACCCCCTGGTCGATACCAACCCTGCGCAATCGCCTCTCGGAGATCCGATCACGATTCGGCGCAGCGCCAGACGGATCGCCCTGCCTGCCCCGGCCCAAGCCCGGATACACCTTCCACCCCGCAGTGCGCTCGGACTGGGACCACTTCCAGCACCTGGCCACCCGCGGACTCGCAGCCGGCCCGGCCGCCGGCATCCCTCTCCTGGAAGACGCACTCGCCCTGATACGCAGCAGACCCTTCGACGGCGAAGACCTCCCCTGGGCCGGGCCCGTGCAACAGGAGATCGTCTCCCGCATCGTCGACGTCACCCATACCCTCGCCACCTGGCACACGCACGGGACGAACCCGGACCTCGACGCGGCACGACACGTCGTCCTGCGCGGCCTCGACATCGACGAAACAGCCGAGGTTCTGTACCGCGACTGGATACACATCGAACAGACAGCAGGCAACACCGCCGGCGCCCTCAAAGCCGCCACCACGGTCCAAGAGATCACCCGGTCGTACGACATCTCCATAGAACCGCGCACCGAGCAGATCATCAGGTCGGCCCTGTCCACCGCTCCAGTGCGCATCTCCAGCGATCAGTCCTGAATCTGTGATTACCGCTGGATCATGGACTCGCACAGTGCGCAGTGCGTCGGTGCGACGACTGCGCAGGGTTGTTCAGCGAGTGCGGAACCTCCCCTCGGGTGGGGCGGATTCCGCTTACGCACTGAGCTAGGGAGGTCGGCCGAGGCGGCATCGTAGAAGGCGGGCCGTTTGCGCTCGCGCGGTACGCACACATGGGCAGTGAATCAAGGCGCGTCCAGGTCATTGACTTCGCCGGCCTGCTCCGCCCGTGCCGATCACCGGTGCGTGCATGAGGTACAGCTGGTGGACAACGCGCTTACGACGTCGAAGGCCGACCCTGTCACGCATGCGGCTACTCCTCCGAGGACATGCTCCCGCGTATGAAACGGAGCCGGACACTGGCGCTTGTTCTCCTGGCCGCCGCCTTCGTCGGCTACGCCCTGCTGCTATGGAAAGGCCCGTGGTGGCTAGACGGTGATCGGCTACGGCGACAGAATCTCCAGCCGGCCGACGGTGTGGTGATCACGGGCTTCCGCACGTCGCTGGTCGCCCTTGGCGCCGGTGTGGTTGCTGGGGCTGGCCTCTACTACACCGACCGTACGATGCGACACACCCGGGACCGAGACCGCGAGCAGGCAGAGATTGCCCGCGACGGCCAGGTGACCGCCCGCTACGTGGAAGCCATCAAGCTGCTCGCGTCGGAGCGTGCGGTCGAGCGCCTGGGCGGAATCTACGCTCTGGAGCGGATCATGCGGGACTCCGCCAAGGATCACCTGACGGTGGTCGAGGTCCTCGCAGCATTCGTCCGGGACCAGGTATCGGTGTCGCCCGACACCGAGCTGTCTCCCGCGGCCGATCTGGAAGAGTCCGTCCAGGCAGCCTTGACGGTTCTAGGGAGGCGGCCGCTGCTGGAGGAGCCATTTCGCATAGACCTACGCCGCACCGACCTACGCGGAGCGGACCTTCAGGGTGCCCGGCTGGAACGCGTACGTCTCGCTGGCGCGCGTCTGCAGGGAGCCAACCTGATCGGCGCACACCTGCAGGAGGCATGGCTGAGGGAGATCCAACTCGGTGACGCCTGGCTCGACGGCGCCCACTTTGAAGGAGCCTTCTTGAGGGGGGCCGACCTACGAGGTGCCAGCCTCAAGAAGACACACCTCAATGGAACCCGGCTGTTCAGCGCGGACTTGTCGACAGCAGTTGGTCTGACCCCAGATCAGGTGGGAAAGGCGGTGCTCGACGTGGAAACGAAGCTTCCTCCAGCGGTGGAGAGCACCATCCGAACAACTCCGTGAAAGGACGCGATAGGGCGTGTCTCGGCCCAGAGACTGAGGGCCACAGTAGTGGCTGCGGCTCCGCCAGCAACCCTACGGCCCCCGGTGCCCGCTCGTGCCCACCCGCCGATGCCCCTCGGCGGTGGGGCATGATGCCGACCCCCGCCGGATCAAAGCGGAGCCTGCGTGGCCTTCTTGACCTACGGGCCTGTGGGTCCTTCGTCGGTCGCGGCGGAGGGGTGGGTTGGGAGCGCGCGAGGCTTCGTTCGGGGGCCCCAGTGCCCGCGCCGCCCGCCCCTCAGCCGTCCCTCTCAGGCGCGTCCCGTGTGGCGAGCCTTTCGTCTGGCGATCAACGTTGGCAGGATCTGGCGTCATGAAGCTTCTGGTGCTGGGCGGGACGTGGTTCCTCGGTAAGGCCATCGTGGAGGGGGCGCTCAAGCGTGGCTGGGAGGTAACGACCTTCAACCGAGGCCGATCGGGCAAGGACTTGCCCGACGTCGCCGCGGTGCATGGGGACCGGACGGTCGTCGAAGACGTGGAGAGGCTCGCGTCTCACGGCCCGTGGGACGGCGCAATCGATACGTCGAGCTCCGATCTGCCGCCCAAGGACGTGCTTCTGACGGCGTCTTTGCTGCGTGACCACGTGGCCAGGTGGGTGCACATCTCCACCGTGTCGGTCTATGCGGGATGGCCGCATCAGCCTCTCGCCGACGACTCCGAGCTGCTCGACTGCCCTGCGGACGCGGATGAAAGCTACGGTTTCACCGGGGACGACGGCAGCCCCACGAAGTACGGGTTCCAGAAGGCGGGCGGTGAACGGGCCGTGCTCCGTGCATTTGGCTCGAGGGCTGTGTTCCTACGGCCGGGGGTCATTCTGGGTCCTGGGGAGTACGTGGGCCGTCTGCCGTGGTGGCTGCGCCGTGCACACGAGGGAGGTCGCTTCCTCGCGCCGTCCCCGCAAAGGCGCCGTATCCAGCCGGTGGACGTGCGCGATGTCGCCATGTTCGCTCTCGACCATGCGGACAGCGCCGCCGGTCCGGCGTTTAACGTGGCTCACCCTGCCGGCATCACCTTCGAGGACTTCGTCAGCACCTGTCTTGAGGTCACTGGCGGCGCCGGGCGGCCGGTGTGGGTAGAGCCTGAGGTGCTCGTCGATCACGGCGTTAAGCAGTGGACCGAGCTTCCGTTGTGGCGCACCCATGCCGGCGTGTGGACGGTCGATGCCTCGCGGGCCGTGGCTGCGGGACTGCGATGCCGACCTTTGTCGGAGACAATCCGCGACACTTGGGGCTGGATTCAGAACGACGGACGTCCCGTGGACCACCCACGGTGGGCAGAACACGGGATCGCCTCGGAGAAGGAGGCGAAAATTCTCGCCTCACTGTGACTAAGCCTCGATCGCGAGCGGCTCGTAGGCAACGAGCAGACGCTGTGGTGAGAGGCGCGTGAAGTCCTCTAGTTGCTCGCCTAGCTCGATGGCGCGCTGTGCACTGCTCAGACTCGGCCGGGTGAGGAATCGGCGTACAGCCGCCGCCCGGGAAACGAGTCCTGTCACGCGCTGGTCTCCAGGCACACTGAAAACGGCCTGCAGTGCGTCGGCCGCACCGTCGATGTCGCCGGACAGGAGCCGTGCCATCGCCAGATCGGCGGACGCCTTCCCAATCACGGTCGTCGACTGCTGTCGCGGCGGCTGGCTCGATACCAGATCGAGGGCGTGGCGTGCGGACTCTTCCGCTCCGTGGCCGTCGTCAACGAGCAATGCGGTGGACGCGTTGGACATGGCCAGGCGCTCGTGACTGAATCCGAACTCTCCGCCTACGTCGTCGTGGAGCTCGTCGCTCGCGCCTGCGTCGACGGTCTGCGCCATGGCCATGGTGCGCTGAGCGGATGTTACGTCGCCGAGGTGCCCGAAGGCACGAGCTTCAATGGCGCGCAGTCGGCGGTTGGCGACATCGCCGAGGCCGCCGTAGGTGAGCGCACGTCGGACGTGGGCGAGGGCCTGGGAGGGTTCGCCAGAGTAGTACGCGATGTAGGCCAGGCTTCCCGCGGCGAAGGCACGCAGCGGTTCATAGCGAGCCGTTTCCCCATACAGGGCCGCGGTGCGGGCCAGTCGCCTGGCACCGTCCAGTTGGCCCAGGTCAAATGCTGCCTGCGCCAATAGCGCCGACGCCTTTCCGGCGAGGATGAGGAGCACCTGCTGCTGTGCCGGGACGGCGGTGCGCTCGCGGCCGTGTTCAGCCTTCTCCCGAAGCAGCTTGGCCTCCTGCCAGACACCCTGGGGCGACTTTTTGGTGTAGGAGCGGGCCAGGTCGTGCACGTCGTCTTGGAGTTGTTCCACAGTCACGTCTGACACGGAGGCTGCTGCCATCTCGCTGGCGTCTGTCTGCGCTTCATGTGCGGTCATTGCGATCTCTGCTTCCAGGTCGTGCGCGGGTACGTCGAGACTCGCCGGTCCGTCCTCGTCGGGAGGGTCGAAGAGGTGCACGGCCTTACGATCGAACATCGCTTCAAGCACGCGGCAGGCATCTGGGTTGGGGAGTGTCTTGAGCTGACCACTCGTCCAGCGCCGGAACTGCGACTCGCCCAAGGTGACGTTCCGCCCTTGATCTCCGAGGATGCGTTCTGCCGTCGTCCGGAATCGCGGTTCGAAGCTCGACCAAGTCAGCATCTGCTGGTCGATCAGCACCTTCAGCAGTGTCTTAGGACTGCCCACAACGGCTCCAGGTTCGAGTTGCGTTCCGGTTATGAGGGCCGGCGAAACCCTGTCGTTTGAGGGGACACCGAGCAGGCTTGTCGCGACAACTGGTCCAGCACAGAAGCTACTTACACGCTACTCCTGGGCTACTTCTGACGCTCTAAAGCGGCGCAGAAGCTACGCGCGAAGCCATGGCGAAGCCTCTTGGCATGGGTGGACGCTGATCACCCACTAATCCGAGTGTGCTGTTCCGAACACATTCCGACGTCAGGAGTGAGGCTGTGGAATTGAGAACCGCGTCACCTGAGACAGTGCTCAGCCCACTCGCTGCCGCAGCCGTCACGTACGAGTGGTTTCGGAAGTTCGAGGCGCAGCCCAACACGCCGCAGCTGGCTCGATTACATGGCCGGACGCGGCTGACCATGGCGCGCTGGCCGGGCAATCAGGAGGCGGCTGTCGTGGTGGCCGGACTGCTGACGGCCAACGCTGTGGTGCACGCGAACCCAGGCCCTCTGGGCGACCGCAGGTGCCTCAGTCTGCGGCTTACTGTCACGGAGGACGACGAGCTGCTCATTGACGTCTCCGACCCGTTGCCCCAGTTCCCCGACTTCGCGGCGGCCGTCGCCGGTGAACGCGGCCGAGGACTGTGGCAGGTGGCCCGGCTCGGCTGTGATCTTTCGTGGTTCCTCACAGGCGACGGGGACGGAAAGGTCGTCCGCGCACGCATGACGGTCGGCCGGGTGCCGGCATAAGCGCCCCCGCCCTTGCTGCGCCCCGGGCCTTCGACGCAGGCACTGGCACCATGCAGCGCGTCCTCGACTCGCTGCGCCTCTCCCTCGTCGACGAGAACGTGTACGACGACCTCGAGGACGTTCTCAGCCCGTACTCGGACCTCGACGAAACCCGCATGGCCGATCTCACTGCCCGGCTGCGGCTCGCACTCGCCGATCTGCTGCCCGCCGTCCGCCGCACACACGACCAACTGCCGGCCTTCGCACGGGCCATCGAACTGCGGGACGCACAGCCGCCCGAGGATGCGCACGACGCCCTCGTACACCTGCGCCACCTCGCCCTGACCACCCTCGGCCTGCTCGACCTCCTTACAGCCTGACCCCCGGAATTGGCCGTGCCCCGCGCCGCGCCCACACCGGCGCCCGGCACGGCCCACCAGCCGCCCTGCACCCAGGCCCGCCGCTCCCACCCCCGCGAGCGATCGGTACTGGGTGCAGGGCCCCAAATCTGACCTGAGGAATCGTCCATGTTCGATCACCAGCCCGAAAGGTCCACCGCGGGTCCCCCGATTGGGAGGACGCGCATCTCGTCAAAGGCGACCCGCAGCCGGCTGCCTGATGAGGGGCGGGGAGTCGCGGGATGAGTGAGACCTCAACCAGGCTGGTGCCGTACATCACCGCCCGGGAAGGCGAAGAGGGTGAGCTCCAGTCCGCTCTGCGGGCCTCGTTCACCGAACGCGGCCGATCGAGGCTCGGCTATTGGAACGAGACCCCTCAGGACCGCGGCACCCGCGGTGAACTGTGGGGCCGCTGCTCCCAAAACATCGGCCCCGACCGCATGCCGCTGGGTCGGCCGAAGTGGCGCATGGTCCACCCCTCCAGGCAGCGCGAGACCATGATGAAACTCCGCTGCCAGGCATGCGTCGGCCCGGCCAAGATCGGCGACGCGCACCTGTTTCTGGAGAGTCCGCAGTCGACGCCGAACGAGCCGATCCTGACCGCGCAGCCGCCGTTCTGCGTGCAGCACGCGGCCGCCGCGGTCGCGCAGTGCCCGCACCTTCGCAATGGCCACGTGGCGCTCGTGGTCCGAGCGGCGCCGCTGTACGGCGTCATCGGCGCCCCGTACCAATGGAGCAGCGACGGCATTCGAGCGCTGCCTGCGGACGACAAGCCGCTGCCGTTCTCCTCGCCCATGCTGCCCTGGTTCCTCGCCTCCCAGCTCGTACGCGCCATTCGCGAATACACCGTCGTCGACCTGCACGACCTGGCCGATGCCCCCTGAACGCCCGGCTCCGGCACCCAGAACAGCCGTGTGATTCCAGGCCCGGCCTACCGCGGTCAGTTCCTGGTCAACGCCCTGGCGGGTGTTTATAGCCGGGCTGAGGTCATCCCGGACACCGCCACCGGCAGCAAGCGGATCGTCGTCCGCCTGCCCTTGGTCCCCGCCAAAGAGGACACCCCCGTCCCCACCGCACGACCGACAGGAAGAGCGACGCGCATGTGCCAGCACACGCCCACCTGCCCCACGGCCGCACAGCCGGATCGCGAAGCGGCCAAGCCGTTGACACGCTCCGAGGTGCAGGGCTGGACGCTGTTGTGCAACGGCGTCCTGCTGTTTGACGATACGGGCGAGCTGCTGCCCGACGGCCAGATCATCGCCCCGCACCGCCCCGTTGCCGCTACGGGGGCGGCAGCGTGAAGCCTGCATCGAGAAGCTGCCTGGTTCCCTACATCACCGCCCGCGACGGCGAAGAGGCCGGCTCCTTCCTCTCTGCGTACCACCTTCGACGCCACAGGCCGCTCGCGCCTGGGCTACTGGGACGAGGGCAGGGGGACCGCGACGTGCGCGATGTCCTCTGCGGCCGGGTCTCACAGTCCACCGGAGACGACGGCCTGCCGACCGGTGAGCCGAAATGGCGCCTGGTCCACCCCCGCGCGACCGACAACGCCCGGAGCCCAGACGGAGTCCTGTTCCTGGAGAGCAAGAAGGACGGCGTGCCCACATCGAGCACCCGCTCAACCTCCAGTCTGCCGGCGGCACGCGCGCATGGCCGCAAAGCAGTGCCCCTACCTTGCCGAACACGGGACCGTCGCACTGCTGGTCCAGAGCGCACCCCTGTACGGAGTCATCGGCACGCCTCACGAGTACACCGGCAACGGCGTTCACGTCCTGGCAGGCGACGACGTCCCCGTTCCGTACGGGGCCCCACCCTGCGGTGGTTCCTCGCTGCCAGCCTCGTGCGCACGCTCCGCGCGTTCACCGTCGTGGACCTGGACGACCTTGTGCCGGCCGCCTGGCCCAAGCGGCCACTGAGACCGCCGCTCGGTGGGCGGGTGCTTCAGGCCTTGCTCATCGAGCGGCACACACCCCCGGCGCCGGGCGGCTTCCCCCGTCAGCCTGGCGCCGGGCCTCTCCCGATCCGACTCCTGAAGGGCACCTTTGTGGACGCCTTACTCCCCGCCTTTGTCGACCGGCTGCTCGACCAGGGGCGAGACCCGAGCGACATCCCCGAGATTCCGGTGGCCGACGCCACCGGCTGGCTGCTGCCGCTGGCCACCCGGCTCCTGAGGCTGATGGAACACGGCATGCCCGGCGCGCCCTCCGGCGCCTTCATGGCGCACGGCTTCGCCCATCTGCCGCTCTCGGCCCACGACGGCCGCGGCTTCTATCTGCGCCTGGCCTACGGGTCCGTGATGACGACGTGGCCGATCGTCTCCACGTCCGTCGTCCTTACGGTCGCGGGCACCCTCGACCTGGAGATGTACCAGTGGCCGGAGGACCTCCAGGCCGGCCGGCCGCAGTATGTGCGCAGCTTCGCCTCCGAGCAGGCGTTCGCGGCTCACCCGGGCACGCTGTGCGCGTTGAAGAGCAGCGCCGGCGGCGTGCAGGTTCTCGCCGTCGCGCAGCCCGAAGCCGTTCCGACTGGGGCGCTGACGTTCAACGAGCACGCTGCCGTGGCGCAGAGAGCCCGCCGGGTGCTCGAAGACGTGGTGGGCGCTGGTGTGGGCGGTGCCCGATGAGCTGGCTGGATCGCATCCCGTCCCTGGACACACCTGACCTCCGTGAAGTCCAGAGGATCAGTCGTGACCTCCTGGACCGCCTCGCCGAGGACCGGAAGCTACTCACCCAGCTCGTTGACGAGATCCCCGACGACGCTGAGCGTCTGGCGAACAGCCGCATCACTCTGCTGCTCAACCGGCTCTCCGTCTACCGGGCGCCGGAACGCGGCTTCGAGGTCCGCATGAACATGAACCCCCGCCTCGACAACCAGCGCTTTCCCCATGACCACTGCTACGCCTTCGCCACACGCATCCTCACCGGCGGATACGTGCACGTCGTGGGGCGCCGGACAGACGGCTGGGAGGGGCCGTTCAGCGGCGACGATGTGGAGCGGGGCATCGTGACCATCGAGCGTCCCGGCAGCTCCTACACCCTTGGCCACCCGATGGTGCACCAGGCCGTGATGGAGCCGGACACCGTGACGTTGTTCGTCCGCGGCCCCCGCCGCAAACGCGTTTCCAACGCCGCGGTAGAGCTGATGCCGTCGCGGGACACCTGGCCGGCACCGGCCGAGCCGGGCGCCGATGCCGCCGAGTCCCGGCCCGCAACCGTGGACGAGTACCGCCTGATGCGCAGCTACCTCTCCCAGCGCGACCTCATCGACTGATCTCGCTCCGCTTTCCTGGGGTCGCGCGCGCCGTACCTCCGTGACGCGAGAGGCTACGGCGCAACAACCGCACTACATGAGGAGCACGCCATGACCGGCGTCCTGACGACCGATCACCCTGCCTGGAGCGAGACCGAGACCGGAGGCCGCGCGCGAGCCGTACGCACCGCGTGCGGGGTCTGGGTCCTGCTCTGGGACCGCGAAGGCCTGCACATGAGCTGTGTGCACGGCACCGAGGACGTAAAGCCCCAGTTCGTCACCACCGACCCCGCGTGCCTGCCCGGCACCGTCCCCGCCGCGCTGAAGGCCGGGCTCGATGACCTTGGGCCCACACAGCGTCTGGCCAACCCGTGGCTGTGGGACGCGATCAGCACGGCCATCCTCCGGCAGGTCGTACGAGCTGGACAGGCCCGCAAGCTCTACCGGGCCTGGTGCAAGGCCTACGGCACCACCATCGACACCCCGCACGGTGAACTTGCCGTCGCCCCCACCGCCGAGCAAGTCCTGGCGCTCGGCGAGGCGAAGTTCGAGAGCGTAGGCGCCAAGTTCCACCGCTCCGTCTTGCAGGCCGCCGCCGCCCAGCATGAGCTGCACTTCGTGCACTGGCAGCGGATGGACGCCGGCGGCCTGGCCTCCGCGCTGACCAACGTTCCCCGGATCGGCCCGTGGACCGCGTCCGCTGCGGCGGCCGACTACACCGGCGACTTCAGCATCTACCCGCATGACGACCTCGCCGTGCGCACCTGGGCCGCGCAGATCGCGCCCGAACACGACTGGCCGGACAAGAAGGACAAGGCATTCGGCCCGATGTGGACCGGCATGGCCGGACCCGACAGCACCGCCCTGCACACCCTGACCCTCTCCACCCTCACCTGGGGCTGCCATGCCCGATGACCAGGAGGATCAATGCCGCAGTTACCGCTGATCACGGGCGCCGATCCGGCCCGCTCACTCGACGCGCTGTTCGTGAACGCACCATTGCGCGACTACGGCCAACGGCCGCGCACCAACGACTACACCCTCCCGGTGCTCGGCATGGCCTACATCGCCACGTACGCGCAGCAGGCCGGCTTCAACGTCGGTGTCCTCGACGCCGAAGCGCACGGGCTCGGCATCATGGAGACGGCGAAGCTCGTCAACGCAGCAGCACCACGGTGGGCGGCCATGAACCTCCTCGCCCCCACCTACGAGATGTCCGCACGCATCGCGGCGGCCCTCGATCCGGACATCGCGCTGATGGTCGGCGGCCACCACGCCAAGGCCATGCCCGCCCGAATCCTCGCCGACCCGCGCATGGCCAACCTGCGGGCTCTCGTCCTCGGCGAAGGCGAACTGCGGGTTGCCGCCCTCCTGGAGGACGAGCAGCGCCGCCGTGAACTGCCCGGCGTGGTGTGGCGCGATCGTCTGCTCGGCACCCAGGCCACCGGCATCCCGGACGACAAGAAGCTCAGCGCGCAGATGCTCGGCCCGGACATCAACGCCCTGCCGTACGTCAACCGCGCCTTCCTGCCGCAGGACCCGTACCAGGCCGCGCCCACGGAGACGGACCGGCGCCTCGCCGTGAGCCGCAACACTGCGCTACTCCAGCACGCGGCCCGCGCCGGGCACACGGAGGCGAACATCGTCGGCAGCCGCGGCTGCCCTTACAACTGCACGTTCTGCGGGGCCGCCGTCAGCGCCAATCCCGACCTGCTGATCCGTGTCCGCGGCCCCGAGAACATCATCGGGGAACTCGACATGCTCCACGACGAGTACGGCGTCACCGCCTTCCGGTTCGTCGATGACCTGTTCCTCGGCGTCGGCCGCGTCATCGATGAGCAGATGGAGGCCTTCACCCGCCACAAAATCGGCGAGCGGTACGTGTGGGATGCCACCGGCCGCATCAACGTCCTCGATCGGATCTCCGACCAAGAGCTGGACCGCCTCGTCGCGAACGGCTTGCGGGAGGTCGCCCTCGGCATCGAGTCCGGGAGCAACCGCATCCTCAAGGCCATGGACAAGCGCATCAACGCCGAGATGACCGAGCGCGTCGCCCGCCGCCTGGTCGAGCACGGCATCGGCGTGAAGGGCTACTTCATCCTCGGCTTCCCCGGCGAGAGCCACGACGACCTTGAGGCGACCGTCCGACACATCCACAACCTCTGGCGCATCGCCGACAGCGCCCCCGGTGACGTACGGGCCAGCGTGTTCGAATTCCGGCCCTACCCCGGCACGCCCGTGTGGCAGACCCTCACCGCTGCCGGCCACGATCCCGACACGCTCCTCGCGTACGGAGACGTCGACCTGACCGAAGACGGCGCCGACGAGTCGATGCGTCAACGCGACGAGTTCAACTTCAGCGTCGGCATCCAGTTCGGAGACGTCCCTCTCACCAAGGTCCGCTCCACCCTGGCCACGCTCACCCGCGAGCAGCACGAGCGCAACCAGGCGACTCAGGAGACCGCGGCATGACGCAGCGGAGGGGCCTGTTCATCACCCTCGACGGCCCCAGCGGAGTCGGGAAGTCGACCACCATCGAGGCCCTGCGCTCGGAGATGACCGAACGGGGCATCGTCGTACGCCATACCGTGGAACCCTCCACGAGCAAGCTGGGCGTCTTCACCCGCGAGAACGCCAACGACATTCACGGGCACGCCCTGGCCTGCCTGGTCACGGCCGACCGGTACGCGCACATCGAGCACGAGATCAAGCCGTCGCTCAAGGCCGGCGACACGGTCATCTGTGACCGCTACGTCGCCTCGACGCTGGTTTTGCAACGGCTCGACGGCGTGCCGCTGAAGTTCCTGCTCGACCTGAACGCGGACATCCTGATGCCCGACCTGGCGGTGATCCTGACCGCCTCACCCGGCCTCATCGCCAACCGGATAGCCAAGCGCGGCATCCGGCACCGCTTCCACCTCGACCCCACCGCGCCCGGCCGCGAAGTCGACCTCTACGCGGAGACCGCCCAGACCCTCAAGGCCAGAAACGTGAACGTGCTGATCCTCGACACCAGCGATGTCACACCATCGGACGTCGCATGCAGAATCGCCGACGCGCTCCCCGATCCCTCGGTAGCGTCGGCAATCTCACCGAACCCAACAACCCCCCAGGGAACATGAATCCGGAACCCGCACAACCTGTCATCGACACTCACGTCATCCTCCGCGACGGCGACAAGCTGCTCTTCTCGCAGCGCGGCGGCCCATACGGCTACGGCCGATGGCACATGCCATCGGGCAAGCTCGACCGTGGCGAGTCCCTGAGCGCCGGGGCCGCGCGTGAGCTGCTGGAAGAGACCGGCGTCGCGGTCGATCCGGACCACCTGCGCCTGGTCCACGTCGTGCACCACCAGCAAGACGACACGGTGGAGCGGATCGGGTTCTTCTTCGTGGCCACCGAGTGGAGCGGGGAGCCCGTCAACCGGGAACCGGCAAAATGCCTCGGCCTGGAGTGGTTCAGCGTCCACGAGCTGCCCGAGGACATCATCGAGTACCCGAAGGAAGGCCTCCTCGGCTACCTGAAGGACGCTGACGGTGGCCTGACAGAGCACGGCTGGACATAGCCCCCAGCGGACCATACGGAATGTCGGCTCCGGCCCCGCAGCGACAAGCGGGCCCGGAGCCAACAATCGTGTCATGCGAGGGTGTAACGCTTCGCGCGGTGACTATGGCCTGCGTTCAAGCAGCGTGCAGCCCAGCGACATGAGGATACCTAGGGTGTAACGCCTGGCGCGGTTAGTCCGCCCATGCAGGGAGGTCAGGTGACGGTCGACCACGATCTGTTGTATCGCCGCCGGGAAGACCAGACTGCGCCGGCCTACGTCGAGTCCCGCGCCCGGGTCCTGGTGCACCTTCGGCCCGGCCCGACCGTTGTCCTGCAGTCCACGACCTATCCCGGCACCCCCGAGGAACGGCTGCTGCCGATCCTGGAGACGGCGTCGGGCCTCAAAGGTAGGGTGGACTTCCTGGCTGGATTCAGTCCCGAGCGTATCGCTCCGGGAAGCAAGAGGTGGTCGTTCGGCGGGCGGACCCAAATTGGTGTCCGGAATTGACGCCACATCACTTGACGTGATCAAGGGTTTCTACGACGGCATCTTTCAGACCACGATAACTGTGTCCGGGACCAAGGTCGCCGAGGTGGCCAAGCTAATCGAGAACATCTTCCGGTTCGTCAACATCTCCATGGACAACGAGATGGCGATGCCGGCTGCTTCTCTCGGCGTGAATGTCTGGGAGTCGTTCACGCCGCCGCAACCAATCCCTTCGTCACGCGGGTTCACCCCCGGCCGGGAATCGGCTGGCACTGCCTACCCATCGACCAATTTCCTCTCGTGGAAGATCCAGCTGGAACTCGGCGTCCCTTTACGCGTGGAGCTCGCGGACGACGTGAACCGCCGCATGCCCGACTACGTCGTCCGGCGTCTCGTGGAAGCATTCGACAAGCGCCTCATCCCACTTTGACACCCCGTTCGGACCGGCCCGCGCGCTCGGCTCGAACCTTCTCAGGAGACATCACATGCCGGTGATTCGCACCCGTGTCCAACCCGATTTCCTCGTCGACCGCGACACCGTGATGAACGCCGCGCTCACTCCGACCGCCCGCCTCGTGTACGTCCTGCTCCTGGCCAGCCTGGAGACCGAGGACAGCGGGCTGAATCAGATCGCAGCTCTGGCCGGCCTTCACTCGACCGAGTCTCTGCTCCCGTACATTGCCGAGCTCGAGTCCGTGGGCACCGCCGACCTCAAGGACCACGCCGGCCAGGGCAAGGTCATCACAGTCAACGAGACCCCCACCTTGCCGGAACGGCGTGCCCACATGTGCGTGCCCTGCGACGACTGCGGGATGTGCTCATGCGAGTACACGAAAGGCATCTGCCAGGACTGCGCCTCAATTCGCAGCGTGCGGCAACGTTCCCGCGAGGACATTGCCCGGTGGAAGGCACAGCTCGACGAGGGCAAGACCTATGCCATGGGATCCAGCACGAGCCGGCTGCACCGATGGGACTGCCGTTCGCTTATGAGCCTCGAGAAGCGCGTCGAGGCCATGGAGATGGGCATCGATGCAATCCGCCACGGGCACAGCCGGTCCTACTTGGCATGGCCCGGTCTTCCCTCCCTGTTCACCGCACAGGAGCTACGAGAAAAGAAGATCCGCAGGAAGCGCTGCGAGTTGTGCGGACCTGACCCGCTGTAGGCCACTGCCCCTGTCTTTTCAGTGCGTCCTGTCTCCGCAGTTCAGCCCCGATTGTCATACCCTCCCCGTAGCGTTGTGAGTCCTACCCGTGGCGGCTGTGGGGAGCTCCGATGGACGACGACCTTCAGATCGACAGCGACGAAGACCTGTTCCGTAATCCCGTCTACTACGAACCGGCCGGCCGCAATCTCGATCTGGACCGCGCCGACCTCGGCGTGCCGCAAGGCCTAGACCTTCTGAACGTGCTCCTACGCATGCGAGGACGTGTCCCCGTCGAAAAGCGCGGGCTCATTTGCCCCGACTGCCGGGATCTCCGCGGCCGTCGCGTCCCCATGTACCTCGTCCAGCGTGACGGCGTATGGCTTGCCTCCCACCACCGGAAACCCGGGGAAAAGCCCATCAGCCACGAGTCCGATGAACACCTCGCACGCAAGGAACGCGTTGCGAAGGACTCCGAAGATCACGGCTTCCGCGCAAACATCGAGTCGCAGACCGCTGACGGGCACGCGCGCCTCGATGTACGCATCAACGGCGCCAACGGCATCGTCCTGGGTTACGAGCCTCAGCTGAGCGCCCAGACAGCCCGCGGGATGCGTGCACGGGAGGGGTTCCGGCGCCGCGGCGGTATCCAGTCGGTCTGGGACTTCGCCGACCCCGACCACGCAGGCATCGGCAGAGTCCCTTACGTCCGCACACCCAACCTGCCGGCCTCCGTCATCCGCGTGCAGAAGAACCCCATCGCGGTCCAGGACGGCAACTTCGTCCTGGAGGAGGGTCAGTGCAGCCAATCCGGCGCGCTCACCCGGTGCCCGGAGAAGCCCTACGACCCGGAGAACCCCACCGACGCCGGGTACTGCGGGGGCTGGCACCGTGTCCTCGTGCCCGCCCATCAGTCGAGCACCTTCACAGGAGAAGGCGGCCTGACCCTCACCCGGTTCATCTTGGAAGCTGCGGCCGGTGAGCGGATCCCGTTCCAGCGGGGCGGCCACCACGGTTGGCTCCCCGCACAGCAGTGGCAGCAGTACCTTGAGGCGAACGGGCCCGCCCCGGACGACAAGGAGCGCCAGCCATCAGTACGACAGGGTGACCGGCACGAAAGGTGCACCGAAGACCGTCCGACGTCGGAGGTACGGGCTGAACCGAAGCAGAGACGTGGTAGCCGCGCGATCGTCCTCGAGTCCCGCCCCCGGGAAACCGAGGCCACCAGGGTTCCAGGCGACGCATCGGGTCAAGCGATCCCGCTCTGCCGCTTCGGCTGCGGTCAGCCCGCAAGCCTTCCAGGACCCGAAGGGCTGCCCGAGCACTTCTCGTGCCGCAGGAAGCATAAGGCGTGATCTATGGCCACCACTAACGGCCCCTCGCTGTGTCACCTGGCGCCAGAGCCGGTTCAGATGGGGAGCGTGTTTCCGCCCGACATGTCAGTTCCCGGTGCCAGAGTGGGCGCAGCACACCCAGCCCCCGTTCCCTGGGAGCGACCCTGGCGCAGAACACCACCTTCCGCCAGCACCAAGCGGAACACCCTCGCCGCCCGGGCAGGCGTGTCGCTCCTGATCCACTGCCTAAGCTTGGCGCCTTGAACTGATCGAGCGAATGGCAACGGCAATCCGGTCGGTCTGCGCGGACTCGATCCAAGCTTCATCTGTTTGGCGCCACTCAATAAAGAGACGCAACTGGAGGCGCAACAGTTTCGCTAGCGGTCCAGCGGGCGTCATGGCCTCCGGGACGAGCTGACTTGTACGGGGAGCCGTGCCGGGCCGTGGAAGATGCCGTCCTGGCGGGGGATCGTGTGGGGCGGTACGGCGAGTTCGAGGTGCGGCAGTCGGCGGGTGAGCGTGGCCATGGTGGTCTGGGCTTGTAGGCGGGCGAGATGGGAGCCGAGGCAGTAGTGCGGGCCGTGGCCGAAGGCGAGGATGCGCCCGGAGCTCCGGTGCGGGTCGTACTCGTCGGGCTGCGGCCAGCGGCGCGGGTCACGGTCCGCGGCGCCGAGGCTGAGCAGTACGCGCTGTCCGGCGGGGATGCGCGTGCCGGCGATGGTGACGTCGGCGCTGGTGTAACGGGTGACGCCAAAGGCCACGGGCCCTTCGAGGCGGGCCACTTCGTTCACCGCCGCGGCAACCAGCGACGGGTCTCGGACCAGTTCCCGGTAGCGGGCGGGTCGGCTGAGGAGCGTCAGTAGGGTGCTGGCGATGAGCGCCGCGGTGGTCTCGAACCCCGCGATCAGAAGCAGGATCCCCGCGTCCGCCATCTCGTCCGCGGTGAGTGTGTCGTCCCCGTCCGTGTCGGCTTCGGCAGCGCTCTGCTGGGCCTGTGTATGGATGTGCTGGCGGAGCTGCTGCAGGGCATGTTCGCGTTCCGCGGGCCCGGTCGCGGGTGCCAGGAGCCGAGTGGTGAGCTGGTGGATCGTGGCGCGATGGCCGTGCGGGATGTTCATGAGGTCGCAGATGGTGTGCAGGGGCAGCGGGAGTGCCAGTTCGTGGACCAGGTCGACGCTGTCGCCTTGGGCGAGACGTGCGGCGACCTGGTCGACGAGGTGATCGGTCAGCACCTGGATGGGCACCCACAGTCCTTCGACGAGGCGGGCGCTGAACGGGCGTCCTATGGCCTGGCGCAGACGCCGGTGCCCTGCGCCGTCCACGCCCATCAGGGAGATCTTGACGGTGGACCGCGCCGGCCCGTCCATGTCAGTGGTGAGCCACTGGTCACTGCTGCTGAAGACGGGGTTGGTCAGGGCCTCTTCGATGTCGGCAGCCCGCGTGACCAGCCACGCCAGCACCCGGCCGTGGAGCAGGACTTCGCTGACTGGCGTTCGTTCCCTTAGGTGTGCAAGGCGTTCGTGGAGACCTGCCCCTGCCGCCAGGTGCGGGCACCGGCCCGGCGGCACCGCCGGGTTCATGTGCCCGTCCGAGTGGAGGCCAGCGCTCGGCGTACGGGCCGCCTTGGAGTCAGGCGGGTGAGGAGGGAGGCAACGAGGCCGGCCGGGTCATCGTCGACGACGGCGAGGGTGTTGAGGCGCAGGTGCGGGTGGTGAGCGAGATATCCGGCAGCCGCCGCGCCGTTGAGGAAGGTGAGCAGCGGGTCGTAGAAGCGGTCGGTGTTGAGCAGCCCGATCGGCTTGGCGCGGTCTTGATGGGCGGCGCTGGCCCAAACGGCCGTGAGTTCGTCGAGGGTGCCAAGGCCTCCGGGCAGTGCGAGGAACGCGTCGGCCAGTTCCATGAAGCAGTCCTGGCGTGCAGCCGTGTCGGGCACGGTCTTCAGCGTGGTGAGTCCGGAGTGGGTGATGCGCGGAGTGTTCAGGGCGCGCGGGAGGATGCCGGTCACCGGCGCGCCGGCGGCGAGGGCGCTGTCCGCGAGGGCGCCCATCATGCCGAGCCGGCTGCCGCCGTAGACGATATGGACGCCGTGCTCGGCAAGGTGCGTTCCGATGGCGGCCGCGGCCGACACGTAGACGGCGTCCGTCGGGGCGGCTGCTCCGCAGAACACGGCAACACGGGGCATGCATTGCGCGTCGGGGATGGTCAGATCTCGCACAGTTCGGCGCTCTCTGTCAGGGCTGTCAGGATGGGCCAGGCTGCGGCGAGTGCGTGTCGCTGCTGGCGGCCGTACGCAAGGTGCGCAGCGCGGATCAGTGCGGTGAGTTCCCCCCGCCACAACAGTCCCGCCGGCTCTATGAGTTCTCGGGGGTTAAGGCCGTTGAGTTCGCACAGATCGATGGCCTGCTCATAGCCGAGGACGCCGGCGGCGTGCTTGCGGGCGAGCGGGTCGTCCCACAGGTCGGCGAGCTCGTCCAGCAGGGTCCGGACCTCGCCGCGGCGGATCCGGCAGCCGAGCATCCGCTCCACCCGCTCCCCCACCGCAAGTTCGTATGCGGCCAGGCTCTGCTCGGTGTAGGCGGTCACGCGCAGATCCCAGCCGCTGCACCATCCCGGACGCGCCAGGAATTCATGGAGCAGTGAGATGGATCCGCCCTCGATGACCAGCGCCCGGGTGCCGTCCTCCAGGCATTGCCGCAGGTGGAGCAGCAGCCGGTCGATGCCGGGGACTGCGGCGATCGGGCCGTGCGGGGAGAGCGGCCGGTCGTCGAGGTAGAGGCGGGTGGTTCCACGCAACGTGTCGCTGGTGGGCCGGGCGGATCCGATGGCCAGTTCGGGGTAGCACTGGATGCGGTCGAGCACGAGGACCGCGCAGCCGTCGTAGACGCGAGCGAGCGCGACGGACAGACGGGTCTTGCCCAAGCCGGTGGCGCCGAGGACGAGGTGCAGTATCGGCTCGCTCACGCCTCCTCCCCCAGCGTTGCAGGTCCGGGGAGCGGCTCGAGGACGAACTTGCCGGAATACGGCGGCCGCCGGACGGACGCCTCGGGCGAGCTCTCCCTTCCGTAGAGGGAGCGCAGGGTGCGCTGGGCCTGTTCGTAGGTGATGGTGTCGGTGTCGAGGACGAGTTTCATGCTCGTCCCCAGCCGGCCGGGAGGGTGTCGAGCGCGGCCGAGAAGGCGGCGAGTTCGGCCGGTCCGTTCGGGGCCATGATGCGGATGCCGCAGGCGCCGTTCACGGCGCCGTCGAACATGCGGACCGCGGTGCCATGCGCCGCGAGGTGCTCGACAACCGGCCGCGGGTCGGCGAGGTGAACAAAGCGGTAGTGAATGCCGGCGGGCACTACCAGCTCGTCGAACCGGTCGGCCAGGACCTGCTGCAGCCGGCGGGCATCGTCCTGGATGACGGCCCGCACCGTGGTCAGCCAGGCGGTGTCTTCCAGTGCAGCGACGCCGAGCGTGATGTCCAGCAAGGAGAGGGGCCAGCGGATCAACTGTGCGCCTACGAGGTCGCGGATGTGCTCGTTGCGGGTCCAGAGCATCCCGGCGCGGGAGCCCGTCATCCCGTAGGTCTTGCCCGTGCTCTGCAGGACCACCAGATTGTCGGCGTCCGCGCCGGCGAGGCTGAGACTGTCGCCCTGGAACTCGATGTACTCCTCGTCGACCACGAGCACTGCGCCGGGATTCTCCCGGGCGGCCTGGAGCAGATCATTGCTTGGGATGAAGTGCCCGAGCGGGTTCGACGGGTTCGAGAGGATCACCACGTCGTCGGTCCGCAGGGCCATGCGCACGCGTTCCAGTCGCAGTTCGACGGTGTCCCGGGCAATCTCGGGTGGGGAGACGAAGGTGGTGTAGGAGAACAGCCGCATCGTCTCGGTGTAGTCGGGCGCGATGACCGCGACGCGTTCCTCGCGCAGGACGCGGGACAGGATGGTGAGGAACTCGGTGACGCCGCGGCCGGGCAGCATGTCGCTGATGTCGGCGCCGAGCCGGTCCGCGAACGCCTGTAGGTAGCGCTTCTCCGCAACGTACGGGGATTGTGCGCGTTCGTACGGCGGGGGCACCAGGTCGTCGGGCCGCTCGCTGAGGAGCCGGCGTACAGCGGCGATCGCGTGCGGGGGCGGGCCGAGGCGGTTGGTGCAGGTGGACAGGTCGACGGTGATCTGACCGGGCCGGTAGGCGGTGAGGTCGCCGCCTTGGATCGCCGCGGGATTCTCGGGCGGCACCAGTGGCGCGGGCGCTGGAGTGGTGAACATCAGGCGTTTCCTCGCATCTCATCGGGTCTGGACGGCAGGGTGCGGCGAACCGCGGTGACGGTGGCGGACCAGGTGGGCGCGTACTGCTGCTTGTAGGCGACCTGACCTGGTGCGCAGGTGGTGCGACCGAGGTCGAGGGAGGCGAATCCGGCGGTGGTGAGGTCGTCGGTGAGGTGACGCAGGAGTGCGTGCCCTGGGGCGAGGTCGTCGTGGTCGGGATCCATCGCGGGGAGCATCGAGTAGGCGTGGCGGCCGCGGTGCAGACACAACTGGGCGGCCACGGGCTTGCCGTCGATGCTGAGGGTGGCGATGAACGCCGACTCCGGGCAGCGCTCGAGAACGGTGCGCAGGCGGCCGTCGGCGGAGGTGACCCGATGCTCCGGGCCGCTCGCCCTCCAGCGACGGCGGTGCAGATGTGCCAGAACCGCGTAGACGTCGGAGAGTTCGGCGGCGCTCTGGGTGCGGTGGTAGTCGATCGTGTGGCCGCGGTTGGCGAGGGCTGCCCAGTCGCGCTCACGGCGCCGGTGGTCGCGGCGGGTGGAGCGAGACATGGCCGCGTAGGGGACGGGCAGGGGGATGCGGGCACAGCGGGTGAGTGCGTGCTGCCACGAGGAGATGTACCGGCCGAGAGCGCTGGTGGCGGAAACGTCGGGGAGCATGACGTCGGCATCGAGGCGGGTCAGGGCCTCGGCCAAAGAGGCCGCGACGGCGGGGTGTTCGGCGTCCGGGCCGACGATCCGAACGTACTCGGCCGTGGGCGTCGACAGCGGTGTCACCTCCAGCCAGCCGCCGGCCGTGCGATCGCGGACGACGGCAAGCGCAGCCCGAGGGCCGCCGGTGCTCTCCGCCATCAGGATCATCAAACTGGCGGTCAACGGGAGCTGGTCGGCGTGCGCGGCGAGCCAGCCCGGGGCCTGGTAGGGCGTAGCGAGCGGGTCCTGCTGAAACAGGTCGGCCCACTGCGTGGCGAGGAAGGTGTGGGCGAGCGGGCCTTCAATCACCCGGACCATTGCTGGTGCGGCAGAGGCAAGGACGCTGACGCTGCCGGTCGTTGTGGTCAGTCTCCCGGTTTCGAAATGACGCATCGGTCAGCTCCCTTGGAAGGCGCCCTCGTGCCGCTCCAGCCGGCCGACGCCGGATGGTTCGGGCACCTGGTGCGGAGAGTGGCGTGCCGCGGCTGGCGGGCCGGGCACCGGTTTCGGCCTGGTCAGGGCCGCCAGTGGCCCGCAGAGCAGGGCGCCGGTGAGTCCGCAGGCCAGGATTGTGGCGCCGGCGAGCCGGCCGCCGCCGGTGTTCAGTGCCCAGGCAGCGAGGAGCGGCGAGACAACGACCGCGACCGCAAGCGTGGTGCCCCAGATCCCGGCATACAGGCCTCGGGCGTCGGCGGGTGAGATGCGGTTGAGGATGTCGCTGGCCGCGATGAACAAGATGATCTCCCCCGGCACGGCGAGCGTGACGGTGACCGCGTAGCCGGGGGTGGTGGAGGCAACTCCGGCCGTTCCCATACCAACGCCGAGCAGCAATGAGCTGGCGGCGAACAGACCCGTCATCGGAGCTCCCGCGACAGCGCGGTGCGTGAGCCACGGCGTGATGATCGGCGACAGTGCGATGACCACGATCGCGGCGACGACCTGCGTCAAGCCGTAGGAGCTCGCGGCGAGTCCGTCGGCGGCCATCAGCATCGGCAGCACGGTGAACATCGCAGCGCAGCAGGTCAGCGCGGCGAGGCTGGCCAGCCACAGCAGCCACAGCCGGCCATCGCGCAGCGCCTGTCCGCAGCCATCCGTTGCTGACCCGAGCGACGGAGCTTTTGAGCGCGAGTGGTGGTCGGTGGGCATGACAGCGAGGGCTGCGATGCCGAAAACGCCGCACACGGCGCCGTTGATGAGGAACAAGGTGTCGATGTCGACCCGGCCGGCCAGCAGTCCACCGGCAGCGCCAGTCAGACCGGCGCCGACATTGACGGCGAAGTGGCGGGCCGCGTTGACCCGGGTCCGCGCGGACTCGGTCGGGAAGACGTCTGCAATGACCGCGGAGGTGATGGCGCGGGGCGCGTCGTACACGACGCCGGCGACCAGGGCCGCGGCGAACACCGCGGCCGCGGACTGCGTCCACGCCAGAGCAGGCATCGCCACCGCCGCCACAGCCATGGCGCTGATCAGCGTGGTGCGGCGGCCGTACCGGTCGGCTCCCCATCCGCACAGGAGTTGGCCCAGCAGCCAGCCCGCGCCGAACGCGGCCAGGACATAGCCCACGATGGCCGTGGACAGAGACAGCTCGGCCAGCCGGAAGGAGAGGAACGGATACACGAAGCCGGCGCTGCGCACGGCGAAGGTGCCCAGCAGCAGCACCCAAATGACGGGCGGCCAGCGGGTGCCGGAGGCGGAGGAGCGGACGGGAGGCGGATAAGCATTGGTTCGGGGCACAGGTACTCCTGAGCGGAGTCAAGCGGCATCCGCAGGGCATGGCCCGCGGTCGAAGGTGTGGGGGCGCCGCCAGGGGGACCAGCGGCACCCCCACAGGTGGCCACGGCACGCCGCAGAGGGTGGATCAAGCGGCGGCCATGGCCGGTCTTGGAGAGGGCAGAGCGTCAGGAGGCCCCGCGGCTATACGGCGCGGGTACCGGCCAGGTCGTAGCGGATATAGCCCTTGCCGTCGTTGGCGATGTCCGCGTACAGCGCCCCGTCGGCGGTGAAAGTGCGCTTGGTACCCCAGTACCTGGCGTTCTCGTAGAAAGCCCCGCGCCAACCGGCTTCGGAGCCGTTGATGTAGTCGTCGACCCGCTCGGTGCGTGTCGCCATGGGGCGGTCCTTGTGCTCGGCGCGAATTTGAACGTAGGCGTGGTTCAGGCGCTTGCCGCCCATGCCGAAGCCGGTGCCGTCCCACGACACCTTGCGCACGTACGCCTCGTAGCCGCGGTAGCTGCCGGAAGATCCGGTGAAGGCGAGGCAGATGTCGACCGTCACGGCGACGTCCGGCTTGTTCGGCAGCGACAGAATCTTCGTGGTCGCCTTGCACTGCCAGTTGGGCGCCGCGCTGGCGGGCGCGGCCGTGGCGAGGAGGCTGCCGGTTGCTGCGACCGCAGCGAGGAGGGCGGTCGCGGTCTTGCGGCGGTTGAGAGGCATGCGGACAGAACCCTTCAAGAATGAATGCCACATATAGGGCATCAATGGGTGTGGAGAGATGCGCCCGGTTCTCGGGCGTGATGAATGAATCCGGTGCCATGCCGGCGACCTGCGGGCACAGAGCGGGCAGGACGCGGCAGTCAGTTGGTAGCAGCTCAGGCGTCGAAAGGGCCGTCGTCTGCCGGGCCGGCGTGAGGAGGCTGCCAGAGGGCAATACGGATTGCGCCGGTGACGGAGATGGTGGCGCCGGCAGGAGCTGTGCTGGGGAGCTGTGCAGCTCCTGCCGGCGCCGCCGCACAAGGGAGTGTCAGCTCCCCCCAGCGGCCGGCCCCTTCGGCTAGCTAGAAGCCGGGGCCGATGGCTGACCGCCTGACGAGCCAATGCCGACGGTCGTGTGAATGTGGGGCCGGCCCGCACTGTGGGCGTACGGGCTCGGCGCTCGCTCGCCCAAGAGCGGCGGTGCGGCCGCAGCGCGGCCTGCTCGAGATGTCATCGACGTCCCTCTGTCTGATCCAGAGGGCTCGGCGCACAGGATGGACCGGGCGGGACGAAGACTCGTCCGGCCTGTCCCGGCAAGGGGCAGCTGGTCTATCCTGGCGGCGCTGACGTGCTCCAACACGGCAGCGAGCCCCGGCGGATCGGTTGGTCTGCTGGTGGTTGACTCGGCGCGAGTCAGGGTTGCCGGCCTTCGGGCCGGCACCCGTGCGCACCCGGGAGGATGCGGCAGGTCAACGGAACTGGCCCCCTTCTCCACGGCGAGTGCTGTCGCTGCCGCAGATGTCCCAGGTCGGATCCCGGAGCGGAGACTGAGTTCCCGCAGCGGATGTGTTGCGCGAAGGGGTCGAAATTCCTGCAGGCGTTGTGTGGGCTTCACCAGGTCGGGGAGTGGACAGCTCCGGAGACTGGCTTTGCCGCACCTTGCTCGCAGGGAAGGTTGGTGTATTCGCTGTGGAGCACGAATGCGGGGATGATGCTGGTGCCGGACTGGACTGCGGGTTGGAGCCGATCGCGTTCAGGAAGGTGATTCCGTGCTCGGCGGCAGCCTGCTGCAGGATGCTCGCATCTTGGGCCGTGGTCTCCCAGAGGTTCAGCCACAAGGCCCCGATCGGCAGACGCGGAAGAACGTAAGGAACGACGGCGCTGTGCAGAATTTCTGCGTTACGCACGGCTGTAACGGTGACCTCTGCCCTGGTCAGCAACTCCTCCCAGTCGGCGCCCACGACTGCGAGCTCGGCGAGAACAGCCGCTTCCTGGCCGGTGCAGCCGTCAGGCAGAAGCCAGGTGCGCACCTCGGCGCCTGACGCCCACAGCTCAGCGGTAATCGGGGCGGCATCCTGCACTGACCCGATGACAGCAGCACGACCGAATGACACGGAAAACCCCCAGGAGTTGAGAGGTGCGTAGTTCCTAACGGGCTTCACGCTAAGTGCATGACAACCGATACGGTATTGAACGTATGCACAGATTGAGGGTTCGGGTATGAACCCTTGCACACTCATCAGAGGAATCATGCAGACGCGTTCACCCCCCCGACCTGGGGCGCAAGGACCCTGCCTATCGGCCAACTTGCAGATGAGTAAAGGTGCGCCTAGCAAGCCCCAACATACCTGCTAGGTAATTGGGTGATGCCCTTCGTTCCCAGGCGTCAGCGGGCCCAGGTCATCGCGGGCTGTGAGACTGTCTGAAGCCGCGGGGCAAGCGCCTGGCCATCAGGATGATGGCTGTACAGGGAATCAGCGTCTCGTAGTGTTGGACAAGCGAGTCGACGCGCGGGCTGGCGGCGGGCGTTCATCATTTTCAGGCCAGGCCGCGTTTGAGGACCCAGCGGTGGGGCCAGCGGGTGTGCGGGGGCGTAGCATCTGGGTCCCCAGCAGCCAGTAGGGATGACCTTGTCGCCCGTTGGTTGAGCCGGACCGAAACCGCCGCATGGGGGCTGCAAGGTGTGGCAGGATCCTTCAGGCCGCGACGAGAAACAGGGCGCGGCGGATATGCGCCGGAGAGCAGACGGCTAGTGCGACTGTGAGATCCCTCAGGCCGTGCAGCGTATTGAGGCGTCGGCTCGTGAGTACTTCGATCGTCTTCAAGTGACTTCGGATGGTGGCCTCGGACAGGCCGAGTGACGTGGCTGTCTTCTCTACGTTCCGGTCGGTCTCCAGCCATGTTGTTAGTGTCCGGGAGAGTTTCCGGCGGTCGGCGATCACCGGCTTGAGGAGGGTCTCCGCCCAGCTCCGGACTGGGGGGCTTGTTAGAAGGTCGGACAGCTCGATTCTGCCTGCGGACGTTTCGCCGTGGACTTGGTCCGGGCCGGCGGCGACGTCTATCGCGAGACCGACGACTACGCGGTTGAGGATGCCGTTCAGGTCCCGGTCCAGCAGTTCGCCGGCCCGGTTCAGACGGGTGGCGACGGTGTTGCGGTGGACTGCGAGCATGCGGGCGGCGGTGTTTCGTGGGTGGTTGAACGCCACGGAGAGCGTCCGTTCCAGCTGTTCCGCCTGAGGAGGTGCCAGCTCCTGGCGGATGGGTGCCAGCTGTCGCAGTGCCCAGGTTCGTGCAGCCTTCGGGTCCAGCAGGTCGACGAGGTTGGTGTTGCCTTCGGTGAGGGCGTACGGCTCGCGGGCGTGCTTCGTGAAGCGCAGTGCGGTCTGGGCCTCTTCGTGCGCTGCAGCGATCATGGTGAGCAGCCGGTGGCCGCTGCCGCCCAGGTGGTGGCCGGTCAGCGACAGCACCAGGCGCTGGAGGTCGGGCGCGATGCTGGCCTGGTTCGGTTCGCCTTGTGGGCCTTGAACGGGTTCCACGATGACAATGTGGTTCTCCTCGGCCGGGCATCTCACGACCATGGCACGGCCGGCGGTGGCCATTTCGCAGCGTCGGATACTCAGCTCCCGCTGCTCCCCGCTCCCGCAGTCGATGATGTAGACCCGCGCCGCTTCGGCGTCGGTGAGGCCAACGGACAGTCCTTGCATCACTCGCTGGGCCTTGTCCGTTTCGCCGTTCATCAGCAATTGGTAGCTGATCGAACGGGCCTCGCGCGCGGACTGGGTGATGGTGGCGTAGTCGCGCTGGGCCTGGTCCACCAGGCCCAGCACCTTGGCAGCGTGCGTGATCAGGTGGTTGTCGGCTCTGTCGAATGGGCGGTCGGCGTAGACGGTGAGAACGGCCTCCCCCTGGCGAGTGGGTGCGATCGACACGACGCGAGTGTGGATGCCGCTCTGTGCCGCTTCGTTGCAGGAGTCGATCTCGTCGCGGTCCTGGCCGACAACATAGGTCAGTTGTTCCGCCGCAGTGTCGGGTGCGGCGGAGAGCACGCCTCGCTCCGGTTCGCTGACCAGGACTTGCGCCTCAAGCGCGTCGGACAGCCAGTCCGTGATGTTCGCGAGCGCGGTGGCATCGGCCCACTGGGCAGGCAGGCTGCCCACGAGGCCGGTCAATCTCTCGACTTGGCGTTCCGCGTACTGCAGCCGACAGTGGCGGATGCCCTCATGCGCGCTGTCCCAGATCGCTTCACCCGCGGTCGTGGACAGAAGCGGGATCCGAAGTCTCCGTGCTGCCGCCTTGATCGAGGGGCGCAGGGCCAGAGCCGAGTGGTCGGGGACGGCCAGGGCAAGGCCCGAGGCACGGTATTTGGCCAGCGCGGGCAGGACACGTTCGATGGCGAGAGCTAGCGTGTTGTCGATGTGTCCGCCGCTGGTGAGGTGGACCAGTAGGAGAGCTCCGGCGGGTTGGGACAGGTGGAGCCGGCCCTGGAGGATGTCTTCCTCGGTGGCCATGTTCAGGAGTGTCACCTTCGCCGTTGCATGTGTCTGGAGCAGCCCTTGCCCCTCGATGAAGCGCAGTTCGAGTTCGGTGCGGTCGTCGACGAGGGCTCCGAGGGTGGGCACTATCACTCCTTGATTCGCCATTTGGTGTTTCAAGTGGCGGTCGAAATTTGCCGTGCTTCCTGTTCGTTTGGTTGCCGATCTGTCCGGCAAGCCGGGACGGAGCTGACGGTTCCCGTCATGTCCCCGATTCCGGACGCCAGGGATTCAGCTGCCTCGACGACCTTCTGAGGTGCGTGGCACTGTAGATGTGCGACCTCGGCAGACGGCTTCTGCGGTGCTCTGTTCGTGCGCGGTCGGTGGGCGACAGCGCCCACCGCGATGCGTTGGCAGGCGAGTTCGCTGGAGAGGGCCGTCTACGAGCTGGGACAGGCCATCGAGGAAATGGACGTGTAGTGGCGCGGCGGTCAAGACGACCAGTTCGGCCACCGCCCGTATCAGTAGCGGGACCGCGGCAACAGCTTCCGCCCCGGAGGCACCGGAGACTGCGCATTGGCCCAGAACCATTCCCTTGGGGACCAGGTCCACAAGCGCGGCAAGTACCTCGACCACCCCCGGGGGGCGTCCTCCACTTCATCGAACGCCGCACAGACGGCAGCCGTACTCGTCTGATCCAGACAGGCAACAGCAAGGCAATGCGTGTGCAGAGGCGGCTGGGTGCCGTACGTGAGCGCGACCCGTCGTGACAAGCGGCGAATCGCTCAGCTACCGCCAGGTGGGCGCCGCGCGCGCCTTCAGCGACCAGAACCGATCGCGCCATCGCCCGGCCACCTTCCCTTCGCTCGTCGACTCGCGTATTTGCCTACGACAACTGCTTGTTGCGTCTTGTACAGTGGCTAAGAGGCTGGGTCAGATCATTACCGAAGGGCCCAGGATCGATCTACAGGAGCGTTTCTGCACCTATTCGCGGTCCAGTGGCACTTGCCGCTGCGACAGCCGTGGAGAACGTCAGGGGGACAACGGGGATGGACCATCCACTGCAGCAGCTACTAGCTCCGAAACGAGCCGAGATACGGCCGGAACACGTCGGCCTGCCAGCTAGATCCGCAGACACGCCCGGCCCGAAGCAGGATGGCCTCAGCCAGTCACACATGGACCAGCTGCTCCGAAGGGCTGACAAAACCTATGGCCGCTTCGAGCGAGGGCAACTCCCCAACGCGCCCGAAGACTTGCTCGTGGCTGTCGGCCAACTGCTGCACCTGACGCCCGACGAATATACGACGATGTGGCTCCACGCCCGGGGGCATCGGCCCACGCGGCCTATGACGCCGGAAGTCGGCATGACGGTGCCCTCCACCTGGCAGGCAGCTTGCGACGGGCAGCGGCACATGATGTACGTGACCGACATGGCATGGCGAGTCGTCGCCCACAACCGTCCCTTCGCCGACCTGTTCCGCAACCGTCAGGTGCCCGGGAACACCGCACGGTGGATGCTGCTCGCCGACGAGGCGAAGACCACGCTCATGGACTGGGAGACCACATGGGCGCCGTCCGTCGCGGGGCAGTTGCGCAACGCCTTCGCCGAGCATCCTGACAACCCCGACCTCGCCCAACTCGACAGAGCGGTAAGGGCAGATCCGACAGCCGGACCGATCTACGCCCACGGCGCGGACGCATCCATCGCCCCCGATGGAGTCGACCGGCGTCTGCGACACCCACTATGGGGAGTCGGGCTGGCAAAGATGGTCGCAGCCAACCTTTTCGCCGCACCGGGAGCGCGGGTCATCATCGTTGTCTTCGAACCACAGGAACAAACCCACTAGCACTTCCCGCCCATGCCACGGCTCCCGAGCTTGTGCAGATCTCCACTTATCCCCGCCAGGGAAGCCGCCCCAGAATACGGACATGCCCCTACAAGCCACCTTGACGCGGATCGACCCCCACCCGCACACACGACGCCCCGGACTCCAAGGACCTACCTCTAAGGGGCGCTCGTGATACACGCGCACGTCTCGCAACCCAGCATTGCGCTGCCGCCACACGAGATCACCATGGACGAGATCTGCGCGGACATAGAACGTGAACAGCCCCACCTTCCCAATCTCAAAGCAATCCTCCGTTACGCCCGACACACCCAAGTGGCCACCCGTCGCTTCACCCGGCCATTAAGCCACCAGGCAATATCGGGTACCGCTCAGATCTCCGTTCGCAACAAGATTGCCTACGCCGACGCCGCCGAGCTCGGCACCAGCGCAGCCCGCCAAGCACTCGACGCAGCCGGCCTCAACGCCTCCGACGTCGACTGTGTCGTCACGTCGCATACGACGTCGTGGACAGTTCCCGGACTGGATGTCCACTTGATCGAGGAACTGGGCCTGGCGCCGGAGGTGCGGCGCATTCCCATGAGCACGCTGGGCTGTGCCGGCGGGGCTCACGCCCTGGTGAAGGCCGTGGACCATGTTGCCGCGCACCCCGACAGCACGGTGCTGGTCGTGGTGGCAGAGATGCTGAGCACCGTCTACAACCACAAGGACACTACGCCTCAAGCCGCCATCTACAAGAGCCTCTTCGGCGACTCCGCCGCTGCCTGCCTCGTCACCAGCAGCCCACTCGGACCAGGACTGCGTATCGACAGCACCTGGGAATACACCCTCCCCCGCAGCCGCGACCGCTATCGGGGCCGCCTCGACGCCAACGGTCTGCACTTCGACTCCGAGAAGTCAGCCGTGACCGCTGTCAACGACGTCGCACCCGCCCTCCTGGCCCACCTTCAACGCGAGAAGCTCGATCAGATCGACTTCGCCGTCCTGCACCCGGGTGGACCACGCATCCTGGAAGACACCGAGACAGCCCTCGGCATCGACCAAGGGCTCAAGGCGGACGACAAAGCGAAATTGAGTCGGCATGCATGGGCAACGCTCCGAGAGAACGGGAACCTCGGTGGTCCCGCCGTGCTATCCGTCCTCGCCCGAACCCACCAAGACCCGCCTGCCCCCGACAGCAGAGGCCTCCTCCTCGGCGTCGGGCCAGGCTTCAGCGCCGCCGCATGCACCGGAACCTGGAGAGCCTGAACTCAGGTACTCATGCGCTCCGCCGGCCGCGACGGCTCCGGGCGAGTCACCTGACGGCTTCGTTGCCGCTGCCCGGACCACGTGTTCAGTCACCTTGCCAAGTCGCTGGCCCGCAGGATCGACTTGCACCCTGCTTGCGACAGAGAGGCTCACCAATCCCAGCCGATTTGAACCGCGCTGCCACTAATGAGCTGGTGCACGGTTGGCGGTGAGGCGCCGCCTCTGGATGGTTGATCATGGTCGGGTGGCGGGGAACGCGACTCGTCAGTGATCATCAGCAACCGGCGGATCACGGGCCTGACGGCCGCAGTGATTGCCGAAATCGTCGGCGAAATCGGGCCGTTGTGGCACGAGCGTCACCAGGCCAGGCTTGCCTCCCGGCCGCGGAATCGGGCTGTGGGTGCAGGTGCGAAGCAATGGCTGGTGTTCGTCGACCGGCTGCTGGCCACGCTCGTCCATCTTCGCCACGGGGTCACCCACGACGTGCCGGCCTGCTGGTGCGGCGCGGACCGCTCCACGATCACCCGGGCCATCGGCGAGGTGCGGCCCCTGCTCGCCGAGCGAGGCTGCATCGTCAGCCCCGACGTGCGGCTGCGGTCCCTGGCCGAGGTCGTCGACCACCTCGGCGCGAGCGGGAAGACCGGCATCGTCGACGGAACCGAGGTCCGGGTCCGCAGGCCCGCCGTTGGACGCAAGGACCGGGACAAGTTCATCTCCGGCAAGAACAAGCAGAACGCCGTCAAATCCGTGGTGGTCACGGACGGCGAAGGCCGCGTGCTGTATGTCGCTTTTCGGATCAGGTCGAATCGGATGGAGACCGTAGCGACTGAGCGCGATGCTGCGGGGGCGAATGATCCGCAATTCGATGGACTGTGAGGGCAAATGATTGGGATGGGTCAGGCCGGAGTGAGCTTCCGGCCTCAGGATGTGGCTTCCCTGCGGCAGTCCGTCGCCGGTCCAGTGCTCACGCCTGGGGTCGAGGGATATGACGTTGAGTGCATGACATACAACCTGAACTGCCGCTTGGAGCCAGCACTGGTAGTCGGGGCTACCAGTGAGAGTGACGTTCGCACCGCAGTCCAGTTTGCCGCCGGTCACGCAATGCCCATCGCAGTGAAGTCCTCTGGTCACCAGGTGGTTTCCGCGGCGCGAGGAGCCATGTTGATCACCACCGGACGGATGAAGGGGATGTCCGTAGACCCGGAAGCGCGTACCGTGCGCGTCGAGGCGGGACTGCTGTGGCACGAAGTCGTGGCACAGACCGCCGACTTCGACTTGGCGCCGATCGCTGGCTCCGCCCCCAATGTGGGAGTGATTGGCTACACCCTCGGTGGCGGACAAAGCCCACTTCTCGGCCGTACGCAGGGCTACGCCGCCGATCACGTCCGAAGGCTGAATGTTGTGACAGCTGACGGAGAACTGCGCGCTGTCACCCCTTCCAGCATGCCCGATCTGTTCTGGGCATTGCTCGGTGGCAAGGGCAACTTCGGCGTGGTGACCGAGATCGAGTTCGACCTGTTCCCGGTGAGCCGGTTCTACGGCGGCGGAATCTACTTCACGGGTGAGCACCTGGCTCAGGTGCTGGAAGCGTGGAGTGCCTGGGTGCCCACCGTTCCCGAGGAGATGACCTCGTCGGTCGGGATCCAGCGGCTGCCTGACCTTCCAGTCCTGCCTGAACCGCTGCGCGGCGCATTCGTGGTGCATCTGCGGATCGGATACCTCGGTGATGCGGCCAATGGCGAAAGACTGCTCGCCCCGCTCCGTAGGAGCGCCCCGGCACTGCTCGACCTGGTCGGAGACAAGCCGTTCGCTTCGTTCGGGGAGATCCACCTGGACCCCGTCGCCCCCATGCCCTACGTCGACAGAAGCGTCTGCCTCGCGGAGTTCACGGACAAGACCGTGAATACGTTGGTGGAACTCGTCGGACCTGCGTCCGGCTGCCCTCTGGCGAACGTGGAAATACGCGCCCTCGGTGGCGCGCTGGACCGCCAGCCGGCAGTCGCTAACGCGGTATCGACACGAGGCGTTCCATTCGTCGTGTTCGGTTTCGGGGTAGGCGGTTCCGACCAGGTCCAGGGCATGAGGGAGTACTTGGCGAAGGTGATGGACGGCCTCGCGCCGTGGACGCTCGAGCGCAACATGATGAACTTCCTGTCTCCGGACGAGGCGACGAACGCTGAAAGTGTGCGCGCTGCGTACGGGCCCGAACGATACCGAAGGCTCTCTGACGTCAAGCGGCTCTATGACCCGTCCAACGTCTTCCGCTTCAATCACAACGTTCTTCCATCCTGATCGCACTCGTCCGGGTCAGGTGGATGACCAGCTCGCCACCGCCGGCGCGTGCTGGCTGGGGCGTCGCCCCTTGGGTGATCTCGCCGGCGACTCTGACGGCCCGCCTCTGCCCTCAAAGCACAACCTCCACTGCTCGTGCAGGCCGGACCGCCGAGTTCGACACCCAGTGGGTTCGCGCTCCAAGTCCCGGCCGAGCAGCGACTCCAGCGCCTCCTGCACGCGTGTAGGCCAGATCGGTGGCCATGAAGGCCTGTGTCCTCACACAGGCGCCTGTATCGATTTCTCCCGCATGTCACCTTTCGGATGGAGCCGAAGCAGGTGGAAAGACTGATGCGCGAAGACGATGCTGATGCGCGTGCTGCTGTCCGGAGGCTCGTGCATCGGTCAGAAGCGCGCGTTGAGCCGGCCTTCTACAACGACGTAGCGGCCGGCACCTGTTGCGCAGGGTACGCCTGACACGGCTGGATCAGTTGGCACCGGGTCAGCTTCGAGAAACGGACCAGTCGTCCTCAGATGCGTCCATTTGGCAGCAGTGCGGCATCCGCAAACGCGAAAGCGCATTGAGGGCGCAAGGTCCCGTGCCTGAATCTTCTGCTGAACTCCCATCAGCACATCAGGACCGCAAATTCTGATTACCCGTCAGCGAAACGAGAGGCTTCCGCATGTCCATTTTCCGGGCTCGTAGACTCAACGAACGAAAGAGAAGACGGGGAGCCGCATCCGCGAGCATATTCGCCGCTTTCACGCTGGTCATGACCATGTCGACGCCCGCTCAGGCCGACTGGATCGAGAAGCTGCCACAGAATGCCAGCACGCTGGAACAGACATACTCTCCAGCCCTCGACTACGACATGGATGCCTGCTACTCCACCGCAGCCATTTCACCCTCCTGGCAGCCCAATCCTGGGCTGCCGCTGGGAGGTCTCGTCGCTGGGGACGGATGCCGCCATCCCAACCGATTGGAGCAGTCGAACCAGTACTCGCGGTCGAAGTGCAACAACGGCTGGTGCGCGATCATGTACGCAAGCTACTTCGAGAAGGACCAGAGTTCGGACCACTGCACGGTCTGTGGACACAGGCACGACTTGGAACACGTCATCGTATGGGTGAAGGACAACCAGGCCAAGTACGTCTCGGCATCAGCGCATGGCAATTGGACAACCCGGTGGCGCGACCAGGTGCGCTTCGATCCAAGCGGCACTCACCCTAAGATCGTGTATCACAAGGACGACCCCTCCACGCACGCCTTCCGCTTCGCCAACGCCGACGACGACTGGGTGGAGAACGCAACGGGCGGCTGGTTCTACCCGCGCCTGGTCGGCTGGGACGGATACCCGAGCGTCGACTTCCGCAATCAATTCGTCTACCACACCAGTTTCGGCGCGGCCAGACTCGAGATCGGAACAGCGAACATGCAAACCTCGCTCGAGAATGCCCGCAATCAGGACACCGGATTGAAGAGCGCCACAGCGGCCTTTGATCCCCGGGGCGCATGGTACTAACCAGCGGCCTACGTCCACCGCTTCTGACATCCGGCAACCTGCAGATCCTTTGCCGATCATCTGGCCCCACATCACATTGACGATCATCTGATGGCAGCCCGATAGCCAGGCCCGCTGGAGAGATCCCTTCGCCGTCCCGAGACCATATCGAGACGGCAACGAGGACCAGCAAGCCCCCGCCCTCGCCTGACGGCCCTCCCCGCTGGCGACGGCGGGGGCTTGTCTGTATGCGCATCGCCTGCGATGAGCGACGTCAGCAGATCAAGGTGCGGAATCCGCCCCCCGACTGCCACTGCCCACCGCTTCGGCACAAGCCTCGCCCACCATTCGCCCAGAAGAACGCCCGACCCAAACGGCCTGTCGCCACGCGGGCGTTGCGGCGTCACAACGACGCCGCCCGCCCAGAACGAAGCTCGCTACCCGATCGCAGTTGCCCGGACTGACCCCGGGCACAATGTGGCCCCAGACTGCAGGTGGCGCGGGAGGGCCGGTTGATCCAGCGATGCCGACCAGTGTCACCTCGCAGGCTGCAGACGTGCGGACCAGGTGGACGAGTTTGCTCCCTGTCCGGCGGGTTCGCGTTGGCCCCACCACACGTGGCCGCGGCAGCCACACTCAGTACCACACGGAGCCGACGGCCAATAGGTCAAGACACTGCTGCCGGGCATCGTCACCGACTATGTTGCGGCATATAGCGCGGGGCTCAGACGCGTGGGCGCTCGCCACCGCAACGGGTCTGCGGGTGCTTCTGACCTGGTCTCGGCCTGGCCTTTCACGCACTCCCCGCGTCGAAGAGGGTCTGCTCACACCACGCACGTATTGAGTTGTGTGCAAGTTAAATGTGCATGAGACACTGTATGAGTGGTTCGGGCGATGCCCGTCCTCGCGCCTAGACAGAGGAACTGGACCATGAGCAAAAGCGGCCACCCCGTGCCACCCCCCGAGGACCCGGGCGAACCCTCACTCCTTCTGGATGATCAGCTCTGCTTCACGCTCTATGCGGCGTCACGCGCTGTGACCAGTGCATATCGGCCGCTCCTCGATGCTGCTGGCCTTACCTATCCTCAGTACCTGGTGATGCTCGCGCTTTGGGAGCAGCGCACCGCCACAGTGAAAGATCTGGTTGTTGCCGTTCATCTCGACTACGGAACCCTGACGCCTCTGATCAAGCGTCTCGAATCCAACGGCCTAGTGGTAAGAGAGCGGCGGGCAGATGATGAGCGGGTCGTAGAGGTTGCCCTAACCGAAGAGGGCGCTGCACTACGTCAGCACATCCGCAACCTCCCCCTTGCAATTGGTGAGGCTGTGGGACTGACCGATGAAGAAATCGGCACCGTGGCAGAGTTGCTGCGCCGCCTCACGGTCAACGTGACCCTGCACACAAGCCAGCGCTAGGGGCCGGCGGGCACAGCCCGGTCGCAGTCCACCCCGCACTCGCCTCGCTTCACCAGGGCCAGCGAAACAGCACGCGGATCACCATCACCCTATGACGCCAAGACGGTGATCGGCTCGAGCTGCCCTGAAGAACGAATTTTCAAAAGGATCCACCAACACCGCCATGGCCATCCGCATTCACTTCACCGTTCAGGATCTGGCCCGTACACGCGTGGCAGAAGCGCCGATGCCTCTGCACGAGTTGGAACTTGCAGTTCGAGCTCTACAAAGCCGCAGTCAGCCCGCCCGTTTTGAGGCATGGCGGCGGCGCGCCCGCGCTCAATTGTCTGTGGAAGCTCGCATGGCTCTGGCCCTTATGCCAGCGGTAGGTCGCTCGCCAGGATTCCTCAGTCCGGCTAAAGCGGGACCGGTCGATGAGTTGTTGGAGCAGGTGCGCACTACACCGCGCGACAGCATCACGGCGAATATGCGGGAAACGGCAATGCGTAATCCTGCACTCCCCGGCTGGTCTCGCGACGTAGCCCACAATGCATCTTTGCTCACGGCGCTCTGCACCGGGCTGCGGCACCTCCATGCGGAGCTGCTGGCACCGCACTGGAATCAGTTCACCGAACATCTGGCAGCCGACCGGGGCTTGCGCTTGCAGCAGCAGCTCACCGGTGGTGTGGAGCAGCTTCTCTCCCGAGCCAATCCTAGGTGGATGAGATGGAACCCTCCGGTCCTGGAGGTCCGACTGATGAGCGGAGCAGAGGGCGACCTTCAGCTGGAAGGACAGGGTCTGCTGCTTGTTCCCACAATGTTCTCCAGACGCCCCGTCCTCACCCACGGCAATCCGGTAGCTGTGAGCTATCCCGTCTGCCAGGACCTGTCGCCCCTCGAAGCAGCCAGCCACGGCTTCAAGCCCGGCCGCGGCTGCCCCGCGCATGTATCAATGTTGGTGGGCCGCACGCGTGCGAGGGTGCTCACCGCCATCGCGGACCATCAAGGCTGCAGTACCGGGGAACTTGCCGCGCATGCAGCGATCGCACCCGCGAGTGCTAGTGAACACGCGACCGTTCTTCGCGCGGCAGGGCTGATCCGATCGCTGCGCCACCACAACACCGTGTCCCATAGCCTCACTCCCCTCGGCCTGGCGCTCCTGAGTGCCCCGGAGGGGGCTTGAGATCCACTCAGCGGTGGTTTCCGCCGGGCGGAGTCATCGAGGGTAACCGCCGCATCACGCAAGGCGATGTGGAACGAAGGCGTCGGCTTGGGAGCGGTGCCCCAGTGGCGCGCTGCTGAGGCGACCGGACGCAGAGCCGTCGTGCCGGCCGCACCAGATACGGAGGTCACGCGCCGGGCCGTCGGATGGCAGCGGTCGGGGTGCACGGCCCGCAGGTGGTCCGGTCAAGTTGCCTACGCCTGACTGAGCCGGCCCTTGATGGCTTAAGTCACCTAGCGGATTACGCAGGCGACCGCGGCACTCCACCATGAAATGGCACCGGGAAACAGGAACGGTTAACGAACCAGCTCCTGTGGCGGGGGATGCCTCACCTCCCGTGCCTCCCCTTCGCGGAGCCGTACCCAGCCACTCCCATGGCACTTCGGCCCGCCCGTACATTGACCAACAAGGAGTCCATCATGTCTGCGCCTGCGATCCGACCGTTCACCGCACAGTTCACCGATGCTGAGGTCGCCGATCTGCGCATGCGAATCGCTGCTACGCGCTTCGCCGAGAAGGAGACGGTTTCCGACCGGTCACAGGGGCCGCAGCTCGCGACTCTGAAGGAACTCATCCGCTACTGGGGCGAGGAGTACGACTTCAACAGGGTCCAGACGAATGTGAACGCCCACCCCAACTTCATTACGGAGATAGACGGGCTGGACATCCACTTCATTCACGTCCGCTCCAAGCACGAGAACGCGCTGCCGCTCATCATCACCCACGGCTGGCCCGGCTCGGTCATCGAGCAGCTGAAGCTCATCGAGCCGCTGGTCAACCCCACAGAGCACGGCGGTGATGCGTCGGACGCCTTCCACGTGGTGATCCCCTCGATCCCCGGCTACGGATTCTCCGGAAAGCCGACGGCAACCGGCTGGGGCCCCAAGAGGGTCGCACGCGCCTGGGCCGAGCTGATGGGACGTCTCGGATACACCCGTTACGCAGCGCAGGGTGGCGACTGGGGCGCGATCATCACTGACCTCATGGGTGCGCAGGCACCTGAGGGCCTGGTCGCGATCCACACCAACATGGCCGGCGTGGTCCCTTCCGCGATCGACGCCGCGCTTGCCGCGGGGCAGCCGCTCCCGGACGGCACCCCGCCCCTGACTGAGGACGAGAAGGACACCGTCGCGCACCTGAAGAGCGTGTACTCGCACGTCTTCTACGCCTACATCATGGGCGACCGTCCGCAGGCCCTGGCTGGGATCGCTGACTCGCCGGTCGGTCTGGCGGCCTTCCTGATCGACCACGACGCTGCCAGCCTGGAACTGATCACCCGGTCCTTCGACGGCGTGCCGGAGGGCTTGACGCGTGACGACGTCCTGGACAACATCACGCTCTTCTGGCTGACGAACACCGGCATTTCCTCGGCCCGCCTCTACGCGGAGAACAAGACTCCCTTCTTCGGCGTCAACGGCGTCAAGATCCCGGTAGCCGTCAGCGTCTTCCCTGACGAGCTGTACCCGGCCCCGAAGACCTGGGCCGAGCAGGCTTACCCGAACCTGGTCCACTACAACAGGCTGCCCAAGGGCGGTCACTTCGCGGCCTGGGAGCAGCCGGAGCTCCTCGTCAACGAGGTCCGTACTGGTCTCCGTTCGGTCCGCTAGAACCTGCACCACTGAATACGGGGGCGTGTGTCCGACGGAGCGGCCGAGTGACTGAGTACGCAGTTGCTCGGCCGCTCCGCGTCGTGTGGACACCTACCGGGCCAGTGTTCCGTCAGGCTCCCGAGTCAGGCTCACCGACTGCCCGCTTCGATGAGATCCGGCTGCTCCGGGTGGCACGGTCGGCGTATTTGTCGTCCGCGGACGACTACCGGGCTGCATTCCGAGCCGTCGTGGCTGCCACGGGCGGGATGCCCAAAGGCGGCTTGCGACCTGCGCGGCGGCGTGCGGATGCAAGCAACGCACCGCACACGTGGGGCGCGCTGTTGTCGGGCAGGAACTCCGTCATATCAAGGACAGCCTTAGACGCCATCTCATTTGGCGAGTCTGCGGTAGCAGATGAGGGTGCAGGCGATGCTGGTGAAGGCGAGGAAGTGGTCGGCTTTGCGTTCGTAGCGTCGGTGGAGGCGGCGGCAGCCGGCGAGCCAGGCCATGGTGCGTTCCACGGTCCAGCGATGGCGGCCCAGCCGTTGTGAGGACTCGACTCCCTTGCGGGCGATGCGGTGGGTGATGCCGCGCGTGCGTAACCATTTCCGCAGGTGGGCGTAGTCGTAGCCCTTGTCGGCGTGGAGTTTGGCGGGCTTGCGCCGTCGCCGGCCGCGGCGCGAGCGGATGGGCGGGATGCCCTTCACGAGCGGGATCAGGGCCTGGCTGTCGTGCAGATTGGCCCCGGAAATGCCGACGGATATGGGCAGACCCGATCGTTCCGTGATCAGGTGGATCTTCGAGCCGTACTTGCCCCGGTCGACAGGATTCGGACCTGTCAGGTCCCCCTTTTCAGGGCCCGCATGTTCACCGAGTCGATCGCGCACCTCGACCAGTCCAGCTCGCCGCGGGCACCGAGTTCGTCGAGGACCAGGCGGTGGAGTTTGGCCCACACCCTGGCCTTGGACCACTCCGCAAACCGCCGGTGGGCGGTCGCTCCGGACGGGCCGAACGACGCCGAAGGCAGCTGCTGCCAGGTGCAACCCGATGTCGCCACGAAGACGATCGCCGCCAGCACTTCCCGGTCGCCGTGCCGACGCCGACCACCGCCCTGCGGCCGCGACGGCGCCTCCGGTACCACCCGCTGGAACAACTCCCACAACTCGTCCGGCACCAACCGCTCAACGATCCCCACCATGACTCACAGACTACCGAGTCACCCAAATGAGATGGCTTCTTAGGCGTCCCATCACCGTGTCGGACGCACCACCGCGCCGGCCCATGATCAAAGACGCCATTCCAAGTGACAGCCATATATGCCGTCAGAGAGGACGCCGACGCCCGATCCCCCCTGCCGATCGACGACTCGCGAACGAGATGCATGGGACGACCCGGGTGGGCCAAAGCCGCTCGGGGGCGTGCACCCCAGTTCAGAGCCCAGGGAAGCCCGGCAAGGTCAGGGATTATGCAGGGACGAGGATCGAAGTCGAGGTGAAGACACGCCAGAGGGCATGTGATGGTTACCCGCTCTGCGCGCAAGGCGAGTTCGATAGCTATTGCCCGGACCGATTCAGGCGAAGTTGCGATGAATGGCCCGATCCCACTCTTGTGTCGTGGTGGGCCGGTACAGTCGCCATGTCGGGGTACGGCCCTTCGAGCGAGGCCTTTGTTTCGCACTGTTCGTCAACGAGACGCCCGCAATAGGCCGCGCCTCCCGCACGCAGGCCACGCAGCCTACGCACAATGCACTGTGCGCGCACGCTTGCCCCGGTGGTGGAGGGCGGCTGACTGGCGCATCCCAGGCGGATCGGCCCTGGATGGTTCGAACTTTATGCGATCCCCGGCAGCACTTCAGCACCGCACGCGCAGTTCGAATCAATCAACGAGGAGCGCAGGTTTAGGCCACTGCCATTCATCGGACTACATGCGCCGCAAGCCCACAGTCACATGACCGATGCGCGGAAGTACAAACTGGAGTTGCATCACAAGTAGTTGCGACCCAAAGGTCGACATCCCTCGCCATGACCAGGTGCGACCTGCATGCCATGGAACTTCCGTGCTTCGGCACGGCCCCTCGCCCGTCAAGGAGCGTGCAATGTCCAACGATGTGACTGCTCCGCCAGAACCGGTTCTCGAGCCTGCGGCCCGGGCGTTTGCCGAGGCGACGGCTTCTCCACCGTTCCTCGTTGATCTGGGGCCAGCGCAGGGCCGTAAGGCCCTTGAGGAGGAGCAGTCCGGAGATCACGAAATGCCTGAGGTCGACGAGAAATGGGTGGCGGTCTCTGGTGGACCGAAGGGCAGTGTCGCAGTGCGCATCCTACGACCCAAGGGAGCGAGCGGCCGTTTGCCCGCAGTCTTGTACATCCACGGAGGCGGGTGGGTTCTTGGCAGTGCGCGAACACATGATCGGCTGGTGCGAGAACTGGTAGTAGGTACGCAAGCCACAGTGGTCTTCCCCGAGTACACGTTGTCACCGGAAGCGCGTTACCCCACAGCGCTGGAGGAATGCTACGCCGTGGCCCGGTGGATAGCGACGCAGGGAGCTGAACACGGAATCGACGGCACACGACTGGCTGTCGCCGGTGACTCGGTGGGCGGCAATATGAGTGCCGCCCTCACGCTGCTGGCCCAACAACGCAAGAACGTCTCGTTCACGTTTCAGGTACTACTCTACCCCGTCATGAACGCCGCTTTTGACACCCATTCCTACCGGCAGTTCGCCCAGGGCTACTCGCTGCCCCGTGATACTGCCCAGTGGTTCTGGGCTCAGTACACAACCGATGAAACGCAGCGTGCGGAGCCCACCGCCAGCCCGCTGAAAGCCTCTGAACAGCAACTGCGTGGACTGCCGCCAGCTCTCGTCATCACGGCAGAGGCTGACGTCATGCGGGACGAAGGGGAGGCCTACGCAGCGAAGCTGCGTGCTGCCGGCGTCGAGGTCGCCGCAACCAGGTATCGCGGGGCCATACACGACTTCGCGGTGCTGAATGCGCTGTCGTCGACCACGGCGGCCCGCGGCGCTGTCACTCAGATCGTCAGCACGCTGAGGCAGTCATTCGGCACCAGGCCCTGACCTTCCCGGTCCCGAATCCATCGCGATGCCTACTGCATGCTGCAGGCGCGCAGATGTCGCCGGCGACTACAGAACGAGGCTGCAAACCCGGCTCCTGCTCCTTTGGTCAGACCACACCTCGTCAGGCTCTTGCGTGACACACGCAGAGCAGCTCGCGGTGTACACCGACTCGTCGACGCGCGACAAATCTGACGCGAACGCAAGCAATCTTGAGATGACGCCTTCATGACTACACCGAAGAACCTCTTGATGATCACCATAGAGGTAGCGCCCGGACACCCCGTACATCCAGCTGATCTGTCGCTTTCGCTGGCCGGTGCCCAGCTGGTGGACCTACTCGAGGCTGGGGCGATTGGCCTGGACAAAAGGCACGTCGTGCCGGGTTGGCAGCCGGTGCCGCCTGATCGCTTCTTGTGGGAGGCTGCCACCTCACTGGAACTGACGAGGCCCTATCAGTTGGTGAGTGACTGGCTGTCGAGCAGGGAGGACACGTTGGCAGCGGCTTACACGGCAGCCCTCGAAGCGGACGGACTGGCCATCCGCCAACGTCCTCGGAAGCACCCCTTCAGGAGGCGTGAGCTCGTACTCGTGGACTCGCCCGCTCGACGTGAGGCGGTGGAGCGGTGGAGTGCCTCAGAGCCAGTCCTTGCGACTCTGGCCGGCTTCATCGGGATCCGCCGAGAGGGGCAACAGGGTTCGCCCCGTGAAGTGCGTGGCCCGGTAGCGACGATCTTGTCGGCAGTCCAAGGGGCGCATGTTGAACTGGAAGCGGAGAGAACCGAAAGGATCATCACGCAGGCAAAGTTGTATGAAGTGTGGGCCAGGTACGGCGATTGACAGTCCCAGTTTCGGGCTCCGTCCCGCGCCACCCGCATCAACGAGCGGATCATCGCCGATGCTCTGCTCTGCCGCAGGGCAGAACTCTGCTTCCCGCACGACGTCTGTAGACCTATCGCAGCATCCGCGACGGCAGTTTGCAGGAGGGGGTGTGCGGACACGCGGGCGCTGCACCCCTCCGCTTGCACGGGCCCGGGGACAACCACGATGACTGCCGCCCCAGTGGCCAGCGTCCCTCTCCCAGGACATTTGGTGGCCACCTGCACAACGGCGTCGTGGGCGAGGCGCAATGCAGAGGAACCGGCGGCGAACTCGCTCCAGGCCGGCTCTCTGCGAGGTTCAGTCGCTCATGAGGCCGGCCGTGACAGCGTGCCAATCCACGTCGCACAGTTCCGTGCCGGGGTGAACGAGAGCGAAGGTCTCCAGGAGCCATTTCTCCAGCGGTTCCGGATCCATCTCGAGCAGGCAGGACGTGCCGTGCGCTTCCAGCTTCATGTACATCACCCGCCGCGTCCCAGACCCCGACGGCCACAGCCGGACATCTCCCAGCCCGCTGGGCTCAGTGGTGCCGTCGAAGAGCAGGTCTCGTGAGATGACCCAGCTGACGACATCCGACGGTGACGCACGCAGTTCCACCAGCACCGTGAGCGGATCGGCCACCGCGTAGTGAAATTCCGCCTTCAGCGGCACACGGATTTTCGGCTCAGGGATCGTGTGAATGGTCAAGCTCAGCGAGCGCATGCTGCACGGAGGTTGTCTGTGGTCACACCAGCTCGGTTGTTGCGTGGACATCGCAGTTCCCTTCGTTCGAAATGTCGTAGGCCGCTCCATGCTGGGCTGTCGGGTCGGTCTCAGTCATCTGTCAGCTGACTGGGCTGCATCCTGCCCTGCGGCTGTACGGCAGCGAGGGGACCGGTGCCTACGAGTCTCCGGAGCGACGGCGAGGGACCCGAGCACGGTGGCTGCACGTGCAGCACCCGTCGGATCGGCGGGCGGAGCAGCTTTTTGATCCGGGGCCCGACAACCGGGCTGGCGATGGCGAAGTGCTCAGCGGCCTCGTGCTTACGCTCTAGATGTTGATAGTTCACTGAGCCGACGTGTTGGCCACGCGCGGCAGCTGCCGTCGCGCCGGGCGTGGTGGCGGCGGCCTGGGCGCCAGTTGGCCGGCACGACAGAGCTCAGGGTTCCAAAGCGTCGCGCAGCATGGAACGAGAAGTGATGCCCAGTTTCGGATAGATCTGGTAGAGGTGGGCGCCAATGGTCCTGTGTGAAAGGAAGAGACGCTCCCCGATCTGTTTGTTGGTCAGGCCGGTGGCTGCCAACCGCGCGATCTCCAGCTCTTGGGGGGTGAGGGTATGCGCCTTCGGTGTTCCCTGGCGCGGTTTGCTCGCACCGGCGGCCCGCAGTTCCGCTTCGGCGCGTTCTGCCCAGGGCCGAGCCTTCAGGTATTCGAAGGTGGACAGCGCGGCGCTGAGCGGCCCTCTGGATTCTGTGGTCGCCCGTGCGCGCCTGAGCCGCTCGCCGTATGCCAACTGGACACGCGCGAAGTCGAACGGCCAGCGATCCGCGCCTGGGATGGCCAGGGCATGTGTGAACAGGTTCAGGGCCGCTTCGTCATCTGTGGTGGCCATGGCATCGCAGGCATCTGTCAGCAGGGCGTGCCGTGAGGAAACGTCGGCCACGTTGGCCTCCCGCATCGCGTGGACGTGTCGGGCCGCTTCTTCGCGCCTGTTGGTGCGGACGGCAGCTTCCACCAAATCGAACGTCACCCACAGGGCGTGTGGGACGTGTGAGGCGAGGCTCCCGGCCGGGCTGATGGTGTTCGCGCGGTCGTAGGCGCCGGCGAAGTCACCGCGTCCCAGCCGTGCCACGGCGGCAGCGTGATGTCCATAGTGGGCGGCGCAGTTCGCTCCTCGGGGCATGGCCCAGCGAATGATCTGCTCGGCCGTTGCTTCGGCTTCGGTGTCTTGCCCACGTGCGGCCTTGAGGATGGCCTGGACGTACTGGAAGTACCAGGCGAAGGCGCGATAGCCGTGTGTTTCGCAGAGCTCGAGGCCCTCATCAGCAAGTTGCGCAGCCTCGTCCCAGTTTCCGGTGAGGTAGTCGTCCAGGCAGAGGTGGATCAGTCCGGACAGGTACCGGCGGGCTGGGCCGCCATCGCGTCCCATGCGAACGACGCGCCATGCCGCTTCGCGGATGTCTCCTAGGCGGTCGAGGTAGAGGGCTGCTGTGCCGGTCCGGGTGATGTGAACGGGGTCGGTCACGTCAGTCAGTTCCGCGACGAGCTCGTCGAGCTCCCTGGAAGCTGCGGCGCCGGTGCGCGCAGGGTCGGAGAACGTCTTGCCCAAAGCGGACAGCATGAGCGGCGCCCGTGGTGTCAGCTTGCCCAGGGCTTGGTAGTAGGGCTCCCACAAAGCTGTGCGGGCGCCGAAGAAGCAGACCAGTGCAAGGGTGTGGAGGGCGTCGACGAGGGTCTTGTTGTTGGCGTCGTATGCGTGGGTCCCGGTGTCAATAGCGCCGACCAGTAGACGGTGGGCCGTGTCGACGTCTCCGTCGCCGTTCAGGATGAGGACAGCGGTGGCTGCTGCAGCATGCAGGGAGCCCTGCGAGGCCTCAGCTGTGTTCCTGGCGTCGTCTATGAGTTTCTGGGCGCTGGTGAGTGAGCCGGTGGACTCGGCGCCTACGTAGGCGGCTTCCGCGAGCCGGCGGCTGCGGTCGGTGGCGCGCGGTGTCAGGTCTGCAGAACGGATGAGCGTGCGCATGCCGCCAACGGCGTCGCCGCGACGCAGGGTGATGTGGGCAGCCTTCTCGAGGAGGGTGGCGACGTGCTCGTCGGGTTCCAGCGTTGCCTCACCCAGGTGCCAGGCTTGGCGCTCGGGCTGGTCCACCAGGACTTGCGCCAGCACGGAGTGCACCGCACGTCGTTCGCTGCTGGTGGAGTTCGCAATCACCGTTGAGCGGATGAGCGGGTGGCGAAAGCGCAGCCGGCGTGCCTGTTCATCGATGTGGACGAGGTGGTCCCGCTCGGCAGGCGCGAGGTCGTCCAGGTCGTACCCCTCGTCTGCCTGCCGTGACGCTGCCTGCAAGACTCCAAGATCGCCGACGCCTTCCAATGCGGCGAGCAGGACGAGACGCTGCGACGGCGCGGGGAGATCGGTGATCCGTGAACCGAAGACCGCCTCCAGGCGCTGGCTGAGCGGCACTGCGGACGAGGCAGCGTCGAGAGGCGTATCCCGTCCTGCGGGCAGCGCGGACGGCAGCTCGAGCAGAGCGAGCGGGTTTCCGCACGCCGCGGACAGCAGGCGCTGGCGGGCGCTCGGCACGAGATTCGGGTACGTCTCATCGACCAAGCGTGTTGCTGCCTGGGCGTTCAGCGGCCGCAACCAGTACTCCGGCAGGGTGCCGCAGTCGTGCAGGCTCTGTGTACCGGTGCGACAGGCGGCGAGGAAGCTGACACGAATGCTGGCCGACCGCCGGGCCACGAAGCCCAGCACGGCCGCACTCGCCCGATCGATCCAAGGGAGGTCGTCGACGACCAAAAGGAGCGGGTTTCCTGCTGCGATCTTCCGCAGCAGGACCAGCACGGCGTTGGAGACCATCAGCCGCTCCGGCGCTGAGCCGCTCTGGAAACCGAGCGCGACGCGCAAGGCGTCACGGAAGGGCGCCTCAAGTTCTTCGACTGTCTCCTGGAAGGGGAAGAGGACCTGGTTGAGCCCCGAGTAGCTGCAGCTCGATTCGAACTCCACCCCGGCCACGCGGAGAACCTGGGCGCCTTCCTCCAGAGCCGCCTGCGCAACGGCATCCATCACCGCGGTCTTTCCGACGCCAGGGTCACCAGAGAGCAGCAGAGCGCCGCCGGTCGCCCCCGTGCTCAGAAGGCCGCGAATTTGATCGAGGTCGTACTCCCGACCGATCAAGAGGTCGGCCGCGCCACGTTTGGCGAAGTCACTACTGATCACTTACATGCTCCCATTTTGATGGGGGGCCAGAGCGAGGAAAGGCCTGGGCGTGAAGGGGGCAACGACCGGCACTGCTGCGCTTCATGGCCGGGTGCAGGGCTGGCAAGGGGTAAGCCCCAAGGCAACCTTCAATAACTTACGCAGGAAAAGCCTCGCATACAAGTAAATCTCATGCGATTAGAGTGTGGTAAATGTAACGGCGCTGCCCCGGGGCGCGACTTTTTGCGTTCGGAAGACCCGCTCGGCGGGGCTCTAGCTCAGAAGTAGACGGTTGCGATGCCACGGCACCGGCGGTCGAAGACAAGTTTGTCTACAAGCGCGGCAAGGAGGTAGATCGGACGTGCAATGCGGCGGCTTCCGGCCCGTGTCCCCGCTTCGACAAGCGCGCCCAGTGCCTACCCGGACCCTCGCTTCTGCAGATCCCGGCGGCGGAAAACAGACCCGGGAGAGTCTTCCGACAGAAGTCTGCTCGGACCCGCTGGGTCTGGGCGCCCTCCATACTCATCGCCCTGGACACGAGTCACAGAACCTGAGCGCCGCCTGGGATCGATCCCGCTGGGGTCAGAGCTCGACCACGCCTCGGATGTGGCGTCGCACCCAGCCTTCGGCCGGTGGCCTCGTGGGATCAGCAGCCTTGATACTCCCGTGGGTGAGTACTGCCCACTTCGACGCATGCGCGCCCAGGGCGTTTCGTTCGGATCATCGGATCGTTGGTCCGTGTGTGCCGTTGACTGGCGCGCAGTGGGCGCGGATCGAGCCGTTGTTGCCGGACCGGACACCCCGGCGGGGCGGCCGATGGCGGGATCATCGCGAAGAGTGTTCCCCGCCGACTTGGACGTCCCCGCAACAGGCCAGACATCGTCCTGGCCGACAAGGCTCGCGTGCCATCCGCGACCACCTGCGCAAGCGCGGCATCAAAACGGTCATTCCCGCCCCGGCCGACCAGCGAGGTCACCGTCTACGCCGAGGCAGCCGGGGCGGCATGCCCCCCCTTTGACCGCGAGACCTACAAACAACGCAACACCGTCGAACGCTGCATCAACCGACCCGACCAGTGGCGTGGAATCGCCACCCGCTACGAAGAGACCGCGACCATCCACCTGGTCGGACTGCACGTCGCAGGCATCTTCATCTGGTCCGCCCGATGATCCAAACGAAACGCCCTAGCAGTGGTGATCTCTGTGTTGACGGTCAGTTTCCGGGTCTACTCGCGGGTTGGCTACCGTCGGACGTGGTGCCCGATCGAGCGTTTGCCGGCCAACCGCCTGCCAGAGGTCTCTCCGCCGCGTGGGGCGCGCCAGTCACCAGACAATGGCCACACGATCCTGGTCGTCGGCGGGTTCAGGGCCTCGCCGGGTCTGACGCTTCGGCCCTCAGTCATGCAGCGGCGGGTGCGCCACTGTCAGGCTTCAGCCGCAGGGAGATGCTGTTGATGCAGTATCGCTGGTCTGTCGGCGTCGGGAACCCCTCACCCTCGAATACGTGCCCGAGGTGGGATCCGCAGCGGGCACAGCGGACCTCGGTCTGCACCATGCCGTAGGACCGGTCTTCGGCCAACTCGACGGCGTCGGAGTCCTTCGGGTCGAAGAAGGAGGGCCAGCCGCATCGGGAGTCGAACTTCTCCTTGGAGGTGAAGAGTTCGGCACCGCAGGCGCGGCAGGAGTAGACGCCCTCCGTCTTCGTGTCGGTGTACTCGCCGGTGAACGGCGTCTCGGTATGGGCGCGGCGCAGGACCCGATACTCCTCAGGCTTCAACTCCGCGCGCCATTGCTCATCCGTCTTCTCGATGTCGTACGACATGAATCTCAATTCCTCACAGAACTGGAGTCGGTGTCCGCTCCGGTCATGCACCCGCGCGTCTCGGCAGCTGCCAGTCCGGGCGGGGGAAGTGACAGGTGTAGCCGGACGGGTAGCGTGCCAGGCGGTTCTGGTGCTCGGGTTCGGCTTCCCAGAAATCGCCGGCCGGGGCGACCTCAGTCACGACCTTGCCCGGCCATCGGCCTGATGCCTCGACATGGGCGACAACGTCCTCGGCGACGCGTCGCTGTTCGTCGTTGTGGTAGAAGACGGCGGATCGGTACTCCGAACCGACGTCGCCTCCTTGCCTGTTCTTCGTGGTCGGGTCATGGATTTGGAAGAAGAACTCGAGGATCGTTCGGTAGTCAGTTGCGACTGGGTCGAAGACCACTTCGACCGACTCAGCATGGTTTCCGTGATCGAGGTAACTCGCCTTAGGCGTGTCACCTCCGCTGTATCCGGTTCGACTGCTGACGACACCCGGAAGCGCCCCAAGAAGGTCCTGCATACCCCAGAAGCAGCCGCCCGCCAGCCAAGCCGTCTGCGTGGAGTTGCTCATAGCCGTGTAAACCTCTCTGATTCCCGTTAGCGGGCGCCGATTGCATCGGGTGCGGCAGCACCTGCACTTGCCCGGAATTCGCACCGACCAATGCCCGAAGGTGTGCGGTCGAGCAGATCAGACTCGACCTACTCGACCGCAGGGCCGGCCTTGACCGTGTGAGCGGTCAGTTGCGCAGCGACCGGAGCCCGGTACGCAGCTCACTCACGAAGAACTCCGGCTGTTCCCAAGCCGCGAAGTGTCCGCCCTTGGGCAGCCGGTTGTAGTGGATGAGGTTCGGATAGGCCTGCTCTGTCCAACTCCGAGGGGACTCGTACAGCTCCTCGGGGAAAACACTCACGGCGACGGGAAGGGTGATTCCCTTGGCGCCGAAGAAGGGGAACGTGTTCTCCGCGTAGAGACGGCCGGAGGAGACGCCGGTGTTCGTCAGCCAGAAGAGCGTGACGTTGTCGAGGAAGTCGTCCCGCGTCAGACCTTCGGGCTGGCCGGCGAACGACCGGCTGATCATCGCCAGGCTGTCTCGGTCGTGGTCGGCCATGAAGGTCGCCAGGAAGGCGGGCGAATCCGCGAGGCCGGTCAGGGTCTGGGGACGTGAAGCCATGATGTACGCGTAGAAGACGTGCGCGTAGACGTAGGTCAGCTGGTCGACTGCGCGCTGCTCCTCCTCGGTGAGGTCCGGAAGGCCGGCCGGCAGCGGCTGGCTGGTCGCGAGCGCCTGGTCGATCGCAGGGGGGACCACGCCCGGCATGTTGGTGTGGATGCCGACCAATCCCTCGGGGGCCTGGAGGGCCATGACGTCGGTGACGACGGCACCCCAGTCGCCGCCCTGCGCCACATACCGCGTGTAGCCGAGGCGCTTCATCAGCTCGGCCCACGCGCGTGCGATACGGTCCGGCCCCCAGCCCTTGGCGGTCGGCTTTCCAGAGAAGCCGTAGCCCGGCATCGACGGAATCACCACGTCGAAGGCGTCCGACGCGTTGCCACCGTGTGCTGTCGGGTCGGTGAGCGGCCCGATGATCTTCAGCTGTTCGACGACCGATCCAGGCCACCCGTGCGTGACGAGGATCGGCAGAGCATTCTCATGTGACGAACGCACATGGATGAAGTGAATGTCCAGGCCGTCGATCTCGGTGACGAAGTTCGGGTAGGCACCCACCATCGCCTTGACCCTGCCGACGTCGTAGTCCTCGCCCCAGTAGCGGACGATTTCCTGAGCAGTCGCGAGCTGCGGGCCCTGCGACTGATCGCCGACAGTTTCCTTCTCCGGCCAGCGCGTGGCTGCGATGCGCTTGCGCAGATCAGCGACGTCCGCTTCCGGAAAATCGACCGTGAACGGCCGGATTGCCGTCCTTTCGGAGGTGACAGACATGGGAGAACTCCTCACAGCAGAGGCACTGGGTCTGTGAATGCCTCACTCTTGCCGACACGTGGCTGCGTCGCCCCGGGGGAAGCACTGGCCTCACCCCCGGGGTTCGACCCGGGGTTCGTACGGGGTTGCATGCGGCGTTCCCTGAAAGGACGCGTCAGCCCACGGCAGGGGAACCGCCCTCATGAGGCGCGGCAGTCCAGTGCCCCAATGCCCGCCACTCGCAACAGCGCCCAAATGTGATAATTTAGACAGATTGCGCGTTGCGTATGCCGACTAGAGGCACCTCATAGCCGCAGGCGATCAACGCTCAGGGAACGAACCAACAGACCGGGAAGATCGCTTCCTATGGGTAAGTTCGCCATCGGATCGCAGGGCGGGCTCTTGGGTCGGAACGACCAGCTGGCCGCACTTGATCACGTACTGGCCACAGCACGGGCAGGAAACAGCGCGGTAGTGGTTCTCCGCGGTGAGGCCGGCATCGGCAAGACCGCTCTGCTGGATTACGCGACTGCCCGTGCCGTGGGATTCCGCACCGTGAGCGTCGCGGGCATCGAATCAGAGATGGAACTTCCGTTCGCCACCCTCCAACTGGTGTGCGCGCCCATGATGGGACGACTGCACGAGCTGCCGGAACCGCAGAGCGAGGCCCTGTCTGTCGCGTTCGGACTGCGGGAGGGCACGACGCCCAACCGGTTCCTGGTCGGACTGGCCGTACTCGGACTCCTGGCCAGCATCACCGAGGACCACCCACTGGTATGCCTCATCGACGATGCGCAATGGATCGACGAGGGCTCCATCGAGGTACTGTCCTTCGTCGCCAGGCGTTTGAAAGCAGAACCCGTAGCTTTGATCTTTGCTCTTCGGGCGCCTGCCAACCGTGATTTGTCGGGTCTACCGGAATTGATGGTCAAGGGGCTGAGTGAACCCGATGCTCGCGCCTTGCTCGCCGCTGCTGCGCGCGTGCGCCTCGATCCGCTGGTTCGGGACCGGATCGTTGCGGAAGCACGTGGCAACCCCATGGCATTGTTGTACCTGCCACAGGCGCTGGCACCGGCTGAACTGGCGGGAGGCTTCTGGCTACCGGGCATCCACCCGCTGACGTGCTACCTCGAAAGCGCGTTTCATCAGGAGTTCCGATCGCTGCCGCCGGACAGCCAGCGACTTCTGCAGACCGCCGCCGCGGAACCGACCGGAGACGTTGCCCTGTTGTTCCGCTCAACCCGCTTGCAGGACATACCGGTGGACGCCGCAGCGCCGGCGGACGCCGCCGGGCTGGTCGACTTCCGGACCAGGGTTCGCTTCCGCCATCCCCTGGTCCGCTCGGCCATTTACCAAAGGATGTCCGCAGAGGATCGCAGGACGGCCCACCGTGCTCTGGCACAGGCAACGGACCCCCATGACCCGGACCGCCGAGCATGGCACCGCGCACGCGCCGCTGCGTGGCCGGACGAAAACATTGCCACCGACTTGGAAGAGTCGGCCGGCCGGGCTCAGAGCAGGGGCGGCGCTGCGGCAGCAGCCTCGTTCCTGCGGCGATCAACCGAAATGACATCCGACCCCGCACGGCGCGTCACTCGTGCGCTCGCCGCAGCACAGGCCGGGATCGATGCGGGCGGGACCGATCACATCTACGACATGCTGGCGGCCGCCGAGGCCGGTCCTCTGGACGCCCTCCAGCGTGCCCGACTCGAGCGGTTGCGAGCGAGCCTGGTGTTCTCCCGAATACGGGGCAGTGCCGCTCCCCGTCTTCTTCTCGACGCCGCAAACCGCCTGGCTCCCCTCGACCCCGACCTTGCCCGGGAAACACTGCTGGAAGCCGCCGGCGCAGTGGTCTTCGCCGGTCGCCTGATGGAGGAACCCGTGCGTCGGGAAGTTGCAGCGGCTGCCCGCGCTGAACTACCGCCGCAGACGACGCGGACGGTGGACGTCCTCCTGCACAGCATGGCCTCGCTGATCATCGATGGTTACCCGGCCAGCGCCGATGCTTTGTGGCATGCGCTGCGCACCGTCCAACAGGAGCGGAAGGACGGCGTGCTGGAGAACAGTCCCTGGCTGTGGCTGGGGTGCCCTCTGACGCCCGAGCCTTTCGCCCCGGAACTGTGGGACGACGATGCGTGGTGCGAGATGGCAGCAGGCGCGGTCGACATCGCCCGCGATGCCGGAGCGCTCTCCGTTCTCCCCATCGCGTTGAATTACCAGGCATGCTTCCATGTGCACGCCGGAGAATTCGATCTTGCCGAATCCGAGATCGAGGAGGCGAAAACAATCTCGGAAGCCACTAGCAGCCCACCCATGCTGTACACGTCGCTCGTGCTTGGCGCCTGGAGAGCACAGGAGCCCCAAACACTTGAGCTCATTGAATCCAGCCTCAAAGAGGCCCGCGAGCGAGGTGAAGGGCGCATCCTCGGTCTTGCTAAATACTCGACCGCTCTGCTGCACAACGGCACCGGCCAATACGACACTGCACTGGAAGCCGCGAAGAGCGCATGCCAGTACGAGGACCTCGGATTCTTCGGATGGGCCCTGATCGAACTGATCGAGGCTGCCGTCCACAGCGGACAGCATCAGACGGCCGCGGCGGCACTGGAAAAGCTCACCGACCGCACAAACGCCAGCAGCACCGAATGGGCACTCGGCGCACAAGCCTACTCTCACGCACTGCTGAGCACTGGACAGACTGCGGATGGCCTCTACCAAAAGGCCATCGAGCACCTGCGACGATGCAAGATCACCGTCCACCTGGCCCGCGCTCACCTGCTCTACGGCGAGTGGTTGCGCCGCGAGAACCGTCGCCAGGAAAGCCGCGCACACCTCCACTTCGCCTATGACAAATTCAGCAGCATGGGAGCATCCGGTTTCGCCGACCGTGCCCAGCGAGAACTCAAGTCAACCGGGGAGAATGCCCGCAAGCGAACGATAGGCACCGACGCCAAGCTGACCGGCCAGGAATCACAGATCGCGCGACTCGTCAAAGCAGGACACACGAACAGCGAAATCGCCGACAAACTATTCATCAGCCCCCGCACGGTCGAATGGCACCTCGGAAACGTATTCGCCAAGCTGGGCGTCACCTCGCGCACGCAACTCTCCTCGGCACTGACTCCTCACACTTAGCGGCAAGAGGGTCACCGCCTGCGTGTGCGCCCCATTCCCTGGCCGCCCCAACTCGCATCAGGTCCGCACACGCTGCTTTCACGCAGCCGCGAGCCTTGCGTGCTACGTCATCGCCCGACTACCACCGCGCACTGTCCCTTCTCCGTTGCCCCTTCCCCATCCCCCGGCGGCCAACGCGTGACGTGCCTTAATGGGCCGACAGCAACTCAGAGTCTGCCGCCCGATGGCGTGGGGATGCCCCGATCGGACCCCTGTCAGCTTGATGCATGGCAATGACCTGTCGCCTAATAGCAAACCTCATAGCCCTATCTTCATAAAGTCACATGGACGTCACTCCACCCCACTCGTCGAGAACCATGGCCTTACCAACGAGCGCGACAGCCGCCCTGTCGGCTTTTTCATTCAAATTATCGGACTCATCTGTTCACGCCACGCAGTCACATGGCGCGGCATTCTTGCATCCGTTATCGTGGAGAACGCTAACCTCGATCGTTCATGAGTCCTCGTCGGTTCGCTGACGGGGACTCTGTGCTTGCGAGGTGCGGAATTTCGTGGGCGGGGGCAGGTTGGCGGCCCGGCTGTCGCGTCGGGTGGGCGCCGGGGTTCCACGGCTCCGGGATGTTGCTGTGGCTCGTCGGGACGGTCGGAGTCGCTGGTCAGCCGGGGTTCGGGAGGGCTGCGAGTCGCTGGATCGCGCGGGTGATCACATCCGTCCAGGGCCATCGGGCGGTGAAGCGGAGCCTGCGGCAGCGGCCGGTGGTGACCAGTTGGGCGGCGGCAGAGAACAGCCGCAGGCGAAGCCGTTTGGGCTCCCAGCGGCGGGTTTCTGCAGTCAGGGCGAGCATCGGCATCCAGGCGAGGAGGTCGAGTGCGATCTGGACGATCTCCAGCCAGATCCGGTTCTGGGCGGTGTCGTGCAGGGGCAGGTTGCGCAGGCCGGTGTCGCGGGCGTTTCGGATGCGGTCCTCGCAGCGGGCCCGGCGGCGGTGACGTAGTTCCAGGTCGGCGAGCTGGCCGCCTTGGGTGTTGGTCGCGAAACAGGTGAGCCGTAGTCCGTCGAGGTCGGTGAATCGCAACTGGGCGCCGGGGTGCGGTCGTTCTTTGCGGACGATGAGCCGCATGCCCTTGGGCCACGTGCTCAGGTCAGGGATGTCGGTGATCTCTGCGACCCAGGCGCCGGGCCGCTCGGTGCCGTCGGCGTCGTAGGCCGGCGTCCATGCCTTCTTCGGAATCTTCAGGACGGCCTGGTGGATGGCGTCGGTGATGGTCATTCCGACGGAATACGACAGCCACCGGCCCCGGCGGGAGAGCCAGTCGAGGAAGGCGTGGGTCCCGCCGGCGGAGTCGGTGCGGATCAGCGTCTTCCGGCCCCGCCGCAGGTGCTTGGGGAGTTGAGCCAGGGCGAGTTGGGCTGTTTCGATGTGATCGCTCGCGGTGTTGGAGCCGGCGTTGCCGGGCCGCAGCAGCGCGGCCACCGGCTCTCCGGAACCGGCCTGGCCGTGGTCAACAAACGCGACGAGCGGATGATGGCCGAAGGTCTTCTTCCAGGTCGCGGTGGCATCCTGCTTCTCGGAGTGCGCAAGGACAAGCACGCCGTCGATGTCCACGATCACGTGACCGTCGGCGGCCGGACTTCTCACCCCGGCCAGTTCCCAGACCCGCGACCGTACTTCGGCCCGCGCCGACCGGATCGCGGTGAGCGCCTTCGGTCCGGCTGTGGCGAGGGCGTCGATGAGCCGGGAGACCGTGGGATCGGATGCCACCGGGCCGAACACGTCGGGCTCGGCCCGCAACATGGCGACATCGGCGAGGCAGTCCCCGCCCAGAGCGACGCCGAGCGCGACATCCAGCAGGATCCTGCCCGGGTCGTGCACTGCCCGCGGCTTGCGCCACGGCGCCAGTGCCGTCGATATCGCGGTGTCCAGGCCGCACTTGCGGACCGTCTCGACCAGCAGCACCGCCCCGGCCTGCGAGACCGTCCCACTGCCACCGCCCTCGACGCGGACACGCGGGTACAACCCGATACGCCTGCTCACCTGGAGGGTGCTTCTTTCCGTGCAGACAACAGGACCCTAGACAAGTCCCATCGTTGCAGGTCAGGAGCACTCTCCGCCTATTTGATCAAGCATCGGACAACCCACCTCGTGAAAGCGCGAGGCTAGGAGGGGAAGTGGCCGCGGGCCCGAACGGCCCGGCGGATGCGGGCGTTCACCGACTCGATCGCCTTGGTGGTGCAGGCGACCCGTTCGGAGCTCCGCGCTGAACTGCAGGAACGGAACGAACTCGGCCCAGGCGTTCTCCGTAAGGTCTTCCCCAGCCCGGGAGGGCTGGGTGTGGCATGGGCGTTCTTGCCTGCAGTGGCTCTCTGGGAGTGGCCGCCCAGTCCTCCGGGGCGCCCTGGCCGCTGAGTGAGATGTGCGCGCTTCGTGCGGTCGCTGATTACGGAGATGACAGCGGGGTGTTCCTCGGGCCGACGGCATGCCGTGCGGAACGAGGAGGAGCACGTGAGCGAGCGGAGGTCCCAGGTCTGAGCCGGTGTTGATGCCGGAAAGCCATCACTGGGGTGCGGTGGTTGATGAGACCGGCGCCACGCTGTGGTCGAAGAAGGTAGAGACTGATGAGTCGGCCCTCCTGGCCGCGATCGGCGAAATTCTCGGCCGGCGGACGAGGTCTGCTAGGCGATGGACATCTCCGGCACGTCCTCGGCACTGCTGCTGGCCTTGCTCGCGGCACACGGCCAGCGGGCGGACTACGTGCCGGGCGCACTGTCAACCGGCTGACCGGAGCCTACCGGGGCGAGGCCAAGACAGATGCCCGTGACGCCCATGGGATCGCGGAGACCGCCCGGCAACGACGGAACGTCGCGACGATCGACGTGCCCGCCCAGCTCGCGGCGGACCTCGCGCTGCTGACTGCCCACCGGTCCGATCTGGTGGCTGACCGGGTGCGGATGATCAATGGGCCTTGACCCCAAATGTTGAACACACCCATGCGACTTGGGCCCGGGCGACACATCCACCCGCCTTCAAGATGTTGCGGGGTCTCGGCTGCAGCCGAACCCCTCATATGGTATTCGGCAACGCCAGTTCCGAGGGCCTCGCGCGCTGCCCCAGCTCGCACGACGCCTTCCTGCGTAGTGCTGCATGCCTCACCAGCGCTCGTCCGGGCCCGCCCCGCAGGATGCCCGACAACTGCCGGGCATCCTGCGGGGCGATCCTGTCGGCTTCCTCGACACTCGGCAGCTCGCGCACGCCCCCGCCCCGCACGCGCACGTAGCCGGAGGCCTCGGGCAAGACTCCGGTCAGCTAGAGAGAGTCCCGGAGGTCAGGCTTCGGAAGGCTCGGATGGCCTTCCGGACGAGTCGATCGGATGCGTACCGCGAGTCTCGCCCCGCGCCTGGTCCGGCACCAAGTGCCGCCCCGCATGGCGCCCTTGCTTCTTCTCCAGGCGGCAACCCTCGTCACCCTGTTGGTCATCGGTGCGGTCACGGCCTCCTCCGGCCCCGACCGCATTGGCAGAGCGGGGCGTGTCCTCACCGTCACCTGCGAAGGGATGCCCGCATCCCTCGGTCCCTGGCCCGGCTTGTACTACAGCGGCCCGATGATCGCCGCCCTCGCGGTCGGAACCCCCGTCTGCGTCTGGGCCTTGCGCCGTATCGCCCACGGCCCGGGCGACGACCAGCAGCGCCGCGACCGCGCGTGGGCGATCACCGGAGCCTGGGGACTGCTGGTGTCGAGCCAGGTGCTTCTCGTCGTGCTGATGATCTTCGTCGCACTCACGGAGAAGGCTTGCGCCGGCCCGCTGGGCGTCGCCACCATCGCAGTGATCTGTCCCCTGGGCATGCTGGGCCTGTTCACCTTCTACTGGTCCCTCGTCACCGTCGTGGCACCCCGGGCGGTCGAAGACCACACAGCCGACGATGGGACCTTCGAGGATGAGTGACCCCGCCGTCCGCGTCGACACCACCAGCCAGGTACCGCCCTACGAGCAGGTCCGCGCCCAACTGGCCGCACTGATCCGCACCCGCCGTGGCGCGGGCACCCGGGTCGCAGCGCTCCCGTCCGGGCCGCACGCACACGATGCCGACCAACTCGTCACTCTTGCCCGGGACTTCAGCTCCGCCGCCCGAGCGCTCGGTGCCGACACCGAGGACATCCTGACCGCCGTCCGCGACGCCCTGGACCCCGAGCCCGCCTCCTCTTCAGCCACCGCCGACAACGAAGCGGCCGGCCCCAAGACGGTCAAGGCGTCGGCACACATCACAGACGTGAGGAATCGGCGCCCGACGCCCGACACGATCGCGTCCGGGGACTTCGGCAGGCTCGCGGAGCGACGACGCTCAACAGGCGCGGTTCGGCGTGCGTTGGCGGCGGTGGTTCGACCCGCCCCGCCGCACGTGGACTGATGATCAGATTGGACAAGCCGTCGGTTTATGAACACGATGAGCGCGCAAGATCGCGGCTTCACGGGGGGCACATGGCTTGTGCCGCGAAACAGCCCTCCGTGCAGGTCGCTTCGTCCCCATTTCAGGCATGGAGAGACTTCGCCATGAGCTTCGGCGACCCCAACAACCCCTACAACCAGCAGCCCCCGCAGGGCCAGCCCGGCTATCCGCAGCAGGGACCGCAGGACGTGCCCGACAGCATTGCCTGCTACCTCGGCTGGCTGTGGCCGCTGTGGGACGCCAAGAAGCAGACCTTCGCCGACAAGGTGTGCAACACGGTGGTCGTCAAGGTCCCCAAGGGCTGAGCCACCGGCGAGTGGGGCGGCAACCGGTGCCGTACGGCATACGGTTGCTCTCCACCGTCGGCCGTCCCCCGGCCGGCGAGCGCAAGGGACCCCGGTGGCCGACGAGTACGCTTCTAGTCGGCGACCGCCTTCGTGAGCGCGACGGAGGCGACCGGCTGCAACTCACCGTGCAGATGTACCAGTCCGTCTCCGTGGGAGCCCGCCTGTGTGTGTTCCACGGCGCCGACGACGACGTGATGGTCTCCGAGCCTGATCAGGTCGTACCGGGAGCAGACCAGCCACGACAGGCAGTCGTCGAGCAGCGGGACTCCCTGCGGACCGGTGTGCCAGCGGGTGGGCGGCGCGAATCGGTCGACGCCGGAGGTCGCGAAACGCCGCGCCGTCTCCGTCTGGTCCCCGCCCAGGATCTGGATGCCGAACCACTGACAGTCCTTGATCCGGGCCCAGGTGGACGACGCGTCGGCGAGGGCAAAGGAGATCAGCGCGGGTTCCGTGCTGATCGAGGTCAGTGACGTGATGGTCACTCCGGCGGGGCCCGCCGCGCCGGCGGCTGTCAGCACCGCGACCCCTGAGGCGTAGGGCCGCAGGGCGGTACGCAAGGCCGTTCCTTCCACCGTCGCGGCCGAGCCGCGTGGCGCGCTCACCGCCTGGTCCTCCGGTCGGCAAGGACCGGAGCTGAGCCGGCTCATGTCACTCCCCCTCCCCTTTCGGATCGATACGGACCGGGCGCAGCGCGACGGCAGCGACCACGGCGACGAACAGCAGGATCCCCGAACCGGTGAGCACCGCGACCTGCAACCCGTCCGTGAACGCCTCGATGCTGCCCCGTTCGAGAGCGCTGCCGGACGGCTCGGGCAGAGTCCTGGCGACCTCCAGGGCGGCCTGAAGTGTGCCGCGGGCCGCCTCACCCGCCTCGGCCGGCAGCTGCGCGGGGATGACGTCCTCCACCTCACGGCGGTACACCGTCAGTGCGATGCTCCCGAGCATCGCGATGCCGATGGCGCCGCCGAACTCGTTGCTCGTCTCCGACAGGGCGGAGGCGGAGCCGGCTCGCTCCGGCGGTGCGGTCGCGACGACGACGTCGGTGGCCAGCAGCACGACCATGCCCACGCCGGAGGTCATGATGCTGCTGCCGACGACGATGACGGCCAGACCGCTGTCGGCGGTCACCAGACTCATCACGGCGAAGCCCACGGCGGCGATGGTGAGGCCGGTGCAGAGGATGAACGCGGGGCGGATCCGCTGGGCCAGCACACCGGCCACGGTGAGTCCGAGAAACAGCGTGGCGATCGCGGGCAGTTGCCACATCGACGCGACGAACGGCCGCAGGGCCAGCACCGACAGCGCGTACTGCGAGCTCAGCATCATCATGCCGAGCATCGCGAGCTGCACCACTGTGGTGGTGACGATCGCGGTGCTGAACGCCCGGTCGCGGAAGAGCCGGGTGTCGATGAGGGGGTCCCGTGAGCGGCGCTGGCGCCGGATGAACAGCGCCCCGACCGCGAGTCCCAGGACGACGGAGGACACCGACGTCCCGTCGAGATGGCCCTCGGCGAACTTCTTCGCGCCGTACACCACGGGCAGCACCGCGGCCAGGGAGAGTCCCGCGCTGAACAGGTCGAACCGTTCCGGGCTGGGGCTGCGGAACTCCGGGAGCAGAATCGGGCCGAGCACGAGCACCAGCAGCATCACCGGCACGTTGATGAGAAACACCGAGCCCCACCAGAAGTGCTCCAGCAGCACGCCCGCGGTGATGGGGCCGAGCATCGCACCGGCGGCGAACCCCGCGGTCCACAGGCCGACAGCCGCCCGGCGCTGCCCCTCGTCGTGGAACATGTTCCGGATGAGGGACAGCGTGGACGGCGCGAGTGTCGCTCCCGCGACCCCGAGCAACGCCCGGCTGGCGATGAGCAGTTCGGGGCTGCTCGAGTAGGCCGCGAGGACCGAGGCCACACCGAACCCGGCCGCCCCGAACAGCAGCAGTCTGCGCCGGCCGATCCTGTCGCCGAGCGCCCCCATGGTGATGAGCAGCCCCGCGAGCAGGAATCCGTAGATGTCCATCATCCACAGCACCTCGGAGGTACTGGGGGTGAGATCGGCCGACACGAACGGCACCGCGTAGAACAGCACGCTGATGTCCATCGCCACGAGGACGCAGCACAGCACGATCACCACGAGGCCGAGCCACTCCTCGTACGTGGCCCTGACCGGGGGCGTGTCGGTGCTGTGGGCGGTCGGCGCGCCCGATGTCCCGGTCACCGCCGTTCGCCTCCGGTGATCGCCGCGGCGACCGCGGGCGACGCCGACGCGGCGCAGGTCGTGCCCGCCGCCGGGGTGCGTCCGGTCACGAGGTACTCGGCTTCATGGCTGCGCGCGCAGGCGGAGTTGAGGGTGCCGGTGTGGCCGTCGCCCTCGACGGTGAGGAGCCTGCTCCCGTCGATCCTCGCCGCGAGACGCTGCGCCCACAGATGCGGAGTCGCCGCGTCGAAGCGTGTGTTGACGAGCAGGACGGGCGGCGCGCCGCGGACCCTCAGCGGGGCAGGCGGGTTGGCGGGCTTCACCGGCCAGCCCACGCAGCCGCTGGTCCAGTCCCAGAATTCCGAGTAGCGCCAGGTGTGCGGTGCCACCGAGCGCAGGTGCGCGGACTGTACGGCCATGTCGAGGAAGCCGCGGGTGTTCGGCGCGAAGTCGTGGCACCCGACGGCCCGGTAGGCCTTGTACTCCGGCTGCAGGAACGACGCGGGCGTCACCAGGCCCGTGGCGTCGGCGTCGCCGGCGAGTCCCGCCGCCTGCGCGAGCGCACCGGCGAGGAGGGGCCACGCGGACGGCTGGGTCAGGAAGGTGTACGCGCCGTTGGCGAGCTCCTCGGCGGTGGCGTTACGACCGAGGTCGGAGGCGGGGATTCCCGAGGCCGCGGCCGTCTTCATGACGGCGTCGTAGGTCGCCGGCACATCGGCGCCGCGCAGCACGCACTGCTCGTCCCTCTGGCACCAGTCGGCGAAGCGCCGCAGTGCCCTCTCGGTGGCGCGTGCCTCGTCGACCGCGGCGAGCCGGGCGGGCCTGCTGTGGTCGACGACTCCGTCGAGCACCATGGTCCGTACCCGGTCGGGGTGGCGCTGGGCGTAGAGCGAGCCGATCTCCGTGCCGTACGACAGGCCCAGCCACGAGATCTTCTGCGCACCGAGTGCCTTGCGGAGGGCTTCGACGTCGGAGACGACACTACCGGTGTCGACGTGGTTGATCAGCGGTCCGGTCGCCTCGCGGCAGGCGACTCCCGCCTTCTGGTTGAAGCGCTTGAGCTGTTCGAAGGCGGCCGGGGTACGGGGGAAGGTGCTCACGGCGGAGTCGTGCAGCGGCTCCGGGCAGGTGATAGGTGAGCTCTGGCCGACCCCCCGCGGATCGAAACCGATCACGTCGAACCGCTGACGCAGGGGTGCGAACTCGGGGGCGGCGGACAGCAGGTCGCTGTAGGCCACCGCCGCCATGCCGGAACCGCCGGGGCCACCCGGGTTGAACAGCAGCGGGCCGATCCGGTTCGCCGGGTCCAGCGCGGGCAGCTTCGACAGCGCCAGGGTGATCTTCTTCCCGTTCGGCTTCGCCCAGTCCAGCGGCACCTCCACCGCCGCGCACTGAGCGCCGGGCACCGAGCCCTCGCCGCAGTCCGCCCAGTCGATCCCGGCCGCGCCGGCGGCACTCTCCTCCGGGGACAGGTCCTGCGCCTGGGCCAGACCGGGCATGACCACTGCGAGGGCCATGGTGCTGCCTGCGGCGACCATCCCCCGGACGCGGCGGGACCACCGCGCGCGATGTTCCGACATGTCAGATTCCTTCACTGTTTCCGGATCTCGACCCGGTCAGGGCTCGATTGACGCCGTGCTGGTTACGGCTCGTCACGGTGTCCGTGCGACGACCGCGATGAGGGAGCTGCCGGCGGGCGCGGGAAGCCGGCGGGTCAGCCAGTGATCGACGCGGCTCAGCCGGTACATCAGTTGGTTGACGGGTGTTGCGGGGGCCTTCACGAAATGGCTGTACTCCGAGGTCGCCGCCTTGAAGAACAGCCTGCGCAGGAACAGCGGCAGGACCGTCCACGCGTAGTAGTACCGCACCTCCAGCACCCGCAGCCCGGCGGATTCCAGCGCCGCGCGCAGGGACGCGCGGGTGTAGCGGCGGAAGTGGCCGCTGAGTTCGTCGAACTCGCTCCACAGAGCCATGAGCGCGGGCACCGTGATGACGCCTCGGCCGTCGGGTCCGAGCAGGGAGGCGACCCGGCGCAGCGCCGCGTCCTGGTCCTCGATGTGCTCGAGCACATCGAGCATCAGCACCAGGTCGTGGTCGGCGCCGCGCGGCCGTCCCTGCACGAAGTCGGCCACCTCGATACGGTCGCGCACCGGCGAGTCCGGGGCCACGAGCACGCGGTCCGGCTCGATCCCCTCGACATCGCCGAAGGACTCGAGCCGTCGCCAGATGAACCCGTCACCGCAGCCGACGTCGAGGACCTTCGCCCGCCGGCCGTGCCACCGGCCGTGCTTGCGGACGTAGTGCAGCACCTGGTGTTCGCGGGCGCGCCACCACCAGTGCGTGCGGTAGATCTCGCCGTAGACGCCGCTGTAGGCGGCGTTCATGAGGGTCGAGTCCACGGTCGAGTCGGCCGTCACGTCGCCCTGGCCCTGAGTGGACGGGTCCACGCTCATCACACCTACTCCGTGGGGTCTGCCTGGCCGCCCTCGCGGGAGACCAGGTGGTGGCGCTCGAGTTCGCGTTCGGAGCCGCGCAGCGAGACGATCTCCTCGAAGCTCGGCATCGCCGGTTCGCCCTCGCCGGGGATCAGGCTGCGGGTGACGTCCATGAGCAGCTGCTTGAGCGCCACCGGGTTGCGCAGCAGGGCATGCCCGGACACGGCGACCTCGATGACGTCGTCCTGGTCGAGGCCCGCCGACTCGAACGCCTTGCGCACATCGGCGATGTCCACCCAGTCGTCGTCGGCTGCGACGAAGTTGCGTACGGGGATGTCGAGTACGGACAGGGCGTCGATCGTGGCCGACAGCTCCCACCAGTTGACGACCCTGGTCTCCGCGACGATGGGACGCGGGTCGACGGAGTGCTTGTCGATGTGCACCCGAGGGGGCAGATCGTCCAGCTCCCAGTCGAGGTAGTCGGTGTCGAGGACCTTCAGCAGCGTCTGCCGGCCGTTCACGACTCCGAGCATCAGCGCGATGTTGTCGGCGCATTTGCGGTCCGCGGCGAAGTGCATCACCGGCAGCGCCGACAGACTGGTCGCGACCATGGAGACCGCCTCGACCCCCTCGCGTTCGAGCGCCGTGTCGACCACCGCGGTGAGGGCCTCCATCAGCTCGGTGACGGAGTAGTCGACTATCTCGCCGTCACTGAGCCCGACATGGTCGAGCGCGTCGAAGCGGTACACCGTGGCGCCGTTGTACGTCAGCATCAGCGCGAGCACACCGGCACTGCGCATGCGCTGGCCGAACCCCGGTGCCATGATCACGACCGGTCCGGTGGCGTCATCGTGCGCCGGGCCGTCCCGCCACACCGCGACCGTCCGGCCATTCTTTGTCTTCACGTCGAAACACTCTGTCGACATGGCTCCCCCTCCTTTGAACCGTGAGCTGTTGACTGTTGGCTGTGTGTCCGCGCTCGTCAGGTGGTCCGCACCGTCTCGGCCAGGCGCAGTGCGCAGCCGTGGTGGGTGGACGTGCGCATCCTGCGGTGGATCTCGACCGTGGTGCCGCCTCGCCCGCACGGGCAGACATCGGTCTCGGCGGATCCGAAGTCCTCCGCCAGCAGGAAGCACGGGTAGCTGCGCGCCGTCGGGTCCAGGTAGGACATCAGGCCCGCCTGCCCGGCGGGCACCGGGGACAGATCGCGCGGGTCGCGAACGATGACCTCGACCCACGGCGGGACGTGCTTGCGGTGGTGCTCGCACTCGATGAACGCGGTGTTGAGCTCGACCTGGTTGAACACATCGCGCACCTGCGACTGCGAGGCCAGCCCGAAGGTGTCCACGGCGAGGGACCGCAGCTGGGCCGGGTCGAGCCGGGTGGACTCGTCCTTCTTCCAGCCACCGCCGGTGATCACCGCCATCCGGTCGCCGGCCGACAGCTTCACGCTGTTGTCCGACATGTGCCGCAGCAGCGCCGCCACGAACACCGGAGGGCCCGCCACGCACGCGAACCGTCCGTCGGCCAGCGCGCCCTCCAGGTCCCGCACGACATCGTGCAGGCGCAGGACACCGTCACCGACGTACGAGCGGGTGGAGGCGAACATCTCGACCAGCGTCATGATGTAGCTGATCCACACGCCGTCCGCCTCGCGCCGGTTGGGCCCGAGGTGGAACATCTCGCCGTCGTCGTCGAGGTCGATGTCGCCGTAGAGGTCGACCCAGATGTCGCCCTCGGGGCGCAGCGAGCCCGCAAGCCGCTCCAGCGACGGCTCGTCACGCCAGACCATGCTTTGCGTGCCACTGGTACCGCTGGACTTGAAGACGTCGCAGTCCTGCGCGGGCACGCTGCGGACGTCGACGCGCTTGAACAACCGGGTCGGGAACTGCGGCACGTTCAGCAGCCCCGCGGGCTCGTCGAGGTCGGCGAGGGCGAACCCCCTCGCCTCGGCGAAGCCGCGGTAGTCCGCGTTGTGCTCCAGATGATGTGCGACGGCGGCGGTGATGAGGCGATGGCGCAGCGCGGCCTGGTCCGCGCTCGCCATCGACCACCAGTCGTCGTCCTCGAAGATCAACCGGTCGAGTTCGGCGAACTCGGTGCCGATCAGCACGCCGGACAACGGGTGCCCGGCGTCGGTCCGGGTGGTCATCAGGCGTCCTCGCTCGGCTTCCAGCCGATACGCGGCAGGACTTCCTCGGCGAACATGTTCATGTTCTCGAGGATCCGGTCGCGGTTGAGGGTGGCCTCCACGCCGAGCTGGAAGTTGCGCACCCCGGTGACCTCCATGGTGCGGCCGAGACGGTCCACACACTCCTCCACACTGCCCACGATGCTGTTCTCCAGCATGTAGTTGGTGAAGTCGGCGTTGGTGCGGTCACCCCGCAGCGCCGCGGCCTGCCACTCGCCGTACTGGAAGCGGTAGTTGGGCAGCTTCTGGAGCTGCTCCATGGTGAAGGCGGCGTCGTCGTGCTCCTGCTCCCACCAGCACATGTGCTTCCAGATCTCGTCGTGCGCCTTCTGGGTGGTCTCGGCGACGTGGGCGACGGTGCACAGGGCGTGCGGCACGGTGGTGGGGTCGATGCCGTGGCTGTCGGCCGTCTCGTTGTAGAGATCGATGATCCCGCGCATCGCCTCGTACGCGCCGATGGCCGGCATGATCAGCGGAATTCCGCGCGAGGCGGCCCACTCGATCGTCGACGGCGACTGGCCCACGCCGTACATCGGCGGGCTCGGCTTCGTGTACTGGGTGGGGAACGGCGTCACGTCGGGGAGCGTGATCTCCTGGCCCTCCCACTTGGCGCTGCCGGTCTCCCAGATGCTGCGGATGATGTCGACGTACTCGGTCTGCAGGATGTGGGACTTGGCCGGGTCGACGCCGAAGGCCTCGAAGTCCTTCGGGAAGTACCCGCGGCCCACGCCCAGGATGAACCGGCCGTGGCTGAGCTGGTCGAGCATGTTGGTCTGCTCGGCGATACGGATCGGGTGGTCCAGCGGCAGGATGACCACCGCGGTGCCGACCTTGATCTGCTTGGTCCTGCCGAGGACATAGCCGGCCATGGTGAGCGTGTTGGGGCACAGTCCGTAGCGGGTGAAGTGGTGCTCCAGCAGCCACGCCGACTGGTAGCCGATCCTGTCGGCCTCGACGGCGAAGTCCATCGAGTAGTCGAAGACCTCCGTCTCCGACCAGTGGTCGGGGTGGGCCGTCGTCAGCATCACGCCTACGTCCATCAGATTTCTCCTCTGTGTGGTGCGGTTGGGAAACTTGGCGGTCGGCCGGAGGCCGTCACATGAGCAGGTCGCGCAGGCGCCGGTGCTCCAGGAACTCGGACTGGTCGATGGGAACGACCATTCCCTTGCCGTAGTTGAGCCTCGGGGCCTCGACCGCGACCATGCGGGTCATCATCTGGAGCGGCTGGAGTCCGTCGTGCGAGCCGCCGAGCCGGAAGAAGGGCGACAGGCCGGCCTCGACGAACCGGCAGGCGCCGCGCCGGGCGAGTTCGTGGCGCAGCTGTTCGTGCAGCGACCAGGGGGCGAGGCCGATGGTCTGCACCGTGGGGTCCACCCACTGGGAGACCTCGGCCAGGTCCGCGACGGGGTGCACGAACACGGTCCGGGCGCTGGGGAGTTCACTGACGCCGGCCGGGTCGGCGATCAGGATCGAGCCCCAGGAGCCGGTGCGGACGCGCTGCCCGAGGAACTGCTGGGCGGCGACTTCCATCGCTGCCTGCGCGGCCTCGTCGGCGGTGACCGAGGTGCGCGGCAACATCTCCTCGTAGCGCTCCAGTTCCTTCTGGAGCAGGTCGGCGAACTCCTCGGGCTCGGCGTCGGTGAACACCTGGTGGGTGGAGAAGCAGGCGCGCTGCTCGTACATCGACGCGTCGTGCGCTATCCCGCGGGTCGCCCTCGCCATGTCGGCGTCCTTGCCCACGACGGTGAAGCTGCGCCGCGGACCGTAGGGCACGACGATCGCCTCGGACGAGCAGTTCCGGTAGGCCGCGTTCACGGCCTCGGCCCCGCCCCAGGCGCAGATGACGTCTGCGCTGCCGAGCAGTTGCCGTCCGAGCTCGCTGTCCCGCTCCCAGAACACCGCGCTCACAGACCTCGTCACCGGATGCGTGGGGTCGAGGTCGGTGAAGCTCTGGGCCAGCGCGACGGCGGTGGCGGGCTCGCCCGCGGCGTACTTCAGAACCGAGGTGTTCTTGGTCAGGAGCGCACGGATCAGCGAGACCGTGGTCGAGTACGGCACGTTGCCCGGAAGGATGTGGACGCTGCGGCCCCGCGGATAGGCACGCACCTCGGCGTCCTCGCGGGGGATCCAGCGGTCCATGATCTGCCGGTGGCCGAGTTCCACGGCGACCATGTCGTGCAGTTGCGCGTGCGCCCGCAGGGTCGCCGAGATCAGGTCCGCCTCGGCGTCGGCCATCTGCTGGGAGTAGCCGTGCATCCGCTTGAGCTCGCGGACGTAGAGCCTGCGGCGGGCGTACTCCTCGTTGTTCCAGAGATGGCCGATGCGGTTGAGGTAGGCGACGATCTCCTGCAACGGGGTCTCGGCGAGGTCGGTCGGCGGGTTCTCCAGCCGTTCGACGAGCGCCGGGGTCAGCCGCGGGATCGCGGACTTCGCTCCGTTGGGGTATTCGAGGATGCGGGGGTCGCCGTCGGGCTCGACGCGCTCACCCCACACCATGAACGGATGGGCCTTCACCTTCGTCGGCGCCGGCAGTACCACGTGACCGGTCACGAGCGGTCACACCTCCTTCGACTGGCTGATGTGTGTGTCCCAGGTCCCGCGCAGCACGCTGAAGGCCTCCGCCGCGGCGGTGTCGGCATGGGCGCCGAACAGTTCGGCCTGCAGGCCGATGGCCTTCAGTGAGCGCGGATGCGGGAAGTCCCGCAGCTCCGAGGCGTAGCAACGCATCGCGTCGAGCTTGAGCGTGAGCGTGTCGCTGATGTCGCTGTAGAGGGCGGGCACGAACGGCTCGCGTCCTGCGTAGCCCGCGTCGGTGGCCGACAGGGTGGAGAAGCCGAGCAGCCAGCGCACCGGACTCACATGCGGCCGGCACGCGATCATGCAGGCGCGGGCGGTGAGTTCGTGATCGATGTTGAGGTCGCCGCTGTGGTGGGTGTAGACGGTGTGCGGGGCCAGCTGTTCGACCACGGCGCCGACCTGCTGGGCCAGGGTGAGCAGCGGGTACGTGTCGAGCTGGTTGTCGGCCAGGTCGAGCCGGTGCACCCCGGCTGCGCCCAGGACCGCGCAGGACCCCGCCGTCTCCTCGGCCGACAGCGCCGCACTGCCCTCGGGGTCGGGGTCGTCCGCCCGTGACGTCTTGCCCTCGGCGAGGATCAGGACGTGCACATCGTCGCCGGCCTTCGCGTGCCGGGCCAGCGTGCCGCCGGGGCCGATGACTTCGTCGTCGGGGTGTGCGACGACGGCGAGCACCGTGCTCATGCGGGGGTCCCCCTGACGATGTCGGCGCTCTCGGGCCCGCAGTTCATCAACAGGTCCAGCACCGACAGGTGCGAGTGGAAGCTGTTGCCCGCCTGGGGGTACACCGGGTGCGCGTAGTGGAAGTAGTCGATCCGGATGCCCTCCAGGCCGTCCGTCTTCAGGTAGTTGACCGCTTGGGGTCCCGCGATGAACGCGTCGGCGCCGAACCTCTCGCACAGCAGCGGGATGATCGTCTGCCGGTCGAACGCGGGCAGGTCCAGCTGTGAGATCCGGTGCACCGGAGTGTCGATCTTCAGCTGCTCCAGGCAGTAGTCGATGAAGGGCAGGCACACCTCGTTGAGCGTGGTGAACTCGGTGGCGTAGTAGGACTCCAGGAACTCGGCGTGTGTCCTGAAGTGGGGCGCACGGCGGTAGGCCATCTGGACGGCCTTCCAGTGCCTGCGCCGCCAGCCGTCGTCCACCAGGTGCACCTCGTCGATCGGCCGCTCGGCGCGCAGGTCCTCGTGCGCGAGGGGAATGGTCAACAGCAGGTCGCGCGGACCGCCGATCGTGTTGCGGTTGAGCATGTTGCGCCGGCCGATCCGGCTGCGGTCGTGCAGGACGAACAGATCCGCTCGGGCGATCTTGGCGAAGTAGCCTAGCCACGGCAGGTAGGCGGGCTGGTGGGCGCTGATGATCACCGTGCCTCCCCGTCCGGCCACTCGACGACACGGGCGGCGGCCGCGTACGCGCCCCAGCCCGCCTTGAACCTCTCCTGGCCGCCGCCGGCCGCCGCCCCGAGGTCGACCGTGCCGACACCGCGGTCGGTCAGCGCCGTGAGCGCCGACCAGAACGCCAGATGACCGGCGTTGAGCGTCCGGCCCCGCGCGGAGGTCAGTTGCAGCAGGTGGAACGCGCCCGCCCCGCCCACCGCGAACACCGATGCGGCCTGGATGCCTTCGCCGTCGGCGACCACGGTGGTGACGGCGTGGTCCCCGTCGGCGAGAAAGTCCAGGTCGGCCGCGGTCGCGGCCGATCGGACGCCGTTGCGTTCCAGCGTCTGGTGCCGTAACCGCACCAGTTCGGCCGCCTGCTCGGGCACCGCGGCCGACGCCACGAGACCCTGCTTGCCCGCTCGGCGCACGGCAGTACGGGAGCTGCCCCGGGCGGCCTTCCACACCGCGTCCGCCCCCTGGGTGAGGTCGAGGAGGTAGGTGCTGCGGCCGGGCAGGGTGGGCCAGTGTCCGAGCTGCCGCTCCACTCCCGGGCAGGCGCCCTCGGGCGGCAGCAGGGTCGACAGATGGGTCAGCCCCTGTTCCCGGCATACGGCCTCGGCAAGCTCGCCGAAACCGGGCAACTCACCCCGCCAGTCCGCGGACACGGCCACCGATCCGTAGCCGAAGCAGCCGATCTGCGCCCGTCGGCCCTTCACGCACAGCGGCAGCAGCACCTCACCAGCCCGTCCCCAGCGCACCACCGTCGGCACGAACCGGAAGTCCGGCGCGTCCACCAGCCCGAGCCTGAGCCAGCGCCTGCGCGCGAACGGCAGTTCCTCACGCGTCTCGGCCAGCCGTGCGTCCCAGGCGGACTCCACCACCACCGAAACGGTGTGCTTCTCCCGCAGATCAGTCACGGCCCGCCTCCTGGTCCCGCACCGACCGGTCGGCCGCGATCATCGCCCTGGCCAGCAGCGGGGCGGTGAGCCGCGGCTGCGGCTGCTTGGCCACCGTCAGCACGCGCGGCCACAGGGATTCCGCGCCGTCCATCGCACCGGCCGCGAAGTCCGCGTAGGGAGCGAGCTTGTGCAGCGGGTAGTAGTTCCAGGTGCTGGGCACCCCGTGCTCCGCCAGGGCGGACGCGAACCGGAACCGCTGGCCGGGACGCCGGAACAGCAGCTCGATCCCGGGACCGAGATCGGGGTCGGCGGCGACCGGAGTGCACGTGGTCAGCTCTCCGGTGACCACGGTACGGACTCGCTCATGGGTGGCCGCGGCCCTGTCCGCCGCCTCCGCGGAGGTCTCCCACAGCGCGGCCGCCACGGCCACTTCCCAGCGGGACGGAGCGCCTCGGCGCACCTGGCCCGCCTCGGCCGGCAGGTGGTCGGCCTTGGTGTGCGACCAGCCCGGCGTACGGGACTGCGCACGCTGGAGGGCGGCACGGGCCGGGCCGGGTGCGTGCGCGACCAGTCGCGAACCCACCGCCCGTCGCAGCGGGGCCAGTTCGCCTCCCCGACGCAGTGTCCCGGCGTCATCGGCGGGAGCCGAGGTCAGCAGGGCACCCCCGCCGATGCCGCCGAGTTGTTTGCCCTCCCCGAAGCTCAGCACGATAGGACAGTCCGTCCGGCGGAACCGGCTCAGCACCCGGGGCGAGACGCCGGCCTGGGCGAGGTCCAGCACCACGGTGCCTCCGAGCCTCTCGATCCGCGCCGCGTGGCACCACTCGTTCAGGCCGAGGGCATTGGTGAGCACAACGGCACGACCCCTCAGGTCCACCGAGTCGAACGCGGGCCCGTCAGCGGGGTCGGCGTCGACCAACACAGGCCGCGCACCCGCCGCGAGTACGGCATCCGCCACCGCGGGGCAGTTGAAGGTGGACAGCACGACCTCGGCAGCACCGGTCTGCCGCACGGCGAGTTCGAGCGCGGCCCGACCGGTGGCGGTCAGCACACACCGGCCCCGTCCCGCCTGCTCGCGCAGCCGGGCGGCGAGACCCGCCCTCGCGTACCGGGGCCTCGCGGCGGCGCGCGCCGTCGCGGCAAGGCGACCCGCGGTCATACGGGACGGGTGGAGGTAGCCGATCGGGCGCCGCGGCACGGGGGCGTACCACAGGTCGGACGCTGCCTGGTCGGACTCTGCCTGGTCGTGGATCACGGCTGACGTACACCCGCCGTATCGGCCGTCCACTGCGGCCAGTCGGTGCGCTCCAGGCGCAGCGGGATCTCGCCGCAGCCTCCGCGGACCCACTCGATCGTCTCCCGCAGTCCGGCCTCGAAGTCACGCACCGGCCGGTAGCCCAGCAGGTCGCGGGCCTTGGTCAGGTCGGGCTTGCGCGACTGGATGTCCGGCCCGGTGTGCGGGATGTGCCGGATCTCGGTTCCGGTGCCGCTGAGTTCACGGGTCAGCCTGGCGAGTTCGGACACGGTCACGTCGTTCGTCTCGTCACCGATGTTGAATGCCTCGCCGTTCGCCTCGGGCGTGTGCAGGCAGCGGATCAGGCCGGCCGCGAAGTCCTCGGCGTGGCACCACGCCCGCGACTGCGAGCCGTCGCCGTGAACGGTGATCGGCTCCCCGGCCACGGCCTGAGCCGCCAGGACTCCGACCGCGTAGGCACCGGTCCGCAACGGGCCGTACACGTTGAACGGCCGCACGATCGAGAAGGGCAGGCCGTCCTCGGTCCCCCAGGCCGCGGTCATCGACTCGGCGGTGACCTTGCTGACGGCGTAGGACCAGCGCGGATCGTCGGAGCGGACCGACAGCCACTCGCTCTCCTCGGCCCCCTTGGCGTCGCTGCCGTACACCTCGCTGGTGCTCAGCAGCAGGAAGCGGCGCACGTTCGGGTTGCGGGCAGCGTAGTCCAGGGCGACGGCGGTGCCGTCGATGTTGACGCGCAAGGTCTCCCGGGGTGCGCTGCGCACCTTGTTCACGCCGAGGAGGGCGGCGGCGTGCACGACGTAATCGGCCTCGCCGAACCGGTCGAGCGACCCGCGCTCGGTGATGTCGGCCCTGCCGGTCTCGACGGCCGAGTCACCGAGCAGCCCGGACAGCCAGGCGGGGGTGCCCTCCGGCTCACGGTTGTCGACCAGGATCACCCGGTGTCCCGACCGGACCAGGCCGGCGGCGACCCAGGTCGCCAGAAAGCCGAAGCCGCCAGTGATCAGAGTGCGCGGCGCGGTGTGCTGATTGCTCATGACCTGCCCATTGGTTGAGTCGACCTGTGCACGATCTCGGTGACCACGCCGATGACCCGGTCGCAGTCGTCGTCGGTCATCCCGCGCCACAGCGGCAGCGAGAGCAGCCCGGGAAAGGCGGCGTCCATGGCCTTGAATCCCGTCGTCAGCCTCGGCTCGATCTCCGCGAACGCGGGCAGCCGGTGCAGTGGTGTGTAGTGCACCTGGCATCTGATCCGCCGGGCGAAGAACGCGGCCAGCAGGTCCTTCTTGGAGATGCCGAGGCCGGCGACGTCGAACACGACGGGAAGCAGGTGATGCGCAGATCCGGGCCGTCGTCCCCGGGGCACCGCCCGTACGTACGGCAGGCCGTCCAGGGCGTCGTGATAGCGCGCGGCGAGCCGGGCGCGCGCGAGCCGGGACTCCTCCGCCCTGCCCGCCTGCACCGCTCCGACCGCCGCGTTGAACTCCGACAGACGCAGATTCATCCCCGGCGCCTCGATGGAGTACGGCCAGGGACCGTGGTCGTCCGTGTGTTCCCCGACCGGCGCCATGTTGTGATTGCGCGCCAGGCGCAGTTGCTGCAGCAGGCCCGCGTCCGTCGTACTGACCGCGCCGCCTTCTCCTGCGGCGATCGGCTTGGTCGGGTGGAAGCTGAAGTACGCGGCGACCGATGCCGGCCACGATCCCACCGGGCGTACGCCGTCGTAGGTCCCCCCAACCGCGTGGCAGGCGTCCTCGACGAGATCCGCGCCGTAGCGTCCGCACTGCGCCGACAGCGCGGCCATGTCCGCGCAGTGTCCGGCGTAGTGCACCGGCAGGACCACGATCCTGGCGTAGTCGCCGTGCACGCGCTCCAGCAGCTCGCCGAGACTCTCGGGACAGAGGGTGAGGTCGTCCGGGGAGACGTCGCAGAGCGCGACGTCCCAGCCGAGCAGTCGGGCCGAGGCAGGGCCGGCGGCGAAGTTGAGTGTCGGCGACACCAGGAGCTTGGGCCCGGTCACCGCGCGCCCCAGTGCGTGCAGCAGCGCGAACACCGCACTGGTCCCGCTGGACAGGGTGACCGTGGGGGCGCCGGTCAGCCGCTCCAGTTCCTCCTCGAACCGCACCACCTGGCTGCCGTTGGTCCAGAAGCCGGACTCCAGCGTCGCCATCAGGGCATCCGCTTCCTCGGCGTCCCAGTAGGGGCGGGCGTAGGGAAGGTCAGGTTCGGTCATCACCCCTCCCCCCGCAGTCGACCCGCGCGGCGAGTCCGGGGACGGAGGACAGCCATTCGTAGGTCACCCAGCAGTTCTTGCGGTCCTCGTAGTCGTCCTCCTGCACCTCGAAGACGACCCCGACCTCGTCGCTGTGCGAGGCTGCCGCGTCCAGCGCGACGGTGAGCATGCCGGCGAGCAGGTCGGGCGCGATGTCGCCGTGCTGCGGCGGCACGCCTTCGACGCAATGGTCGGGCCACGCCGGCATGGCGTGTCCGGAGAAGGACGCGAAGTGCAGATGCTTGACGGGCAGCGCCGGAAGATCGAACGGGCCCACCGGGTCCGGACGTTGCTCCAGCCGCGCCATCGCGGTCAGCGTCGTGTACGACACCGCCCAGTGGCATACGTCCCAGGTCACCCCGACCCGGTCCGAGCCCAGCTCGGCGAGGGGCTCGAAGTCCGCCGGCCTTACGAAGACCGAGTCGAAGTCGATGCCCTGCGCACCGATGACGGGCAGGTTCTCCATGCCGATCCAGACGGGCGAGTCGCCGAGATACGCGTCGAGTTCGGCGACCCGCTCCACCACCCTGGCCCGCGCACCCGGCAGATCGAACGCCGGCCAGTCGGCCAGCTGGACGAACTGGTTCGCGTGCAGGACGACGCCGAGCGCGCCCACCTCGGCGGCCAGGTCGCAGAACCGGCGCAGTTTGTCGTAGCCGCTGTGGTCGCCGACCCAGTCGGCGTTCTCCGTAGGGAAGTGCAGGGTCAGCCGCCGGGCGCCGACGTCGAAGGCGTGGCGCAGATTCGCGCCGAGCACGCGCCACTGGTCCTCGTCCTCGATGTCGCCGCCGTCGAAGACGTACGCCTCGAGACCGCCGAGTTCGCGAGCCCAGCGTGTTTCGATCTGGTCGCGCCGCAGCCCGTCGAAGGTGAGCCGCAGCGTCGCCGCTGTGCTGGTCACAACTGCTCGACCTCCGCCGCGTTGAGCATGCCTCGGCAGTCGAAGATCAGGTTCGCCGAGGCGAGCACCGTCTCGTAGTCGATCTCCTCGTGGTCGGTGACCAGCAGCACGGCGTCGGCCGCGCGGCACTCGGCCGCGGTGAGTTCGACGGCGGTGAAAGAGGCTGCGTCCATGTCGATGCCCAGCCACGGGTCGGTGATCTTGACCGTGGTGCCCATGCTGACGAGTTCAGCGCCGATGGCGAACGCGGGCGAGTTGCGCGAGTCGGCAACGCCTGACTTGAAGGCGACGCCGAGGATGAGCACGGTCGCGCCGTCCAGGGTCTTGCCCTGCTGCTCCAGCGACGCGGACAGCCGCTGCATCACATGGCGTGGCATCGATTCGTTGATCTCGGCCGCCGCGTGGAGAAGTGCGCTCTTGTGTCCCGCCGAGTTCAGCGCGTGGTTGAGATAGTGCACGTTGTTGGGCAGGCAGTGCCCGCCGACGCCGGGACCGTGGTGGAAGGGCATGAACCCGAACGGCTTGGTCGACGCGGCGGAGATCACCTCGCGCAGGCTGATGTTCATCTCCGACGTCGCCTTGCTCAGCTCGTTGACGTAGGCGATGTTCAGATAGCGGAAGGTGTTCTCCAGCAGCTTGGTGAACTCCGCGACCTCGCAGCTGGAGACCGGCACGACCTCCTTGAAGACCGTGCCGTAGAAGCTCCGGATCGCTTCGAGCGCCTTGTCGCCGAGCCCGGACACCAGCTTGGGTACGTCGCCGAGCGCGCCCTCGCGGCCGGGGTCGACCCGGTCCGGGCTGTAGGCGAAGAACACGTCCACGCCCGACGTGAGGCCGGAGAGCTGCTCGAAGAGGGGCGCGATGTGCCGGCGCAGTGCACCGGGGTAGACCGTCGACTCGATCACGATCAGCGCACCCGGCCCGGCAACGGCGGCTATCTGCGCCAACGCCCTGTCCACGTAGGTCAGATCGGGTGTCTTGTCCTCGGTGAGCGGAGTGGGCGTGGAGATCAGATAGACATCGACCTCCGGCACCTCGGCCAGGTTGGACACTGGTACATAGCGTTCGCTCTGGGTCTCCCTGCGCAGTTCCTCATCGGTGACGTCGACGATGTACGACCGGCACGCCCGCAGTGACGCGAACCGGACCGGATCGATCTCGACCGCGTACAGGGTGTGACCGGAGGACGCGATGGCGATGGAAAGCGGCAAACCCACGTATCCCTGCCCGATAGCCGCGACTCGCACGTTCCCCTCCTTTCGTCGTAAGCCGTTGTGGCAGCACTCGGACCAGGACATGCCGACGGCAGTGTCCGATGATGGAAGGATGGATGGAACTGGTGTTCAGATCTGCTCGGGACCCGCCGCTTCGCCTTCGAAGATCGGCAGAGCCTTGGTGGCCACCCGCAGTGAGCGCTCGTTGAACCGCGCGGCCGCGGCCACCGACCCCAGCGACACCGCCGCCGTCACCGCAGCGGCCGTTCGCACGACGCGCGATCCGGTGCGGATTCCGGCCAGGCCGGCGAGCGCCCCGCCCACCAGGCCGAAGCGGCTCAGCACCCCGGTCAGGGCCAGCGAACCCACCGCTTCCTCGACGTGGCCGCGCAGGCCCAGTCGGGAGTCGTCCCGGTAGCTCTTGGGCTTGACGTACGTCACCGTGCTCATCTCGAGACCCAGCGCGGCCATGATCGCGCCGACGTTGCCCTTGGTGAACGTCAGGTTGCCCAGCCGACGGGCGACGTCCTGGCGCATCACGAAGAACGAACTGGCACCGTGCGGAATCGGGTGCCTGCCGAACCGGGTCTCCAGGAAGTAGAACACCGCCTGGCCCACCAGCAGCCGGGTGGGATCGTCACGCTTGCGGGTGGAGGTCACACCGAACACCGCGGCGACCTCGGGGCCCGACTGTTCGAGAGCCGCGACCAGTTGCGCCACCACCTCGGGGGGCGTCTGCATGTCGGCATCGAGAACACACACCATCGCTCCGCGCGCGGCGATCATGCCCGCCTTGCTGGACGCGGGCTGTCCGCAGTTGGGGCGAAGCTGCACCCACCGGAACTCCGGCGTCGTGGCGCGCAGTTCGGCCAGAACACGGGCGGTGGAGTCCGTGCTGCCATCGTCCACCGCGAGCACCTCGAAGGAGCGGCCCCAGTTCTTGCCGACCTTCACCGCCCGCTCCACGGCCTCCCTGGCGATGTCCTCCTCGTTGTACATGGGGATGACGAAGCTGAGGTCCACGCCGTCGGCGGTGTCGGTCAGCTGCTCGTCGAGTGTCCGGCTCATGGCTTCCCTAGGGTCGTGGTCGTTTCTGACGCTCTCCGCCATCAGCGGGCCCGCTTGAAACTGATCATCATCTGGGCGGTGGGGGCGAACCGGGCGCGCAGGAAGTCCACTCCGGCGAAGAAGGCGGTCAGCGGCTCGTACACCCGGTTCATATAGGCCGGCTTCTCCCGGCTGACCTTGATCCAGCCCCGGTCACTCAGCCACGCCATGACACTGATCGCCCACTGGGGCGCGCCCTGCGTGTAGTAGCTGTCCACCTTGGTCAGGCCCACCTGGGAGCCGAGCCGGGCGAGGCCGGGCTCGGTGAACAGCACGAAGTGCCGGGGGCAGTGCAGCCCGCCCCAGTTGCGGTGCCGGAAGAGGCGGGCGTCGACAGTGGCGGTGTTCGGCGTCTTCATCAGGAGCACGCCGTTCTCCGACAGGAGTCCCGACATGGTGGCCATGACCTTCCGCGGGTCAGGCACGTGCTCGATGATGCTCATCATCAGGATCAGGTCGAACGGCTCGTCGGAGGTGAACTCCTCGATGGGCATGCAGTGGTAGACATGGCCCGCCGCCTCGGCAAGCGGCGCGGCCGCCGCCTGCAGGTCGACCTCGTGGGTCTCCACCACACGGTCGTCCACCCGGCGCACATTGGTGAGCAGCCAGCCGGACCCGCCGCCGACGTCGAGGACTCTCAGCTTCTCGCCGGGAATTCCCTTCAACACCTTCGACAGCATGCGGCCGTCGAGCTGCGCCTTGATGCGCTCGGTGAAAGTGGTGGACTCTCCGATTCCGCCATAGGAATAGTAGTTGGCGGGGTAGATGAAATCGAGGCGGTCCACCGGCGGCGAATCCAGATAGACGGCGGTACACGACGGACAGAGCGCGTAGCGGTACTCCTCGTCGCTGGAGAAGTACTCCTTGTCGTACGCCTTGGCGAACAACTCGACCGCGGTCTCCCCGCATATGGGGCAGGCCATCAATGTCTCAGCCACGACGAGCCTCCGTTATCAGCGTCCTGACGGCCGCGCCATATCCGGTGCGGCTTGCCTCCATGTCCGCGGCAAGCGGGGTACGCGAGAAGAACAGCGCCATCTCCGGGAAGCGGGTGTAGGAAATCGCCGGGTCCCAGTGATGCAGCAGATGCTGGTTGAAGCCCGCCGAGCCGAAGGTGCGCGACACCGGCCCCGTACCGAACATGCGGTTCACCGGTCCGTGCAACTCCACCGAGAAGTCGACGTCGCACGGGGCGTCGAGGTGGCGGTGTTCGACGACCGTCCGCACGGTCGCGAGGAGCGGGAAGACGGCTCCGACGGCGATAATCCACGTCAGCGCGGCGAGGTACGAACCTGTGACGACGAGAGCGGCCAGGATCGACGCGTGCAAGGCGAACGAGCGCACCGACGCCAGCAGTCCGCTGGACGTACGGCTGGACTTCTTGCGCGGCTGACTCAGGCTCCGCTTGCGCAGCAGGACCTCCAGCACATGGATGCCGGTGACCGCCTTGAGCATGTTCAGCACGGAAAGGCACAGGTGATACGTGGTCTCCGTGTCTTCGTGGTCGCCCAGATGCGCATGGTGGGCCATGTGCGTGTAGCGGTAGTTGACGGTGGTGGACCCGTAGAGGATCCACACGAACCAGTCGCCCAGCCTGTCGTTGGTCTTGCGGCGCGGTGCCAGGTTGGTGTGCGCCGCCTCGTGCCCGAACAGGAACAGCGAGTGCAGCCAGAAGCCGGTCCAGCAAGCTGCGGCCGCGACCAGCACAACATCCGCCCAGACGGGCCACGACGTCGGTGCCGGCGCGAGGACGAGCACGCCGAAGGCCAGGAACAGATAGCACAGACCGATGTCGCGCCACACGATCCCGAAGCGCGGACGTAACGTCTTGCGGTAGTCGACCCACCGCACGCCGTCTTCGGAGACGATCGACGGTAAGTGCGGGGACCCGGGATTCCCTCTCCCCCGGGTCTCACCTCTTGCTGGCTCCATAACCCATTCCCGATTTGTCGTAGGCCTGTTGAGCGGACCGAAGACACGATCCGCCCGCACGGCAACTTCCCCATGTTTGTCGTAGGCCTGTCCGGCGGATCACAGATGCACGATCCGCTCGCGCGCCGACTTCACTGTTTTCGGGCACAGGCATGCACCGAGTGCGGAAAAGGAATGCGATCCGTCCGCACCCGCGTGAACGACTGACGTCCCCGTCCGGCAGACCCCTATGACATCAGGGCACCTCGGCAGTGACCACAGACATGAAAAGCCCCCCAACACTTCCCCGGATTCAGGTCTGGAAGAAGTGAAGCACAGCAGCAACGCTCCGCACAGGCTCGGCCACGACTTTTTTGTCCACTGTCTAAGAGCTGACATGCTGACACGGCGGGCCCGCCCACGGGCGTTGGGTACCCTGCCTCCCACGACCACCTGAACAGGACGAAGGAGAGCCGTGATCCGGTTAGCCAGAGCGACGGAGCTGACGCAGCTTCAGGACGTCGAGCGCGCCGCGGGGAAGTGCTTCGCCGACATCGGCATGGCCGCGATCGCCGAGGACGAACCGCCGTCGCTCACGGTCCTCGGCTCGTACGCACAGGACGGCCGCGCCTGGGTGTGGGCGGAGGACGACGACCTGCCCGTCGCCTACCTGATCGCAGAGTTGGTGGACGGCAACGGACATGTCGAGCAAGTGTCCGTACACCCCGACCATGCCGGGAGGAGAATCGGGAAGGCCCTCATCGAGCACGCCGGGGCCTGGGCCACGGCGCAGGGAGCGCCGGCCCTGACCCTCACCACCTTCACCGAAGTGGTGTGGAACGGGCCGTATTACGAGAAGCTCGGATTCCGGCTGGTGCCGGAGGCGGTGCTGACGCCCGGCCTCCGCGAGATCAGGGCAGCGGAGGCCGCACACGGCCTGGACAGGTGGCCGCGCGCCTGTATGCGCAAGGAGCTCTGACCCCGCACGCTCGACCCGGCCACCGGTCCTCCGCGGCCACTGCGCAGGGCCGGCCGCCGCGGGCTGAAAGCCAGCACCCATGTCACAGGGGCCACGGAGTGCGTGACCAGAGCCAGCGCTGGAAGACCGGCAGAGCTCTGGTGCGACAAGTTCTCGCACGACACGGGCCTTCAAGAGGCGATGTTCTCCTGCGGCAACGTCAGCAAGGCTTGGGGACCGCCGAACCTTCATGCGGGCCACCTCTGCCGACCGGAGCACCTGCCGGGAGGCACGCTCCGTCGCCGCGGCGACGGAGCGTGCCTGTGGATCGGTGAAAGCCAGATGCTTGAGGGCCGTCAGGAGGTGCGCAAGGTGTTCTGTAGCGGGGCCGGCAGCGGCGGCCCCGCCAGTGGCTTAGGGTGAGGTCTACCGACGCGGGGTGGAGCAGCTCGGTAGCTCGCTGGGCTCATAACCCAGAGGTCGCAGGTTCAAATCCTGTCCCCGCTACTGCTCAGAAGGGCCCGGATCCACTACGGATCCGGGCCCTTCCATCTTGGGGTCAGGGTTGATCTTCGCGGAGCGCTTTGCCAGCAGATCCGGCACTTGAACTGCACTTGAAACGGACAGATTGCCTATGCCATCAGCGAAGGGTCCGAGCTCGTCACGTCGCCTCCAGCTTCCGTTCCTGCCGTGAGTCCCACGTGAAGGCTCATGATGGTCGTGAAACGTCGCATTGAAGGTCACACGTCTGACCTGCGCATTCCAAGATCATTCATTTGTCAGCATCGCGCGCTATGGCAGACGGCGTGAAGAACATGTGCCAAGTCACCTACGACGAGGGCGACTTGCGCCCGTCCCGCACCGACTGTCAATGGTGCGCCTTAGAGTTGCTGAACACCGAAGCCCTTCGGAACGACGAAGGGAGACCCACGGTGAGGCACTTGCTTGCGACGGCTGGCCTCGCCGGGATCTCCCTCTCGCCTGACGTCGGGCGCCCGTCCACCATGAGGAGATCGGAAGCCTTGACGCCCCTTGACCGTACCCCAAGCGACACCCCGCACAACGTTCGTCTTCTTGGTTGGCTGACGACGGTGACCGGCTTGGTCTCCATCGTTGCTGTGGTCGTACTGGCCCTCAGCGGCGAACCGCAAGCCGCTGCGGCTGTCGGAATCATCGGCGGCGCCGTGAGTGCCGCAGGCGGCATCCGGGTCACGGTGAACATCCGCCGTTGACCCTCGGGGGCGCTGTCGTCAGCTGTACGTGGCGGTAGCGCCCCGCAGGCGCCTCCGCTGTAGGTGGGCATACCCCAATGCCGTTGCCTTTGCCTTGGGCGTAGTCTGCTTGGCAGTGAATCCCGGGGGTGGTTCGGGTGGCTGCGAGTGTGGGTGAGTTATCGGGTCTGGGTTTGTTGACCTGGGTGTATCCGCCTGGCCTGGTGGATCGGGTGGTGGCCGCGTGCGGGCGTTCTGAGCAGCGCCGACGGCTGCTTCCCGCGCGGTTGGTGGTGTACTTCGTGCTGGGGCTGGCTTTGTTCTCGCCTGCTCCGTATCTGGAAGTGATGCGGCACCTGGTCGAGGGGCTACGGGGTGTGGGGCTGCTGGGCAACTGGCGTGTTCCGGCGAAGTCCTCGCTGTTCAGGGCCCGTGAGCGGCTGGGCTCTGAACCGCTGCGGGTGCTGTTCGCCACGACCGCGAAGCCGATGGCCACCGAGGCGACGCCCGGGGCGTTCTGGCGAGGCTTGCGGCTGCTTGCGGTTGATGGAACGTGCTGGGACGTCGAGGACAGTGAGGCTAACGAGGCCGCCTTCGGACGTCCGGGCAGTGGCCGCGGGGCGGGCAGAAGCGCGTTTCCGCAGGTGCGGATGGCTGCTTTGGTGGAGGTGGGCAGCCATGCAGTTCTGGACGCGGAACTCGCCGGCTGCCGCACCGGGGAAGTCACTCTGGTCGGCCGCCTGCCCCGGTCCTGCAGCCCGGGCCAACTTGTGCTGGCCGATCGCGAGTTCCTCGGGGTGCCGTTGTGGCAGGCGTTCACCGCGACCGGCGCTGACCTGCTGTGGCGAGTGCCCGCCAACCGCGTCCTGCCTGTCGTCACGCAGTTCCGGGACGGGTCCTGGCTCTCCCGCATCAGAGCGAGTGGCGGCCCTGCGCGCCATGAGCCGGTCGCGGTCCGTGTTCTGGCCTACCGGCTCAGGGACCGGGTCGGCGAGGGCGACTATCGCCTGGTCACCACCCTTCTGAACGCTCGACGGTATCCGGCCCGGCAACTGGCGGCGCTCTACCGCGAACGCTGGGAGATCGAGTCCGTCTTCGCCGAGATCAAGACACATCAACGAGGCGCACGCGTTGTACTCAGCAGCAAAACACCCGAGGGCATCCGGCAGCAGATCTGGGCGCATCTTCTGGTCCACCGTGCTCTGCGCGAACTCATGCTGAGAACGGCAGCCACGCGAGACCTGGACCCCGACCGGATCTCCTTCACTGAAACCTTGCGCTCTGCCCGGCGCAGTGTGACCGTCACGCCGGGCAGCTTTTCCCCCTGAGCTCCTGGTCAGAGCCCTGGTGATGCTCGAACAAGACCTGCTGGAACGGCTCCTGCCCGTCAGACGACTCCGCAGCCAGGCGCGCGTCGTGAAACGCAAGATGTCCAACTACCACCTCAAGCGAACTGGACACCGTGACTGGCCCCAGCCGACCCGCACCGGCCCCCAAGCCGTCCTCATCGCAAGACCCCAACCCACAAGCCCCTAACGCAACGGCATTGGGGCATACCCAGGTACGCCGGGAACCCTCCGCAGGATGGTCTGGAGTGAGAACCTCGCCTGTCACTCGTGCGGCCCCAGTGTCAGGCCGCGCCCGGTACGGCAGCGGGGCCCGGACCACGTGTCGCGGTCCGGGCCCTGCCCCGTGCGGTGCCGCCCTGCGGTGGCGGTGCGTCAGCTCTCTGCGGTGCTGTCGCCCGTCTGCCCGGCGCCCTCGGCTGTGCCTGCCTTCTCGCGCATCTTGCGCACCAGCTCCGCCTTCTGGTCGGCGGCACCCTGGCGGTCGAGGTTGCGGTGCGGACCGTTGTTCTGCCGTTCGTCGCGGGACAGCTTCTTGCGCTGGCCGCCGCCCATGCCCACGGGGTTGTTGATGTTCTTGCTCACGGGTTCTCCCGGAATGTTGTGAAGTGATCTACGGATTCATCGGTGTGGGAAGGACACGGCGACGTCAAAGGACGTCAGCAGGGGCCCATCACGCTCTCACTCGTAAATCGGCGTCTGGAAGAACATGAGCAAGACGTTACCTGGTCCCGTCGGCTCCGCATACCAGAGCTTTTCGCCGTCCCGGCGTCGGCCTGGCCTATGGTCGTCACCGACCAGGCAGTCGGTGTAGGGAGGGGTGTGCGACAGCAGGCGGGTGAAATCGGCGCAAGCCGCCCGGACGTCCACAGCGTCGAGGCCGAGCCAGACGTGCAGCGTGCCGTCCTGAACCGTCAGCTCGACGTCCCACGCCCTGCCCGCACGTCGGAAGGCACCACCCCACGACCACAGAGCAGCCACGAAGCAAGCACGGCCATGAGGCCCACAGACGATCACGCCGCCACGTGGCTCGCCGGGGACAGATCCTGCGCTCTCTCCACGTCCCTCGGCGTACGGAGCTGAACCTCCAGGTCACCCCTCCCGTGGTGACCGAGACCCGACACGTCCCGGGTGAACCCCGGAACGAGGTCGACGTTGTTCGGGTCGACCTTCAGGTAGACCAACAGCTTGCTCCGCTGCGGCGGACATAGGCAGGCGAAGTTCCGCAGCCGCTGGTACGCCCGGCACTGCTTGCGCTCGACACGGTTCACGCCGTCCCTGGGCCCGAGCAGTGCCTCGTCGACTGCGCCCGTCAGTTCCATCATCCCCGCGCCCTGGACGTCAGTTGCTGCCCGAGCAACTGCCTGGCGGCGTGGCGAACCACCTGTATGCCGCCGCTCACGGACGCCACGGTCTCAAGCCCGAGGAGGTCGCCGCCGAAGAGTCGGTAGCAGACCAGGTCGATCGACGTCCAGTGCTCGCACACGGCGTGCACGTCGTAGCGCGTGAAATCGCCGGCGATGCAGATCAGGCGCAGTCCGCTCCACGGGGCCTGGGACGCGGCCGTCACCCCGAGCCGGTCGCGGACCAGGTGCTCGAAGTCGGCACGGTGGTCCATCAACCACGCCAGGTAAAATGGGCCCTGGTTGATGACGCCTTCTCTGAACTTAGTCATCGGGTCGTTGCCGCGAAGGCCGGACTCCCACCGCGAGCGACGACGTCCGCCCCAGCGGTGGGGGTGCCGGTTAATACGGGCTCGGAACCGTCACCACTCGATGTCAGGCGACTGCCGCGCCGTGCCGGGTGAGCCAGAAATCGAGTAGGGCGGAAGCCACTTCAGCGGGTTTGTGCACATTGGGGGAATGACCGCCGCCCTCGATCCGGACGAACCTGGCTCCCAGTTGACTGGCCATCCGCTCCACTCCGTCAGGGTCCCACGTCTCGTCGGGAGTGCCAGAGATCACCGACACGGGAACGGTCATTCGGGCCAGGTCAGCCGTAGTGTCCGTCTCGTCCAGCATGTGCTGCGCGACGGCCGCCAACTGGCTCGGGCTGTTGCTCATCCACCGACGCTCCAGGAAGCGTTCGACGTCCTCGGGCACGGACTCGTCCTTGCTTCGCACGAACGGCCAGATCTCGGCCAGGGACATCGATTCCACGACGGAGAGCAGCAGGTGCAGGCGTTCCCGCTGCCAAGAAGAGACTGCGCCTGGACCGAAGTTCATCAGAGTGACCGACGCCCAGAGAGAGGGCTCCCCCTGAGTCGCAATGACCGCCGCGCGGACGAGACTTCCCCCGTACGAATGACCCAGCAGATGCACCGGGCCGGCGCCCAGGGAACGGGTAACGGCTACCAGATCGCTGGCCAGGTCGTCCTGGGAGTACGAGGGTGTCGGCGAGGCGTCGCCGGTCTCGCACTGACCTCGGCAGTCCAGGGCCAGTACACGTACGCCGTCGGCGCTCAGGGCGGGCAGCATGGGGAGGAAGTCCTCTTTGCTGCCCATGAAGCCAGGTACGAGCAGGGCCGTCCCCCGCACGGGGGCGTGCCCAGGAGGTGGGACGTCCAGGGCGGCGAAGACGCCCCGCTCCGTTTCAAGACGCACCGGGCGCGCGTGCTCCGGGATTTCTAGGCTCAGCAACTGGCTCATGAACAGCATGATAGGCACGGCCGCGAAGCAGATGGGGCCGCTGTTGTGAGCGGCGGCGGACACACAACGTGTGGCTTCGAGGCGCAGTTCAAGGGTCGTTCTACTCTTCGGATTCTCCGCGTGGTTCAGGTACCCTCGCGTGCGGTTCATCGCGGTGCCAGCCGCCGAAACGCCCGAAGGCCCTCCAGAACCTCTTCTCGCCGTTCCGCTCGGTCTGCCTGCTGGACTCCCAGGAGAGGATCTCCCGCCCGTACACGCTGCGAGCCAAGTCGTTCACGTCGTTCTCGATAAGCCGCAGGTGTTTCCCCAGCCTCTGGATGCCGTCGTTGCTGTCCCGCAGGTAGAGGTAGGCGACTAGGAGCACGAGCCCGACCAAAACGATGCGCCAGACCCCGAGGCCGCTGCCGAGCGTTGCTGCGATGGCGGTGGCCGCACCGGCGTATCCGGCCAGTTGTTGTCGGGCCCCAACCCTCTGGACCACCTCCGACCGCAAGGATTCATACTCCTTCATCCGAAGGCCGATGATCTCAACAGTCGTCTCGTGCTCGCTTGTGCTCCCGCTCACGGCACCCCCCTCGTCGCTGTGCATAATGCCCAGCCTTGGAGACAGCCACGCCTACTCTGCAGCAGGGACCGTGTGGTGGCCCCCGTTTCGGGGTTGTCCCAGGCTGTGGCCTGTCTAGCAAGATCCACCGCCCTGAGAGAGGTGGACGCTGCCCATGACCGGGTCCGTCCAATGAACTTTGCAACTCGGGCTGTTGAGGTTAGTGGCGGACCGCGGAGATGCGGCCGTCGAAGACGATGTCGAGGGCGTTCAGGGCCTGGTCCAGCGGGCTTGTCCCTTGCCTGTCGCGTCCAGCGACGTGATCGCCATGTGGATCGGACTCCCCGGGTCGCAGCGACGGTATTCGACAACATGGCAGACGCCTCTCCAGGGGCCCAGGCGCAACCCGCAGCGCCCTCCGACCGGTTGCGTGCTGCTCCCCGCCGTCGAGACTTCGCCGACGCCTACCGGCAGGGCACTTCCTCTGGGTGCGGACGCGATCCCGTGCTCTCTATCTGCTCGGCCAACGGCGCACTCCCTATTCAGGGGAACGAGGTGATGGCAACACCGGCGCCGTCGGATGATCCGCTGGGCGGTTACGCCTGCACCCGGCGCATGGAACAGGCGGCGCTTTGCTCAGTCCTGGGGGATAGCGAACTCGACCCAGAGGGGGTAGTGGTCGGAGACGTGCCACGACAGGTCGTTGAGCGTGCCGGTCCCCCGCAGCTCCGGGACGAAGTCGACATGACCGCCGCCGACCGCGTCCAGCGTCAACACCGGCCGGCGCTCCTGGCCGTGGGTGAACCAGGCAATCTGGTCGTAGAAGTGCTCGGCACCGGGGTCGTCGAAGATGGTCCGCGGCAGCCCCTCCAACTCCGGAGCGGGCACCAGCCCGGTAGAGGTGAACGCCTCGAACAACGGGTCGCCCGCCCGGTCGATGTTGAAGTCCCCCAGCGCGATCAGGTTGTGGTCCCAACCGAACTCCCGCTCCGCCCAGCCGGCCAGCCACTCGGCGATCGCCCGCAGCTCCGGCACCCGGTCAGCGGCCTTCTCACCGAACAGGACGTGCAACGTGACCAGAGTGAAGGTCTGCCCCTGGGACAGGAAGCTGACCGCATACGGCGTGCGGGCGAACTGCCGGTCCAGGTCACCCGCGGCAACACCCGCCTCCTGCTCCAGCGGGACGACCAGCTCGCACGCCAGACCCGACAGCTTGACCCGCCGCGTATCGAACAGGAACGCAAGGCGCTCGTTATTGCCCGCCCTCCCCTCGGTCACATCGGTCAGGACAAACGCCCAGTCCTCCCCCAACGCCTTGAGCAAGTAGCGCAGCGCCCGAAGATCGCCACGCACCTCCTGCACCGCCACCACGTCGAACCGGCTCACCACCGAGGCAATGACCCGCACATCGGTGAAGTTCCGCTTCGGTGAAGCCCCTTCCGGCGTGGTCCACGCCTTGGTCAAGCCGGAGAAGGCCCGCAGATTCCACGTCGCAATACGCAGATTCGATCCAGCCTTCTTCGGCTTGACCGACTCGTCAAGCGCCGCCTCCCACCGTGCGAGACGTTCCGCCACCCGCTTGGGCGGCGCCAGAATGTCGGGTTCAGACGGCACGGAATCCTCCTCGACGCGGAAGCCAGAGTGTACGAGAGTCCAAGATCACGGATCGTGAATACAAGACCCGTTCCAGTGAAACCAAGCAACCAACAGCGGGCCCGCTGGCGACCCCACGACTCAGACAGCGCCACTGCCGTGCAGAAGTGGCTCGTAGACAACGAACGTCCTGAACCCGAAACGCCGTCGCCGCCCCGGAGATCCGCGCCGGGAAGCCGCAGGAAGTCCAGGAATCCGTGGGCCACCTTCCCCCACCAAAGGAGAGTACGTGTCTTCGACCAGGCACGGTGCAGGACCCTTCGGTCTCGCCCTGCCGTGCCAGACAGCGTCCGCCGATGGACCACGACCATCGAGAGCCTGCACCCGAGCATCGACTGGCGCCCCGGCGGTATCGAGATCGGCTTCTTCCCCCCAGTCGGAAACATCCGCCTCGCCGGCGACGGGCTACTGCTGATCCCTTCGGTCTTCGTCGGGAATATCGCCGCCCACCGAAGACCCTGGCCCAGGACCCTGGTCTATCCCGCCCGCGGCACCGCCGCCCTGTGGGGCGAACAGGCGACCGTCCCCCAACCGGACACGCTGACCGCTCTGGTCGGCCGAGCCCGAGCCCGGCTGCTATTGGCGCTGGACGCCCCGGCCAGTACCAGCCACCTCGCCCGAAGCCTCGCCATGGCACCCGGCGCGGTTGGAGACCACCTCGCCATCCTGCGAAGCGCGGGGCTGCTCGTCCGCGCCCGGTCCGGACGGTCGGTGCTCTACCGGCGCACCCCGCTCGGCGAGGCGCTGGTCGCCAGTTCGGGCTAAGGGCTCAGACCAGCACTGCTTTTGAGGCACCGCCAGCAGATAATTGCCCAGCCGAGATACCACCTCTACCGTCAGGTCTTTCCCTGATGGCACTCGGCCGCTACCTACACCAGGGGACGCCGGGAGAGCTCCCGTACAAAACGACGGACGTGCCGCACTCGCCAGAGCGTTAGGCCGTGTCTGAAAGGTCGGTGACAAGCCTGACCGTGGATCGTTGAGAGCAAGTGGGGGCGAGGAGATCTCACATTGAATTCGGCGAGGAGATCTGGCGAAGCCCCCGCCGGGTCCGATTGCCCGGGACGGGGGCTTCGACACGGCAGGTCAGCTGCCGATGTTGTAAGTGCTGTTGCTGGTGGTGTTCCAGGTGTTGGCGGTGCCGCTGGTGCCGCCTACCTTGATGTCGATCGCCTCACCGGCCTTCCGGCTTCCGGTGACGTTGATCTCCTGCGCCAGGTCAGAGCACTTGTACGTCTTCCACGTGTGGGACGCGGACGCAGGGCTGTAGGCGACCCCCGCGTACTCAGTGAAGATCGGGCCGTCGTTGCACCACGCGTCGAGAGTGCCGGTCAGGGTGTAACTCGTGGGGCCGTTGGAGGAGACCTTGCCTGTGAACACGACCTCGTAGATCAGGTTCTCGAAGGCGTCATGCTGCGTGTACCGGACGAAGACGTTCTCGGTGGAGGCGTGGGCCGGGGTGGTCGCGGCCAGCGGAAGAACAACGGCGCCGAGGGTGGCGACGGTACTGGCCAGGGCCCTCAGCCGGGTGCGGTGGGGCTTCGAAGGCAGGGCAACGGACATCGAGGATCTCGCTCTCTCTTGATCGACACATGGGCGGCGCGAGCCTTGCCGCAGCAAGATCAACGACTGTGGAGACAGACCGATGCGGGGAAGAGACGTCGATGTGCTCGCGGGTGACTCCGGCACTCGTTGACCACGGCAACCGCTTGGGGCACGAACAGCAGCACCGGGGAAATTTGAGATCGGCATCAACGTCCAGACGACTTCAACCCCGGACTGCACCGAGGCCCTTGCGGGGGGCACGCCTGGCCGGTCGGCGGACTGAGCGCGCCACTACTGGCCGAGCTTTCACCCGGGTGAGAGCTACGGCACTGCTCCCTTCCGCGCGCAACCGTTCACGACGCTGCTCGTTCACGAGGAGTGCCCCCTGTCCCCTTCGTCCCCGTTGCCGGCCCACGCCAACTGCCGCTGCTCGGAAACCTCCCAGCTTTCAGCCGCGACCCGCTGGCATTCCTAGAACGTCTGCGCGACGAGTTCGGGGACGTCGTGACCTGGTCGCTCGGCCCGATGAAGGTCATGTCCCTCACCCACCCTGAGCACATCGCCGAGCTCCTGGGAAGCAACGAAGGACACTTCGAGAATCTCGATGCCGGCTGGGCGTTCAAACAACTGGTCGGCAAGGGCATCATGCGCAGCCAGGGCGCTGGCTGGCGCCGCAAGCGATCCCTGGTCCAGCCTTCCGTCCGCCCCTCTCAGGTACGCCGCTACGCCACGACGATGGTCGACTGCGCCGTGGCACTTGCCGACCGCTGGCACGAAGGCACGCAAATCGATGTGCTGCGAGAGATGGATCAGCTCTCCCAGCGGATCGTGGTCCGCAACCTCTTCGGCAACGACATCGGCGACCAGGCCCACGCACTACGAGACGCGATGTCCGTGGCCGGGCGAGAGATCGGCGCCGAGCTGCGGGGCATCGGACTCTTTCTACCGCCCTGGGTGCGTACCCCCGCCCGCCGACGCCTGCTCAAGGCCGTCGCGACCGTCGAGACTGAGGTCGACCGACTCATCCATGCCCGACAGGCATCAGGAGAGGCAGGCGACCGCGGCGAGGACCTGCTGGGCAGGCTGCTCGCAGCCCGGGACGAGGAGGGACGGCCGCTCACCGCCGCTGAGGTGCGAGACGAAGCGGTGACGCTCTGGGCCGCTGGACACGAAACCACGGCAACCGCGCTGACGTGGACCTGGTACCTGCTTTCGGCATCGCCGAACGCGCGAAGGAAGCTCGCCGCGGAACTCGACCGCGTACTCGACGGGCGCCCCCCAACGTACGCCGACTACGAGCAGCTGACCTGGACCCAGCAGATCGTCAAGGTAGCCCTACGTCTCTACCCGCCCGCGTGGATCATTCCTCCCAGGGTGGCACGGGAAGGAGCCACCCTGGGAGCAATCCGGATCCCGGCCGGGACGACGCTCTGGTGCAGCCCGTGGGCGACGCACAGAGACGCCCGCTGGTTTTCCAACCCCACAGCCTTCCGCCCCGAACGCTGGGACACGCACGCCCAACGCAGTGCGCCCCCGCATGCCTGGTTCCCGTTCGGAGGCGGCCACCGCGCCTGCCTCGGCGCCCGGTTCGCCCTGGTCGAGGCAACACTGGTGATCGCAACACTGGCCATGCGCTTCCACGTAGACATCGCCCCGGGGAAAGTGGTCCCCACGATCGGCCTACAGCTCCATCCCTCCACCACACTGCGCGCCACACTACGAGCCCGGCCCCCTGCCCGTCTCGCTGAAAGTGAGTGCCGTTAGGCGGGCCGCTGAGCCGTTTGGCGGTAGTGCGGAAGTAGACGCATCACCACAGCCCACGCCGCATCACCGATCCGGCTGCGCGAGCTGTCGTGAAGGTCTCTCAAGGTGACCGGCTGTAGAAAGCCGGGCTTTCAGGGGATTCCAGGTCCGGCCCGCGTTGGTTACCGCTGGGCTTGTCGCGCTAGGAGACCGAGGGTGATGGTTCCTGTCGGCGTCGCTTCGGCCTGTGCTGTTCGTGCAGAGAAGTCATCGAACATGCTGCGGATACGGAGTCTGTGGGAATTCGCTCTGCCAGGAATGCCGTGCCCGGCTTGTGGACTCACAGCAGAACCGGCCCGCCCCCGAGCCTGACTCGGCAGGGCCCTCTGCCTGTGTCCACGCCCCATACACCCCTGGCCCGTCGCGTCACACGGACCGTGCGTCCTCCGGACTTCGAGTGGGGCGGGACGAGCGTGGCACCGGTTCGGGGGGCCAGCCAGACGGGGACGGGTGAATGCGACGGCGTGAGTGTTGTAGTGGTGTCGCGATCGGGCCGGTGCGCGGGCGCGCTGGTGCGGGCTGGCTCTGCTGTGAGGCGGGCAGGTTATCGGGTTCGCAGGGTGGTGGGTGTGAGGTGGGCGCGCCAGCGTTCGCTGGTCTGGTAGACGACCCTTGTTCCGCCGATGGCATGGCTGATAGCCCAGGCGTAGTGGGAGAGCTGAGGGATGGGCGATGCGGTCAGCTCGGTCACGAGGCGGTGGGCAGTGGCCGCCTCCGTGTCGCACAGGCGGCAGGCTGCGGCGAACGCCTCGGGCAGGGACAGGCCGTGCTGGTGGGCCAGGATGAGCGGCAGCGTCTGGGGCGGGGCGCCGAGCCCGTGCCGCTCCATGGGGAAGGAGTACACGTCATTGACCCACCCCCACAGTCGTGCCGTGCTATCGATCAGCTGACGGACCGGCTCGCGGTCGAGGACTTGGTCAGGCAGGTCGAGGCCCGTGCAGGGCTCGATGAGGGCGGCAAGGACGTGGCCGAAGAAGGTGTGCGGGCGCATGGCCGCGTACTCGGTGAGGCCGACGATGCGTCCGTAAGTGGTGCTCTGCCAGTACGTGGCCGCGAAAGCCTGGTGGAGCCGGGCGGTAACGCGGGCGGCCTGAGCGGGGGTCATCAGGTCGTGCATCCGCCGGGTGAGATCGGCCAGCGCGGAGGAGAGCGCGGAGGGGGAAGCGGGCGGCTTGGTGCGGGTGTCCAGGACGTGGGTGAAGGAGGCGATGTGCGGGGCCAGTGTTGTGGCCGTGGCCTGAGGGGCTTCGACGTGGAGGTCGTCGAAGGCACTGAGCCAGATACACAGGTCGGCGGCGAGGTCCAGCAGGTCCTGGCCGGCATCGGGGAAGAGGAATCCCGCACCGCTGCCCACCCGAGTGGCCTTCAGCCGGGTGCTCTCGCGGGCGTCGTCGACGAGGCGGTGATCGTCGAGCCAGGCTGCCGCGTGGTCGTCGGATCCTGGGCCCAGGGGGTTGGAACGGGCGGGGAACAGATGCCAGAACGTGGGGGCCGCCCCTGTGGAACCCGTAAAGGGAGTACTCATGTCGTCTTCCTCTGGCGGGGCTAAAGGATGGTCGGGCTGTGGGAGGCGGTGCGCCCGGCGGCCTGCTGCCTCCCAGAGGTGCCGCCGCGGCAGGGGGAGCTCTAGGCCGAGACCGGCACGGATCCGGTGAGGCGGTCGTGGCCGGTGACGGGGCAGCCGAACACGGAGGCAAAGGCTTTCAGTTCCCGGTCCGCCCGGGGAGTGGGCCGCGCGCGGTCGAGGCTGTGCGACGCGAGGTCCATATGCTCCTCGATCGTCCGCAGTGCCCAGCCGGACCCGCCGCAGGCTTCGACGAGCTCGGCGGCCTCCCGGATCCGCCTGTCGCTGAGGGACGTATCAGAGCGGTAGAGGTCGGCGAGGCGGTCACGGTCAGCGCCTTGCGCGCGCAAGGCCGCCAGGAGCATGGGCGTCTTCTTCCGTCGGCGGATATCACTGCCGTGCACGCCGTCAACCCAGTCGCCCGTGGGCCGGAGGTCTTCCAGGTCGTCCTGGAGCTGGCAGGCGATGCCCAGGTGGTGACCGTAAGCGGACAGGGCCTCGATCTGGTCGTCCGCGGCGTCAGCGCACAGGCCGCCCAGCTCGCAGGCATAGCTCATCACCTGGCATGCCTTAGAAGCCATCTCATTTGGGTGACTCGGTAGTCTGTGAGTCATGGTGGGGATCGTTGAGCGGTTGGTGCCGGACGAGTTGTGGGAGTTGTTCCAGCGGGTGGTACCGGAGGCGCCGTCGCGGCCGCAGGGCGGTGGTCGGCGTCGGCACGGCGACCGGGAAGTGCTGGCGGCGATCGTCTTCGTGGCGACATCGGGTTGCACCTGGCAGCAGCTGCCTTCGGCGTCGTTCGGCCCGTCCGGAGCGACCGCCCACCGGCGGTTTGCGGAGTGGTCCAAGGCCAGGGTGTGGGCCAAACTCCACCGCCTGGTCCTCGACGAACTCGGTGCCCGCGGCGAGCTGGACTGGTCGAGGTGCGCGATCGACTCGGTGAACATGCGGGCCCTGAAAAGGGGGACCTGACAGGTCCGAATCCTGTCGACCGGGGCAAGTACGGCTCGAAGATCCACCTGATCACGGAACGATCGGGTCTGCCCATATCCGTCGGCATTTCCGGGGCCAATCTGCACGACAGCCAGGCCCTGATCCCGCTCGTGAAGGGCATCCCGCCCATCCGCTCGCGCCGCGGCCGGCGACGGCGCAAGCCCGCCAAACTCCACGCCGACAAGGGCTACGACTACGCCCACCTGCGGAAATGGTTACGCACGCGCGGCATCACCCACCGCATCGCCCGCAAGGGAGTCGAGTCCTCACAACGGCTGGGCCGCCATCGCTGGACCGTGGAACGCACCATGGCCTGGCTCGCCGGCTGCCGCCGCCTCCACCGACGCTACGAACGCAAAGCCGACCACTTCCTCGCCTTCACCAGCATCGCCTGCACCCTCATCTGCTACCGCAGACTCGCCAAATGAGATGGCGTCTTAGCCTCGACGACCGCCATGGATTCCTCCAGCGCCACCTCGGTGCACGCTTCGAGGTCCATGTCTGCGACCTGCCCGGCGGCCATTACCTGGACAGTTCGTCCCATCCGGCCGATGGCCGCCGGAATCCTTGGACCGCCTTGCTCGGACAGCAACTCGATGGCGAGGGCCAGCAGCGCGTTGCCGGTCTGCAGGGCCGCCGCGGTGCCGAACGCCGTCCACAGGGTCGGACGGCCACGGCGGTGGCTGTCGCGGTCCATGATGTCGTCATGGATCAGGGTGTGGTTGCCCATCAGGCTCCACGCCGCGGCCGCTTCCACCGCCCCATCCCAGCCGTCGCCGTTGATGTCTGCAGACAGCAGCACCAGCGTCGGCATCCGCAGTCGCGACAACCAGCCCTCCGCAGCCGCGCCGTCGGAGCCGGCCCACCCGTAGTGGAACTGTGCGAAACCACGCAGCGGCTCCGGAAGCATGGCCACCGCAGCTCGCAGGGAAGGGTCGAGTACCGCGCGGGCGGCGAGGAGGATCTCCTCGGCCGTCCGCCCCGGACCAACAGGACTCATCACCATCAGCGCCTCCCAATTTCCTGGATCCCGTCGGTGCACCGTTGGCAGCCGCCGCGGCGGTGCGCGCGGGTTGGTCGCTCATGCTCCGGCATCAGACCAGGGTCCGCTTCGCTGCGCCGCGGCAGGGTTGACGGACTGCCGCTGCCTGCGCGCCCACTGCCTTACGCAGCATTTCGCGATCGACTCGCACGGCCGACGTGCGCCTGGACTGGGAGCGGGATGGCCACGCTGCCCAGGCCGATCACGGGCGGTGTCCTTTCACGACCTTGTTTTGCTCGTCAGCTGTGCCGTCTGTGAGCCAGGCGGGTCCGATGTCGCAGACCTGGTGGCCGTCGGGGTAGGTTGCCAGGGCCAGGCGGTGGGGACGGTTGTCCGGGCGCGGCGGCAGCATCCGCAGGATGCGGCCGCGCGTACGTAGCAGCCAGGTGACCAGGCGCCGGTCGCGTTCAGGCGGGAGGGGCAGGCCGACTGCGTGCAGGAGGGCGTCGTCCAGGCTTGCCAGGGAGAGGCGGCGCATCACTGGCTTGAGCGGGCCGCGCAACGACTTGGGGAGCATGTCCGCGGTGAAAGCCATAGCAGCTTCGGCCAGGCGCCGGCTGCTGTCGGTGACGGCGAAATGCAAGCGCTCGTAGGACTGGGCGACCTGGTCGAAGTCGGCGAAGGTGGCCGGGACGTCCTTGATGCCCATGAGCTGCGCCAGGCGCCTGCCGTAGTTGGTCAGTGCCCGCTCCTCGTGCACGGTCAGGCGGCGCCAGCCGAACCGGTTGATCCACTGCACCGGCGTGACGATGAACAGGGCGATGATGTAGAGGTGGTCGTCGTTGCTGATCACGTAGCGTCGGTGCATCTGGTTCATGCGCCGCAGATAGGCCCGCCCTTCGGGGCTCTCCAGACCCAGGCGGCCCATCTCATACATGATCAGCAGGGTGTCGTCCGCACGTTTTTGGGTGTGGCAGACGATCTCGCCGGTCTCCTCCAGCAGGGCGCTGATGGACGGGACCGCAAAGGTGCGGAAGAAGGCCAGGGACACCGACTGCCAGTAATCCCAAGGAAATTCGTGCGCGGTGACCAACCGCCAGATCTCCTCGTAGTCCCGCTCCGGATCCAAACGCTGAATATGGCGAAGCCGGTCAAAGCGCCGTTGTGTTCCAGTCACAGACAAGCTGGCTCCAAGAGAAATTCGCTTCCGCCGACACGAGCGGACACTGCAAGCAACGCCGGTGCACGGCGCGGCGATAGGGCGTGAAGCGGCAGCAGGGCACCGCGCGGGAGGCAGGGCTCCACATGGGTGCATAGCCGGGGGCCTCGGTCAGCCGGCCCGCAGGCCTGACAGTTACGGGAACGGCTGATCGAGGCTGACGGGGCTGACCTTGCCGGTGCTGTCTTAGGGCACGGGGCCGAATGCGACCGCTGCGGCCGTGGCGCGATCGGTGGAGCTGAACATGTCCCGTACCGTCTGAGCCCATTCGGCGGTGCTGAACAGCCCGTGGCCGTCACGGTCGAGGCGGCGGAAGGTCTCCTCACTGAAGTCCACGTCGACGTCGAAGGCCTTGTAGATCAGGTCGAGCTCGCTTCGGTCGAGCATTCCGTCTCCGTCCCGGTCAGCCGCCTCGGCGACCACCTGGGCAACTCGCACCATCTGGTCGATGTAGACGGGATCCTCCTCCAGCCCGGCGTCGATCGCCGCGGTGAACTCCTCGCGGGTCACGCGACCGTCCCCGTTGTCGTCGGCGGCGCGACGGATGACCTCCCACCAGGCGTCGAAGGTCTTACGAAGTTCGCTGGCGAGCTTGTCGTCCATGTCCGGGCGCAGCATCCGCAACCGGTCGGCCCGCATCCGGAAATCTTCCTGGTCGATGTGGTCGTCGCCCGTTACGTCGAGTGTGTTGAACGCCGCGTTGATGTTGCGCTGCTGAAGGTCGTCGATCATGTCTTCTGACTCACTCCTCGATCAAGGTCTGGCCCCGTGACCGCAGCTATTGCGCTGCAGGGTCCAGTTGTCGCCGTCTGGCGCAACCCCAGAGGTTTTCTCCAGGCGCCGTTGCTGAAGGTGATGAGCGATTGCCGGTACGGTCCCTTGCCCCTTTGCGGCCGGAGCCGGGGCTCCGGTTCGTCACGTGCATGTCCATGTGTGCGGCGACGCATGCACCATTCGCGTGAAGTCGCTTGCCTGGATGAATGGCCGAATGACTGATCGATATGGTGGCCTGATCCGTGCTCGGATCTTTAGCTCGGAAGCGCAGCATCGTCATCGACGCCACCTGCCTGCTGCTGACCGTGCTGGTCATGGCCGCCAGCGTTCGGCACCGCCTGCCAGACCGCCTCGACGGTGTCCCACCCAACTGGCCCACGAGCCGCGTCCCGCACGGTTGCGCCGCAAGGAAGGCAGCATCGCAATTCGTAGTCAGGTTGCTGCCGCGCGCCGGCCGCCGGGGTGCCGGCCAAGCGGTGTTGGAGGGCTCTGCGCCGCTCGGCCAGCGCGGTGATCCGGCGAAATCTCTTCCTCCCGTAATGCGCGCGAGCGCCTCGAGGGCCTTCCCTGAAAAGGCACCGGTTCTGTCCTTCGGCACGGCACGGCACGGCAGGTCGAGGGCCTGGGCACGCGCTATGGCCGCACCGCACCCGGTACCAAGTCACTGTGGCGGGCCCTCGCACTCACCGTCGCACATAGGGCGCGCCCGCCGATCCGCACGGGGATGGCCGGCAGGGACTGCTTGAGCGGTGTCCTACGCAAGCGGTCCAACGGATCGCGGGTCGCACTCGTTTGTTCTGCCTGCGTAACCGCCGCTGTCGAGTGATCGTTGAAGGGAGGTGGCCGGACAAGAGGATCATGCTGCTGCCGCTGCGAAGTGGTCGAACCGCTCATCGCGGTCCGGCAGTTTCGGCGTTGTGAGCATGGTCGTGTGGGGCGTGGTGGCGATAGCCGCGGTGTTCGTCGTCGCCGTCGGCTGCGGTGACCTGCGCAGCACAGGGTTGCCGGTCCCGAAGGACGGTGCCTCCCAGCGGGCTGCGCGTCTCATCGCGGACCGGATCCCGCAGCTGGGGGACGAGCAGGTTGTTCTTGCGTTCTCCTCACGCGGGTTGCGCGGCGGTGATGCGGCCTATGACCAGGCCATGGTGGCGGCGGCGCAGGCCGCTGCCCGTGTGCGGGGGGCAGGCCAGGTGCTCGCGCTGCCTCAGGTGCGCGGCCAGGATCCGCACCACGCCTACCTTCTGGTGGCCTTGAAGGGCGACGCGGCCGCACGGCTCGGCCGTCTTCCGGTTCTGCGCGAGGCCGTGCACCACGCCGTGGCCACGGCTTCCAAGGGCCGTGTCACCGTGGCGGTGACCGGTCAGACGCCACTGGCAGAAGAGTTCGTCGCCTCGGACGTCGGGGACTTGCAGACGGTTGAGGCCGTCACGGTGCCCGTCGCCCTGGGGGTGCTGGCCTTCGGTCTCGGCTCGGTAGGGGCTGCCCTGCTGGTGCTGTTCACTGCCGGCCTCGGCGTTCTGGTCAGTGCGGCAATGGTGGCCGGGCTCGGGCTGATGGTGCCCGTGGACATGCTGGCGCTGGTAGTGGCCGTGACCGTGGGCTTCGGGCTCGGCCTGGACTACGCGCTGCTGATGGTGGTCCGTTACCGCCAAGCGAGAGCAGAGGGCCTCGGCCCGCAGGCGGCCACCGAACGGGCGGCGGCGACAGCCGGGCGGGCGGTGCTGTGGTGTGCCGGAGCGGTGGTCGTTACCAGTGCTGCCCTGCTGACCGTCCCGGTGGACCTGCTGCGTATGGTCGCCGTGGCAGCAGGCTTGGCCACCGTGGTCGCCGCGGGAGTGGCGACCACGCTGCTGCCGTTGCTCCTGCCCCGGCTTGATCGGCTGCTCTCGGCCGGGTACGTCCGGCGGCCGGGCAACGTACGGGCCATCTGGGAGCGGTGGGCACGCCACCTGATGCGCCACCCGTGGCCGTACCTGGCTAGTGCCGCAGCTCTACTCGTGCTCGCCGCGCTGCCCATGGCCGGCATGCGCCTGGGCGTGGATGTGGACCGTGCCTCGCTCACCGGCAGCGAAGCGGGCGTGGGCCTGGCACAGACGGAGCGCGACGGCCTGGCGAACGTCACTCTGCTGGCCCTCCCTCATGCCGCCGGCCAGGGCCCAGTCGACACGACGGACCTCATCGCAGCCTTGACCGAAGATCCACGCATCACCACCGCCGTGGCGCTGGACAACGGCCGTGACCTCACTGTCGTCGCCGTCGCGGACCGGATCCCGGTGGACAGCCCTGCAGCCGGAAAGCTGCTGGACGACGAACGCCGGCTCGGGCTGACTACCCTTCCCCAAGGGCAGAAGATTCTCGCCGCGGGGGGATCGGCTGCCCTGGCCGACCTGCAGCGTGAGATGCGCTCCGCCCTCGCCAAGGTGGCGATCCTCGTCCTGGCGGGCGCCTTCCTCCTCATGCTCGTCGTCTTCCGCAGTCTTGCGCTGCCGGTGAAGGCGATCGCGATGAACCTGCTGGCGACCGGGGCATCCTGCGGGCTGCTGAGCTGGTTCACCGGGGACACGGTCAACGTTCTCGTCCCTCTGATGGCCCTGACACTCGTCTTCGGCCTGTCGCTGGACTATGGAGTCTTCTTGGTGCACCGGATCACCGAGCACTACCGTGCCGGCGCCGCCTGCCAGGAGGCCGTGGTGCGCGGCCTGTCCAGCACGGCTCAACCCATCACCCTCGCCGCCGCCACCATGTCCGTCGTCTTCGCCGGTCTCCTCGTCACCGGCCGCCAAGAGCTCCGGCAGGTCGGGTTCCTCGTGGCTGTCGCCGTCCTGCTCGACGCCACCGTCATCCGCCTTCTCGTCGTACCTGCTCTCATGCGTCTGCTCGGCCACCGCAACTGGTGGCTGCCCCCGCCGCTGGCTCGCCTGCTGCCACCCATGCCCACCCTGGCCTCCTTCTGCGCCCCGCGAGGCCCGCGGCCCGGCGGGACGGAGAAGGACCCTGCCCCGACTGTCCTGTCCTACCGTGAGGAGACACGTTCATGAACAGCATCCTGTCGGCACCGCGCACATCACGGACCTGGACGGCCACGGTCGCCGTCCTGCTCGCCGCTGCCGCGCTGACCGCACCGGCCACCGCTTCCGCCACACCGCACACGACCACCGTCGCGGCGAACAGCTCCCGCCTCGCCCTGTCCTGCAAGGCCGCGACCCGCACGGGCCACCCGATCAGCTTCAGCCCGGCGCTCACCCTGCAGCAGCGCAAGACCCGCATCACGGCGACCGTCCACCTGACCAAATGCTCCGGCGCCAACCAGCAGTTGCGCAGCGGCACCTTCAAGGTTCAGGGCACCGCGCAGGCCAGCTGCAGCGGGGCCTTGGGCGTCTCCGGTTCAGGGAGCATCACCTGGTACGACGCCAAGGGGCACCGGGCCGGAACCTCCACCGTCCGCCCCACAGGTTCCGCCACCGGCTACAACCCCGGCAACGCCCTGCTCGGCGGGACCGTGACCTCAGGTCCGCTGAACCGAGGTCGCATCACGGGAAGCGCCACACCGACCAGCGATGTCAGCCGCTGCGCCGTCACAGGGCTGCGCACCCTGTCCGCCGCGGGAACGCTGAAGTTCCAGCGGTGACTGCGGCCGCCCACCACAGTCCCGCGCCCCGTCCCTCCCGGGAGCTCACGTGATCACCTCCGTCTACGCCAAGGCAGGCATCCACGACCCCCGCCTACGCGACGCGTTCCGGGTGTGCCGGCGCCTGGCTCGGCAGCGCTACCCGCACCTGGCGGACTGCATGAGAGTGCTGCCCGCCGAGGTCACGCTCGGCATGTCGGCACTCGGGGCGACCTTCATGCGGATCGACGACCTCACCGATTACGGAGCCGGGTCGGCCGAGGAACGCATCCGACGCGCCTCTGCCTGGATCACCGCACTCGAAGAAGACGTGGAACGCGGCGACAGCACCGACCCCGTGCGCAAGGCCATGGTGCACCTGACGCACGCACTGGACTTCCCTGTCGACAGCATCCGACCGCTCAACGAACGGATGACGCGTGACGCGGCCCGGGCCGCCCCCGGGACATGGCAGGAGTGGACGCAATACCAACGGCCGATCCTTGGCCCCTGTCTCGCCGCGTTGGATTGGGTCGCCTCCCGGCTCGGAGCGCCTCTGACCATCTCCGCTGGCCACACAGAGGCAATGATCGACATGATGCTCGGCCTGCAGCTGGTTGACGACCTCACGGACCTCGCCGAAGACCTTGACAACGACTACGTCAAACTTCCCCTCGAAGCACTGAACGCGTGCGGTCTGACGGCCCAGAACCTCCTGGAGCGTCGATGGACGCCCGCCACCGCCCAGTTGATGCGGTCCACGACCGAACGGGCCCGTGCCTTGCTCCACCCAGACGAACCGGCCATCGACTGGACGTTCACCTCGGCTGTATTCATGGGGGCGTTCAGGCGCCTGGCCATGGTCCAGTTGCGCCAGGTCGAAGAGGCGGGTGCCGCGATCCTGGCCCAGCCGCTCACGCTGCCCTACGCCACCCGGCAGCGCATCCTGCTGCCTACCCGGGCGAAGGCTGCCCTGATCTGGAAACTCAGCCCCTTCACCCGCGGCGCACTCAGCGCGCCCGCACCACCCCAACACCGTGCCCCAGCCGACCTCCTCGCCCGACACTCCGCCCCACTCATCCCCGTACTGCCTCCGCCGCCCCACTCCTCCGGAGCCCGACCACCCGCACTCAATGACACCCAGTTGCCCCGGCACGTCGCCATCATCATGGACGGCAACGGCCGCTGGGCAGCCGATCACGCGCTGCCCCGTGCCGAGGGACACCGAGCGGGGGCCGAAGCACTGCACGACGTAGTCCACGGTGCCCTAGAGATCGGTCTGCCGTACCTCACCGTCTACACCTTCTCCACCGAGAACTGGAACCGCTCTTCGGCCGAGGTCAAAGCCATCCTGGACGTGGTCCGCGACAATGTCGCCGATCAGAAGCTGTTCGACCTCGACCTCCGCTTTTGCTGGTCCGGCGTGCCCGACGGCCTGCCCAAGGATCTGGTCGAGGGACTCCAGGAACGGGAACGGACCACCCGGCACCGCACCAAACTCACCCTCACCGTGTGCATCAACTACGGCGGACGCAGCGAACTCGCCATAGCCGCACAAAGCCTCGCCCAGGCAGCCGTCGCCGGCCGGGTCAACCCGGTGAGCATCAACCAGCACACACTCGCCAGCCATCTGCCACTTCCCGACCTGCCCGACGTCGACCTGCTGTGGCGTACCGGCGGCGAACAACGCACGTCCAACTTCCTGCCCTGGCAGAGTATCTACGCCGAACTCCACTTCACTCCCGCTCACTGGCCCGACATCGACCGCCGCGACCTCTGGCAGGCCATCACCACCTACACCCAACGCCAGCGCCGCTACGGGACCGCCCGCACAGAAACCGACACACAGATTCCCGCCCCCCGGAAGAATGAGCTACACACCACCTAGCGCTCCCTCACCCGGCCTCATCTATCAGGACTTCTTCAACTCGGTCCAGTTCGACGGACCGAGCGGCCCGCGCTGAGGCACACTGCCCGGCCAAGCCGGTTAGCGTACTGGGTCGTGACCAACTGAGAATCGCCTTCGCGGCCCGTCCGCAGCCGCTTTGATCCGTGCCAACAGGTGGCTGCTGGAAGTCGCCGCTGCGACAATGATGCTGCTCGCGAGGGGTGCCCTTCTGCCGTCGGCATCGGCGGTTCAGTAATCAGCGCCCGGCTGGCTTGCCAGCTGGTGCGGGTCGCGCCCTCGGGATCAGGTGGGTGAGGCGGGGTGTGCCAGCGGTCGCTGACCTGGTAGAGGCCTGCGTTCCGCCGATGGCGTGGCTGATGGCCCTGGCGCAGGCCGGCGGTTGGGAATGGGCGGTCAGTTCGGTGCTGAGGCGGCGGAGACCGTCGGTGCACCGTCGGCGGGCCGCCGTCCGGTACCCGCGGGTTGCTCAGACCACGCCCCGGGCCGTCTTCGTGCTGGTGGGCGGTTACTGAGGCTTTTCAGGGGACGTCACGCAGGTACGCCGAGCGGCGGGTGCTCAAGCACGCGGGGCTCGTACTCGACCAGCTGGATGCGGCCGTCGAAGGTGCGGTGCTCGATCATCTCGAGGGCAACGTCCGGATAGCCGTCGTAGATGCGTTCTTCGCCCGTGGCCCCGGTGATCACCGGGAACATCACGACCCGGAAGCGGTCGACGAGTCCGGCTCGCAGCAGGGACCGGCACAGGCTGAGGCTGCCGATCGTGCTGAGGAGCGCCGAGCCACTCGATTTCATGGCACGGACCGCCTCGACAGCGTCGTCACGGACGAGCGTGGAGTTGGCCCACGTCAGTGGCTCCTCGAGTGAGGAGGAGAACACCACCTTGGACGCTTGCGTGAGCTCGTCGACGGACGCCTCTTCTTCGGGCCTGAACTCGCCTTGGCCATTGGGGACCTGGCCTGCAGCGAAGCCCGACATAAGGCGGTAGGTGTTCGCTCCCATCAGGTAGGTGGCCTCGGGCTGCTCGCCGAGCCATGCGAGGTACTCCGGGCCCTCGAGGCCCCAGAACCCGGGCCATCCCTCTCCCGATGCGTGGCCGTCGAGAGAGGTGATGAAGTCGACGAGAAGCTCCGACATGGCGGTGTCCTTTCCTGGGATGTCACGAGCTTGGACTGGCCGGGAGCCACAAACTCATCGGCCGCGCTGTGGAGTAACGAGAAACCCATGACGCTGCAGCCGAACAGATCGGCGGGGCGCCACCCGCGGACGGCCCAGGCCAACCGTCACGCTCAGCCGGGCCAAGTGCAACGACCACAACATTTCGCGCGGCTCACATCGAGCGCCCGGCCAGATGCATGTTCGAATAGGTGTTCTATACCGTAGGTGGTGGGAGGTGCCCTTCATGACCCCAGCACACGATCAGAACCTGGGCCCCGGCTCGCCGGTGCTGCACCTGCGTCTGCCCAGCGAGCGACCGGCCGTCGCCGATGAGGATTGCTTCCGAGCAGTTTTGGAGCTGGTCGGGGACGTGACACCCGTGGTGCAGTCGCTGCCGCCCTCTGCTTTGGTGGCTGACGTATCCGGGAGCCTGCGCTACTGGAATCGAGACCCGGCCGGGCTTGCCCGGGTGATCCGTGCGCAGGTGGCGGCGCAGTTCGGACTCGATGTGGGTATCGGGGTGGGGCCGAACTGGGCGATCGCCGCGATGGCATCGCGTGAGACCAGCGGCTGCGGCATCCATGCTGTCGGTTCCGGCCGGAGTGACGTCGAGGCGTTCCTGCATCCGCGGCCGGTCGGGGAGCTGTACGGCGTCGGCAAGCAGCAGGCTGGGACGCTCACCGCGTTCGGTGTCCACACCATCGGGCTGTTGGCATCCCTGCCCCTGGGCACGGTGCAGCGGGTACTGGGAGGGCAGCCAGGGCGCCTGTTGTGGGAGCGGGCCCATGGCATCGACCGCCGTGCCATCGTGCCGACCGGCCTGCCGCACAGCTCATCTGTGCTGCGCCGTTTCCCGATGGACACCCTGGACCCGGAGGTGCTGCGTGCGGCACTGCTGTCCTGCGCGGTTGAGCTGGGCGAGCGTCTCCGCGGCCGTGATCAGGCCGCCAAAGCCCTGACCGTGTCGCTCACGTTTTCGGACCGCACTCAGCTGACCCGTACCCGTCAGGTCCCCCTCGGTCCCTCCGCCCATACGGAAGACCTCCGCGACCTTGCCTACGAGATGTATGACGGCTTGGGCCTGCAGCGTGCGCGGGTCCGCAGCGTGGCGCTGCGCGGGGAGCAGCTTGTTGACGCAGGTCAGGTAGTTGAGCAGCTCAGTCTGGATGATCTGAGGGATCGGCGTCTGCGCACTGAGCCGGTCATCGACGCGCTCAACCGACGGTTCGGGCAGGGCACCGTTGGACCGGCCGCCGCCTTCCGCCGTGCCGGCTGACGGCGTCGAGGACGGCGTGTTGTGTTCGCTCAGGATGCGGTCGAGCTCGGGGCCGAGGATCTGACCGAGCCGGTGACGGTCTCGGTCTCGGTCTGGGAGCCGGCCGCCACGATCGGCCTGCGGCTCGACGGCCGGTACCGCACTGGACGCGCGTACGAGCGCCGCGACTTCACGGGCGGCCGGATCGCCTTCCGGATCCGCTTCCTGGACCCTCTCGCCAACAGGCCGGGGCGTCGCCTTTCGCGAGACCTGGGTCTGGGGCGATCCCGGGGCAATGGAGCTCCGTCCGCTCGGGGACAGCCCGCTCGAGTCCCAGCCGCGGCCAGGCGATGCCGTTCGGCTACGCCGGCCATTGCGGTCGAACCCGGGCTACAGCGAAGAGGTGCTCCAGAGCTACCGGCCGGACCTCCCCCCTCATGCTGTTCACGTCCGGGTCGGAGGCGCATGGCACCGGGGCCACGCCTCCCACCGCTACCGCCATGCCGACGGTCGCGCGTCCGTAAGGCTGGTCGTTCGTTCCAGCGAGCACGGCTGGGCGATGGCCTACGCGCGCCGCTACGGGTGGGATCCCGCCGCGACCACAGAGGACCTCAGGAATGGAAGGGCCACACCGACGTGAGGGACTTCGACGAGCCGGAGCAAGCACCACCGTGGCGACCGGAACACGGACCTCCGCCCACGGTGTGGACGTGGCCGCTCGGGCACGCTCCAGGCATGTTCGTACGGGCGAACGGCCGGTGGCGCTACGCCTGGGTACAAGCCCGGCACGAATACCGGGACGGCCGCACGGTCTATCACGTCCACGTCGACCTGGACCGCTCCCTCATGATCCGGTCCCGCTTCTACTACTGGCCGCAGGACCGCCTGCGCTGGGCACACCCTGGACGGGCCGAAGCCAGCCGGGGACAACACGCTCGCCCCGAACTGCTGCCCGGCCCCCTGCGGCGAGGCCCCCGAGCCGTCACACCCGAGGGCCCCACTCCATAGTCCTGCGCGTACAGGAAGAAGCGAGGCGCAGGCCGACCACGTCAACCTCACATATGCCTGCGCCCTCACGCCCATGAATTGGACGCACGAAGGCGGGTACCACGGACCAGTGTGCCCGTCGGATCCCAGCTCGCTCGTTGAGCCGCCGTCGGCCTTCTGAGGGCGGAATAGCCGACGCTCTCCTTCAGGGACGGTCCGGACGGTTCTAGACGTAGCCCGGCCCAGCAGCGCGTCAGTAGAGCTCTTGCGGAGCCAGGTGCTCACTGACCACTACAGCCGTAGGCTGGCCATCTCGGGGCTGTACTGGAGGTTTGCCATGCCCCGCCCAGTCTGGTCCGGAGCGATTTCGTTCGGCCTGGTCACCATCCCTATCAAGGTGCTGCCAGCGACGGAAAGCCACAACATCAGCTTCCACCAGTACCACCTCGAAGACATGGGCCGGATCCGGTACCGGAAAATCTGCGAGCTGGACGGCAAGCAGCTGCGCGAAGACGAGATCGGCAAGGGCTTCGAGGTCTCCAAGGACACGCTGATCGAGATCACCGATGAGGATCTGGCGAACATGCCATTGCCCACGGCGAAGGCCATTGAGATCGTCGCCTTCGTTCCCTCCGAGACCATCGATCCGATCCGCATCTCGGACGGCTACTACCTGTCAGCCGACGGCAAGGTGTCCGCCAAGCCCTACAAGCTGCTGCGCCAGGCCCTGGGCCGATCCAGCAAGGTAGCTGTGGCGAAGTTCGCGTGGCACGGCCGGGAGCGGCTCGGACTGCTGCGCGTCAAGGACAGCGTGCTCGTCCTGCATGCGATGCGGTGGCCGGACGAGATCCGCTCACCGCAAAGCTTGGCGCCGAAGCCGGTCGAGGTGGACGACTCCGAGATCGAGGGCGCGATCGCGCTGATGGAGGCGATGGGGCAGGACGACATCTCGGGCTTCACCGATCACTACCGCGAGGCCCTCGAGGAAGTCATCGCCGCGAAAGCTGCGGGCAAGCAGCCGAGCCCGCCCGGGAAGACGGCACAGCCGGCCGGGCAGGTCGTCGACCTGATGGCCGCGCTCAATGCCTCGGTGCAGGCCGCGAAGGAATCCCGCGGCGAGGCCGACGAGGGCGCTCAGCACGCCACCGTGCATGACATGCCGAAGAAGCGTGCCGCGAAGAAGACAGCGGCCGCTGCCAAGAAGACCTCCGCGAAGAAGCAGGCGCCGGCGAAGAAGACGGCGGCCCGGCCACGGAAGCGAGCCTGACGATCATGGGAATAGAAGGAATGAGCAGCGCGCCGATCGTCGTGCATCCGCCGTCGGCAGGTGGCGGCCGACGGATCACGGTCCACCGGCACGGCCGGGACGAGATCCTCGGCCTCGCCCACTCCGACCACGACCTGATCGTCTTCCTCGAAACCGCCGGCATCCTGGACCCGGAGCAGGTGCTGGACGATCCACGCTGGGTGGAATGGCGCGGCGGTCGGCCGCATCAGTGGGACGCCGCCTGAGCGTCAGGGCGCGGCGGGGTCTCGCGGGATACCCCAGGGCAAGCTGGAAACGCGAGCTATCGGCGACCCTGCCGTAGCGCGATAATGGAAATGTGGCTGTGGGTGTCGTTGTCGCCGGGTTCGTCCTGGGGACCGCTGTGTGCGTGTGGGCAAGTCGCCGGATTCTGCGGGCCCGCAAGCGTTCAGCCGGCCGAGACCGGGCGGCGCGGCAGGCGGAGGCGCAGTTGCGCCTGGCGGCAGACATGGTGATCGCGGAGCGCCGCCGTACCGGCAGTGCTCTCGTGCGCATCCCCATCCTGGTCTCTGATGTGCAGGCCAAGGCCTATGACCATTTCCGGCTCACGGTCCCGCGCTGGCGGGCAGCAGAGGCACTGCGGGAGAGCTACGAACGCTGGAGCTGCCGCTTCGACTGCACCACCGACGCCTACGACCTGTCTGACAGAGCCTGAACCGCCGGAGCCTTTCAGTCACGGGGCCGTGTCCATGCCGGGCCCCCGGCTTAAGCAGTACCCCCGAAGTACGGACTCGCCGGTGAGTTGGCCCCGGAGGCCTTCGTGCTCTGTCGGGGAGCCGCCAGGTCGCGAGCGCCGTCCTCACCCACGGGCGGTTGAGCCGGCCCACGGCGCGGGGTACGCGCCAGCCCCCCAGGCGGCCACGGTAATGATCCGCAAGGCTTCCACAGGACTGCGCTGTGCTCAGCTGCGCCCGGTCCATTCCTTCAGGACCGCGGCCAAAGCGCGCACGTCCAAGCGCCCGGCCGACACCTGCTCCGCGAGATCCGCCGCTTCCTTGGCGGTGAACCGTACGGGCAGGCCGCTGGCGTGCAGATAGCCAGCAGCGACAGTCGCACCGAAAAGCTGGTTACTGTGCTCCAGCGCCGGGACCAAAGCCAGCGAATGGAACAGGGCAGCGGCCCGGTGATGCGGCCGCGGATATACGGGTTCGTCCATGACGTGGAAGGCATGACGCGCGCGGGCCGCCTCCAAAGCACCCCAGTCCGTCACATCAGGATCACCGAGCTGGGCGCGGGCGATCTCCAGAAGCCACGGAAGATCCACCGTGAGATCCACTACGGGTATCCCGCCCTACGCCGCGGAAGCGGTGGACTCGGCCTGCGGGCCGAACCGCCGGGCGAACTCCTCGCGCATCCCGGGAGCGCTGAGGAAGAGGGCACTGCCCTCGAGAAAGCGTGCCTTGTCAAGCTCGCGGGCCAGGACACGTCCGGCGTAGGCCGTCGGATCCTCGTGCAGCTCGTCTGCCTCGCGTGCAAGCTGCTCGTACTGTGCGTCATCGAGCTCAATGCGAATTTCCCTGGCCATGCCACCACGTTAGCCGGACCCGGACTCTCACGGGAAGGATTCGGCTTGTGCGCAATGATCACCCACGCGGCCACCGCAACGGCTGCCCTCGCCGCGGCAGGTACCTGAACAGGGCCCTGCCGGTCTCGCTCAACGACGTGCTTCCGGCGCGCTCAGAGCCCTACCGAAGGGCCCGTCGGCCCGTCAACAAAGACGCTCCTCCACTCACTGCCACGTGAGCTGCTCACGCCATGAATCTCCTCCGCACAGCCCCACAGCCTGGCAGAACCGACCGATCGCGACCCACCACCCGGCCCGGTACGCGGCCGGGCCGCCGAAGACCATGCCCGCGGTTCTGTCAGTAGCGGGTGGCACAGTGGAAGGAATGCCCGGCGGTGTCCCATCCGTGAAGCCGATGCCACCGCCGGGCAGCCATCACGGGCTACCCGCCTCGTCCTCGAGTCACGCGTACACCCGGCACTGAATACCCGGCCGGCCGGGCAGGCGGTGCGTCCTTCCTGATCCATCGGTAGCCCACAGGGCATTGAGCTGCTGAAGGGCCGGTTGGCGGTGGCTTCGTCTCCTGGACTGATATCGACCACGAGAAGGCCGGGCTCATTGACGTGCACAGCGTCGATGTCGTCCATGGCCTGTCAACAAGCCCATGAGCAGAGTGGTATCGACGGCATCGGCGGGGATGCACACGGTGCCGCCCCCTCCATGCTGCGCCGGCTGCCACGGCTCTGACCCGCCGACGTGGTCAGTCGACGATGTCGATGTCCCCGGGACGGGCCGGGATCTCGCTCGCGCAGCGCTGTGCCGGTCATGGACCGAAGCCGGATTGGACTGCCGGGTGGGAACTGGACTGAGTGCAAGCGCTGCACTGGCCACGGCCGCTCGGGTCGGCTCGCCGCGGCGTTGGTCCGGTACAGGAGCGGCAGGCCGGCCAGTCCAGGCACAGTGGGCACAGCTTGGTGCCGGTCACCGTGCCCGGACGACCACAGCCACCGCACTCCACCATCACGTGAGACACCGGCGCAGACAGCGTATTCACGGCGGGCGGCGGGGCGGGACGGTGGAGGGGGTGCTGGGGGACGGACGATTCAGGCGGGCTGTCGCGGGCCGCGTCAGGGCACCGCGCGCCGAGGCGGGAGGCGCCCGGGTGGGCAGTGGTGGCGCCGGGCGGTGTGCCCAGGGCGCGGATCCGTGCGCCGATGACGGCTGCCACGCTGGTGCGCACTGTTCGGGGTAACGGCCGCGCGGCGATGGCATGTTCCACCCGCTGCACGCTGCAGCCCTGCTGCAGCAGACGATCCACCGCTGCCGCCACGGCATGAAGATCCGTCCCGGTCAGGCATTGCGGTGGGTTGGCGGCACCGATCCGCTCCAGCAACTGCACCCCGGGCGACACCGCACCAGGCGACAGTGCGGCGGGCGCCGGCTCGGCGGAGGACGGTGCGGTGTCGTGGAGGCGGGCCGTCGGCGCGGGGTTGCCGTGACCGGTCGCCCATTCTGATCGGGCGGGGCCGGGGGGAAGGGGGGTCCCTCTTCTCTTCCCTGTTTTCGTCTTCTGGTTACTGATGTTCTTACCCCCCGTGCCGGCCAACGCTGGATCAGCCAACGTCGGAAAATCCGACGTTGGCTGATCCAGCGCAGGAGCATCCAGCACAGGCCGATCCGCCAACTCCCCCGGTTGCCCAGCCGACACGAGCAGCGCGACCGTCCCAGACGGCAACCCGGGCGACGCGGTCACAGCCGAAGACCGAAGCGAGAGCGCAGATCCGACCTGAGGCGCGTCTGTGGGTGCAGGGTTGGGTTTGTGGTCGGCGGGCAGGGAGGCAGAGCCCGCGTGGGGCGAGGCAGGCGACGATGGTGGGGGTAACGCTGCACTTCCGACTTCGCCGGAAGATCCTCCCCCGTCGCCGGCAGGCTGGTCTGTGATCACATACACCACGGGCCCCAGCGTGCCGTCCGCCTGCCGGACCCGCTCACGACGCAGATACCCGAAGTACTCCAACTCCCCCAAGCCCGCCCGCACCGCGTCCCGACCCTCACGCCCACACCCGGCCAACGCGGCAACAGAAACCCGCCACCCCGACCGGTGCGACGCGATCAACCCGAACAGACCCTTCGCCTTGAAACTGATCCGCCCATCCCGGAACAACGCATTCGACACCTGCGTAAACGGAACCGACCCCACCAGCCCACGCCGCACCCCCACTCCGGAACTCACCACACCACACCCCGTACAAAGACCACGAACATCAACACCTCCCCGCCCCCAACCCCAACCGGCCTACGAACAGGCAGACAAGACTGCCAAAGGGCACGCCAGTACCGGACTCGAGGACATCCATCGCGAACTACACTCTGTCCGCGGGACTATGACCCACCAGTAACACCGAACGCCATGGCAAACCTGCACAACCAACGCCCGGCGGACATGCACACCTGCACAACCAGCGAGACATTTTACGAATGGGCCGTGCACAAGCACGTGGCACCGCTGCGTTTACGAGAACAAGAATCAGCCGGGGGTTTGCGACCGAGGTAGAGACCCTCTTCAAACTGATCTTGCACAGAGTACGAATGAGGCGAGACTGAACCGCTCCGGGATCGGTGGAGGCTCTATGCGTTGACTCCAGCCGCCGGTTGGGGCTGGTTTTGAGCGTAGGGCGGGTTTCCGGGCACGGGTTCCCTGGACGTCCAGCAGGGCGTCGAAGCAGTCCCCTCGCTCAGTCCTCCGCTTCGACGTACGTGCGAGCGCGGAACAGTCAGCGGGTGCGGCCGGGCGCGGGCCGGGCGGTGGTGCCCTTGGCGCGGGCGCGTCGGGCCCGCCGCAGGTGCACAAGCGCTACGGCCGCGATCAGCAGGCCCGCGAAGACACCGGCGATCACCGCTGGGCCGACGGCGTCCACAGCGGCGGCGATCGTGCGCTGGACGGCGCCTGCCGCGTCGATGACCGGGTCCTGGGTGGCAGGGTCGCGCTGGACGCGGAGTTCGTACCAGCCGTAGTAGGCCACATACGCACCCACGAGCAGGAGCAGGCCGCCGCCGAGGCGGGGCGCGACGGCGCCGAGGCGGCGCAGCCGCGTGACGGCCGTGGCGCGGGTGAGAGCGACGGTCAGCGAGGCGGCGCCGACGATCAGGCCCATCCCTCCGGCGTAGGCGGCGAACAACACGATGCCTTCGCCGGTCGAGCCGCTTCGGAAGGCGGAGACCACGATGGCGAGGAACGGGGCGATGGTGCAGCCCAGGGAGGCGGTGGCGTACGCCACCCCGAACAGGACCATCGCGGGGACGGAACGGGTGACGTTGGGCGCCCGGCGCAGCTTCGGGGCCGGGGAAGGCAGCTGGCGCCCCGCGAGCAGCCAGGCCCCCGCTCCTGCCATGAGGATTCCGAAGACGATGGTGAACCAGGGCAGATGCTTCTGCACCTGCCCTGCGACGGGCTGTACGGCCAGGCCGAAGACGCCGAAGAGGGCGGCGAAGCCGATGGTCATCGCGGCAGTGGCGGCAAGAGCCCGGCCGACGGCGACGGTGCGGGTGGGGATGCGATCGCCGAGGACGAGCAACGACAGATAGGCGGGGAGCAGAGCGAAGCCGCACGGGTTGACGGCGGCGAGCATGCCCGCCGCGAGGGCGAGGGCGAGCGGCAGGTCGGCCATGGGAACTCAGCCTGTCAGTCCGGCGACCTTCTCGGCGAGCCCGTCGCCTCCCGGCAGCACGCCTTCGTAGACGGTCTTGCCGTCCTTGTCGAGAATGACGTAGCGGCTCTGCTCAGTGACCTCGAACCGCTTCCACACGTCACCGGACTCGTCGGACAGGTGAGGGAAGGAGCCGGTCTTCGTCTCGGAGACGAAGTCCTTCATGGCGGCGTTCTTGTCCAGGCCGGCGACGCCGACGACGTTCGCCTTGCCCGCGTAGTCGGCAGCGACCTCGGCGGTCTCGGCAGCCTGGGCGCGGCACTTGGGGCACCAGGGCGCCCAGAACCACAGCACGGTCGGCTTGCCCCCGAGTGCCTTTCCGTCGAAGGGCTTGCCGTCCACGGTGGTGGCCGTGAACTTCAGCACCTCGGGCATTTCGGCACCAGCAGCGCCCGTCTCGCCGCCGTCCGACGAGGCGGACGACCGCGTCGGCGGTGACGCCGTCGAGGGGGCTGCCCCGGCATCGGTGCCGGAGTCGGAGCCGCCTTCGGTTCCGCACCCGGTGACGGCAAGCAGAGCAGCGGCCAGGACGGCCGGAAAGAGCGAACGGGCGCGCATGGAGAACTCCTGTGGGTTTCGGGACCGGGCATGACTCTAGATCCGTCCTGCCCGGCACGTCCGGGATGCCGTCCTTACGGTTCGGTGACGTCAGACCGCGGCGTCCTTGAGCGGTCGGCCTGCAGGACGGTCATGCGGCCACGGGCGAGGCGGAGCACGCCGCGGTCGGCGTGGTCGCGGAACCCTTGGTGGATGTCTCGCGGGAGATGCCCGCGAGAGTTCCGGGCCGCTCGTGGGTGAGCGCGATCTGCCTGTGACGCCCACCGGGCCGCAGCGCTCCGGCCGGAGGCTGGGCAGTGGTGAGAGGGCCCGGGTTGGTGGCGATGCGCTGGGCGACCGTCTTGAACACGCGGTCGGACAGGCGCTGTTCCAGATCGCCCAGGATCACAGTGATCCAGGCGGCGATGCGGGCGCCGTTCAGCAGCGACCGGTTCACGTCGGCGCGGCTCATCACGCAGACGATGACGTCTTCGGGGGCATCGGCGCTTCGTGGTTGCCATCGACGATCACCACGCCCATGCACGTCACCTGCACCTTCACCCCGCCTCCGCGCGGCTCACTCACCCGGATCCGGGTCCGGGGCGACGCGGGCCACTACTACCGCCCGGCCGCGCCGGTCATGGCGAGAAGGGTCCGCTCGTCCAACGGCAAGGACCTGCGCGACCTGGAGCGCCGACTGTCGGAGCCGCCACGGTCGGCGGACACCCTCCAGGCCGAACATGCGAGCGAGCTGCCCCCGGGGGGCAGGGCCCCGGCCGGCCGGAGACCGGTGATCCGGGCCGGGACATCGGGGCGGGCTCCGTTCACGGCGATCCCGGGGTGAGAGGACTGACCCCGGCCCCGGACATGGCGATGGCCGCCCACCGGGACAGTGCCCGGGCGGCCATCGCAGCAGGTGGGGTCAGTGGCCGGCGAGTTCGCCGGTGAGCTTGCCGTGGAGGTCGGCGCTCGGGCTGTTCAGGCCGATGATCTCGACGGTCTTGCCGCGCTGGGCGTACTTGGTCTCGATCGCGTCGAGAGCGGCGACCGAGGAAGCGTCCCAGACGTGGGCGGCGCTCAGGTCGATGATGACCTTGCCGGGGTCGGTGGCGTAGGCGAACTGAGCCACGAGGTCGTTGGAGGAGGCGAAGAACAGTTCGCCGGTCACGGAGTACACCACCGTGCTGCCGTCGGGGTCGGTAACCGCTGTGACCTCTGCGAGGTGAGCCACGCGCCTGGCGAAAACGACCATGGCGGTGACGGAACCGACGACGACGCCGATGGCCAGGTTGTCGGTGGCGACCACGCAGACCACGGTGACAGCCATGACAGCGATCTCCCCGGCCGGCATCCGCTTCAGCGTCTTCGGGGCGATCGAGTGCCAGTCGAAGGTCGCGAACGACACCATCACCATCACAGCGACCAGGGCAGCCATGGGGATGCCGGAGACCACCGAGCCGAAGGCGATGCACAGCACCATCAGGAACACACCGGCCAGGAAGGTGGATAGGCGGGTCCGTGCGCCGGATACCTTCACGTTGATCATCGTCTGACCGATCATCGCGCAGCCGCCCATGCCTCCGAAGAAGCCGGTGACGATGTTGGCGATGCCCTGGCCGATGGACTCGCGGGTCTTGGAGGAGTGGGTGTCGGTGATGTCGTCGACCAGTTTGGCCGTCATCAGCGACTCCATCAGGCCCACCAGTGCCATCGCGAAGGCGTACGGGGCGACGGTGATCAGGGTGCTCAGAGTGAACGGCACGTCGGGCAGGCCCGGCACCGGCAGCGAGGACGGCAGGGCACCCTTGTCGCCGACGGTCGGCACCGCGATGCCGGCAGCCACCGTGATGACGGTCAGGATGACGATGGAGACCAGCGGCGCGGGGATCACGGTGGTGATCTTCGGGAAGAAGACCATCAGGGCAAGGCCGGCCACGATCAGCGGATACACGGGCCAGGGCACGTCACGCATCTCGGGAACCTGGGCCAGGAAGATCAGGATCGCGAGCGCGTTGACGAAACCGACCATCACCGAGCGCGGCACGAACCGCATCAGCTTCGCCACACCCAGCGCGCCGAGGGTGATCTGGATGACACCGCCCAGGATGACTGCGGCGATCAGGTAGCCAAGTCCGTGCTCACGGTTCAGCGGTGCGATCACGAGCGCGACGGCTCCGGTCGCGGCGGAGATCATCGCGCGGCGCCCGCCGACGACCGAGATGACCACAGCCATGGTGAACGAGGCGAACAGACCGACGGCCGGATCGACGCCGGCGATGATCGAGAACGAGATCGCCTCCGGGATCAGCGCGAGGGCGACGACCAGACCGGCCAGCACCTCCGTACGCCAGATCCTCGGGTTGTTCAGCCAGTCCGGGCGCAGGCCACGCAGCCGCGCGGCGGGAGTCACTACGGAAAAAGACAAGGAAGCAAATACCTGTCGTGCTCGGGCACACCCCACTGGCAGGGCGGGGCATGTGGGAGAACGCGGAGAAGCCAGGCCGGCGCCCCCGCGGGCGGCCCGCGGGGGCGGACCGGGAAATCTGTGAAGGGGAGGGAGCCGCGGGCCCGCACCAAGGCTCGGGCAGGCGACTCACATCGCGGGGCGAAGTATCACGGCGGGCAGGCGGCAGCAGTGGGCGTCATGGGCTCGAGCACGCTCACTCCTGCAGGAAATCGAATCTCGCCGGGGTACCGTCGGCCCCGGCACGGTAGTGGCGGGGCGGCGTGGGCCCCTGGCCACCGGCCACTCTACCCTAACGTTAGAGTAGAGATCGGCGGGGACCGGGCGGGACTCGGTCCGGCAGGACGAGAAGGGTCAGGATGCGGCGTGGACGACAAGCACATGCAGATCGGCGAAGTCGCCGCGCGGACCGAATTGTCCCTGCGTACCATCCGGCACTATGAGGAGACCGGCCTGGTCATCCCCTCCGCCCGCTCCCAGGGCGGATTCCGCCTCTATACCGAAGCCGACGTCGCCCGCCTCATGGTGATCCGCCGTATGAAGCCGCTGGGCTTCACCCTCGACCAGATGCGCGACCTGCTGGAAGCCACCGACTGCCTCGACAGGGACAGCGATCTCAACGCGGCGGAGCGAGAGGTACTGCTGAATCGCGTACGCGCCTACGAGCGGGCCGCCGCTGAACAGGTGGACAAGCTCCGCGTCCAGCTGTCCCGCGCCGAAGACTTCGCCGCCACCCTCCGCAGCCGCCTGGAGCAGAACGCTTCCGTCGCCCTGTCATGACCCTCGCGTTCCACCGCGCCGGCCTGCGGCCCGGCTCTCAGGTCATCCTGTCGCCCGGCGCGGGCAAGCGGGCGGCGAGTTCGGCATCGGCCTCGGAGGTGGGCTTGCAGCGGGAGCTCTCCGGCTTGTGATGCCGGAACGCCATGGCACGAGCAGGCTCGCCCCTGCCGTGCACTCCGAGGCAGCCAGATCTGCGGACAGTCCGCCGCTCCTCGCCACAGCCATGCACCGTCGATGCCCCACGGGTGCACCCACCACCAGCACAGCTTCCCTCTCGCGCCACGGCGGAGAACTCCGCGAAGGCTCCGGCAGCGGTGAGTGGGAAGCCATCACGGAGCACGCCGGCGCACCAGAGGCGAAACAGGTCCGGTGGGGCGCCGATCTCCTCAAAGCTGCTCTGCAACGGGTTCATGTCGCTGAGCGCCTCGGAGGCACGCTCGGCGGAACCGGTCCTTCCATCGGCCTCCGGACGCTGCTGTGGGCGGCGTTCGTACTCGCCGGATCCGCCAGGGTGCGCCCCGGCGCATCCCGCTGTTCATGCGCGCCGACAGGCGTGGCTGTCAGGCGGGTGGCGGATTGATGGTCACGTTCTTTGTGACGGTGACCTGGTCGATGTCGGTGATGCGCACGGTCAGGCGCATGGTCCAGGTGCCGGGCAGGGGAAGCCGCAGATTGTCCGCCCACCAGTACCCCTTCCTGTCGACGAGCTTCGCATCCAGCGGGCCGATCCGCTGGGCGAGCTGCGTGAGGGTGAGACGGAGCTCGGGGACGGTGGAAACACCTGTGTCCGGTCCGAACACGATGGCCTGCACGGTGTTGTCGCCGACTTGCCCCGGGTCGAAGGTGATCTGCACCATGCCGTGCCCGTTCGGTGTGCCGACGTCAAAGGGGACCGTCACTACTGTCGCCGGAGGGCGCTGGTATGCGGTGGCCGCGGCAATGCTCTGGAGGGCGGCTCGGCTGGGCTGGGTTCCGGTGAGCACCGTGGTGATCGTCAGAACGACGACACCGATGACGGCCTCGACGACGACCGACCTGCGCAGCCCGCGCCGGTACCGGTCGGACGGGGAACCGCACGGATCGGCACCGGGGCTGTCGGCGGGGTCCCGCGGACAGGGAGGCCCAGCACGTTGCGTGGCCTCAGCCGTGTCGCCGCCCGGTGAGGCACCGACGCCGACGCTCTGCCCCACGCGTGCGCGCTGGGTCACCGCCGCCGGGACGGCTGGGAGATTCTCTCGGGGCTGCGGCTCTTCGATGAGCTGTGCGGTCCACTGCCGGGAGAACGCCGCCGCGGCCAGCACCAGGACCACGGCGCCGACCTTGAGGATGAGCAGCTTGCCGTACTCGGTGGTGGTCAGGGCGTCCAAGGAGCCAACCTGCCGCCAGGACTGGTAGACACCGGTGACGACCAGGACGATCACCGCGGTGAAGGCCAGCCGGGAGAAGCGCGCGACCGCCGCTGCCGGAATCACCGTGCCGGCGGGCGCCCGGTACAAGGCGCCCGCCAGCGCGACGAGTCCGCCGAGCCACGCTGCCATAGCCAGCAGGTGCAGTACGGCGCCTGGGATCGCCAGCGGCACCTGAGTACCGGTGGAAGCGTGCCCGGCGGCGGCCCAGGTGAGGGCCAGGCCCACGACGAGCACCGCCCCCACGGCACGTACCTCGAAGTCGACCTGTGACTCTTCGGGGGGCAGATCAGCCATCTCCGACGACGTCTTCACGTGAGAAGAGGCGGCGTTGGCGGCGGGTTCCTTCCCCGTCCCGTCAGCGTTGCGGCGAAGGCGGCCACTTACCAGTGCCAGGAGAACAGCGGCCGCAGCGAGCAGCAACAGCCGTGCCACCAAGGCTGTCCCGGACCTGCCGGTGATGGTCCGGCCCAGGAGCGGCAGGTCAAAGACGGCGGTGAGGCCCTGGCCCGTCTCGTACGCGCCCCGGAGCAGCAGCAGGACAATGGTCGATGCAAGCACCGCCGTCCAGCCGGTCAGCAGCAGCCGGCGCATCGGGCGCAGCCCAGCGCTGGCGGGCCAGCAGACGAGAACGAACAGGGCGGCACCGATGAGCAGGGCAAAGCCGCTGTAGGCGACGTAACGGAAGAAGTCGTAGAGGCGGGAGGCGGCGGTGTCGTCCGGGGACTCGTCCGACGCTACGGCCGTGGTAACGGAAGGCTTGCCGACGGAGAAGGTAAACGCTCCGGAGACCGGGTGACTGTCAGCGGAGACCGTGCGCCAGGACACCGTGTACGTGCCCTTGGGCAGCTTGCCGCGCAGCAGCACTCGGGCGGTGGTCGCCTTTCCCCCTGCATGCGTGACCGCCCCGTGCTCGACGCGCTGGTTCTTCGGTGACAGCACACGCAGGGAGCCGTCGGAGAGACTGACGGCTTCGCTGAAGGTGAGCGTGACGTACTTCGGAGCCGTCTTGAGAACGGAAACGTCGGCTGGTTCGGACTTGGTCAGAACGGCATGGGCAGAGGCGGGCCCAGCGCCACCGAGGAGGAAGGCGAGCACGGTTCCGACCAGCACCAGAGCGGTCAGCGGGATCCTGAGCAGGCGCGATTCCGTGTGCATGGAGCAACCTCCAGATGAGTGAGTCGTGTGCTGCGGGTGGTTCATTGGGGACGGCGCCTCATGGCCCCGTTTCCGCCGCGACGTGGATGCCGTTGGGCTGGACCGTGGAGCGGATGATCACCAACACCGTGGCCCCTCGGTGTTGCCGCACGCGCCGCTACCCAGGTCGTCGCCGCAGTGGCGGTCGCGTGTTCCGGCGCCGCCCATCGCGTCGGCGCCGTAGCGTCGTTGACGCTGGTGGGTGGTCATCTGCACGCCCGCGCCGCACAGCCGCCGGGTGCGGCGCGGGCGTGCAGATGACCCTCCCCGTCCGCCTGTACGGTCACCCCGCCGCCGGGTTGAGTGGCGGAACGTTCGTGTAGAAGTTCTCCAGGCCGGGGGGTGCGGTAAGGGCAGTGACCGGTTCGCCCGGCTGAGGCGCGGGCGGGGTGAGCTCGGCCTTGGGGAGTTTCGGCGGGCTGGTCTGCTGGAAGTTGGCCTGGTCGAAATTGACCAGGCCGGTCTTCTCCAGAACCGTGATGTGGTCGAGGACGACGTCGTTGGCTTGATCGGCCAACTGGCGCACCAGGGTGTTCTTGGTGGTGGCACGGATCTTGGCAATGGCCGGAAAGATCTGACCATGGGTCACGCGCATGATGTTGGCGGCGTTGGTGTCGAACTGCTTGCCGGTGCTCCCCACCACCGTCGCCACGAACTGCTGCTGTTGCGGCGAGGCCCGGTTGGGCAGGGTGATGTTCAGCTCGGGGGCGACCTTGCGGGTGCTCTCGTCGAGCAGGGAGTGCCCGACAATTAGGTGTTCGCCGGCCTCCCTCATGGCCTCCGTCGTGCCCCTCTTCATGGACGCCTCGCCCAGGGGGTGCTCCCACAGCCCGGCCGCGCGGACCTTGACGACAAAGTCGCGGTCGGCCTCGGTCAGCGGCCCGTACCGGGTGTTGGCGATGACGCGCTCCGAGTTGGTGGCCGTGTTCTCTATGCCAAGGATGACGGGGTAGAGGAGCACGATGAAGGTCAGGACCAGACCGCCGATGATGATGACGGTTCCTGCCGTGGGTTGCGACGTGCGCATGGTGCCTCCTGATGTGAACGGCCCGTGCCCCAGGGAGTACGGACAAGCTGCAACAGATCATTACGCTGGCTGAAATTTGCGTCCTACTCCGCGTCGCTGTCGACATGCACCGGTCGAAGCAACCGACTCTTCGGCCGGACGATTGGCCTCGGTAGGACAGAGCCCTGCCCCGCAGCCGCCACCGGCGCGGGCGCGCGCCGCAATCGGCACGCGTGGCTGGCGCATCAGTTCAGCCGCTGCCTGATGCGCGCGCCGCAACGCGAGTGGCCGGCACTCGGTCCCGGGACCGAGTGGCAGCCACCCTACGGCCCGTCAAGCAGCCGCTGACATGCGCCGACTTCGCAGGGGCAGCCCAGCCAGCCCAGCATCCGGGTCAGCACGAAGCCTTGCGCTGTTCGTCCGAGAGCTCGGCCAGCAGCTCCGCGAGTGCGATGCGGTCGTCGAAGCCCGGCAGGCCCGCGGCTGGGTGCGTTCGGCCGCCGCCTGCCAGTCGTCGATATCCGCCAGACCGCCCCGGGCAGCGACGTACCGGCTGCCGTCGACCACCGCGTGACGCGTGGACAGCAGGCCAACTGCGAGGCGCGGTGTGCCAGTGACCGCCTTGAGCAGCCGCGGGGTCCCGGCGTCGTCAGACGACAGCTGTCCTCAGGGGTGGACCTCGAGACGTGATGGCGTAAACGAGCAGGAGCTGTTTCGGCACGCGGTTCGAGCGGCCTCGGCGGGGACGGACGCGCGGGCGGTGCGTCGGTGCGGGGATCCAGAGCAGCAGGCGCAGGGGGGCGACGAGCCGTCCACCGACGGCCCGCAGGATGCGGAAGGCGGCCCGCTCGCCGTGGGCGAGCCACAGGCCGCACAGCACGGCGGCAACCAGGTGCGCCACAAGCATGCCCATCGAGGACATCGCCCCCATGTCATGGCTCATGGAGTGGAGGGGCATCGCAATGCCCTCGGAATCAGCGCCCGACCCGGTCGAGGGGCCGCACAGAAGGTAGGGAACCCACCGCCAGGCCAGAGACGCCTCGCCGGACGATTCCGGCCGCAGGACCAACTGCGCGGACGAGAACAACGAGTCCAGAAGCAGCTGGGCGGCGACCGCGACGGAGACGACCACGAAGAGTCCGCGTTCGCGACCGGCCAGCCACCACGCGATCCCGCCCGTCGCTACGACCCCGACGACCAGCGCCCACCAAGGCACCGCGATGCCTGTGATCACCACATGCCCCAGGGCAGCGAGCAGCACGCAGATGGCCGCGAACACCACGGCCCTCAGCGTGCGAGAACACCACCCAGCAGTCATGCCCGCCCATCCTTGCATTCGGGCCCCCGCCATCACACAGTCGTACGGAAGTCGAGCGACACTCCACTCAATGCGGCGGGCGTGATCAACCACACAGCAAGAAGCTCGTCGAGGGACTCATCACCGAGATTTACGCGGACAAGACGGCACGGGCGAGACACGCGTGGTCATCGTCATCAGCTCGGGCCCCACCAGCTCGAACTGGATCAATCTTCTGCCCGGAGCTGGCTGGCTTGACCGTTTCACAACTCAACTCCCTGGCCTGAGCGTTGATCCCGACCGTCTGCGGCGGCAGCGGAATCCGTGACGCAGGAGCGGTGTTGGCGCCTGTAGGAGGCCGATGTCCCCCGCTACTCGGGCGGGGCGGCCGCTATTGAGGATGCATGGCGATCGACTACGTGCACGTCATGGTGGGTGGGTGTGCTCTCATCGCCCGGGATGCCCGCCAGGTCGTCGACATGGAAGAGGCGGGCGATCGGGACGTCGGTGCTGCTGTGGGCAATGATCGAAGCCGCGATGCACACCGCGATCAGGGTGAATGCCTCCTCGCCCTGCGGGATTCCGGCCTGCAGCACCAGAAGGCCATACACCACGGAGGCGAAACCCTTCGGGCCGAACCAGGCCGCGACCAGCTTTTCGCGGCGGTCGAATCGCGTACCGACGAGCGAGATCAGCAGCGACGCGGGCCGGATCAGGACGATCGCCAGGAGCACTGCGAGGTATCCGCCGACGGAGAGGTCACCGAAGAGCTGCGGGGTGAGCAGCGCACCGAAGACCAGCAGTGCGGCGAACTTCGCCAGCTCGGCCAGCGCCTCGCCCAGCGGCTCGAAGGCCGTCTTCGCCTCCGGGGATGCCGCGGTGAGAACAGCACCGGCCGAGAAGGCCGCGAGGTAGGGGTTGGCGTGGGTGAGATGGCACAGCCCATAGAGGATGACCCCGATCGCCAGCGGCAGCAGCGGCTGCAGCTTCGGCTCCGCGCCCAGCAGCCGGATTCGCAGGAGTCCGCTGACCAACAGAGGCAGGACGATGCCGAACGCCAGCCCCAGCCCGAGCTCCAGGACGATCTTGCCGAGCGACGCCTCGGCGTGGCCGGCCGTGGGGCCGGCCGCCGCGAGGAGGATCAGAACGATCGGTAGCGCGAGACCGTCGTTGATGCCGCTCTCCACGTTCAGCAACTGCCGTAGCTTGGCGGGGACTTCCTTGCGCCCCACGATCGCCGAGGCGAACACCGGGTCCGTGGGCGCCAGTACCGCGCCGACGAGGAAGGACGTCGTCCAGTCCAGACCCACCAGGTAGTGCGTGATCAAAGCCATGCCGACGAAGGCGAGCGGCATTCCCAGGCCCAGTGCGCGCGCCGGGTTCTTCCAATGGGCGCGCAGCTTGGGGAGGGAAACGTGCATGCCGTCGGTGAACAGCACAGCGAACAGCGCGAGGTCTGCCGTGACCGAGACGATCTCGCTGTTCGGTGTGATGTGGATCAGTCCGAGAAAGCCGTCACTGACGAGCGCGCCGCCGACCAGGAAGAGGAGGGACGTGGACAGGACCGTACGGGCTGCGAGCCCGGAAAGCAGTACCGCGACGAGAAGCGCGACTCCGAAAACGGCAACGAGCACCATGGCGTGAATCCCCCGATCGACAAAGACAGCTGTCCCCTGCTCGCCGACCAGGCTTCCCGGCACTCCACGGCAGACTTTACACGTTGCTTACGCGTTCCTGACAGGTCGCCAACGGCCTCATTGACCGCCCGCCGGCTGCCGGGTCCCGGCAACCAGTCCCGCTGGGGGGCATTGCCTGAGGCAAAGGACGTCGCCGGACGCGAGCAGCGCGGCAGCTGACGACAGAACGGGCAGGAGCCGAACCTGCTCGTCATGGGCAGCAGGACATGCCCGGAAGCCACTGCCGGGGCCCGGTCATCGGCCTCGGCAAGCGCTCCGGTCCGGTCGGAACGGCCGAAAGTGAGCAGCCCCCGGGCCAGAGGAGGCGAACTGGCGTCATGCCACTACACCTCCTCCTCGAGACTGTTGCCGCTAAGGGTGCCCTTGTCGGGAGCGGGGCTGTCGGCCGGATCGCTCCGCCGGAGCTGCCCGGCTGCCTGCACGTCCTGATGCGACGCCATCGCGGACCGACGCTCGCCGGCCGTCGGCGCCTGCGCGCCGTGGGCGGGCTTCGGAGCGCTGCGGGCTGCGGGTTGCGTCGATCGCCTTGTTCGCCGAGCAGTTCGGCGACCGTGGGTGAACCTCCGGGGGCAAACCGCCGCTGAACTGCGGAGATGTGTAGTGCGGACGGCATGGAACGCCGAACAAAGAGTAAAGCACACGCAAAACGGGAACGCTGGAGGAAGCAGTTCTCTGAAGGAGGGCAGCGCCATGCTCGAGACCATCATGACAACGGTGGCCGTTGTTGGAACGGCTGCAGTGGTGTACGTGGCGGCTGCTGCTCGCGTGGTGAAGCAATACGAACGCGGCGTGGTTCTCCGCTTCGGCAAGCTGCGAGGTGGGATCCGCGGGCCCGGATTCGCCATGATCATCCCCGGAGTGGACCGGATGCACAAGGTGAACATGCAGATCGTGACGATGCCCGTGCCGGCCCAGGACGGCATCACCCGGGACAACGTCACGGTCCGGGTCGACGCCGTCATCTACTTCAAGGTTGTCGCTCCGGCAGATGCCATCATCCGCGTGGAGGACTACCGCTTCGCGGTTTCGCAGATGGCTCAGACCTCGCTGCGCTCGATCCTGGGGAAGAGCGACCTGGACGACCTGCTGTCCAACCGGGAGAAACTCAATCAGGGCTTGGAGCTGATGATGGACAGCCCCGCCGTCGAGTGGGGCGTGACCATCGACCGGGTGGAGATCAAGGATGTCTCGCTTCCGGAGACGATGAAGCGCTCGATGGCCCGTCAGGCGGAAGCCGATCGCGAAAGGCGGGCCCGCGTCATCAACGCCGATGCCGAGTTGCAGGCATCCAAGAAACTCGCAGAGGCCGCAGGCGTCATGGCCGACCAGCCCGCCGCGCTGCAGCTGCGCCTGCTGCAAACGGTGGTGGCGGTCGCCGCGGAGAAGAACTCCACACTCGTCCTGCCCTTCCCCGTCGAGCTGTTGCGGTTCCTGGAGAGGGCGACGCCTCGTGACCCGGCCACGAGCACGGCTGGGCTGCCGGAATCAGTCCCTGAGGCATCACAGCCAAACGGGACCCAGGCGACACATGCCCTCGACGCGTAGATGGCCGGTGTACCAGGGCGACACGGCTTCCGCTTCATGGCTCTTTCGACCGCTCGGCGGCGCACAGTCTCTCCGGTGTTCGCGTCAAGCCTCGTCCCCTTCCGCTCCGGGCCGCTGGTGCCTCTCCGCTTGCTCATGTCAGCTGCTGTCACCCGGCCGGATGGCGCCGACGATCTCGTCTCGAGCGGTGAACTCCTGCTCGTTTTAAGGGAGCTCGAGGCGAACGAGCCGTCGGAGTCCTCGTGAAGCGGATGCCGAGCGGCCGCGGCGCCGACAGGTTCCGACTCCTCAGAGCTCCTGGTCCGGCCAGCCGAGCAGGCGGGCGCCGACGACCGCCGTCTGAAGCGTGTAGCGGTGGACGGGGTCGCCGGGGTCGGCACCCGTCAGCTTGTTGATGCGGTCGAGCCGGTACGTCATCGCCCGCACGCTCAGCGAGAGCCGCCGGGCCGCCTCTGCTGCCACACAGCCCGTATCGAAGTAGGCGGTGAGGGTGTCGATCAGCGGCTGAGCGCCGCCACGGGCCCCTTTGAGCGGGCCGAGGACACTCTGCACAAGGTCGGCCATGGCCTGTCTGTCCCGGGTCAGCACCGGGTAGACCAGGAGGTCGGCGGCGTGCAGCACAGGACCGTCGAGATCCATTCGGGCCGCCAGGTCCAGCGCGTTGAGCGCCTCCTCGTAGGAGTGGACCACCCCTCCTGCTCCTGCATGGGCTCGGCCGATGCCCACCCGGCCGCCACCCGTCGCCGCGTACGCCTGTTTGGCGAAGAAGCCGAGTACATCGGACTGATCGCCCGGAGCGATGCAGATCAGCCGTCCGTCCTTCGTCGTGATGAGAATGCGGCGGTCCCCGAACCGGGCGACGAGCGAGGACTCGATGCTGCGGGTCACGGGGGAACCGTCGTCGTACGGATCGGTACCCTGCGCCACGGCGACCGCATGGGCATGGGACAACAGCAGCCCGAAGCGTTCGGCACGCTCGGCGAGGCGGCCCAGGTCACTGCGCCCGTAGAGGAGGTCGTCGATGAACTCCCGGCGAGCCGCCTCTTCCTGGCGCACCGCGAGACGCTGCGCCCGCTCATGGCCTTCCGCGAAGGCGTCCACCGCCTGTTCGACGGCGGGGAGAAGATGGTCCGCCGCGGCAGGGGGCAAGCCGAGCCGTACCGCCTGTGTGGCAGCAAGATGCGCCCGGACGAGGGAACGCAATCCGATGCCCGCCTCTGCGGCCCGCTTCCCCTGGCTGCGAAGCGACTCCATCTCGTCCCGGGTCAGTCGCCGACCGGTGGCACAGGCACCCACCAGGATCTGGGCGTACCCCTCCAAGAATTGCTCGCATGTCTCCTGCTCCGCCATGGCCCTTCCCCTTTCCTGGCACGCCGGATGACAGCTTCCAGACGCGTGGGACGTCAGGCCGACCGTGCAACGCAGCGTGCGGTGACCGGCATCAAGGATACGTAAAGGTTGCCGGTGGACGGCAATGCGAACAGGCTTGTCGGGCTGGCACTATCCAGTCCAGCCGGGGAAAGCAGGGATGCGCAGAAGATCACCTGCCGGGAGCCGGAAAGGAGCACTCCGCTGCCAGAGGCCGGCGAAGTGGCGTACGGGGCACAAGGGGGATGACCGATGGCCGAGTTTCTGGAAACAGTCGGCAGATTTCCCACGGTGCTGTTCACCTCGGCGCTTCTGGTGGTGGCCGGGTTCTGGCTACTGGTACTGCTCGGCGCCGCCGAGCCCGACGGCTTCAACACCGATGTGGACAGCGACGCACTCGATCTCGGTGGAGTACCCGTCTCGGTGTCGGCTTCGCTGGTCGTCGCCCTCGCATGGTTCGCCAGCCTCACCGGGTCTTTGCTCCTTGCCCGTTCAGGCATGTCCGCAGCCGTGGTCCACCTGCTCGGCATGGTTCTGCTCATCGCCTCACTCTTCGTCGCCTGGCGGGTGACCCGGCTACTCGTACGGCCACTGGCGCAGCTCTTCCCCGACGAACCCGCGCCGTCCCGGCAGGACTTCGTCGGCCTTGCCTGCACCATCCGCACAGGGCGGGTGGACGGCACGTTCGGCCAGGCGGAGGTCATCGCACGGGACGGCTCCACGGCCATCGTCCAGGTCCGCCAGTCGAGCAACGACGTTCTGGCGCTCGGCAGCACCGGGTTGCTGTACGCGTACGACGACCTCGGCGAGTTCTTCTGGGTCGCACCCTTCGACGCGGCGCTCGACCCTCGCGCCTGACGCAGCTGCCGCCTCAGTCTTCAGCTCTTCACCTCTCATCGGGGGATTCCTCATGGATGCCATCACTCTGGGCATCGGTGTGCTTATCGCCGTTGTCCTACTCATTGCCGTCGCCCTGCTCTTTGTGATCAGCCGGCTGTTCCGGAAGGTGGAACAGGGCAAGGCACTGATCGTGTCGAAGATGCGCAAGGTCGACGTCACCTTCACCGGGCAGGTCGTCCTGCCCGTGCTCCACAAGGCCGAGGTCATGGACATCTCGGTGAAGACCATCGACATCACACGGACCGGTCGTGACGGGCTGATCTGCAAGGACAACATCCGCGCCGACATCCGGATCTCGTTCTTCGTACGCGTCAACAAGACGGTCGAGGACGTCATCAAGGTCGCCCAGGCGATCGGGACGGCGCGTGCCAGCGACAAGGAGACCCTGCAGGACCTGTTCAACGCCAAATTCTCCGAGGCGCTCAAGACGGTCGGCAAGCAGCTCGACTTCACCGACCTCTACACCAAGCGGGACGAGTTCCGGGACCGCATCATCCAGGTCATCGGCACCGATCTGAACGGCTACAGCCTCGAGGACGCGGCGATCGACTACCTCGAACAGACGCCCCTGGCCCAGCTGGACACGTCCAACATCCTCGACGCCCAGGGCATCCGGAAGATCACCGAGCTGACGGCCGTCGAGCATGTGCGCACCAACGAGTACCAGCGCCACGAGGAGAAGGAGATCACCCGGCAGAACGTCGACGCCCGTGAGGCCATCCTCGAGCTGGAGCGCCGCCAGGCGGACGCCGAGATCAAGCAGAAGCGCGAGATCGACACCGTGAGGGCCCGCGAGGAGGCCGAGACGGCCCGTGTGGTGGAGGAGGAGCGGCTGCGTGCTCAGAGCGCGTTCCTCAGGACCGAGGAGCAGCTCGGCGTGCAGCGCGAGAACCAGGCGCGCGAGGTCGCCGTCGCGCAAAAGAACCGTGAGCGCGTCATCGCGGTCGAGAGCGAGCGCATCGAGAAGGACCGGCTGCTCGAGGTCATCGCCCGCGACCGGGAGACCGAACTGACCCGTATCTCCGCCGAGAAGGAGGTCGAGGCCGAGCGCCGCGACATCGCCGAGGTCATCCGCGAGCGGGTCGCCGTGGACCGCACGGTCGCCGAGCAGGAGGAGTCCATCAAGAGGCTGCGCACCGTCGAGGAGGCCGAGCGCAACCGGCAGGCCGTCGTCATCGCCGCCGAGGCCGAGGCGCAGGAGAAGCTGGTCAAGGACATCAAGGCTGCCGAGGCCGCCGAACAGGCCGCCGTCCACCGCGCCGCCGAGGAACTCACCCTCGCCGAAGCACGCACCAAGGCCGCCGACATGGACGCCCGCGCCAAGATCCGCCTCGCCGAGGGCACCCAGGCAGAAACCGCGGCCGAGGGCCTGGCAGCGGTTCAGGTACGGGAGAGGGAGGCCGTCGCCATCGAGAAGGCGGGCCGCGCGGAAGCAGAGGCCACCGTCGCCCGGCTGAAGGCGGAGGCGGAGGGCGCCCGTGAGCAGGCGCTCGCCGAGGCCATGGCCATCGGCGAGAAGCTCAAGGCCGAGGCCGCCGGCCTGACGGAGAAGGCGGCCGCCATGGCGGCACTGGACGAGGCGTCCCGTACCCACGAGGAGTTCCGGCTGCGCCTGGAGGCGGAGAAGGACATCCGCCTGGCCGGGCTCGATGTGCAACGGCAGGTCGCCGAGGCCCAGGCCACGGTGCTGGCCACCGGCCTGGAGAACGCCGACATCAACATCGTCGGCGGCGAGTCCGTCTTCTTCGACCGGCTGATGTCGTCGATCGCCCTCGGCAAGGGTCTGGACGGCTTCGTGCAGCACTCCGAGACGGCGCAGGCCCTGGCCGGCCCATGGCTGGACGGTTCGACGGCGTTCACCGGCGATCTGACGAAGGTCCTGAACTCCGTCTCGACGTCGGACGTGCAGAACCTGACCGTGTCGGCCCTGCTGATGAAGCTCATGAAGTCGGGCGACGCGCCCACTGCGCAGCTGAGCCAGCTGCTCGACAAGGCGGATGAGCTCGGCCTGGCCCACACTCCGCTCACCGTGCTGAACGGCGCCTCCAGGAGCTGACCGCCCCGGGGGGAGCGGTCGGAGGTTCCGGAGCCGCCGGACGGGGGTCAGCGGCTCCGGAACCTCAAAGACACATCCGAAGGAATGGGGACGGTATGGAGACCGGCAGGGGCGGCATGGACCCCGGAACGTACGAGGTGTTGCGTGACCGGCTCGGCGCACAGGCCACCGAGCTGGCGCGGCGCGCCCACGCGCTCAACTCGGCCCGTATCGCGGAGTTCGGAGCCGGTGAGCTCGCCCTGGCCGGCACCGGGCGCATCAGTACCGAGGCTGCTGGCGTGGCTCGTGACATCGTCGCCGTCGGCGACGGACTCCTGTTCGGCCACGACACTGCCGCAGGACTGACACCCCGGATCACCGTCGGTGATGTCTTCTCACTGTACGACCGTGACCTGAACCGACTGGCGCAGGATGCCGTCCCCGGCCTGCTCGACGACCCCGACTTCGTACGGGAGTTCGCGTCCCTGTGCCGCTACTTCCAGGGCGCGCGACTTCACCGGCTGCGTACGGTCGACGGCAAGGTGCTGGCCGTCTTCCGGACAGGGGAGAAGGCTGAGGACTTCCGTGTTCTGCGCTGGGAACTCACCGCGGACGGGCGGGCACGGTTCCTGGATGCCCGTGGGGAACGGGACCACGTCTTCCCACCCTCGTACGACGTGGTCTGGGTGGAGACCACCCGTGACGACCACGTTCTCGGACGTCATCCGCACATCTCCATCGGCGGCGACGTCTTCGTCACGGCGGTCGGCGGCAGCCTCACCGTGAAAGCCGAGGACGACACGGAGTCCGACCGGGGCGTGTACAAGGAGCCGGTCGAGGAGCCGCTGCAGTCCCTCGCCGACGCGGACGTCGCGTACGCCCGCGCGGGCGCCCTGATCCTGCTGCGCGTGCGCCCGTACAAGGAGGACGCCGAGCGTCATCTCGTCTTCAACACCCTCACCCGGTCCGTCGTCCGACTCGACGGCATCGGACGGTCCTGCCGCCGGCTCCCCGACGACCAGGGCATCGTCTTTCCCGGCGGGTACTGCCTGGCCACGGGCGTGGTGAAGACGTTCGACGGCGAGACCGTGAAGGACCTGGAGTTCGAGCACGCTCTGCGCTCACCCGACGGAGAGGACGTGCTCTACGCCTTCCGCTCCCGCCGCGAGGGCCGCGGCCTGCTTCTGTCCTACAACCAGATCCGCGAGGAGATGGCTAACCCTCTCTCCTGCCAGGGCTACGCCCTCCTCGACGACGGCACACTCGTCGTCCTGCGCACACCGGACTCCGAAGAGCCGGCCCGTGTGCACGTCGTGCAGGTCTGGCGGAGCCCCTACGTCTCCGACGCGTATGCCGCTGCGACCCCGGCAGGCTCCGGGCCGCTTGCCAGGATCGGCAACGCCGACCTGGTCCGCGGCCTGTCCGACTGCCTGGCCGTCGCCCGGCAGGTCACCGAGACGACCGAGACCGCCGAGCTGTACGAGGCTCTCGTCGCCGCATGCACCCGCATCGCCGACGCCCACCACTGGCTGGGCGAGGTGGAGACCGGGGATCTGCGGACCCCGCTGGACAAGGTGCACGTCACCGCTGGACAGGTGCTGGACGAGTTCCGGAGCGTGCGGGAACTGACGCAGAGGGCAGCCGATGCGCTCGCCGAGTCCGAGGGGCACGTCACCCGTCTGGTCCGGCGCATCCGCGGAGAGGCACCTGCGAGCGCCGAGGAGTGGGTCGCACGCATCACCGGACTTCGCCAGGCACATGGGCATCTGCTCACCCTGAAGGAGATGCGGTACGGTGACATCGAGCGCATCGACGACCTTGCGGCCGGCGCCGAGGCCGACATCGGCTCGGCCGCGCACCGAGCCGTGGCCTTCCTCCGGGGCGAGGACGCCTTTGCGGACCATCTGTCCGAGACCGAGAAGCTGACCACCGCCGCGGCAGCAATCACCACTGCTGCCGCGGCGGTTCCGGTCAGCCGGCGGCTGGACGAGCAGACGTTCGGTCTTCAGTCGCTCGCCGAGCTCGTCGCGGGCCTTGAGATCGGCGACGCCACCGTTCGCACGTCCATCCTGGAGCGGATCGCCGAGGTACTCGGCGGCCTCAACCGTGCCCGGGCCACTCTCGCCGGCCGACGCCGGGACCTGCTCGACCACGAGGGCCGGGCCGAGTTCGCCGCCGAATTCGCCCTGCTCGGACAGGCGGTCACCGGTGCACTTGCGGCCGCGGACTCCCCGGAGAGCTGCGACGCGCAGCTCGCGAGGCTGCTGCTCCAGCTGGAGAACCTAGAGTCGCGCTTCGCCGACCACGACGACTTCCTCACCAGCGTCGCGGACAAGCGAACCGGGATCTACGAAGCGTTCTCAGCACGCAGGCAGACACTTCAGGACACCCGCGCCCGGCGCGCCGACCGGCTCGCCGAGTCGGCCACACGGGTCCTGGTGGCGATCTCCCGCAGGGCGTCGACCCTGGACACCCTGGACGCGGTCACCACGTACTTCGCCACCGACCCGATGGCCGCCAAGGTGCGCCGCACCGCCACGGAACTGCGCGAACTCGGCGACCAGGCGCGCGCGGAAGAACTGGAGGGCCGCCTGAAAGCAGCCCGCCAGGAAGCGGGCAGGACGCTGCGCGACCGTACCGAGCTGTACACGGACGGGGGTGAGAGCATCATGCTCGGCCCTCACCGGTTCGCCGTCACGACGCAGGTCACGGAACTCACCCTCGTCCCACAGGGGGACAGCCTCGCCTTCGCCCTCACCGGTACCGACTACCGCTCCCCCGTCACCGCCCCGGACTTCCGGGCCACGCGCCCGTACTGGGACCAGCTCCTCCCGTCCGAGAACTGCGAGGTGTACCGCGCGGAACACCTTGCCGCCCGGCTGCTGGCCGAGCATGGCGCCGAGGCCCTTGCCCGAGCCGATCTGCCCGCCCTCGCCCGTCAGGCCGCCGAAGCGGCGTACGACGAGGGGTACGAACGCGGAATCCACGACCGGGACGCGGCCGCCGTCCTCGGTACCGTGCTGCGGCTGCACGAGGAAGCCGGGCAGCTGCGCCACCCGGCCGCCGCCCGCGCCGCGGCCCAGCTCTTCTGGACGTACGGAACGACGCCGGAGGTCCGCGACGCATGGGCCCGCCACGCCACATCGCTCGTGCGGGCACGCGAGGTCTTCGGGACGGCCCCCGCCCTCGACGCACTACGGACCGAACTGGCCGAAGCCATCGCCGCCTTCGCGTCCGGGCTCCCCTCGCTGCACGCGGACCGGCACACGCTATCCGCCGGGTACCTCGTCGAGGAGCTCGCCTCCGGACCCTCCTTCGCCACCAGCGGGGCGGCCCGCGCCCTGCTCGACACGTTCCGTCGTGCTGTCGGCTCGTCACCGTACGAAGAGGACGTGCGCATCCATCTGGCGGACGACGACCCCGCTGCCGCGCACCGGCTCGTCGAAGGCTGGCTCGTGTCGTACGCCGACGCCTGCGAGGAGGAGATCGACCCCGGTGACCTCGCCGAGGCCGTCGCCATCGAACTCTGCCCCGACCTCCCACGCCACGATGTCGACGCCCCCCTCACCGCCACCGTGAGCGGCCTGCTCGGTACACATCCACGGATCACCCTGCGCAGCCTCACAGTCCGTCTGGACGAATTCCTTGCCCGGACGGCGGACTTCACCGACCGGGTGGTGCCCGGCTTCCGTGCCTACCAGAAGCTGCGCGGCACCCTCATCGCGGCCGAGCGCGCCCGGCTGCGCCTGGACGAGTACCGCCCCCAGGTCATGTCCTCCTTCGTACGCAACCGCCTCGTCGACGAGGTCTACCTCCCTCTCGTCGGCGACAACCTCGCCAAGCAGCTCGGAGCCGCCGGCAACGGCAAACGGACCGACAACAGCGGCCTGCTGCTGCTCCTCTCCCCGCCCGGCTACGGCAAGACGACATTCATGGAGTACGTCGCCGACCGCCTCGGCCTGCTCCTGGTCAAGGTCGACGGTCCTGCTCTCGGTCACGCGACGATGTCGCTCGCTCCTGCCGACGCACCGAACGCCATCGCTCGCAGGGAGCTCGAGAAGGTCGAGTTCGCCCTGACGGCGGGCAACAACGTCCTGCTGTACCTGGATGACATCCAGCACACCTCCCCCGAACTGCTGCAGAAGTTCATCCCGTTGTGCGACGCCACCCGCACCCTGAACGGCCACAACCTGCGCGGAAAGCGCTTCGCCGTCTGCATGGCCGGCAACCCCTACACCGAATCCGGGCAGCGCTTCCGCCTCCCCGACATGCTCGCCAACCGCGCCGACGTCTGGAACCTCGGCGACGTTCTCACAGGCAAGGAGGACATCTTCGCGCTCAGCTTCGTCGAGAACGCCCTGACCTCCAACCCGGTCCTCGCACCGCTCGCCGGGCGCGACCGTGCCGACCTGGAACTGCTGGTACGCCTGGCCGCCGGAGATCCCGGAGCTCGCCGCGACCGGCTCACCCATGCCTACGCCCCGGCCGAACTCGACCACATCGTCGCGACACTGGCCCACCTGCTCACCGCCCTCGAGACCGTCCTCGCCGTCAACGAGGCGTACACCCACTCCGCCGGGCAGGCCGACGCCACCCGCGCCGAACCGCCGTTCCAGCTCCAGGGCTCGTACCGCAACATGAACAAGATCGCCCAGCGCATCGTGCCCGTCATGAACGACGCCGAACTCGCCGCCGTCATTGACGACCACTACGCAGGGGAGGCCCAGACCCTCACCACCGCCGCCGAGGCGAACCTCCTCAAGCTGGCCGAGTTGCGCGGCACCCTCACCGAGGAGCAGGCCGCCCGATGGGCCGCGCTCACTTCCGCATACGCACGCCGCCGGTCGCCGGGCGGTCCGGACGGGGACCCCGTCACCCGGGCCGTCGCTGCTCTCGGTCTGCTGGCCGACCGGGTCGCAGCAGTGGAGACCGCGATCGTCCGCGCTGCGGAGCCCCGCCACATGCTCACCAACCAGAATGGCCGGCACGCGCCCCCGCGGCCGTACGGTCAGTCAGGCGGGGCGTAGCAGGCCCCGGGCGGGGCAGACCGGTCGTGGCCGGTGCTGAGCCACGCGTCGGAGCCGCGGGAGTGCCGCACGCGCCGTAGGGCGCCTGTCAGCACCGCGGCGGCAGCGATGGCGTAGGCCGTGGTGCCGATGACAGTCGGGTCGCCGCGCGAGTTGACAGTGACGTACTTGGCGGCCCCGGCCACGGCCAGCCATTCTCAGCGGCCGTCCAGGGCCACGAGCGCGACGAGCAGCAGCGCGTACCAGGAGTAGCCGGGTGTGAGCAAGAGGAAGGCCGTTCCGGTCACCAGCAGGGCGCCCCGCCACGGCCGCCCCGGATCGCCGCGCCGCATGATGTACGCAACGACGCCCACCATGCCGATGGCGACTGCCGGGGTCGCCCAACTGTCGGGCAGCACCAGCCGCAGGAGCGCGTAGCGGTTGCGGGCTGAGGCGTCACTGTAGCCCTCCTCCTCGACGTATCCGGTCAGATAGCCCAGGACTGAGCCCTCGGAGAGGAAAATGTACGACCGGTCGCGGCGACGATCACGGAGCCGCCGAGGATCAGTGTCACGACATGACGGACGGCCACCTTGCGCAAGCACCACACGGCTGCGGCGAACAACAGCCAACGAGTCCCGAGCCAGCAGGCCAGGCCGACGGAATCGGTGTAGTAGCTGTCGCGGCGGACGGTCAGGGCGAGCGAGGTCGTAAGTGCGGCCAGCATCAGGCCGGTGCCGAGTGTGCGAGGGCTGATCACGCCGGCAAGCGTGGCAGTCGGCGCCCTGAAAAGCGGGCTGCCGTCGCCCTGCGTCAGCGATCCGTAAGGTGTCGAAGCCGCCCCGTAGACCTGCCGGGGGGACGCCCTGTGCCATGATCTGTCTTCCCGCAATTGCTGTGCGTCGACGGCAGTTATCCGTCCCTGTCACGGCGGCGCGGCAACGGCTCCGCACGGGGCGAGCAGGCCGGGCCGAGGAGTCGGACCACGGACAGCGGCAGCACTGCTTCCCATCCGAGCAGCCGTATCCCGCTTGAGTTCTATCGGTGGTTGCGAACGCTCCGGAAGGAGAGTGTTCGCATGCCGAGGTACGCCCCCAACAGAGTGCCGACTGCGGTGAAGAAGAGGTACTTCGAGCTGCTCCACAAGGGGTACCGAGGTGCGGCTGCCGCCCGCCAGGTCGGGGTGTCCACTAGGGTCCGTCTTCAAACTGATCTTGCCCAGAGTAGGAATGAGGCGAGACTGACCGCTGCCTCGTAGGAGGTGGCGGTCTTGTCGTATCTGGTGGCGACGCCGCGGAAGCTTTTGAGTCGGTTGAAGCAGCGCTCGACGACGTTGCGTCGACGGTAGATCTGCCGGTCGAATGCAGGTGGCCGGCCGCCGCGGCGGCCGCGGTTGTGACGGTGACGCTTCTGGTCGGACTTCTCCGGGACGGTGCAGGCAATCCCGCGTTTGCGCAGGTAGGCGCGAAAACCGCGGGAGCTGTAGGCCTTGTCGGCGACGACCTGGTCGGGTCTGCAACGAGGTCGGCCACGTCCGATGCGCGGGACGCGGATGCGTTCCAGGAGGGGGCGCGCGCAGGTGCTGTCGTGCCGTTGGCCGGGTGTCAGCAGGACGGCGAGCGGCCGGCCGCGGCCGTCGCAGGCGAGGTGGATTTTGGTGGTCAGTCCGCCTCGGGATCGGCCGAGGGCGTGATCGTCCGGTTCGTCCGGCCGGTGGACCCCCCTTTTCGGCCGGTGGCGGCGGCGTGCTGGTGGGCGCGGACGATGGTGGAGTCGATCTGGACGAGCCAGTCGATGTCGCCGACGGCGTCCGCGCCGGCCTGGATCTGCTGGAGTGCATGGGTGAACACGCCGTCCAACGCGTAGCGGCGAAAGCGGGTGTAGACCGTCTGCCACGGTCCGTAGCGTTCCGGCAGGTCACGCCAGGAGACTCCGGTCCGGATCTTGTAGACCACCCCGTTGATGACCTGCCGGTCCGGCACTCTCGGTCGCCCCGTTGCCGCACGCGGTATGAGCGGAGCGAGCAACTCCCACTCCAGGTCGGTGAGTTCATGACGGCGTATCACCCGACCATGATCCACCAACCTGATGATCTTTGAAGGCGGACCCTAGTGCCGTATCAGGCAACGTTCGCCCTGTTCACGACCTCGCGTAGGAGCTGGTTCTGAGCGTGCTTGTTTCGCCAGATGATGTAGCGGCGGATCATGCTGCCCTGTTCCTTGTGGCTGGTGTGGTCGGTGCCGTCGAGTGCGAAGTAGCGCAGGGCGGTGAACTGGGCCTCGATGCGGTTGAGCCAGGAACTGTTGGTCGGGGTGTAGGCGAACTCCACGTTGTTCGCCGTCGCCCACGTCGCGACTCGTTGGCATCGCTGCGTTGTCAGGTGCGGGGAGAAGTTGTCGCAGACGATCGCCATGCGCACGTCCGTCGGGTGCAGTGAGCGCAGGTAGCGGCAGAATTCCAGGAACTGCGTTCGCTTCTTGACCGCCTTGATGTGTCCGTAGAGTCTGTCGTTGGCCAGGTCGTAGGCCGCGCACAAGTGCCGGACCCCGTGCGGGCGGGTGTAGGTTGCCCGGTTGCCCGGCGCCGGTGCCTCGGCTCACGGTCGGCATCCTTGGGCCGACCGCCTCGTTCGGCCCATTGCCGTCCCGGATGGGGCATCAGGTTGAGCGGCCCGAACTCGTCCATGCAGAAGACAACTTCGGGTTCGCCGTCCTCCGGGATGACGTCGCCGTCGGCGATGGCGTAGAGGTGCTCAACCCGGGCCTTCTTGGCCGCGTAGTCCGGGTCACGGGAGGTCTTCCAGGTCTTCAGTCGTTGAAAGGAGACGCCTTCCTCGCGGAGCAGGATGCGCAGGCCCTCGTGGCTGATGTCGTCGACCACCCCCTCGGCGACCAGGAAATCCGCCAGCTTCGTCAGACTCCAGGTGGAAAAGGGCAGGTCGTGCTCGGCCGGCTTGGACTTGGCGATCTTCTTGATCTCGCGGCGCTCGGGGAGTGTGAACGTCTTGGGCCGGCCGCCCTTGTACTTCGGGTAGAGCGACTCGAAACCGTCGATGTTGAAGTTGTGGATCACATCGCGGACCCGGTCGTCGCTGGTGAACGACACCTCGGCGATCTTCGCCACCGGCATCCCCTGTGCGGACAGCAGCACCATCTGAGCCCGCCGCCAGGTCACCACCGAACCGGTGCCCCGGCGGACGATCCGCAACAGCCGCCGACCCTCGTCGTCATCGATTTCACGCACGCGTACTCGTTCTGCCACCGACATACCCTGACAGCCACACCCCGCCACGTACAGCACCCGGACAACGCGTCACGACAGGGCGAACGTTGCTTGATGCGGCACTAGCTGTGGTTCGTTGTGGTTCATCGACGCCGGAAGCATGATCGTTCCTGACCTCGGCCCGATATCGCCGCTCTTCCTCCCAGGATGACCGCATCGCGATCGCCGACGGCCTGCACGCCGACCAGAGCGTGAAGCGGATCGCTGCCTCGATCGGGAAGAGCTTCCAGAGCGTTTACCGGGAGATCGAGCGCAACAGCAAGCCGGACGGCCGCTACAACCCCTGGTGGGCCCACAACCAGGCCCTCCTGCGTCGCAGGCGTCCCAAGGAGGAGAAGATCCGGGCCGGCGAGCCGCTGCGAACGTTCGTGCGCGAGAAGCTCACTGAGAAGTGGTCCCCTCAGCAGATCTCGCGCCACCTGGCCCGCGAACACGCCCACGACACATAGATGCGGGCATGCCCGGAGACGATCTACCGGGCCCTGTTTGCCGGCCTCCTCGGCTGGCGCGACGCCAAGCTCCGTACCGGCCGAACCCGACGCAAGAGGCAGCGCCGCGGCGTGCCCACCCTGAACAAGATCAAGAACATGACGCTGATCCACCAGCGTCCCATCGAGGTCAACGACCGTAGATCTCCGGGGCATTGGGAGGGCGATCTCATCATCGGCCGCGGACAGGGCTCGGCGATCGGCACCCTGGTCGAGCGCACCACCCGCTACGTCCAACTGATCCATCTGCCCGGCGGCTGGAAGGCCCCGCAGGTGCGCAACGCGCTGATCACGCAGACCGCTCACATCCCACCTCAGCTACGGCGAACCCTCACCTGGGACCAGGGGCGCGAACTGACGCTCCATGAGGACATCGAGGCCCTCACCGGCTTCCGGATCTACTTCTGCGACCCTCACTCGCCCTGGCAGCGTGGCACCAACGAGAACATGAACGGCCTGCTGCGGCAGTACTTTCCCAAAGGCACCGACCTGTCCGTCCACTCGGCCCGCGACCTCCGTGAAGTCGCCCGTCAACTAAACCGCAGGCCCCGCCTCGTCCTCGGTGACAACACCCCGGTCGAGGCCATGCGAGAATGCCTTACAGGCCCATTGACCAGGTGATTCGCAACCACTGATGGAAACCGCCGATCGGGAGTTACACCGAACGTTTGGCCTCTGTTCCGTAGTCGGTGGTGACGGCAGGTGACGGGCGTCGTTGACGCTACATGCGATACGTCAACTCCCTTGTGGCAATGGTGTTTTCAGGGCTCTCGGCGCTGGTCATCGAGGATATGGCGGATGACGGCGAGGTGATCCGGGTCATCGCCCGGACCCGGGATGCTCCGGTGCCCTGCCCCGTGTGCGGGGTGCCGACGGGGAAGGTGCATGGGTATCACCTCCGGACGGTGGCGGATGTGCCGGTGGACGGTCGGCAGGTCGTGGCCCGTGTCCGGGTGCGGCGCCTGGTCTGCCCGGTCCTGGGCTGCCGGCGGCAGACCTTCCGCGAGCAAGTTCCTGGCCTGATCGAGCGCCTTCAACGCCGCACCACGCGTCTGACCAGCCAGGTCTCGGAGGTGGTCAAGGAGTTATGCGGCCGGGCGGCCTCCCGGCTCACCCGGTTCCTAGCCACGCCCGTCTCCTACGCCACCGCCCTGCGCCTGCTGCGGCGCATCCCCCCGCCGATGGTGCGAGTCCCGCGGGTGATCGGGGTCGACGACTTCGCCCTGCGCCGCCGTCACCGCTACGCCACGATCATCATCGACGCCGAGACCGGGGAACGCGTCGATGTCCTGCCCAACCGCGAGGCCGCCACATTGGAGGCATGGCTGCGCGGGAAGACCGGGATCGAGGTCGTGTGCCGAGACGGCTCGGCCACCTACGCCGAGGCAATCCGACGGGCCCTGCCCGAAACGGTGCAGGTCAGCGACCGCTGGCATCTGTGGCGGAACCTGTGCGACAAGGTCTTGGCCGAGGTCCGCGCCCACGCCCCCTGTTGGACCGCCGTCAACCCGCCCCGGCCCGGCGGCGTCCGCGAGCAAACCATCCGCGAGCGCTGGCACAAAGTCCACGCCCTCCTCGACTCCGGCGTCGGCCTGCTCGACTGCTCCCGCAGACTGAACCTTGCCCTCAACACCGTCAAACGCTACGCCCGCATACCCGAACCGTCCGCCGATCGCATCGCCCCGCGCTACCGGCCCACCCTGGTCGACCCCTACCGCGAGCACCTGCACCGGCGCCGGTCCGACAACCCGGCCGTCCCCGTCACCCACCTCCTGCACGAGATCAGGGAACTGGGCTACACCACCGGCAGCGCCAACCTGCTCATTCGCTACCTCAACCAGGGCCGTGCCGAAGGCGACCGTCCCGTGACAACCCCCCGCCGCCTCGCCCGACTCCTGCTCACCCACCCCGAGCACTTGTGGACCAAGGACACCAACTTGCTCGGCCTCCTCACCGCGGCCTGCCCGCAGATGACCGCACTCGCCCGACTCACCGGCGAGTTCGCTGCACTTCTGAACTCCGCCCAGGGCAACAACGACAAGCCCACCGAGTGGATCACCACCGTCCGCACTGCGGACCTGCCCCACCTGCACAGCTTCTGCAACGTCCTCGAACTCGACCGCGCCGCCGTGAACGCCGGCCTCACCCTGCCCCACCACAACGGCCGGACCGAGGGCGTCAATACCCGAACAAAGAGGATCATGCGACAGATGCACGGCCGAGCAGGATTCGACCTCCTCCGCCATCGCATCCTTCTCCAATGACTGCAACCGGCCGTCACCACCGACTACGGAACAGAGCCGAACGTTTTACTGTCCCCCAAGTGATCAGCGCACCACCCACGGATGCATGTGGTCATGGAGGCGCAGGTGCGTGACTACGGATTTTCTCCGGCTCAGCAGGATGAGATCTGGAGACGATGGCGTGAGGGGCCGTCCTTCAGCTTGATGGGGCGGGCGCTCGGGACTCCGATGCACCAACCCCGCCGGTTCCCGTACCAGAGCAACGGGCCCGACGCCTGGGCAGATCGGCGTCGAGTGTCTCAGGCAGAGGGCGTGTCCATGGGTCACCGGTTGCCCCCGTGACGAGCACGGAGACGGATTCGGGCCGCACCCGGGGAACGGGTACGGCCCTGTAGCGGCCGAACCACTCCAGATAGCTGGGCTCACCGGCGTGCTTGATCTCGTCGAAGGCTGGTGCATCCTTGATGTACCGAGATCGCGCGATCTTCGCCAGAAGCCCTGAGAACCTGGCTTCAACTCAACGCCCCTGGGCGAGTAGGCGGCCGATCAGTTCGTGGTCAACCTTTTGCCCGCAGGCACCCGAGACGGCTCGTGGCCGCTGCATCCTGCCGTCACGGCCACAGCCGCAGGGCGCAGGGCGCAGGGCGCAGGACATCCTTCCGGGACCCTATCGCCCTCGCCGACCACCCCCTCGGCCTCATCTCCGTCGCCTCATGCGACCCTGCCGCTAAGGGCGGCAGCCCTCTGCCTCCATGGCGACCGGTAGTTGGGAACGCAGGAACTTTTCGAGCACTCGGCGGCGCTCTGCGGTGTCTTTCGGGTCTTCCACACCGTCGAGGGCCAGGACGTACTGCCGCTTCTCCCCCTTGTAGGTGCACGCCTGCACAGCCATCCCACCATGGTCGGCGATGGTGGCACCGTCGCCGATGTCGGCCGGCGCCGGATTACCCAGGCGGCGCATCGCGTCCTGCTTGACTTCGATCGGCTTGATGAACGACTCGACGACATCGCCCCGCAGGCCAATGCTCGGCTTGCCGTCGACTTCGAATTCGCAGCGTGGCTGACCCGGCTCCGAGAAGGTGTCCTTGATCTCCAGCTCATCGCCCTCGGGCAGGAGTTGCTCGATCAGCTTGGAGTCCACCTTCGTCCCGCAGGCTTCAGTAACGTTGAACTCCTCATGCCCGCCGCAGCCGACGGCCCCGGCGAGCAGCGCGGCGAGCAGAACCGCGCCAGACACCGGACGCAGGACGCTCTTCTTCATCAACCTCATCACCCTCCACCCGCCAGTCCCTTGGCACGGTCGTTTCCGTTGTAGGCAGCGCCGTTGATCTCCTCGGTGAGCGTATAGCGGGTGTTGGTGTGGTTAGGGTTGGCCTTGGCCCACTCGTCGGCGAGCGCCTGCAGCTGCTGCTCCCGGCCAGTGAATACGTCTTTGTTGTCCCGTTGATGAATTGCGTCGATCCGGCTCTGCTCCTGCGTCTGCCACTCGTAGGCGACGGCGTCGATACCGCGCTGTGCGAGGTCGCCGACACCGGGTGCGAAGTTCACGATGCTGCCGAACCCGTGGTACATCCACTTCGCGTCCCAGGTCGGATCGTCCTTGTCCGTCACCAGGGCCTGGTAGCGGGCCTCCTCGAGGAATCCGACGCTGTTGCCCGCCCGTAGCAGGGTCTCCTTGGGGTCCTTCGGATTGTCCTCGTGGATGTCCTTCACCATCTCCCGGCTCAGACCCTCGTTGAGCATGCCGTAGGCGTTCTGGTCCCGGGACACCTGCTTGGAGACTTCCAGCAGTTGGTCCCTGTCCAGCAGTTTCGGGTCGTTGCGGTCGTCGGCAAGGCTGCTGGCTGTGTGGTGCACCGTGTCGCCGTGGTTGGTCAGTACCGCGGCCATGTCGTCGCGCATCTCCGCGGGGAAGTCGTCGCCCCGCTCCGAGAGGTACTTCAGCGAGTTGTCCAGCACTTGGCGGTGCTGCTCGGTGTGATCGATGGGCCGCGCCGACGTGTCGTCCGGGTCGACTCCCGTGGCTGCGGCGACCAATGCGTCGCCCGTCGCTTCGTAGCTCGCTTTCGGGCCCTTGTAGTCGCTCGCGGATTCGCCGTACCCCATGGAGTCGGGTACGACGTCGTTGAAGGGCTGCCGGTCCTTCAGGACGTGCTGGGAGTTGTCCTGGGGGTCGGTCGAGCTGAAGAAGTCCGTCGCCGCGTCGGGGTTGTGAGCCAGCGCCTTCATGAACCCGGTCATGGGGTCCGTGCCCGCATCCGTGTTGTCTCCGTAGTGCAGCTGATCGACCTTCGCGTACGACGGCAGCTTGTCCCACGGAAGAACATTCTCGCGCGACTTGCCACCAGGGCCCGGGTCCTTGACGTCCCCGGTGTTGTCCTTCTCGAACTTGACGAGGGCGTTTCCGTAGTCGTTGAGGAAGTCGCCGTCGTACTTCCCGTGGCGCATCAGGTTGCTCATGGCCTGGAAGCCGTAGACACGGGTCTGGCTCGCACCCTTGTCGCTGCCGACGTCCTGGCCGCCGAGTGCGATCACCCGGTCCTTCCAGGAGTCCATGGCGTCGGTGCCCGATCGGGAGGCGGTGGCCAGGGTGGTGCCCAGTTCCTTCTCCAGGGTGCCGAGCAGCGCCATCCGGGCTTCCCGCGACTCCCTAGTGTTCGCGTCGCTCTTGTGCTCCCAGTTCTCCAGGTCCACCGCGCCGGCGAAGAACTTCAGCGTCCCGTCCGGGCCCAGGCCGGTGGCCACGCGCTCGGCGAAGATGACATCCCCGGGATGGTCCTTCATCAGGGCGTTGAAGCGCTCGAGCTCCTTGTTGGTGAGCTCGCTGGGGTCCTTCTTGCCCAGGGCTATGAGTTCGTTCGAGTCCTTGATGGTCTTCTGAGCCGAGTCGAAGCTCGTGAAGCCGCTCGACTCGAAGTCGTGCTTGTCCTTGGCATGGAAACGCAGCGCCGCCGCAGCGGTGCTGTCGGTCTCGCCGGCCGCTGTCAGGATGGTGGTGATCTCCTGGGCGACCGCGTCGACTTCCGCCTGCGTCGGCATAGGAATCTTCGCGTCACCGGCCGCCTGCGGCGACGGGACGGACGCGTTCACCACGCCCTTGTCGCTCACGTAGATGTTCTTCCTGGCCGCCCGGTCCACGGCGTCCGTCAGATCCTTCTTGTGCTTCGTCAGCTTTGTGTGTGCGCCGCTCAGGATCGTGTGAACACTCCGCGCGACGGTGACCACATCGTCGAACTCGGCGGCTGTCACCGTGACGAACTCCTTCGTCACGGTGGCGTTCTGCCCCTTCCAGTTGGCACCCTTGGCCTTCTTGTCCAGGTCGGCCGCGTTGGCGTCGCCGTCGCCTCCGTCGGCGACAAGAGCCAGCTTTTTGACCATCTGTTCCCAGTCCGTCACCGCAGCCTGGAGCTTGCCCAGCCGCAGGTCTTTGAGGTCTTGGAAGGTCACCATGACCGGACGCCCCCGTTACTTGATGTCGTGGTCACTTGAAATAGTCGTTGATGCGTGAAACGGACAGGTCGCCGCCCGCGTCGCGCATCGTCGTCGCGATCTTGACCTCGTCCTTCGCGTGCTCGGCGCGCGAGTAGTCGAGGTGGTTGGAAATGTGCGCGCAGGCTTCCTTGAGGGTGCCCGTCTTCGTGTTCCAGGAGTCGTGCAGTTCGGTGAGGGCCGAGCCCATGTCCAGCCCGTCGTTGAACAGCTCGATCGACGCGTCGAAGGTAGTCGGCCGGGCGTGGTCGGCGGCAGTCGAGAACCGCTGCCGCAACGCGTAGGCCAGATTGCCCAGCGCGCCCAGCACGTTGTCGTGCACAACGAGGTCCGCGTCGCCGCCACCGCCGCCGCGTTCGGGAGCCAACTGGTTCAACTGCATGTACTGGGACTGCTCGGATGTACGAGCCTTTGCCTGCTCCCACTCGTCCCACGCCATAGTGTTCCCCCGTCGTGCCGTTCGGCCGTCTGTCCGGTGATCGTCTTCCTCGTACGCTACAACGGGAGCCCCGTACGCAGGCGTCGGCCCGTTCAGTCGGCACCGAGTCTTCACCGCGACCCGGAGTCGGGACAGAAGGAGTCACCCAGACCCGTCGGCTGCCATACGTTGCAAAGCACAGCAGTGACCTCATCGCGGCTCGCACGAGATTGTGCAGACGATGCCCAAGCCATGCCGTGCATCCCTACAGCCCTATCGTCTCCGGCAGCCGACAAGGCGGCTACGGATCTCGCCGCAGCTGGGCACACTGCCCCCAGACTCCGCCCAAAACCAGCCGCGTCCGACCTCCGACGCGCAGCGAGGTGCCATCGCCCAGGCCATAGCCGCCTGCCCGCTGGCAAAGACCACTCGCGCGCTTCAGGGAACCGCCTCCGCCTCGTCGTCATCACTCCCCGGTCTCGCCCGCCCGACAGCCGTCCTCAGCAAATTGGCCCCGCCTGGGCCGCTGACAGCACGCCGGGGCAGAGAGGGCGGATCGGCACGCAGCACCTGCCGGCTACATCATGACCACCCGTTCCCTCCGCCGCCCGCCCCGGCCGCAACTCGTACAGGCCCAGCTCAACACCCAAGAAACCAAGTGCGCGCTCGCCAGCCGAGTCGAGCCCGGCCTGCCCCGGAAGCCAATAGGGCGCCCTGGACGCAGCCTTGAAGGCATCGACCACCAAGGCGGTCTCCTCAGCGTCGTGGCGGATCTGACCGTCAGCCCGCACGCTCGAATAGCCGCCAAAGCGGCGAGCTGGGTCATAGGGTCGCGGCGACGGGAAGGGCCAGGGCCGCCTCGCGCCTATCAACCAGCACGACTGGCCAAGGCCGCCTCTGGCCATCCAGAGCACCAGGGGAGCCTGCAAGTGTGTGAGGAGCATGAACGATTGACTGCAGGGACACCGCACCCCACTATCGGCACGTGATCACCATTGCTGCTGGGCCGCCGTCCTTCATCCCCGCATTCATGCTCGTCGTCAGCATGATATTCCTCTGCCTCGGAGTCTTCTACCTCTCCCCACAGGGTTCCGCATGGGCCCGCAGTCGGGTCCAGAGGAGGCATGCCCGGCTGGCCACGGACGTCGATCCCTTGGCATGGGCACGTGGCCACGAAGCGCGGCTCACCCGGCTCCTCGCACTTATCTGGGTAGTCGCCGGGTCCGCCATTGCGCTGGTCTGCATCCTCGCGCTCGCGCTGGGCTGAGGCAGCCCCTCCAGTCGCAGACCTCACGAACCCGCCGACTACCCAGTCATCAGCCCAGCAGGTCGAGCGCCCGAACTCAGCGACGACGAAGACGGCCCCCAGCAAGCCGGCCATGCTCCGTAAACACACCCGGCACCACCGCCCGCCTGGTGATCGACTGCTTATCCTCCGGCCTCGTTTCAAGGACCAGGACCGCAGACCCGCTCGGCCACAGGCCGACTACTTGACCAGCAAATCGTAGAGCTGATAAGCCGAGAAACAAAAGCTCATCGTCCCCAGAATTCCCCACATCACACGGAAGTGATCTGGCGAAAATCGCGGATCAACTTCACCACCGGGGGCAAAGGAAGCCGTAAGGTCGTACATACGAGGCCCGAAGTTGCGAACATCGAATGCGATGGAGAGACCGAGAAATCCCACCGTCGCTCCCCATATGACATGAATCATGATCCTCCGTCGACGCGCGAACAGGATTTGACGGCAGAACTCCCTCCTGGGAATGAAATAGGTCTGCCCCTGCATTCATTCCCGCTAATGTGTCGCGTTCGCCGGGGTCGACACGCGGCTGGCGGCGCAATTGCTTACGCGGTATTCAGTCGCGCTCACTCGGTGCCGCTAGGATCGAAACGGCTTCGATATTTCCGTCACCATTCCGATGCTAGCCAGAATGATCAGGACTGCTCCTACAATTCGCAGCGTTTTGGGACTTGCGCTTCCGGTGAACCCTCCCACGACCTTGCTCGTAAGAAGGAAGAATCCATCTGCGAATCCGTAGAGATTCAGGGTAAGCGCACAGCCCGTAAACCCGAAGGCGACGAAGAACACGACCGCCAAAGGCTTGATCTCATGAACCCCGCTAGCACCGGCAAGAATGAGCGATATTTCCACAAATCACCCCTATAGAACACCGCGGCGCAATGTCAGACCACAAGCCCTGCCATTCCGCTCGAGATCATTACGACGCCCAGTACTGCACCTACGAGCCTCAGCACGACAGGGCTGAACCCGGGACCTGGACCAAACGGGCCTCGATTCAGAATGAGTTCATAAAATCGATAAGCCGAGTCGCGAAAATTCAAGGCCAGCAGGACGCCAGCCACACCTACAACGAGCTGGAAACCGCCTCTCATGCATTCCCCACTGTCAGGCGAGCCCGCATGTACCATCGAAATCAACACCGTTCCAACCAACCGTCCCTAGAATTCCCCACATGACACGGAAGTGACTGGTGGAAATCGCGGATCAACTACTCCACCGAAGTAGCGGAAGCCGTGAGATCGTCATGCGCAGCCTGAAGTTGCGAACATTGAATGCGAGGAGAGACCGATAAGTCCCACCGCCGCTCCCCATACGACATGAATCATCGTTCCCTCGTCGATACACAAGCACGCGTGCCAAAGGTCGCACGTCTCGGGCTGTACCGTAGGTCCAGGTGTAGGTGCCGGCCAAGAGCGCCCGCCGCTGTCGAGATGGTGACAGTTGCGAAGGCTCGTACCACCCTACGTCCTCGAGGGGCATCAGCCTCCAACAATTCCTGCCGTAAGAGCACAGATAAATCCGCCCACAGCGCAACCATCAGCAATCCACGAGATCGTGAATCTCTTTTCAATAGACCCATTATCGGACGCTTTTGACGCCCACTTCACTCGGTGTGCCACTTTCTCAACGGCGCGATCCGTCGACCCCACGAAGTGATCGATAAGGGAGCCACCGAAACCTGTCGAGAGGATCTCGTCCCCTCGCACCGTGATGATAGCCATAGTTCCGCCACTACTGGCCACTCTTGAAATGGACTCGTACGGAAGGACATATGTACACAAAGGATTGACTACTGTAATCGCCGACTTCTCCATAACTATACTTGAGTTCCAGATGCGGCGCATGAGTGCGATAACTCCTAGCCCTGCTGCCATGACGGCGAGCGCGTCTGCGCTAAGTGTGTCGCTCACGCTGAGCCCCGCACCGACCACTAGACCGGCAATAGGGAGAGTAAAGACCCATGACAGAATTCTGAAGGAAGCCCTTCTCAGGGTATCTCGCTCGCCCACTTTAGCCTTCTCACCGTTTCGTTTTCAATCCCGACCACACCCAGAGAGCTTCGGCCCTGGTGCCCCGGAGAGGTCGACCAGGCGCACGTAGGGGTTCGTTCGCATCCGGAAGGAAATTCGAGTCCTCCTGGGAACGGGACCGACTTTGCACGTTCGCCATGGGCGGCGGCAAAATCATCAAGGGCCGGGGCCGGGAGGTCGGGGATCTGCGAGATGACCGCCAATTGCGATCGATGGCTGGGATATCTGCAAGCACACTGTGAGGCCTTTGTAGCTCACGAGTCAGAGGCGCGTGGCGCCCGCCTCGTACTCCTTTGCCTGAGTGGGTGTCAGCACGCGCGAGACTCGGACGAGGATACCGTCGGCGATGTAGTGGTACTCGGTCGCACTGGGCATGGACTTGGCGATCGTCTCGATATAATTCGCCCGAGACTGCGCCTCCTCTTGAGTCTTGAACACTTCCACGCTGCCGCCACGCTCAATTGCGTCCTTGTCCAGACCCTCAACGTCCGCGGAGGAGACACGGCTGTCGGAGAAGGCGGCCTTGCTGGTGTAGCCGCCCGGGCGCCCGAGCAGGTGGTTCGGGTCGTTGGCCGCGGTATAGACTTGGACGAGCTTCAACTCCGGGATGGACTCCCCCAGTGCTGCCACGGCCTGCTGTGCGGTCAATTCGTCTGCCTTCTCGGCCGACGCTGCGCCCACAGAACTGGTGCTTTTCGATGATGTGCTCGGTGATGCGTTGCTGGAGCCGGTGGAACTACAACCGGCCAACAGCACTCCGGCAAACGCGAGTCCTGCTGCGGCCTCACGAACATGCATGATCCCCCCAAGCGTGCGCACTTGAGGGCACATTACATCGCCGTACCGCCCCTCACATCATTCCCGAGCCAAGGCGCTTTCGTCATGCAGCGCCAGGGCCATCCTCCGACTGTTCCATACGGCTGGTCGATGCTTTGCCCTGCGCACTCTCCTGCCAACACGCCGCCCTGCACCCCTGCCCCGTCACGTGTGACTCCGGCCGATAGTTGGCCGGCGCTGCCTGGGGCGCCCGCCCCAGCTCAAGCGGCTATCAAGATTGGCAGTTGGCCACTCCGTCGACCGATAGTTGGCCACGCCGGGTGGGCGCAGCCCTTGGCTACCAGATCCACATCCCGCCGAGGGGGGAAGTCATTCCACTCGCGTCGACGCCGACCAGGTGGGCCGACTCGGGCCCCAGGCTTGATCCGTCGTCCAGCGGGATGCCGAAGCGGTGCTCCCCGAAGTGCAGAGTGAGAATCCGTTCCGGATCCTCTTCGTATGCGTCGACGATCTTGCCGATGTAGCAGCGCATGAGGTCCAGCGACCCTGGTGCGGGGAAGTGCCACTCGCGGCCCCCGTACACGCTCAAGGGGTTGCTCAAGGCCCGCAATACCGGCCCATCGAAGTGCAGCTCGTAGTCGCGCACGAAGGATACGGCGCTGACCTCCAAGCCCGTCAGTAGTTGGAGTCCGCCGGCCGCGTCGTTCTCGCTGTTCACAGGCCCATGCTGCCAGAGACCACCATCCTCCCGATCGTGCGTCCGGCCGACTGCTGGCCAACTGCGGACCGGAAGGGCCAGCTATCGCCCGTTGTCACATCAAGATCGAGTAGCACGATTCCCTTGTTCGAACTATCGTGCGATTCTAGTGATCGTGGCCAGCTGGGACCAGCGAAGCGGGAGATGAGCGGCATGGCGAGAGGTGCAGGAAAGGCGCCTTTACTCATCTGCATGCGGCGTCCGGCTACTCAGCCCGGTACGGCGCCTCGCACCCCGGCGTGCTCGTCGAGCGGGCCGCCCAGCGCGGGATGACGGCACTGGCGCTCACCGACCGGGACACCGTCGCCGGCGCCGTGCGCTTCGCCAACGCCTGCGCCTGCGCCTGCGCCTGCGCCTGCGCCGAGCAGGGTGTGCGGCCGATCTTCGGTGTCGATCTCGCGGTCGCTCCCGTCGCTGCCCCCTCCCCCACCGCTCGGCTCGTGCAGCGCCGGACGCCGGTGCGCGGCGGTGCGCACGTGCCCGTCGCACCGCTGCGCATGACGCTCCTGACGCAGGACCGTGCGGGGTGGGCGGGGCTGTGCCGCCAGGTGTCGGCGGCGCACGCCGACACCACAGCGAGTGAGGGTGTGCCGGTGGTGGACTGGCCAACAACGCATGCCTTCGCGGGCCGGGGTCTGACCGTGCTGCTGGGGCCCGCGTCGGAGCCGGTGCGGGCCCTGTCGGCCGGACGGCCGGACCTGGCGGAGCAGCTACTTGCACCGTGGCGGGAGCTGTTCGGCGGCTCGCTGCGCCTGGAGGTCGTCTATCGCGGGCTGTCGGGGACGGGGGCGGGATCGTTGCGGCTGGCGGCGCGGACGCTACAGCTGGCCGACCGGTCTCCGCCTCTGCGGTGCTGACGAATGCGGTGCGGTCAGCAGACGGAGCGTTGTGGGCGGCCGAAGAGGTCAGCCCTGCTGCAGCGCGGCGAGACCCTTTGCATGTCTTCGCTGTTCATCACCGGCTGGATAAGGATTCAGGCCTCGCGCTCGGCGAGGATCCGGGTCAGCGGCATAGTGCAGGCAGTCCGCTGCACATGCCCGCCTCGCCACAGGCCGAGCTGGGCATCAACTGGCGTGACCACCCCGTCGGCTGATCGTTGACCAGCACGGTACAGGCAAGTACTGCGAGACCCCGGGACACGTGCCGGGGTCTCGTTGTCTGCGTCGTGCGGCCTCATGCAACACCGCCGCGCCCCACACCGACCATGGACTGCCATGGGCGGCCAAGGAAATGGAGGAAGAAGCGGTGTGGCGGCCCGGTGACAGCGCCGAACAGCGGGTGCAGGCCGCGGCGGTATGACGGCACCGCGGGAGAAACTGACCGGGGCCCCGCGCCGCCACCCTGCCCACGAAGATCCCCGCCCTCGTCCGGTACGCCGGTGCCATCGGCAGGGGTCACTCCCCGGGCGGGAAGAGCGCCAGGAGCCGGGCGTGCTGGTTGGCGCCGAGGCCCTGGACGCGGCGGCGCTCGGAGATGCCGAGATCGGCGAGGAGTTGGCCGGCTCGGACGGTACCGATGCCGGGGAGCGATTCGAGGACGCGGCGCACCCGGAGCTTGCCGACCACCGTGTCGTCCCGGGCGAGCAGGTCCGTGAGCGGCAGAGTCCCCGCCTTGAGCTGGGTCATCAGGTCGGCGCGTTCCTTGCGGACGGCCTTCGCCTTCTCCAGCGCCTCGGCCCTCTGGGACGGGGTCAGTGCGGGCAGAGCCATGGGCTGTTCTCCTTGTTCTCGTGACGGGTGCAACGATCCGCAGAAGACGAGTTGCCCGGAACGCAGTGCGTCCCGGGCGGCATTCGCGAAGCTCCTGAGGCAAGCCGCGTGTCTCAGGGCGCAGCCGTCGGGTTCGCCGTTTCGGCGGTGCGGCGGTGTTCGGCGTTGATGCGTTGGGCTTCTTCGAGTTGGTCTTCGAGGATGATGATGCGGCAGGCGGCCTCGATGGGCGTGCCCTGGTCGACGAGTTCGCGGGCGCGGGCGGCGATGCGCAGCTGGTAGCGGGAGTAGCGGCGGTGTCCGCCCGGGGAGCGGAGCGGGGTGATGAGGCGGGCGTCGCCGATGGCGCGGAGGAAGGACTGGGTGGTGCCGATCATCTCGGCGGCCCGGCCCATGGTGTAGGCGGGGTAGTCGTCGTCATCGAGACGGCTAAGCGAGTCGTCTGCTGTCATTGCACCTCTCTGTGGAACGCGTGGAGGGGCCCTGGTGCCGTATGGCACCAGGGCCCCGAAGGAACTGCTACACCATCTGCCGGCCCTGGTACTGCGCCGGCCCTGTGTGTCCGCACGTCCACCCGGGAGAGGGCGGGCAATGCGGGGATCGCGGTTGCTCGACCGGAGACCACCTCACTATCGATGTCCTGCGGTACCCGGGCTCAACACTCTGCCCGGGCGATCCTGATGGCGCCTGGCTCCTCCGTTCTTCCCTCTTGACCAACTACTTGCTGGGACTGCGTACTGCTGGTACTGCCCTACTGCGTACTGCTGGTGATGCGAACTACCGGTGGCCTGCCACAGCGCCACCTTCGGCAGCCAGCCCCGTCGCCCGTCCTGCATCCGCTCTGGCTCAGAACCCCACTGCCGAACCTCCCGGTGCGCGCGCCCGCAGCCGACGCCTTCACCGAGGTGCTGCTCACTGACTTCACTGCTGGGTACCGCGAACTGCACTTACAGGTACTGCCACTGCGGTACTGCTCACGGCGGCCCCTGATGACTGCGGGCCACCCGGTCCGGCCGTCAGCCCCGTCGCCATCCAGCAACCGCTCCGGCTTCGGAACTCCACCACCGCACCGCCCTGCTACCTGCAACTACATACTGCTGCCCGGCAGTTCGTGTCTGCCAGGCCCTGCGGTCCTTCTGGCTACGACAGAAACCATAACCACGCCACAGCCCAATGTCTACTCCAGCCGACACAGATTTCTGAGTGTCGGACTTCGAGGTAATCGAGCACGGGCGGTGCCAACCGTCCGGGGAACCGTCCCATCGACTCACAGCAGCCCCAGCGGCATCGACCGCCGGGGGAGGTCACCCCGCGGTAACCGCCCAGGCAAAAAGATCAATGGCCGCAAGCGGCATCTCGTAGCCGGCCCCCGGAAGCCACACCCCCACCGCAGACGCCTACATGACCGTATGGCTCAACGCCCTCGCACCAGCCCCCGCCCAAAGCACTGCGAGCCGACAGACACCTGACCGCGCGTGGGTCCCCGCGCCACGACCGGCGTCGCCGCGTTCCGGCTGTCGAGTTGGAGCCGGCGCGCCGTCTCGGTGCCGCGGGCCGCGAGTTCGCCGCCGACGGCCTGCATTCGCAGGCCCGTCCTGGGCCGGCCGCAGAGCGCTGGCATCGGCGGCGCTCAGCTCCTCCACCACCGTACGAGTGGCCATCGCCGGGGCTGTCCATCCGCAGCAGAAGTACCGCTGCTGCTGGACGCCCCGGCCCGGATACTGACCGGCTCCCGAACCTCACCAGTACCCTCGAATACCTCACGGCTCGCCTCCACCGGCACCGCTGAGACTGCAAAGACCAGGAGAACGTGGTAGCGGCCCACCCCGCCGGCCCGGGCTGCGCCACACAAGGCCATCGCCCGGCCGATCACCGGGCAGAAATTCACACCGACTGGGAAGACATGCCCGCGCCAGACGCCGCCCCCAACAGCATCTGCCACGAGGCCGCGCAGGCGGCCAGCAGCATCGCCGAACTCCTCGACGTGACCCTGCCGCCTTCGGCCACGGGCTTGTGTGCCAAGACGTAACCCTGCGGTGTCTTCTTGGCGGAGTCCGGCTGACGCGTGATCATGGCCGAGACCTCGAACCCAGCGTGGCGCAGCAACTCGGCGATCTCGTCCGGCTGCTGTCGGTACCAGTCAACGCAGACGGCCTTGCCAAATGCCTCGTCGCGGTGACCCCTGTCATCACCGACCTGGAAGACGAGCATCAACTGACCACCCGGTGCGAGCACCCAGTGAAACTCGAAGAACACGTCCGATCGTCGCTCCCATGGGATGTGGATGATCGAGTAGTAGGCGAGCAACCCACCCAGGGAGGCCTGCGGTAAACCCAGGGCCAGCATCGACCCCACCTCGAAACGGAGGTCCGGGTAGGAACGGCGGGCCACGGCGATCATCTCGGGCGACAGATCGATGCCGAACGCGTCCAGACCCAAGCAGCGTAGTACCGCTGTCACCTGGCCGGGTCCACAACCCACATCGGCAACGGGACCGTTTCCGCCTGCCTGGGCCAGTTCAGCGAAGGCGGACAGTAGAGAACGGTCGAGTGGCTTAGCATCCAGGTCAGAGCCCACCATCTCGGCGTACTCCGCGGCCATGACGTCATAGGAGGCTCTGGTCGCGGCGAGAAAGCGTTCGTCGAACATGACCATCAAGACTAGACGGCGTGGCCAACCTGCACCCTGGCTCACCGCTCTACGCACCTGAGACGCCGAGCGCAGCTTGGGGCTGCCCACTCTCAGAGATTCTCGCTGCGAACGTATCCGGTACGGAAGTTGAAGTTCCGATCCCCGAGAGCGTCGTGTTCTCCAAGTGGCCGGCCGACTATGGGGGTGCATCTGAAGGCACCCTTACCGCTCCACAGTCGATCGGCGCGGTTGGGTCCCGAAGGTGATCAGGGCGGCGAGTGCGGCGATGAGCGCCAGGAGTCCGAACATCTGCGGGTAGCCGCCCAGTGGCGCGGCGAGTGCGGCGCCGGCGAAGGGGGCGAGGGCGGAGGCTGTCGTGGTGGGTGCGGCGAGCAGTCCGGACAGGTGGCCGTAGTGGGTGGTGCCCCAGCGGTCGGTGATGGCGGTGGCTTGGAGGAGGGTGAGGTTGCCGCGTACCATCCCGGCCGCGACGGACAGGGAGACCAGCAGGGCGTATGGGCCGGGTACGAGCGCGAGTGCCGCTGTGGTCAGAGCGCCGAGCGCGATCAGGGCGGTCGTGCGGGCCGTTGCCCCGGTGCGGCGCGCAATGGTCGCGTACAGGGTGCGGCCGAGGGTCTGTCCGGCGCCGCCGAGGCCCAGGGCCCAGGCGGCCTCGGTGGTGGTGAAGCCGCGTTCGAGCAGGAGAGGTACGAGCGCGACGACGACGGCGGAGACGGTGAACGCGGAGAGGGTCAGGGCGGCGGCCAGCATCCAGAACGGGCGGCTGCGGGCCACCGTGTCCGCGCCGCCGGTGGCGTGGGCGGGGGCCGGTGGTGCCTTGGGCCATGGTGCGTTGAGCGCGAGAGCGTGGGCGGGGATGGTGACGACGGCGAGCACCAGGGCGAGGACGGTGTAGGTCGCACGCCAGGACAGGTGTGCGGCGAGGCCGGCGGTCAGGGGCGCGAAGACGGTGGAGGCCAGGCCGCCGGCCAGGGTGACGATGGTGAGGGCGCGGACGTGGTCGGGGGCCCACCAGCGGGTGAGCGCGGCGAAGGCGGGCTGGTAGAACGTGGATGCCATCGACAGTCCGGCGAGCAGCCAGCCAGCCGTGAAGACAGGCAGGTTGGGGGCTGCGGCCACGATGAGGATGCTCAGCACGCCGAGCACCGAGCCGACGGTCATCACGGTGCGCGGTCCGCGGTGGTCGATGATGCGGCCGACGCGGATTCCGGCGAGCGCGGAGACGAGCAGAGCCGCGGAGAACGCGGCTGTGGTCGCCCCGGTCGGCCAGCCGGTGGCGGTGGTGATCTCGGGGTTCAGCACGGGGAAGGCGTAGTAGACGATGCCCCAGCTGGTGATCTGGGTGGCGCACAGGGCGGGCAGCACGGCGCGAGGCCGCGACCGGTCCCCCGTTCCGGTCGCGGCCTGGTCGGTGTGAAGGTTGGTCATCGTCAGGTCAGCAGCAGCTGTTGGCGGTGACGGGTTCGCGCGCATCGGTGTCGGCGTCGCCCTTGACGACGTACACCTCCCACGGTTCCTGGCCGGGTCCGTGGACCCAGACCTTGTCCTGGAGGGCGTAGCAGCAGGTGGTGTCCTGCTCCACGTCGGTTTCGAGGCCGGATGCGCCGAGCCGTGCGGTGGCGGCGTTGACCGCCTCGGAAGAGTCGACTTCGACTCCGAGGTGGTCCATGCGCGTGGCCTCGCGCGGACTGCCTTCGATGAGGACGAGCTTGAGCGGGGGTTCGGCGACGGCGAAGTTGGCATATCCGTCGCGGCGCTTGGCCGGTCCGGTGCCGAACAGCTTGGTGTAGAAGGCGACGGAGGCGGCCAGGTCGGGGACGCGCAGGGCGAGTTGGATACGTGACATGACGGTCCTCCTGCTGGGGGTGGGTGGTGAGGGTCAGCAGCCGCCGGAGGTGGCTGGGGCGCCGGCGCCGATCTGGAGGGTGGTGGGGGCAGCGCAGCAGCCGCCGCCGTCGGCCGGTGCGGTCTCGGGCTCGTCGAACAGGCCGGCCCCGCCGCACACGCCGGTCTCGGGGAGGGTGAGCTCGACGCGTTCGGCGGCCTCCTGGTCGCCGGCCAGAGATGCGGCGATCGAGCGGACCTGCTCGTAGCCGGTCATGGCGAGGAAGGTGGGGGCGCGGCCGTAGGACTTCATGCCGACCAGGTAGAGGTCCTTCTCCGGGTGGGAGAGCTCGTTCACGCCGTGCGGGTAGACGGTGCCGCAGGAGTGCTGGTTGGGGTCGATCAGCGGCGCGAGTTCGACCGGCGCCTGGAGGCGCTCGTCCAGGCCGAGGCGCAGCTCGTCGAGGAAGGTGAGGTCGGGGCGGAAGCCGGTCAGCACGATGACCTCGTCAACGGGGTCGAGGCGGCGGCCGTCCTCGCCGACCAGGACCAGGCGGCCGTCGCTGTCACGCTCGACAGCGTCGGTGCGGAAACCGGTGACGGCATCGGCGTAGCCGCCGTCGACGGCGGCCTTGGCGGCGAGGCCGAGGGCGCCGCGGGCAGGGAGCTGGTCGGCTTCGCCGCCGCCGAAGGTGGAGCCGGAGAGGCCGCGGCGCAGGATCCACACGCCGTGTGTGCCGGTGCCGTCCTCGGACTTCGCGAGGTCGGCCAGGTAGGCGAGCGCGGTGAAGGCGGAGGCGCCGGAGCCGATGACCGCGGTGCGCTTGCCTGCGTAACGGGCACGGACCGCTGGATCCTTCAGGTCGGGAACGCGGTAGGTGATGCGGTCGGCGGCTACCTTCTCGCCGAACGCGGGCAGTCCGCTGCCACCGGCCGGGCTCGGGATCGTCCAGGTGCCGGAGGCGTCGATCACGGCCCGAGCGACGATGCGCTCCTCGCCGGCGTCGGCCGTGCTGACGTGCACGACGAACGGCTGCGCCTCCCGGTTGGCGTCGACGGTACGGTCACGGCCGCTGCGGGAGACACCGGTGACCCGGGTGCCGAAGCGCACCCTGTCGCCGAGGACGTCGGCGAGCGGCTGGAGGTACTGCTCGGCCCAGTCCCCGCCGGTCGGATAGGTGTCCGCGTCGGGCTTGACCCAGCCGGTGGGGGCCAGCAGCTTCTCGGCTGCCGGGTCGACGACTTCGCCCCAGGGGGAGAACAGACGCACGTGCGACCACTGCCGCACGGCCGCGCCGGCGGCGTCGCCTGCTTCCAGGACGAGGGGGTCGAGGCCGCGCTCGAGCAGGTGGGCGGCGGCCGCGAGCCCGGCAGGTCCGGCTCCGATGACGACGACGGGGAGCGGCTGCTGCTCAGTCATGATGGTCAGTCTCCAGAAGTAGGTGGGAGGAATCAGCGGGCGGAAAGGACGGTCAGCTGAGTGCGCTCGCGGTGAGCGGTGGCCCGGCAGGCGCTGTCGCAGACCTGCCCACGGCCGTCGCGGAAGCGGACTTGGGCCAGGTGACGGGCGGTGCGGCGGGCCCGTGCGGTGGTGAGCGCGGTACGGATTGCTGTCGTCACGACAACCCCCTGTTTCGATGTCTGTCGATGCCTTGAAGGTTGCCACTTGCTTCGACGAGTGTCAACATAGACGCATGTCGAATTCTGAGGTTGTGGAGTTGCCCGTTCTACAGGGGGAGGCCGTGGTGCCGTGCTGCCCCCCGATCACCGCCGGGGAGCTGTCACAGGCGGATGCGGAGAAGATGGCCGCCATGTTCAAGGCGCTCTCCGACCCGGTGCGGCTGCGCTTGTTCTCCCGGGTCGCCTCGCATCCGGGCGGGGAGGCGTGCGTGTGTGACATCTCCGATGTCGGCGTCTCGCAGCCGACGGTTTCCCACCATCTGAAGAAGCTCAAGGACGCGGGCCTGCTGACCTCCGAGCGGCGCGGGACCTGGGTCTACTACCAGGTCGCCCCGTCCGTGGTCGCGGGCATGTCGGCCATGCTCGACCTGCGCGCCTGACTCACCCTGCACACGCTGCGGTCAGCCGGTGCAGTCCGGCGGGCGTGTGGATCTGCGTGCCGGTGAACACGTCACGGCCGGGGACGGCAGGCAGGAAGGGCCGCGACCAGCTACCGGTGGCACTGACGACCGCGCTCGCCTGCCATTCGCCCGAGTCGGTCTGGACACGGAGGGATCGGCCCGCACGGTGCACCGCCTGGACCCGGGCACCGTGCTGGACCGGCAGTTCGTAGCGCTTCTCGTAATCGGCGAGATAGTCGACGACGTGCTGTGCGTCGGGGTACGTCTCGCCGGCCTGTGGCGGCATGAGGCGGCCCGGCAGGGACGAACAGGCCGCGGGCGAGAACAGACGAAGAGAGTTCCAGACGTGCTGCCAGGCTGCGCCCGGCGTGGACTGCGCATCGAGGATGACGAATTCCACGCCGAGGCGGCGAAGGTGGTAGCCGGCAGCGAGTCCCGACTGGCCGCCGCCGACCACCACCACATCAGTGCGCTGTGTCATGCGGAGAGCTGCGGCGCCGTGAACTTCTTGCGCCACGCCAGAGATACGTAGACGAGCGCGACCAGCACCGGCACCTCGATCAGCGGTCCGACGACACCCGAGAGGGCCTGGCCCGAGGTGACGCCGAAGGTCGCGATCGCGACCGCGATGGCCAGTTCGAAGTTGTTGCCCGCCGCGGTGAAAGCGAGCGTGGCGGTGCGGTCGTAGGTCAGGCCGATGGCCTTGCCGAGCAGGAAGGTGCCGAACCACATGACGGCGAAGTAGACGAGCAGGGGCAGCGCGATGCGGGCCACGTCCAGCGGCTGCGAGGTGATCGTCTTTCCCTGCAGGGCGAAGAGGATGACGATCGTGAACAGCAGGCCGTACAGCGCCCAAGGCCCGATCTTCGGCAGGAACGTTGCCTCGTACGACTCGCGCCCCATCTTCTTCTCCCCGAAGCGGCGGGTCAGGAAGCCGGCCAGCAGCGGCACACCGAGGAAGATGACGACGTTCAGCGCGATCTTCCACATCGAGATGTCGAGCTTCTCCCCGTCGCCCAGGCCCAGCCAGCCGGGCAGCAGGTCGAGGTAGAGCCAGCCCAGCAGGCCGAACGCGATGACCTGGAACACCGAGTTGAGCGCCACCAGCACAGCCGCGGCTTCACGGTCGCCGCAGGCGAGGTCGTTCCAGATGATGACCATGGCGATGCAACGGGCGAGGCCGACGATGATCAGGCCGGTGCGGTACTCGGGCAGGTCCGGCAGGAAGATCCACGCCAGCGCGAACATGATCGCCGGGCCGGCAATCCAGTTGATGACCAGCGACGACACCATCAGCTTCTTGTCGCCGGTGACGGCATCCAGCTTGTCGTAGCGGACCTTCGCCAAAACCGGATACATCATGATCAGCAGGCCGACCGCAATGGGCAGCGAGATGCCGCCGATCTCGACCTTCGCCAGAGCATCGTTCAGGCTGGGGATGAGCCGGCCCAGCCCGAGCCCGAGGCCCATGGCCAGCAGGATCCACACGGCGAGGAACCGGTCGAGGGTGGACAGCTTGGCAACGACCGAGGCCTCCGCGCCGCTCTGCGGGGGTGCGGCGGTGGTCGGTTCAGTGGGGGTCACGGACAGGCCCTCTTATTCTCGGCAGCACTGCGGGCGGAGGCGGCCAGCGCGGCGAACTGCTCGGACAGCCCGGCCAGGACGTCGGGCTTGAGCTTGAAGTAGGTGAACCGGCCGCAGGGCTCGGTCTCCACCAGCCCGGCCTCACGCAGCACCTTCATGTGATTGGACAGGTTGGTCTGCTTGGCTCCCGTCTCCTCAACCAGGTGCGTCATGCAGAGCGTCTCGCGCGCCAGCAGGGTCACGATTTTCAGGCGGAGCGGATCGCCCAACACCCGGATCACATCAGGATCGACTGAAGTCAGCATGCCCTGATACTGTCACATCACCACGCGCTGATACCAGCGCGGGCTGACTTATTGGGCGCGTCGAAGGAGTCCCCTTGTCCGCCTCCTCCTCACCCCTCCTGCCCGACCAGCGCCTGGCCACCGGAGTCGCCCGCCACGCCACCCGGCACGCCGGCCGCTTCTCCGCCGAGACCGTCCAGGCTCTGCTCACCGACTCCTACAGCCTCCTGGCCTCCACCGCGCAGGTGCGCACGCACCTGGTCGTGCTGGCCGAACGCTTCACCGCGGAACGCCTGGACGCCCTCGCTCACGTCGAGGGCGGCCCCGGCAGCGGGCTGCCGCGCGTGCTGTTCGTCTGCAGCCACAACGCGGGCCGCTCCCAGCTCGCCGCCGCCCTCCTCGCCCATCGCGCCGCCGGCCGGGTCACCGTCTCGTCGGCCGGCACGCACCCCGCGCCTGAGGTGGAGCCGTTCATCGCGCAGGTCCTCACCGAGGCCGGCGCCGACGCCGCCGCAGCGTTCCCCAAGCCGCTGACCGACGAGGTCGTCCAGGCCGCCGACATCGTCATCACCATGGGCTGCGGCGACGCCTGCCCCATCGTGCCCGGCCGCCGCTACCTCGACTGGCCCGTCGCCGACCCCGACGGCGCCCCGCTCGCCGCCGTCCGCGACATCCGGGACACGATCGACGCCCACATCACCGAACTTCTGTCCACCCTGCCCGCCTGAACCACCCGCTGATCCTGAAGGAAGAACCCATGTCCACCACCCCGCTCGCCTCCGTGCTCTTCGTCTGCGTCCACAACGCCGGCCGCTCACAGATGGCCGCCGGATTCCTCAACCACCTCGCGGGCGACCGGATCGAGGTCCGCTCCGCCGGCTCCATCCCGGGCGACCAGGTCAACCCGGCCGCCGTCGAGGCCATGAAGGAAGTCGGCGTCGACATCGCCGACGCCAAACCGAAGATCCTCACCACCGAGGCCGTCCAGGCATCCGACTACGTCATCACCATGGGCTGCGGCGACGCCTGCCCGATCTTCCCCGGCAAGAAGTACCTCGACTGGGCCCTCGAGGACCCGGCCGGCAAGGGTGTCGACTCGGTGCGCCCCATCCGCGACGAGATCAAGACCCGCATCGAAGCCCTGATCGCCGAGATCGACGCCCACCAGGAAGCCTGAGCAGCGTGACCGGCACAGACGACGTACGCGAGGTCATCGTCATCAGCTCCGGCCCCGCCGGACACACCGCCGCACCGAGATCAAGCTCGGGGTGTTTCTCAGCAACAGCAGGCACGCGAAGCCGACCAGCGCCAGCAGCCGGTGGCCTCCGCCTGGCATGGGCAATGAACGATGGCCAGTGACCGGCGGTACAGAAGAGCGGCGGGCAGTGCTCAGGTCGCCTGCCAGAGATGTGCGCGGCCGCCGCGCCACTCGATCCGTGTCGGATCATCAATGATCCGGTCCGGGTCGATCCACCCAGCCCCCTCCAGGATGACCACCAGGTCGTGATCGGAGAATGCCGTACCCAGGAAGTCGTCGCGGCCGTATCTGAGGCAGGTCACTCTGCGACCGGGCTCAGAAGAGGCGTGATGGACGACTATCGGCTTACTCACTCTTCCAGTGTGCTCCTGCGGCTCGCGGGCTGCCGAGTCCCGTGTACGGGGGCATGGCGGGCACGCGGCACGGCCCGCGTCGAGGGCTTCGAGGGCTGCCCCGTTCGGTTGGTCGTCCGCCCCGCGAACCCGTTTGCTGGCGGGGCGAGCCTAGGCATATCCCGGCCTCGGGGAACATCGAGACAGCCGTTGGCGCTGAGATTGATCATGGCTGGCTAGCGCAGTGATCGTCTTCAGCGCTGAGCTTCGCTGAAGATCATTGATCATGGGCGGGGCCTGGCTACGGTCCGGATCATGCCGGTGGAGTTCGTAACTGATGATCAGGGTGAGGCATACGGGAAGTTCGCCGAGAGCCGACGAGACCTGAGCCGGAGCGGTTCTTCTCCTGGACGCGTCGAACGGGATCTGATCGCGCTGTGGCCTACGAAGCGTCATCAGCTGGGCTTCGCTCTTCAGGTGTGCACAGTCCGCTACGTCGGGCTGTTCCAGGAGGGCGGTGCCCTGGCCGGTGGTCGAGCACCTGGCCGGCCGGGTGGTGTTACCGGCGGCGGGCTGCGGTCATGGCGAGGCCGGTGGCGAGCAGGGCCAAGCCGATGATGAGCACGGGGAAGCCGGGTCCGGGGAGGAAGTGCATCACCACACCGGCCAGGGTGAGTGGTGCGCCGATGGCGGCCAGCACCTTCCCAATCTGTCGTTCCGACATGGGCTGCTCCTTGTCCGGCTGTGGGGACGGTGAGGCAGCCGGGGTGTCGCGGCCAGTGACGAAGGCGGCGAGTGCCCCGGTGAGCAGGGCCCAGGCCACCGCCGCCCAGCCGTAGCGGGTCCCGCCGATCAGGACCGTGGCCGCGGCGATGGTCGCACCGGCCGCCATGGCCCGTGGGCTGGTGGCGAACGCCCACTGCCGCCGGGCGCTGCCCGGATGCCGGAGCTCGGTGATGGCGGTGCGGATGACCAGGGCGGCGATGACGATCACGGGCGCCAGCAGTGGGGCATCGCCGTCGGCCATCAGGTGTGCTTCCCGTCCGTACGAGCGGCGGCGCCTTCAGGCCCCGCCGTGTCGTTCTGGTAGATGTCGGGGATCCCGTCGTTATCGGCGTCGAGGTTCTCCGCCTCGTACAGGCGCCGGTACACGGTGTTGCGCCTGCGCAGCAGGACCGCGGCGAGGAGTGCGGCGAACAGGGAGGCGACGAGGACGGCGGCCTTGACGTGCTCGCCGGACTGGCTGCCAGGGAAGGCGAGTTCTCCGATCAGGAGGGCGACGGTAAAGCCGATCCCGGCCAGCACCGACAGGCCCAGGACATCAGCCCACGCGAGGTCGGGGTTGAGCTGGGCGCGGGTGAAGCGGGCGGCCAGGTACGTTCCGGCGAAGATCCCCACCGTCTTGCCGACGACCAGGCCGATCACCACGCCGAGGGGTTCAGGGCTGGTGAACACCGCGCCCAAGGCAGGACCGGTAATACTCACCCCGGCGGCGAACAGTGCGAACAGCGGTACCGCGACGCTGGCGGAGAACGGGTGAAGCAGGTGCGCGACTCGGGAGGCCGGTGAGACGTCCTCGGCCTTGTCGGGGATGGTGCGCAGGATGAGGCCCATGGCGACTCCGGCGACGGTGGCGTGGATGCCGCCGTTGTACATCAGCGCCCAGATCGCCAGCCCGAGAGGCACGTACCACCACCAGCCGCGCACCCGCAGCCGCTGGAGCAGGTAGAAGAGGACCAGGCCCGCCACGGCTCCGGCAAGTGCCCACAGGTTCAGGTCGGAAGTGAAGAACACCGCGATGATCAGAATCGCGCCCAGGTCGTCGACCACGGCCAGGGTCAGGAGGAAGGCGCGCAGCGCGGCCGGCAGGTGCGTGGACAGCACCGCCAGCACCGCCAGTGCGAAGGCAATATCGGTGGCCATCGGGACCGCCCACCCCGCCCCGCTGCCGCCATCCGTCGTGACGGTAGCCAGGTAAAGGGCAGCGGGTACGGCCATCCCGCAAACCGCGGCGATGACCGGCAGTGCGGCGGTGGCCGGGGTACGCAGTTCGCCAACGACCAGCTCCCGTTTCAGCTCGATCCCGGCGACGAGGAAGAACACGGCCAGCAGCCCGTCCGCTGTCCAGTGCCCCACGGACAGGTCCAGGCCGAGGGCTGGAATCCCGAAGTGGAAGTCGCGTACGGACGCATAGGCCGCGCTCCACGGGCTGTTGGCCCAAATCAGCGCGAGGACGGCTGCGCCGAGGAGGACCAGGCCGCCGACGGTCTCGGTGCGCAGGGCCCGGCCGATCGCCTGCCGCTCGGGTAGGGGCAGCAAACCGAGGAAGGGGGAGCGGGTGCCGGCCATGGCAGTGGGCCTCCGGTGTGTCAGCGACAAAAGGGCACACTGCCCCAGGACGCCGACCAGACTTCCCGGCACACCGCGCGCCACTCTTGACGCGTTCTTTGCACCGTATCCACCGCCGGACCGGCTGTCTGCCCCGCACGCCTCCGCAAGATCACATCGGTGTCAGGTTGTGATCAGCCCCTGCGGGAGGCGCACCACCAGGCGGCAACGGCAGCGAGCACCGCGCGGCGGCCGCCTACAGTGCGGGCGGCGGGCATCGTGTGGTGGGCAGCGCGCGCGATCATGAGGATCGCACCGTTGAGCATGGCGTTGCGTGGCGATAAGAGGGCAGGGTGCGGCTGCTGGGCAGGTGCCCGTGACGGGTAGCCGTCCCGGGGTCTCAGGGTGGTCGTCGTAAGCCGTTGGTGCGCCGGGGCTTGTCGGAGACGAACCGTGCGGCCCCGGGATGCGTCGTGTTCCATTCTTCGGCGCAGACCTGTGGAAAGCCTCGCTGCATGGCGTGTCGTGTGTCAGCCGGCGTCCGGTTGCCGGCGGACAAGCAGAAGGGCGATGTCGTCATGGCGGGTGGCTGCCGCCTGGCGAACGAGGGTGCCAGCGAGGTCGTCCAGGTCCTGGCTTTGAGCCTGTGCGAGGCGTTGGGCGAGGGCGTTGGTGGTGTCATCGATGTCGGTTCCGGGGATTTCGACGAGTCCGTCGGTGTACAGGGCGATTACGGCACCGGGCGAGAGGACGATTTCGATGGTGGCGTAGTCCATGTCAGGGTCGATGCCGAGCAGTAGCCCTGGTGACAGGTGGAGGACCTCGGTGCGTCCGTCGGGGTGGCGGAGCAGGGGCGGGGGGTGTCCTGCTGTGGCGAGGGTGACGCGGTGGTGGGTGAGGTCGAGTTGGGCGATCAGGCAGCTGGTGAACAGGCCGGTGTCGAGGTCGGCGAGGAAGCGGTTGGTGCGGGCGAGGAGGACGCCGGGGGGTGTGCCAGTGGCGGCGTGCGCGTGGACGGCGGTGCGGACCTGTCCCATGAGGGCGGCGGCGGTCGTGTTGTGGCCCTGGACGTCACCGATCACTGCCGTGGCGGCGGGGGCTGCGTGGATGAGGTCGTAGAAGTCGCCGCCGATGTCCCTGCCGTGCCCGGCAGGCAGGTAACGTGCCGCGACGTCCAGGCCCGGAATGCGGGGCAGCACAGGGGGCAGCAGACCGGTCTGAAGAGCGTGGGCGAGGGTACGGGCGGCGTCGTAGAGGCGGGCGCGGTCCAGGGCCTGGGCGATCAGCCCGGCCAAGGAGGTGAGGATGGCACGTTCGGCCGGGGGAAAAGGGCGAGGCTGGTCGTAGGAAAGGGCAAGAGAGCCGATGCGGCGGCCGGAGGCGGTCAGGGGCAGGAAAGCCCAAGCGCTCCTACCCTCGTAGCGGGGCGCGCCGGGGTAGGCATGCTGGAAGTCGGCGAAGGTGGGGAAGAAGACTGGGGTGTTGGTGGCCAGGGCATGCGCGGTCGGGGTGGGGTCGGCCAGGGGCGTGCCGTCGAAGCGGCTGATGAAGTCGGCGCTGTATCCGCGGTGACTGATGATGTGCAGCCGTCCTTCCTCCGCGGTCATGAGGACCAGGCCTCGGGGGCCGAAGGCAGGCACGATCTGGTCGGCGACGAGGTCGACCACGCCGTGGACGTCTACGGCCTCGGCCAGAGCGGTAGCCAGGTGGGTCAGGTGATAGAGCGCGACCGCACTTACCGGTTCACCGGATGGTGCTGTCTTCCGCGGTGGAGTGACTTCCTGCTGCGCGAGGGGTGTGATGTGGACGCTGATGCCGCTGTCGCTGGGGTAGAGCTGGAAGAACAGCGGTGTGTCCGGGGGGCGCACGGCGGTGAACGAGGTGGGCTGGCGGGTGATCACTGCCGACCGGTAGCACTCTTCGAAAACCGGGTCGTGCAGCCACAGCAGCACTTCCCAGGGACGGTTTCCCACGAGGGAGGCGGCGCCGGCGCCAACAAGGTCGGCGCCGGCAGGATTGATGAAGGTAAGCCGACCGCTGAGGTCGAGGGCGCAGCAGCCGACGGGAAGACGCTCGGTGAAGCGGAGCTCGGCCATGGCATGGTCGGGGTCTGCCTGTCGCTGCGGCGCCGACAGCAAACGTGGTTCCACGGGGGGAAGCAGCGGACGGCCGTGATCGGCAGCCTGCTTGAGGAGATCGGCCGCCAGCCGGCAGAACGTGCCGACCGATTCGCGTTCTTGCTGAGTGAGAGTCGCAGAGTGCCACATGGGCCATAGCAGTGCAACGCCGCCCCACACCTGGGTTCCGGTGGTGAGGGGGGCTGCGGCAAGCATGAAGTCGTACGGCAACACGATGCCCAGCTGTGGGTAGCGGCGGGCCATCTCCTCCTGACTCGCCAGCCACACCAGGCGCCGCTCGTGAATGGCATCGGCGACAGGGGTCGAGGTGTGCATGGAGACGCGGGCCCAAGGTGCGGCGAGCCGCAGTGACGCGCCGGAGACCAGCGCTAGCCACAGAACCTCTTCCCCGGGCGGCAACAGGAACAGCAGACCGACCGATGCGCCCGTGCCGCGCACCATGTCAGCCATGGGGGAATCCAGTCGCTCCACACCTCTGTCGGATTCGTTGTCAGGGCGGGCGTGCTTGTCGGATTCGTTGTCAGGGCGGGCGTGCTTGTGCATGACGGTTATCCGGCGCTGATGCACGGTGCAGCGGCTGTGCGAGTGCGGCCGAAGCCGCTACGTGCCTCGGCGCACATGGCCAAGTCCGGCGTAGACGCCTCCTGGGGCCAGGCGCCAGGCCGCTGATATGGCGCAGCGGTCACCGCAGCACCAACATCGCGGGTGCCGGTCTGCACACCCGGTGTGTAGATGACGCCTTCCACCTGCTGACACGTGCCGGCACCGCCAACCCCGGCAGACAGCGCACGGTGCGGTCCGCCCTGCCCGATCAAGATCTTCAACACAGCGGGATGAGGCAACAGCATGATCCGCCTCCCATCACGCAACGCGGCTGTGACCCGAATACCGCAGCGATCCCGGTAGTGCGCCCCTGTCTGCGGTGGCTGGGGAGGGCGCCTGTTCAACACCTTCCAGCGTGCGGTCTGCCGCCAGCGACCGCACGCCGAAGCCAATCTCCCCAGCGCTCCCTCGCAGGCGGCAGGCTGGACTCATCGTCCCGACTTGCGCAATCGACCCCGCGAACAGCGGAACGCTGTCGAAGCGGAGCTCACTGCGCCGTGGCGCCCAACGAGCGGACAGCGGCATCCGCCGCTCCGCATCGTGTTCTGCGAGGGCGTCGAGCAGAACCGCCAATGCCGGCGTGACCTGCTGTCGCCGTTCGAGCGCCTTGATCGCAGACCGGGTCGGACGAGTCTGTTCTGTCCGGGTTCCGGGTGGGTAGGTGGTGGGATAGCTCCTCCGAGGGAGGCTGGTTCGATGCCGTGGTTCGTATGGCTGTTCGCCGCCGCGGCGCTTGGTGTCGCGGAGTTTTTCACCCTGACGCTGGTTTTCGGGTTGCTGGCGGGCGCCGCGCTGGTTGCCGCTGTCGTTGCTGGTGTGGGCATCGGGTTTCTCGGCCAGCTCGTGGCGCTCGGAGTGGCCACGGCGGCGGGCCTCGTCCTCGTCCGCCCGGTCGCGCTGCGGCACATGGCACAGGCACCCCTCATACGGGAGGGCAGCGATGCGCTGGTCGGTCGGCGGGCCGAGGTCATGCAGGAGGTCACAGCGACCCGCGGCCTGATCAAAGTGTCCGGAGAACAATGGTCCGCCCGCGCCCTCGACGAAAGCCATGTGATCCCGGTGGGGGCACTGGTGGACGTCATGGAGATCGAAGGCGTGACGGCTGTCGTCTACCCCCGCGAGCTCCTTCCATGAACGGCTGAACACCCGACGGAGGAAGTGTGGATCCGGTACTCGTCCTCATTCTTGTGGCCGCGATCGTGGTTGTCTTCCTCGTGGCCTCGACGGTGCGTATCGTGCCGCAGGCACGCCGCTACAACATCGAACGGTTTGGCCGGTACCGTCGGACGCTGCAACCCGGCCTGAACTTCGTCGTCCCGGTCGCGGACCGCATCAACACCAAACTCGACGTGCGCGAGCAGGTGTATTCGTCCGACCCCAAGCCGGTGATCACCGAGGACAACCTGGTGGTGAACATCGACACGGTGCTCTACTACCAGGTCACCGACCCGCGGGCGGCGGCCTACGAGGTCGCTGACTACCTGCATGCGATCGATCAGCTCACCGTGACCACACTGCGGAACGTCATCGGCTCCATGGACCTGGAGGAGACGCTCACGTCACGTGAGGAGATCAACGCCCGGCTCCGCACGGTCCTCGACGATGCCACCGGCAAGTGGGGCATCCGGGTCAACCGCGTCGAGATCAAGGCCATCGATCCGCCGCACACCATCAAAGAGGCGATGGAGAAGCAGATGCGGGCCGAGCGTGACAAGCGCGCGGCCATCCTCCACGCCGAAGGGGAACGGCAAGCCAAGATCCTGACCGCAGAGGGCACGAAGCAGAAGGACATCCTCGAAGCACAGGGCACACAACAGGCCATGATCTTGCGGGCCGACGGCGAGGCGAAAGCGGTCGAGCGTGTCTTCCAGGCCGTCCATCGCAACAACGCGGACCCAAAGATCCTTGCCTACAAGTACCTCGAGACCCTCCCGCACTTGGCCAAGAGCGACAACAACACCTTCTGGGTCATCCCAGGAGAACTGACCGAGGCAGTACGGGCCGTCACCAGCGCATTCGGCGACCGGTCGGCAATGGGTCTTCCCCCATCTGCGCAACCGGACGAAGCAACCAGTACCGAGGCCGACGACGCGGCCGACGAAAGCGGGGCCCCGGAGATCGAGGCAGGCACGCCACCCTCACTCGACGCTGCCGCGGCTGCCGATGAAGTCGCAAAGCAGGCAGCCGCCGCAGTCAGCGACGCGAAGGCCGAAGCCGAGGCCGCGCGGGCACCTCAGGTGCCGGGCCGGTCGCAGACGCCCGGCGATTGAGCGCCGACGGCGAGAGCCCGGGCATGCCGGCCGCTGGCTCGCCGGGCGGCCGATGCGGACGATCGCAGCAGCCGGGTCCGCAATCGCCCCGATCACAGACCCGGCCGGAGGACAGCGATTACATATGTGGCTGGCCGTAGTAGCGGCCGAACTGCTCCAGGTAGCTGGGCTCGCCCGCGTGCTTGATCTCGTCGAAGTCGGGGGCGTCCTTGATCTGGTCCTTCGTACGGTCGACGTGGACCGTCTCCTCGGCAGTGTCGATCAGCTTGATCGTCCCAGCGGGCAGCAGAACGTGCTTCCCGAAGATCCACACCTCGGTGTCGACAACGATATGAGAGGAGCCGACCTCCTCGGAGTGCTTGCTGACCTTCCCGATACTGCCGTCGATGGCCTCCACCTTGTAGCCGACGATGTCGACCCCCTCCTGATATCCCGCGCTCGGCCGGTACACCCAGATGTCGAACTCGCTCACAACGACCCCTTTCCGGTTGTCATTCTTGCGCGTGGCCGCCCTATTGAATGGGGCTCACAACCCCTGCCTACTGCCCCGCACCTGCCCTTTCACGTTCCCCAGAAGCTCAGGCAGCCTGGCGTGGGAGCATTCCGGTCGCGGGGAGTCGGTACAGGCCGGCGGCTGGCGCGGGCTGGCTAGTCGGTGGAGAGGGCCTCGAGGAGGTCGCCGACTTTGGGGTCGGGCAGGGCGCGAGCGACGTCGGCCGTGGCCACCATGCCGACCAGGGTGTGTCCGTCGATGACGGGCAGGCGTCGTACCTTGTGCTCGGTCATCGTCCGCAGAATCTCGTCGACGTCGTCGTCAGCGCCAATCGTGACAGCTTCGCCCTGGGCCAGCTCGCCGGCCTTCACATCGGCGGGGTCCTTGCCTGCGCCGAGGACCTTCACCACGATGTCGCGGTCGGTCAGCATGCCCTTGAGCTTCTCATCGGTACCGCAGATCGGCAGGGCACCGACACCGAGTTCCGTCATCTTCCTCGCCGCGTCCAAGGCGCTCTCCTCAGCGCCGATGCACTCGGTGCCGCTGGTCATGATTTCTCGTGCCGTCGTCAACACCCGCTCCTTTCACCTCAGGCCATTGCTGTGGCATGCGCGTGCCACGGTGACCGAACTACCAGTTCCCCCCGATCCGCCCACATAACGAAGTCCGCCACACCTGAACCTGTACGGGGTGCCGGTTGCCGCACACCCCGGGGAGCCGGCCGCCAAGAAGACGACAGCCGGCTGACCCGTTGACAGCGCGGCCGCAGCAGCAGCCGTCGCGCCCTCGACCTGAGAACGTCCGCGCCATGATCGGATTCAACTATCGCCGCTGGTCGCTTTCGAATCCGCTCTCAGCGGTTCCCGGTGCGGGCGCGCAGCCGGGCCAGGACACTGGGCTGCTCACGGCGCTGGGCGATTTCGCGGTGCACCTGTTCGCACCGCGGACAGCTCAACGACCCCGCGTCGTGCATGCGTCTCCCGCGTCGTTGCACTTTCCAGGCGATCCAGCACGCAAGCACGAGAATCACGATGAGAGGCACCCATAAGGACCACATGCCCTTCATCGTGCCGTGTCTCAGCGCCCCGCAGCCAGCCAGGAGCTGTGGCCAATCGGGAGAACTCAGCTGCCACAACGGGAACTTGACGCGCCTGTTCGGAAACCGAGCTGCCTTCTATCACGTGCTGACTAGTGTCCTGCGCCAGAGATCCGTCGTTAATTCGTTTATGAGTGCTTCTGGGGATGTGCCGGTGTCACGTCGTGGTCCGAAGTTGGAACCGTTGTTGTTGTCGCCTGATGAGCGTGTGGTGTTGGAGCGTTGGGCTCGTAGGGCGTCATCCGCGCAGGCGGTGGCCTTGCGGGCCCGCATCGTGTTGGCATGTGATGGTGCTGACGTGCCGCCGATTGTCGTGGTGGCACGCGAGTTACATATCGCGGCGGACACGGTCCGCAAGTGGCGTCGCCGGTTTTTGGCCGCACGGTTGGACGGGCTGGTGGATGAGCCTCGGCCGGGCCGGCCGCCCACCATCAGCGTGGACCAGGTGGAGGCGGTCGTGGTCAGCACGCTGGAGGAAATCCCGAAGAACGCCACTCACTGGTCGCGTTCGTCGATGGCGGACCGCAGTGGCTTGTCGAAGTCGACGGTGGGCCGGATCTGGCGCAGGTTCCAGCTCAAGCCGCATTTGAGCGACACGTTCAAGCTGTCGACCGATCCGCTGTTCGTGGAGAAGGTCTACGACGTGGTGGGGCTGTATTTCAACCCGCCCGAAGGAGCGGTGGTGCTGTCGGTGGACGAGAAGTCTCAGATCCAGGCCTTGGATCGCTCTCAGCCTGTGCTGCCGATGATGCCCGGCATGCCCGAGCGCCGCACTCACGATTACGTCCGCAACGGTCTGACCACCTTGTTCGCGGCCTTTGACGTCGCGACTGGCGAAGTCATCACCTCACTGCACCGTCGGCACCGGGCCGCGGAGTTCAAGAAGTTCCTCATCAAGATCGACAAAGAGGTCCCCGAGCACCTTCAGGTCCATCTGATCTGCGACAACTATGGCACCCACAAGACCCCGGCCATCAAGACGTGGCTGGCCAAACACCCGCGGTTCCACCTGCACTTCACGCCCACCGGTTCCTCCTGGATCAACCAGGTGGAGCGATGGTTCGGCTTCCTCGCAGACCAGAAGATCCGCCGCGGTGCCCACAAGAGTGTGCGCTCCCTGGAAGCCGACATCCGCGCCTGGGTCAAACAGTGGAACGAGAACCCGACCCCGTTCACTTGGACCAAGACAGCCGAAGAGATCCTCGATTCACTCGCCCGCTTCTGCCAACGGATCTCTGGCGCAGGGCACTAGCGGATTGCGGGCCGTGCCCTGCTGCGCGCCGAGCTGACCGAAGGCAGTGGTGCACGGATCTGCGAGGATCTTGCAGATGACGTTCTCTGACGCCGTGTACGCCGCTTTGGGCGCAGGTGCTCTGGCCGCGGCCATGCTGCCGCGGCTGGTCTTCCGCCGTCCTTTGTCGATGCCAATGGTGTTCCTGGCCGTCGGCGTGGCCGTAGCCCTCCTGCCACTGCCGCTTCCCGTGGTGGATCCGGTGCAAGACCGTCTGTGGGTGGAGCACGCGACGGAAGTCTGCGTGATTGTTTCGCTCATGGGCGCCGGCCTGGCACTCAACCGTCCGTTCGGCCTACGCCGGTGGACAGGACCATGGCGACTGCTGGGCCTGGCGATGCCGCTCACGATCGCCACGACCGGGCTGCTCGCCGTCGTTCTCCTGGACTGGCCCCCGGCTGCCGCGCTGCTGGTTGCGGCCGTCCTCGCCCCCACCGACCCGGTCCTCGCCGCGGAGGTACGTGTCGGGGAACCCGCCGATTCCGAGCACGACGACGATGAAGTGCGCTTCACCCTCACCGCAGAGGCGGGGCTCAACGACGGCCTGGCATTCCCCTTCGTCCTGGCCGCCATCGCCCTCGCCGCCGCATCCGGCGGGGCCTGGTCCGCCGGATGGATCGGCCCGTGGGTCCTGGGCGACCTGCTCGCCAAGACCGCTATCGGCATCGGCACCGGCCTGGTGACCGGCCGTCTACTGGGCTGGATCTTCTTTCGCGCCAAGCCTTCCGCCGTCCGGCTCTCCGAACACCTGGAAGGATTCGTGGCACTGGGAGCAACCTTCCTCTCCTACGGCATCGCCGAAATCGCCCACGGGTACGGCTTCCTGGCAGTGTTCGTCACCGCCTGCACCGTACGGGCCGTCGAACGAAACCACGGCTACCACAAAGTCCTGCACGAGTTCACCGAGCAGATCGAGCGACTGCTCACCGCCTTCTTCCTCTTCCTGCTGGGCGCCTACCTCGCCAAGACAGGCTTCGACACCCTCACCTGGCCCGCCGCCCTCCTCGGCCTCCTCCTGGTCGTGGCCGTCCGTCCCATCACCGCATGGGTGTCACAGATCGGCCTGTCGACCGGACCCCGCGAGAAGATCGTCACCTCCGCCTTCGGCATCCGCGGCATCGGTTCGCTGTTCTACCTCGCCTACGCCCTGGGACACAACGACTTCAACGGCCTCGCCAAACCGATGTGGTCACTCATCGCCTTCACCGTCCTCGTGTCCGTCATCCTCCACGGAACCACCGCGACCCCCGTCATCACCCACCTCGACCGGCTGCGCCGCACATCGAGAAAGGCACCATGAGGTGGGCTGGCTGAGGCCCGACTGCCGGTGGCCGCGCAGCAGGCCAGCCACCGGCCCGCTGCGCGGCGCGCACACGCACCAACGACGAGCTCACCGGCTTTGTGAACCCCCGCCCTGATCAGCCGGCGCGCCGTAGGGGGAGCAATGCCGCAGAATCCTATATAGGGGCCGGCGCAGCGCCGGATGGGAGTAACCAACGTGCTCGATGTCCCGCTCTGGCTATGGGCAGCGTTCGCCGTGACGGTGGTGGTGTCATTGGCGGTGGACCTGCTCGCCCACCGCAGCGCGCACGTGATCGGGTTCAAGGAGGCCGCGGCCTGGAGCGGGCTGTGGATCAGCCTCGCGTTGATCTTCGGCGCCGTCATCTTCCTCGTCCTGGGCACGACCGCGGGAACCGAGTACACCACTGCCTGGCTGCTGGAGAAGAGCCTGTCGGTCGACAACCTGTTCGTCTTCGCAGTGATCTTCGCCTACTTCAAGGTCCCCCGCGCCTACCAGCATCGGGTCCTGTTCTTCGGCGTCATCGGCGCCCTGGTGTTCCGCGGCATCTTCCTCTCCCTCGGCGTCGCCGTGGTCAGCCGCTTCACCGCGGTCCTGTTCGCCTTCGCCGCCATCCTCTTCTACAGCACCTACAAACTCCTTAAGGAAGAAGAGGACACCTTCGACCCCGGCAAGAGCTTCGCCGTCCGGGCCCTCAGGAAGGTCATCCCCGTACGGGACGAGTACGCCGGGGCGAAATTCTTCGTCAAGGAGGCGGGCAAACGCGTTGCCACACCGCTGCTCGCTGTGGTGGCCGCGATCGAGGCAGCCGACCTGATCTTCGCCGTCGACAGCGTCCCCGCCGTCCTCGCAGTCAGCGACGATGCCTTCATCGTCTACACCAGCAATGCCTTCGCCATCCTGGGCCTGCGCGCCCTCTACTTCATGCTCTCCGGCCTCCTGGACCGATTCCACTACCTCAACACCGGCCTCGCGATCATCCTGTCCTTCATCGGCGTCAAACTCATCCTCCAGGCATCCCACAAGCTGATCAGCCCCGACATCCCGGAGATCCCCTCCCCCGTGAGCCTGGCCGTCATCGTCGTGGTCCTGGCCGCCTCCGTCATCCTCAGCATCCGCCGGCCCGCCGCGCCCAAGCCTGATCAGCCTGCGGACACCCCCACCCAGAACCGGGCCGAGGGCCCGGTCCCGGATGGCCACGTCCCCCAGCCGGGCGGCCACTCCGACGTCGAGCTCGACCATCCACCGGACCCACCACCCACACCCCCGGACAAGGGAAATCCTGCATAGGCTGGTCAATATCAGCGGATAAGTAGCTATTGTTAAAGAATGGGCAAAAACAAGCAGGCGATCGAGCCACAGGCCGGGCCGACATGCCCAGCCTGCAAGAACCGCGTAGGAACAATCATCAAAGGGCGGCACAAGTCGCTCGGATGCTACGTACCGCTGTGGGGCCCCGGCCCCTGCCACAACCCCCACTGCCCCGAGTACGGACAGACCCCCGAGCACACCAGAACCCAGGGCCACTCATAGAAGGCGCAAACGCCACCGCAACCTTCGTGCTCCACCGGCGCGGGTCGTACAACTGGGCAGTTGCGGCTATACCCTTCCGGCCGCAACGACGAGCAAGCCGATAGTAGGCGGCGACCGCCAGGAAGCGGGCCGAGGGCTCGTCTACTGAGGGCCGGAAAGACGCTGCCCCCGCGGTCGACTGTGCTGGACCCCTTGTAGGTCGATGATCGACAAGAGGCTGCGGACGGGACGCACCGACGCTCACGGCATAAGCCGAGCGCAGCTTCCTGATGCCAAGACAGGGCGCTACTGGAAAGCTGCTTGTGTGGTGGGAACGAAAGTCCGGCCCGCGGGGGCGTCCGTGTCCGCTCGCATCTTTGTCGCCTGCGCCCAACAAGGGTCTGCCCACCTCGGACCGACATCTTCTTGGTGAGGAGGGCTACCAGCAGCAGACAAACGCGTATGCAGCTGTGTCACCGTGCCAGCGCCCAGCTCCAGGCATGGCCTGCCGCTACTGGGCCCTCCTCACCCAGCATCATTGCACAGTGCAATATAGGTGCGCCAGACTCGCAGAATGCGAGCCCAAGAAGCCTTTAGCGTGCCGTGCCTTGCGTGCCTGGCTCCGGTCTCGCGAACGAACTCCCGTAACGCGCCTCACTCTTCGCGCACTGGGGCACGCGAGCCCGTACGGGGCCAGGCCTGCCGGGCTGTAGCAGCGTGGCGATGTACAAACAAGGATCCCAGCAGCGGCCCTATCCGTGAACCCGCGTCTCGGACCTACTGCGGCGTCACGGACTTCTCCACGTCGTCGAAGGTCGCGCTGTCGACCAGGCCGGTGTCCTCCAGCACCTCGAGGTGGTCAAGGACAGTTTGGTTGGCCTGTCGCGAGTGACGACGGATGAGGTCGTTCTGTGTCGCGGCCCTGACCTCGCCGATGGTGGCGAAGATCTTCCCGTGGGAGGAACGGAGGAGATTGGCGAAGAGACGGTCGAACTCCACGCCCCGGGCGTTCTCCATCTGCGTGACCCAGCCCTGCTGCTCCGCCGTCGCCTCCTCGGGAAGCGGTACGCCGAGGATCTTGGCGTCCTCGCGGACCAACTGATCGAGCTTGCTGTGCCCGTCTATCAGATGCAGTCCGGCACGCTTGACGGCCTCGCTCGAGGCGTTCGTCTGGGCGAGCCGGCCCGCCGGGATCTCCCACAAGCCGGCCTGCCGGACCTTCACGAGGAACGTCTTGTCCACCTCTGTCACGGGCTGGGGGCCTGTCGGCACGGGCTCTGCCTTGTCCGCTGCGCCGTCCCGCGTGCCGGTGGCATGGCCGGCGCCCGCGGAGTGCCCGTACCCCGCCGTGGACTGCCCGTAGCCGGCTCCGGCGGGCGTCTGGGAGGCTGAGGCTTCTTCATCACCTCCACGCGTCATGAGGAGCACGGTGGCGATGACCGCACAGGCGGCCACGAACACCCCGATCGTCCTGGGGAGCGTGGATTCGGCTGTGCGTCGGTTGGAACGCATGATGCCTCCCGGTCGGCATGGAGAACTCGATCGTTCATGGCACCCGGAAGCTGTTGAACGGCGGCTGGCACGGCTCGCAGTGAGCAGTACGGAGCGGATCGCCGGCGTGTTCACCGTCGGCGGGATTCGTCACGAACGATCGGCAGGCCGGCCGGTGTCGGCGCCCGGCCTGCCGGGCGGCATGGCGCATCCTGGGCGATCGCAGTAGGGGCTGCACTCCAGCCTGACGAAAGGAATCCGCGTACCGGCGTAGCGATATCCCGTCGTTGTCCCGTCGGCGGGGAGCCCCATGTAGGCACAGAGGCGTGCGGCCAGACGGGGATGGGACTGCGCGTACCGGGCCATGATCCTGCCTCCGTCCTCCGAAGGAAGGAACCGAGCTGTAACCGCGTGGTAGTGCCGGCCGACCTGAATGGTGGCCTTCGGAGTGTGCTGCAGGTTCCGGTACCACCGAGCCACAGTCCCGAAACCGGAGGCCACGACCCAGGAGCGAGAGTCGGCCTCGACGACTTCGAGAACGACAGTACGTGAAGCGCCGCTCACCCGTCCCGTGTGGATCAGGAGAAGCAGTCTGCGACCGAACAGCGGGCCGAGGCCGATCCGGTAGAGGCCTATGGGCAGCCGCGCCGCTAGCCGCTTCCAGCCGGTGGGTGGGGCGGGTCGCGGCGTTGGGGTGTTCGAAGGGTCCATATCTCGCCTCCCGGCTTCTACCACTTGGGGCCCGCCGTGGCTGTCGGTTGGTAACGCGGCCCGTCGAGATCCTTCACGAGGGTAAGTTTTGCATAGGCTAAATTAGGTGGGGGCGTGACACGGTGCCAGGCCCTCTGCTCGGAACACTTCGCACCGCCTGCCACACACCGCGGGGTTGCCATGCCCGAAGAGACGGTGCAGCGCTCCGTCGTGCTGTCTGTGCTCCCCTACGGCGTCATGTCTGTTGTCGCCGTCATCGATCTGACTGCGGGCTCGTCAGTGGGCTTCCTGCCGCTTGTGTCGCTGGGTCCGGCCTTCGCCGGACTTGTCGGCGGCTGGCGCCGTACGGCCCTCGTCGGCGTCATAGCGATGCTTCTCTGTCTGGCGCTCGGTCTGTATGACGGTCTGTTCGCCGGCCGCCGCGGCTGGACGGCACTGGCCTCCGTGGCCGGTGTGACGGTGGCCGGGCTGGTGGCAACGGTGATGAGGCAGCGACGTGAGGCCGAACTGGCCAGCGTCCGGTCGATCGCAGAGGTGGCGCAGCGTGTACTTCTGAGGCCGGTTCCACGCAGTGCCGGACACCTGCGGGTGGCGGTGTCGTACACATCGGCTGTTGCCGAGGCGCGTATCGGCGGCGATCTCTATGAGGTGGTGGCTTCCTCCGCCGGCGTGCGTGTGATCGTGGGAGATGTGCAGGGCAAAGGGCTGGAAGCGGTCGAGACGGCCGCGGTGATTCTGGGTGCGTTCCGCGAGGCCGCCCACGACGAGGCAGACCTCACGAGCGTCGGCACACGGCTGGAACGTGTGGCCGACCGGGAGCTGCAGGGGGAAAAGTTCGTCACGGCCGTACTGGCGGAAGTCGCCGACGATCACAGCGTGACGCTGCTCAACTATGGCCATCCCGCACCCATGATCCTGTGGCCCGATGGCCGTGTGCGTTTTGCCGAGCCACCGTCCCCCGCGCTACCGCTCGGTCTCGGCGTGCACGGCATGAGCGGGCCCGAGCCCTACGCGGAACGCTTTACCCCGGGAGCCCAGATGCTTCTGTACACCGATGGCGTCACGGAAGCCCGGGACGACACGGACCGGTTCTACCCCCTGGGCGAACGAGCCGCGCTGCTCAAGGACCCTGATCCCGAGCTGGCGCTGCAGACCCTGCGCGGTGATCTGGTTCAGCATGCAGGAGGGCCGCTGCACGACGACGCAGCCATGCTGCTTCTGCGCTATCACCAGGACCCGAGAGACTAGGAACAGCCGTGTGCGCCGGGGGCCAGAACCGCTGCGCCGACGGAGAGGGTAGAAAAGACGCATGGGTGACAGAGCGAAGGCAGCACAGCAGGTCGATGACGTGGATGCGGTGACGCGAGCCGTGCTGACCGCTTCCCGTCTGCTGGTTGCTGTCTCGGCGCGTTCCCTTGCCGCGGTTGAGGACAGGGTGACCCTTCCCCAGTTCCGGCTCTTGGTGGTGCTGTCCACACACGGACCTGCCAAGCTCGTCGTACTCGCCAACCGGCTCGGTGTGAAGCCCTCGACGGCGATGCGCATGATCGACCGGCTGATCGCAAGCGGCCTCGCGGACCGGCAGACAAACCCTGGCAATCGGCGCGAGACAGTGCTCCGGCTGACGCCGGAAGGCCGCGATCTTGTTCAGGACGTCACGGGCAGGCGCCGTCGGGAAATCGAAGCGATCGTGAGGCGGATAGTGCCAGAGCAACGCGTTGCATTGGTGGAAGCGCTGACCGCATTCAACGAAGCGGGCAGTGAACCAGCGGTCGAAGCCGCGGACAGCGCCATGCACCCACTGGGCTGGGAGGACGCTCTTCCCTCGCAGACAACCGCCGCTTCGCAAAAACCTGACGAGGTCAGCACAGGCGCCACAGGTAGGTCCACACAGCGCAGCCCGGAACAATCGGCATAAGCGTCATGCTTGCCAATGGCCCTCTGGAAGTGGCCGATCGAGGGCTGGTCTGGCGCGCGCAGAAGGCCACGTCCTTGATCGTGCCACCCTGGCCATCAGCATGCTGGATCCCACGGCAGCAAGCCTCGCGGTCAGCACAACAGGGGCAGCAACGGTTCGGGGAACGAGGTCTGCGCAGAAGTCTTGAGCGAGCGCAGCGCCTGGTGGCACGCCATGTCGATGACACGCCGCAGGGGAAGCGATCACAGGCATTGCGGAGGTTTGGCGGGGTTGGCGGTGATTGCTGCGCGCAGCAAGGCGGCAGCCAGGAACCTACGCCATTTTGGGCAGGACCTGATGCGCTCAAGACCATCGTCTGACCGCCCCGCGGCCCAGCTCCTGAAGGGGCTGTTCACAGCTCGCGCCCTTGGTGTGGTTAGGGCGTGAGGAACGCGTCAAGGCGACGCGGGGTGTGCCGGGCCACTCCCGGGTACCTAGGGCTGCAGGATGCCGAACGGGAGATGATCCCCTCCACAATCTCGAGTTCTTCCGTGGCCACCTCCAGATTGCGGCCGATCAGCGATCCTGGGCGCTATCGCCTGTGCGCCTGAGTGCCCTCCTTGGCAGTCTCGGTCCCTGTCGGTGTTTCCGGTTGCCCGCCGCCGGCGTCGACCAGGTCGTCGACATGGAAGAGGCGGGCGATGGGGACGTCGGTGCTGCTGTGGGCGACAATCGAGAAGGCGATGCAGACGGCGATGAGGCTGTACGCCTCCTGCCCCTGCGGGATGCCGGCCTGGAGAACCAGCAGGCCGTAGACGACCGAGGCGAAGCCCTTCGGACCGAACCATGCCGCGACGAGCTTCTCCCTGCGGTCAATACGCGTGCCCAGCAGCGACAACAGAAGGGAAGCCGGGCGGATCAGCACGATCGCGAGGATCACCGCCAGGTACCCGCCGATGGACAGGTCTCCGAAGAGCTGCGGGGTGAGCAGCGCGCCGAAGACCAGCAGGGCGGCGAACTTGGCGAGCTCCGCGAGCGACTCCCCCAGCGGCTCGAACGCCTTGTGGGACTCCGGAGAGACGGCGGCGAAAACCGCACCCGCGGAGAAGGCCGCGAGGTAGGGGTTGGCGTGGGTCAAGTGGCAGGCGGCGTAGAGGATGACTGCGGTCGCCAGCGGAAGCAGCGGCTGCAGCTTGGGCTCGGCCCCCAGCAGCCGGAACCGTACGAGGCCGTTGACAATCAGAGGCATCAGGACACCGAAGACGAGGCCGAGGCCCAGCTCCAGACCGATCTTCCCGAAGGATGCCGCGGCATGGGGTGAGGTGGGACCGGCGGCGGCGATGAGGATCAGGACGACCGGCAGCGCGAGCCCGTCGTTGATGCCGCTCTCCACGTTAAGGAGTTCACGCAGCCGGGCCGGGACCTCCTTGCGTCCGACGATCGCCGAAGCGAAGACCGGATCGGTCGGCGCGAGGACCGCGCCGACGAGGAAGGACGTTGTCCAGTCCAGGCCGACCAGGTAGTGCGTAATGAGCGCCATGCCGACGCACGCGAGCGGCATGCCGAGGCCGAGCGCACGGGCCGGGTTGCGCCAGTTGGCCCGGAGCTTGGCGAAAGAAACATGCATCCCGTCGGTGAACAGGACGGCGAACAGCGCGAGGTCGGCGGTGACCGACACGATCTCACTGTCGGGGGTGATGTGGATCAGTCCGAGGAATCCGTCGCTGACCAGCGCCCCACCAACCAGGAAGAGCAGCGACGTCGACAGAACCGTACGGGCGGCAAGCCCGGAAAGCAGCACGGCAATCAGCAGCGCGGCCCCGAAAACAGCGACAAGCACCATGGCAGAAGTCCCCCTGTCGGCACTGAGAACAGAGAGCTCTCCCCCTGTTCGCCGACCAGGCTTCCCGGCACACCACCACCTACTTTATACGTTTCCTACGCGGTGTTGACAGACTCTTGACGCGCAGCGCGTGGGCTGTGTGGTTGCCGGGACACGGCAACGTTCGCTGGGAACCGGTCCGCACAGGGGCAGCCACGCCTCCTCACGGCAGGACCCACGAGCCCCGGGCGACTGGACTTCTCTTCTCCGGTTGGCTCCGGTTGGGTGTGCGGCAAGGTTTGATCAGAGGTGGCCCTGACCTTGATCATTGTTGTGTCCGGCCTTCGAACGTCTGGCTCGTGACCTGGTCCAACGCCCGCGCCGTACCGATGCATTGTCCGAACACTGCGGCGCACGGCGGCCGGAGCGACCTCGAAGATTGCGTGCGGGTTCGCGTCAGCCCCTACCACAAAGGTTCCCCACGGCGGCCTGGCAGCAGGAACGACCCCGCCCGTCTTGCCGTCATAGCGGACCCTCACGACTTTCGCATTCCCCTGGCCCACAACCTGACCAGAGCACTCAACGTGGCTTCCCCCGTGCCCCCCGCCCTCGATCTGGCACTGCGAAAGACGAACCTGGACCTCGTCTCCGGTCAGCCCCAGCCGAACGAGCCCCAGAACCACAACCCAGACCGTAGTTCCCACGAGCAGCACGGAAATCACGCTCCAGGCTGCAACCGCTACGCCCCGCCCCCTATTCGTCACCGGGCCAGCATGACGCACCAGGATCACAAACAGACACTGCAGTACGGGACATCGGGCCACTGTGTGGCCGGTGCCATGGTGGAGCGCCGGACGCGTGCATCCCTTGCCTCCGGGCTCCGCAGGTGGCGAATCGAGTCTGAGCACCCGGCTGTCAGGCCCGCCGAGCGTGTCTTCATCAGCCAGGCGTGCCGCAGCCGAAGGCCTTGGCCGCAGACTGCACAAAAGACTCAAAGAAGATGTCCCGGCGTGCAGTGTCCGGGTCACGCTCACGGGTCTCTGTGTACTGCAGTCCCGATTCCATAGCCAGGTAGACGGCGCCGCCGCGGCAGGGCAGCACGATCCTTTGCGGCTCGACAACATCGGCATCCCGGCCTCCGGGCGCGGTGCCCCGGTGTGTTCCCGGTGCCTTCTCGACAGCGGCGAGGAGCAGTGGGTCCCGGGCGACCGTGTACGTCATGAAGCCGTCCTCACTGGCGGGGCGATTCGAGTCGCCCCCCAGGGATACCGTGCAGGACCACAGGTCAGCAGGTGCCGCCTGACCTGCTTCGAGGACTTCCCTGCCGGCTGGCACCTGACCGCGAATGGAGAAGCCGTCAAGGCCGCACAGCCGTCCCTCGGCAGCGGGGCGAGCCGCTTGTGAGCGCGGCGGCAAGGGCGTTCCGGGCTCCTTGGGGAGGGTCCCACATGCCTTTTCCTCCGCGAGGGCGCGTGCGGCGTCGGTGAGCAGAGCGCCGAACGCCTTGGTGTCGGACACCGGTTCGCTGGAGTGGGCTTCGACAATCACCGGCTTGGTCGTCCAGCACTCCTCGGGCAGCAGGACCCAGCCGTCGTAGTCGTAGACCCCGCCGGTCACCGGTCCGGAGAAGAACGAAGCCCGCGCCGGGTCCGGCCACCTGGCGTCCACGAAGGGAAAGTCCCCGCGCTCCTCGGCGACGCGGACGGACAAGGTGCCCTTCCCGCCACCGATGACGACTGACGACTTCTCGATCTCGCACTCCGTGTCCGGCAGATGGTCGGCGATGCCGTCGCCCTCGGCGCTGACCCGCCCAGAGCTGGGCAGTACCGCGTCCGCGTTCGCCGCCGAGACCAGCCCTCCGCACAGTCGGTCGTCGGTCAGCACATTGGTGTTGCGGTAGGCATGCAGCAGCCCCGCGACCACGACGACAAGGACCGCCGCGACGGCCCATACCTTCCACGACGGCCGTGTGCGGCCTGCTGCTGTGCTCACTTGCTCACTTCCTGGTTCGCAGGGCCGCGTACGCTTCCTCGCGGCCGGTGATGGAACTCTGCTTCGCCTCGCCCTTGGTGTACTCAGCGCGGTGGCTATTCGCGCCGTGACTGCGCCACCTTGGCCGGACACTCTGCGAATCGGGCTCGAGCTCACCACTCCTGGCAGTAGGCGGCCGAGCAGTTCGGCGTCAGCCTCCGTCCCGCAGCCCCCGGAACCTTGAACGGCTCGTGGCCGCCGCAGCCGACGGCCCCGGTGAACAGGACAGCCACGACTGAAGGCCGCCGGACGGTCTTCGTGGCCAGACCGCATTGCCCTCCACCCGCCAGCACCCGGCCCGGCCATTTTCCGTTGCCTTATGCGACCATGCCGCTACGGACGACAATCCTCTGCCTCGATGGCGACTGGCAGATAGGACCGCGTGAAGCGTTCGAGCACTTGGCGGCGCTCCGCGGTGTCCTGAGGGTTGTCCACCCCGTCGACAGCCAGGACATATTGTCGCTTCTCGCCCTTGTGGGTGCACGCCTGCACAGCCATCGCACCGTGGTCGGCGATGCTGGCACCGTCACCGATGTCCGCCGGCGAGGGGTTGCCCAGCCGACGCATCCCATCCGCCGAGATTTCCAAGGGCTTGATGTACGGCTCGACAATGTCGCCCCGCAGATACAGCGTGAGCTCGCCGTCGACGCTCAGTTGGCAGCGTGGCTGGTCCGGATCGGACAAACTGTCGTCGATCTCCAACTCATCGCCCTCTGGCAGCAGTTCCCGGATCAGCTCGGGGTCGACCTTCGTCCCGCAGGCTTCAGAAACATTGAACTCCTTGTGGCCGCCGCAGCCGACGGCCCCGGCGAGCAGAAAGGTAAGCAGAACCGCGCCACACACCGGACGCAGGACGCTCTTCCTCGTCGACCTCATCACCCTCCCGACAAACCCTTTGCACGATCATTTCCGTTGTAGGCAGCGCCATTGATCGCGTCGGTAAGCGTATAGCGGTTGTTGGTGTGCTCAGGGTTGGCCTTGGCCCACTCGTCGGCGAGCGCCTGCAACTGCCGCTCCCGGCCGTTGAAGACCTTCGCGTTGTCGCCGGTGTGGATCGCGTCGATCCGGCTCTGCTCCTGCGTCCGCCACTCGTAGGCCACGACGTCGATACCGCGCTGCGCAAGGTCACCAACACCCGCAGTTCGTTGCACTACGGGGGCAGCACAACGAACCTGCACGCGGCGGCTACTCCCGCCTTCTGGCCGGCCCCGGCGGCAGCGGGGTACGGCGGGGCGAGGGGGCCGCAGGCCGCAGTTGGTACACCGATCCGCGACGGGCTATGCCATCGTCCTGCTCTCGTCGCCGCCACGGCAGCGTCGCTCTCTCGACCCATGAAAACCATCGGACAGAAGGACCCCAACTATGCGAATACTGTCTGCCGCCACCGGGTCCTGGAACCTGTTCTTTGACTTCCGCTCTCCTCCCTAAAGGGAGGGGATTCCTACCACGGTCGACTGACCGTCTCGGTGGGTTCCTGCTTCTTCGCGCTGCGCCGGAACAAGTTCCGGTCTTACCCGCGCTCGACAGGCTGACACTGCCAGTCCAGCAGCCTTGGCGACGTTGACCGCCGCGTTGATGTCCCGGTCGAGGACCGCCCCGCACGCCCGGCATTCCCACACGCGGATGTTCAGGGGCTTGGGGCCGTCCTTGATGCCGCACTGGGAGCAGACCTGTGAGGTCGGCTCGAAGCGTCCGATGCGGTGGAAGCCGCGCCCGTACCGGACTGCCTTGTACTCCAGCATCGTGAGGAACGACGACCATCCGGCGTCGTGAATGGACTTGGCCATGCGTGTGCGGGCGAGTCCCTTGACCGCCAGGTCTTCCACTGCGACCGCTTGGTTTTCGCGGATCAGCTTGGTGGAGAGTTGGTGGTGGAACTCGCGCCGTGCGTCGGCGACCTGCGCGTGGGCGCGGGCGACCTTGATGCGGGCCTTGGTCCGGTTGTTGCTGCCCTTGGCTTTTCGGGACAGGCGGCGCTGTTCCCGCTTGAGCTTCTTCTCGGCCCGGCGCAGAAAGCGAGGGCTGTCGATCTTCGTGCCGTCCGAGAGGATCGCGAAGTGCGTCAGCCCCAGGTCGATGCCGACCTCGGGCGTCGCCTTCGGCAGCGTCTCATCCTGGCCGGTCTCGACCACGAACGAGCAGAAGTACCTTCCGGCCGCGTCCTTGACCACGGTCACCGTGGACGGCGTGGAGGGCAGCGTGCGGGACCACTTCACCCGGACATCGCCGATCTTCGGCAACGACAGATCTCCGCCGGTCGTGATCTTCCACCGGGCGTTGGCGGTGAAGCGGACGGCCTGCCGGATGTCCTTGCGGCTCTTGAAGCGGGGAGCGCCCATGCGCGGGCGCTTGCTCTTGAGGCTGTCGAAGAAGTTCCGGTAGGCGGTGTCCAGGTCCCGAAGGGACTGCTGGAGTACGACGGCGGAGACCTCGCCGAGCCACGCCCGTTCCTCGGTCTTCTTCGCCGCCGTGACCTGCTTCGACAACTCGGCCGACGTCACGAACGGCAGCCCTGCCGTGCGGGCGGTCTCACGAGCGCGGAGCGCATCGTTGTAGACCACCCGCGAGCACCCGAACGCCCTGGCCAGCGCCAAGCGCTGAGGGCCGTTCGGGTACATCCGGAAGGAGTACCTGAGCTGCATGTCGATCACCGTACTCCCATTGACTTCTGACTGAGCATCAGAACATCCGCACTGGTCGACACTGCACTTTCGTCCTCCACGCCCACTTGGTTTACGTGACGAAGTTCCGGCACAAGGTCTTCACCGACGCCCACCTTCGCCGGATGGAGGAGATCATGCGGGACGTCGCGAGGGACTTCGAGTGCGAGATCATCGAGTTCAACGGCGAGAACAACCACGTCCACCTGCTCGTGAACCTCCCCCCGAAGGCCGCCCCGTCCAAGCTGGTCAACAGCTTGAAGGGCGTCAGCTCGCGCAGGCTCCGCCAGGAGTATCCGGAACCGGTCCGGCACTACTGGCAGGCGCAACGGCTTTGGTCCGGCTCATACTTCGCCGCATCGGTCGGCGGAGCCCCGCTGTCGGCCGTCCGTCAGTACATCGAGCAGCAGAATCGTCCGCTGTAACCTGCGGGTCACAGCAGCCCTGAGAATCGCTTCACCACCAGGCAAAAGCCCGGCGCACTGCGATTAGTCCCGGTAGCTACATGTTGATGACTGAAGAGAGGGGGGCGACCTTCCTGGCTGTGCCAGTCGCACCTGCGCCGTGGTGATGCTTCGGTCCATGCTTCGTCACAGCGATGCCAAGTTGCTGCGATCCGCGTGCTGGACGGTGGTCGCAATGGCTGCCACTTGGTCAGCTGCGGGAACAGCATTGATTGTTGCGAACGGCTCTTTCGCGCACGTTCTGGTCGCGGTCCGCTCAGGCACTCCAGTCATGCTCACAATATTCACGCTGCCCGCCATGGTCGCCCTGCTTTCGACTAGGAGAAATCCGGAGCGGGCGGTCCACACCTCACCATGAGGCCGTGCCGGCAAAGGAGCGTGAGGGTGATACGGATGACCGGCACACGCTGGCACCTTGCGGCCAGTAGCTGCCTGTCTTGCGTCAGTTCACGTGGCGCGCGGAGTGGACCGCAGCGCGATGAACGAACGGCCGTGGCTGCTCCACTGCTCGATGTCCTGCCAGCCCGCGCTTCGCGCTTCGCGTGCAAGAGCGGAAATACCGACCTGGGCCCACGGGAAGGAGGCACCCCCCTCGCCGTACCCGCTCTCGATTCTCACCTGGAATCGTTCGTCGACGTCGGTCGGCGCTGCTTCTGCCAGCAGCAGGCCTCCGGGGACGACGATCTCGGCGACCCGTTCGAGCAGCGTTCCCGGGTTGCCGCCGATGCCGACATTGCCGTCCATGAGCAGTGCAGTGCCCCACCGGCCTTCATTGGGTACGTCGCCGAAGACGCAACGGTGAAGAGCCCGTCCGCCGCTGCGGAGTGCTCTGGCGATGGCAGCCGGACTCACGTCGATACCGAGCGTGCTGTGGCCGAGTTGAGAGAGGGCGACGAGCATGCGTCCGGGTCCGCAGCCGATATCGAGTACCGCTTCCTCGCAGCGTTGAAGAACGGTCATGTCGGCTCCGTCGGCGCCGGCACACCATCGCTCGACGTCCAACGGCAACAGCCGGCCGTCCGCGCGGCGCAGGAACAGCGGGCTACAGCCGGAGCGGACAGCGTCGCTGTATGGGCCGGCGCGCCATGGACTGGCTTCGTCACTGCGCGGCACCGTGGCGCTCATTCCGCTGCGGCGTCCCTCAATTGCAGCTTCCTGCCGACCACTGGCTGGAGTGAGGGCCTCACCTGCCCGCTGGGGGCGTCGACAGACTTCTCACCCGGACCACCAGCCGGCCGTTGTGGTCGCACAGCGGTTCCGCGGGCGCAAAGAAGGAGTCTCGGCTCGGTCACGTCACAAGGATGCAGGCTGTGGGCTGAGGGGCGGGATCCCCCACGGGCCCGGTCACCCTTGTGCGGGAGTGAGACCACCCGCTCGGGTCCTCGGCCTTGGCGACCGTTCCGATCTGCGAGGCAAGTACCCACTCCCCCATCCAGACAACGGCTGGAGACAACCTGCAGGTAGCGCGGTGGGCCCGGGGGCTCCCTGCCGGAGACCGGTAGGCACTCGTTGCCCTGCTGCTGTCGGGTCCTCGCTGCCCTCGACAGTGGTGACTTCGCCGCACTCAGATTGCCCTGGGACCCAAGAATGGGAGTGCTACCGTCCTTTCCTCACTAACGCCCCTGACAGCGAAGAGACTTTGGTCCCGATCCATTCGGCCCGCTCTATTTCTCGAACCCTGGTGACACAGTCCCGGCCCGCGGCTGCGCTCCGCTCTCACGCGTTCCGGTGCAGTGTTCCAGCTGCCACAAGCCCTCACGGCACATGCATCGCGGCGGTGCCACCGGCCTGCTTTCAGGGTGGGGTGCGGGTCTCGCCTCCCCAAGCAGAGGTCTCCACATCGGACGGTCGCTTGACCTCGTGAACGGAGGGCCCAGCCCGAGGCCCGCGCCGTGCTGGTCGCACGTCGCGCGAACGCGGGCAGTCAGAAGGCTGCTGTTGCCGTCGCCTCTCCGCATCGGCACCGGCACCGGCACCGGCGGTGTAGTAGACGGTCGAGCCCTGCTTGACCCGCTCCGCACGGCTGCGGACCCATCAGACGCTCGGTGGTCGTGCGCACCAGGTTGACGTTCACGTTCGGCCCGGGTGCGCCTCGGCATGAGACTTGGCGATCTCCTGCGCCGTGGGCGGCTCGCTCTAGCCGGTCAGGTGCGTGTGGATGAGTTCGGTCAGCCCGGGCCCTTGTCCCCGCTCGCCTTGGCCGTCGTCTTTTTCGCTGCTGCCGCAGTCTTGCTGACCGGTGTCTTCTTTGCCGTGGTCTTCTCTGCGTCCGGCTTGGTTGTCGCTGCGGTCGGGGTCTTAATGGCCGTGGCCGTAGCTTTCTTCTTCGCCGCGGTCTCTTTCGCGGTGGCCTTCTTCGTGGCTGCGGTCGCGGTCTTCTGCGTACCGCGCCGGGGGTGAGGCACCGTGGGCGTGGTATTGCCGAGGGCTGCCCTCATGTCCTCAAGCAGGGCGTGGTCGGCCTCCAGGCCGGCGAGTTGGGCTTGCAGATCTTCGAGCTCGGCGCGGATGCGCTCCTGCTCGGCGGTGTTGTCGGCGAGGTCGGCGGCGACCTTGTCGGCGTATGCGCTCTTGAGGGTGGTGGTCTCCTGTGCGGGCATCTACGGGCTCCTCTGTTGCAGCGCTGGGGGCGGACTCTACTCACCTGTGGTGTGACATGTGTGAGCCCGGATCGTCAGCACCCGTTCGTGTGACGGGCAGCAGGTCGTTGCTGGAGGAGCTTCATGGCTGCAGCGGGGGTGTTTTGCGTGACTTCCGAGCAGCCATGTCGACACCTTTGACGGCAGCCGTCCAATAGGGGCCATTTGCAATGATATGCAGTTTATTGTGACGTATGCAGTCCTCCACCATTGGGCTGGCCGCCCGACTGCTGGGGCCAGCTGAGACACCGTGCGGCATTGGCCGTTGCTGGTCGGCATATCCACGCACCGCACAGAAGGCCAGGCGTCGCCTGGAGGTCGGTAGGTATGCCGCGGTCTGTGTGACGTCGACCGGTGCGCAGGTCAACCGCGTGTGATGCAGCGCCCGTCGACCACCGCCAGGTGGTTCACCGACCGTAAGGCGCGGCGACCTTCCAATCGGCCGTCCGGCCCATAGTGACCACAAGGAGTTCTTCCCTCATGCCGCTCACTCCCACCCGGCACCGCACCGCAGTCACCGTCCTCGCGACCGCTCTCCTCGTTCCGCTGTCTGCCTGCGGCAGCAACGGAGCCAAGAGCGTGGCCGGTGGGGCGAAGGCCGCGCCGCCCGTGTCCGCCGCTTCCAAGGCAAACCTCACTGTCCTCGCAGATGCCTCCCTCGCCGACGTGTTCAAAACGGTCGGTGCCGCGTACGAGAAGGACAATCCCGGGATCAAGATCATTTTTTCGTTCGCCGGTTCGCAGGAACTGGCCGCCCAGGTCAATCAGGGAGCGTCCATGGACGCGCTGGTGACGGCGGACACCCAAACGATGGGTGGCCTCAAGGGCGACACCGACACTCCGACGATCATTGCCACCGACCGGCTGGTCATCGCGACAGCCGAGGGCAACCCTGCGGAGGTCGAGAACCTCGACGACCTGGCCGACCCCGCTCTGAAAGTGGTTCTCGCCTCCCCCGACGTCCCCGCCGGCCGCTACAGCCTCCAGCTCCTCGATGCACAGAACATCGATGTGACGCCGGTATCCCTGGAGCCTGATGTCCGCGCCGTACTGAACAAGCTCGAACTCGGTGAAGCCGACGCCGGTCTCGTCTACAAGTCCGACGCAGAGACGGCGACGGCCGCGGTGGACGCCATCGAGATTGCTGACGTTCAGAACGCCATCACCAAGTACCCGGCAGCCGCCATCAAGGATGCCGAGAACGCATCAGCGGCAGCTGCCTTTGTGAAGTGGCTGCGCAGCCCCGCGGCACTGAAGATCCTCCAGGACGCGGGCTTTCAGAAGCCTTGAATTCTCCGGATCGCCGTATGAGGACAGGTGGGCGTGCGGTGGCCGGCGTGCCTGTCGGTCTTCGAGGAAAACGATGCATGGGACATCTCCGGTCGCCAGGACCAGCGGTCGAAGCGCCGATGAACGGGGCAACTCCGTTCTCCGACGCGGATCGCTACAGTCCTACGGGCGCCCCGCCACGTCTTTCCTCGTTGCCGCGCTGGCCAAGTGCTGTTCGTAGGCGGGGCCGGCGCGCAGGTGGCCACCGTCGGTCTGCGTCAGCCAGCGGGTTTGGATCAGTCGTCCGAATGCCTGGGTGACGGGCGTGCCCTCCTGCCAGCCCAGGAGCTGTGCCAGTTCCTCAGGGGTGGGCGGCCGGCCTTTGGACGCCTCGTACTGCGCGGTGCGGGAGCAGATCATCGGGCCCTTGCCGTGGACGACGCCCCACAGGCGTCGACGCAGCTTTGCGTGCGGGGGCAGTGTTGACCACCCTTGGCCGCGCACCTGGCTCGCGGAGAGAGTCGTCACGGCTCCAGGGTTCGGGGCGTCGGCGAATCTGTCTCGCGCGGTGGGAACGAAAGTCCGGCCCCCAGGAGTGTTTTCCGTCTGGTCCTGTGGTGGTGCTTGCGCGAGGCGGGGCCTGTGTCCGGCGATGCGAACGCTCAGCGGGGCGTGCAGTACCTCGGTGTCACCGTGGACCGTGATCAGACCGCTGTCGGACAGGTCCTGCACAGCTTTTACTGCCGTGCGCACGCCGATGGAGTCTCCGTTGGCCAGGGTAAGTCGTCCGATGTCGCGGTAGCTCACTTCCCGGTTCGCAGCGCACGCCCACGCCAGATAGGCAAAGGCCCGCAGTTCCAGCGGTGACATCCTGCTCACCTCGGTCGTTGTGACCGGTTCCTTCCGGGGTGCCACGGCTTCCTCGCTTCGCTGTAACCGCCGACGGGCGGGCAGGGGCGCCTTATCTTGCTTGCACAGACTGCCCGAAATGACCGTCGAAGTGCGGGAACGCAACAACGTGTGTGTCGTCAAAGCGCCGCCTGAAAGGCGTCACCCGCCACTCAGGGACGACCCCGTGACCAGCTCGACGAAGGATCTCCTCACCTGCTAGGCGTATACCTCCGTTCCCCACCCGGTTGAGGACGGAGCGAGTGAGCGGCGGGCATCACTGAGCGTCCTGGCCGCCTGAGTAGCAGCGCAGGCTTCAGTTGGTGAGTTGTGGGCCGGTGTGCGCGAATTCCGGTGACGGGTGGATTGGAGGGCGGCGAGTGCGGCTGGGGCGGACGCAGCAGCAGCTGCGACTGGCATACGTGAAGGCCCGGGCCCGTCAGGGCGTGCGGTGCGGTCCGTCGCATGCCCGGTTCCGAGACTGGATTGGCTGAACTGAGCCCGCGGATTCAAGGTGTCGCGTTCTACGGCTACAAGCGCGTGGCCTTCAGATTGCGGATTCTCACAACGAGAGGGGCGTGCTTGCGGCTACTGGCAGCCTGCGGGGTTCTGGCCTCTGCCCATGCTGCTCGCAGGGCCGTGAGGGGGCCGCTCGCGTGGACGATGAACGTCTGCATGCCTTCAGTCCCTCCCGTTGTCCGGTAGGCAATGTTCACTCGCCAACTGGGCGTGCTGTCGCTCATCGGTCTCTCTCGGCTCGTTCGGCGCTCGTTCGCCGCTCCGGGGACAGGGCCCTCTGTCCCCGGAGCGCCGCTTCTCGCATGGAGGCTGTGTCGTTGGCCCATGCTTCGATTCTGTCCTGGTCGATTGCCCAGCAGCATTCTCGGCGGTAGAGGCCCGGGTGTCGTCACCGGTGCCCGTGACGTGGTCGGGCATGCAGGTGACAGCACCTTCTGACCCCGTCGTGCGCTGACGGTGGACCAGCGGCAGGCGGGTGAGCCGATGGCCGCCATCGCGGCGGCGGGGGTGTCTTGTCCGCAGGTACGGCTGGGCGGGGCGAAGGGCCCGTGTCGTCGGGCTGCTGCTGAATGCGGTACGCGGCGGCATTCTCATCAGGCTGGCCGTCGGTCTACATGGCCTTGGCTTCGCTTTTGAGGATGCGGGCCGCCTTGCCGGCCGAGCGGGCCAGTTCGGGAAGCTTCTTCGCTCCGAGCAGCAGGATGACGACGATGAGGATGATCGCTATTTCGCTGATCCCGAACATCGGCGTGCTCCCCTTCCTATGGCACTTTTGTGGACTGCCAGCACGTGGCCCCGCCGAGGCAGCACCAAGGCGCGCAGGTTCAGCGGTCCGCCCATCCCCGGTGGCCTGGGGCCTCGGGTACGGGCCGGAAGTCGGCAGGCGCTGTCGGCGCGGGCGTTGCGGCCTGCGTACGGCAAGGATCGCGGGTGGCGGTCCGGGATGATGCCGTTCGGGTGGTCAGATGTTGACGCCGTAGTCGGTGGCGATGCCGGCGAGTCCGGAGGCGTAGCCCTGGCCGACGGCGCGGAATTTCCATTCGGCGCCGTGGCGGTAGAGCTCGCCGAAGACCATGGCGGTCTCGGTGGAGGCGTCTTCGGTGAGGTCGTAGCGGGCGAGTTCAGTGCCGCCGGCCTGGTTGACGACGCGGATGAAGGCGTTGCGGACCTGCCCGAAGCTCTGGCCACGGGCGTCGGCCTCGTGGATCGAGACAGGGAAGACGATCTTGTCGACGTCTGCCGGGACGCCCGCGAGGTTGACCTTCAGGGATTCGTCGTCGCCTTCTCCCTCGCCGGTGAGGTTGTCCCCAGTGTGTTCGACGGATCCGTCGGGGCTGTTCAGATTGTTGTAGAAGACGAAGTGCTGGTCGGAGATGACCTTGCCGCTGGTGCCAAGGAGGAGGGCGCTGGCGTCGAGGTCGAAATCGGCGCCGGTGGTGCTGCGGGCGTCCCAGCCGAGTCCCACGAGAACGGCGGTCAGGCCGGGCGCTTCCTTGCTGAGGGATACGTTGCCGCCTTTGCCGAGGGATACGCCCACGATGACTCCTGATACTGGTAGCGAGAACTGAACTAAAATCTACAGCACTGTAGAAATGATGGGGAAGGGCGGACGAGCTGATCAGTAGGCTGAGCCGCATGCGCACCGGCAGCGAAGGAGGACGACGTGACTGATGCAGACGGCGGAGTTCGGGGACGCCGGCGCGGGCAGGGCGAGTTGGAGGGCGAGGTGCTGTCCACCCTGCGCACCGCGCCAGGGCAGGCCTCGGCCGCGTGGGTCCAAGAGCAGCTCGGTGGCGGGCTTGCATACACCACGGTGATGACGATCCTGACCCGGCTGCTGGCGAAGGGGGCGGTGACGCGGGAACGGGCGGGACGTTCGTTCGTGTGGCTGGCTGCCTCGGACGAGGCGGGGCTTGCGGCGATGCGGATGCGGCGTGTTCTGGACGGGGAGGCGGACCGCGGGGCGGTGCTGGCCAGTTTCGTCACCGCGCTGTCGCCTGACGACGAGCGGGTGCTGCGGGAGCTGCTCGAGGAAGCCGGCGACGACGGAACGGACAGCTGAGCGCGTGGGCGTCTTCGTGTTCCTGCCGCTGCTGCTGCCGGTCACGGCCTGGCCGGTCGCGCGTCTGGCCGAGCAGCATCTGCACCCGCGCAACGCCACCCGCCTGCTGACCTGGGTCGGCGCGCTGCTGGCCGTGTGCAGCACCCTGTGTCTGGGGCTGATCATGGTGGTGGGGACGGCCCAGTTGCCGGGCAACCCGCTGCCCGACGCTGGTCGGACCCGGAAGTCCGCGCGGCGGTGCCCTACGACGAGGTGGCGGGACGGGTAGCCATCCCGGCTCTGATGGCGGTCGCCGCATCCTGCGCGGCGGCCGTGTGGCACCACGTCCGGGTGCGGCGCCGGGTACATGGCGCGCTCGCAGGGCTGCCGCCTGGACCGCTGGCGCTGCTGCCCGACACCCTTCCCTATGCCTACGCTCTGCCCGGCGCTCCGGGCAGGATTGTCGTGTCGACGGCGCTGTGGTCGTGTCTGAACGCCGAGGAGGGCGAAGCGCTGCTGGCTCACGAGCAGGTGCATCTGCGGGCGCGGCATCACCGCTACCTGCTGGTGGCCCAGCTGGCGGCCCGCGCTCATCCGCTGCTGCGTCCGCTGCGCCCGGCTGTGGCCTTCAGTGCGGAACGGTGGGCGGATGAAGAAGCTGCTGTGGTGGGGGGCAACCGGCGGCTGATGGCCCGTGCCGTGGGCAAGGCGGGCCTGATCGCCCGCGGTGCTCCGAGCGTGACGCTGGCGGGTCTGGCCGCCTGCGGGCACTGACCGCACACGGCAAACCGGCAGCCGTCACAGAGTTCGGCTGTACCACCTACCGCGGGCCGCCGATGTCGGCGGCCGGGGGGACTCCGTCATCGCGTGGGACGACCGAGCCCGTCCGGTGCGGTTCACCAACCCCGTCGCGCGTGACGAACAGGAACAAGCCGACTACCTGCGTGAACTCATCGACACCTTCGACGAGTCCGCCATCGACGCGGCCTTCGTCAATACCTTCGCCCGCTACGACCTCCCGCACGCAAGCGCCGACGACGACCGCGACTTCGACAAAGCGTCCTTCGGCGTGGTCAAGATCCTCGACGGCGGCCGCACCGGCACCGCGTACCCGAGCCTGCCGTGGGAGCCCAAAGCCGCCTTCCACACACTCGCGAAGTACGGCCGCAGCCGGACCCGCACAAACTCCGACCCCGATGCAGGAGGGTGAGGTCGGGTGGCTGCCGTCCGTGACGGCAGCCACCCGACTGCTTGATCGCAACCGAAGACAGGCTTTGGCTAGGCCGTGAGGCGGGCCAGCACCGAGCCCACCGCGCGGTGCACCGCCTCGCGCGCTTCGTCGGTCGCATCCAGCGTCTCGAACCCGTGACGCCCGCCCGGTACGTCGATGACCTCGACGTTCGCCCCGCAGCGCCCGGCCTCGGTCAGGAACTCCTCGACCGTCGCAGGGATCTCGGGCCCCGCCCGGACCAGCACCACCGGCAGTTCACCGGCGTGGGCGAGCACCCGGACCGGGTGGAAGCGGGTGTCGACCATTCCCCAGCTCGGCAGCGGCGACGGGATCGGGTAGTTCGCCGCCACGCAGCGCAGCCACGCTGGAGGCGCCGCCAGCCAGTCCGCGGTGAGCGGGCCCCCGCCCGAGAAGAACCATAGAGCGACCCGGCCCGCGTCCACCCGCGGATCGGCGCGCACCCGGTCCACCGCGTCGGCCAGGTCCGCGGCGGCCGTCTCGTAGTCGGTCACAGCATGCAGGCGGTGGTCCAGCGTCACGCCCACAACTTCCTGCCCGGCGACGTAGCGTGCGTATCCCGTTAGGGTCGGCCAGTCCCGGGGCGTGGGCCATGCCCCGGCGGGCACCGGGCCTCCGTGCACGAACACGACGGCCGGATGCGGCCCCGGGCCGTCCGGCAGGTACAGGTCGGTGTTCCCGGTCCGTTCGCGTGGCCGTTCGGGTACGTCGAGGAGGAATGGCCGCAGATGGGCGGGCGGGCGGTCGGCGTCGCCGGAGCTCAGCCTTCGGCCCCCGCCGGACGCGGCCTCGATCAGGACATCGGCCAGCGCGGCGGGCAGGACTGCATCGGCCAGTGCCCCGTCGGCAGTTCGAAGAAGGGCACCCGGGCGTCGGCCAAGGCCCGGAGGGCGGGATCACCCACATCCACCATCATCTGAAGCATCTCGATGCCCGGCCCGTTGCCGGTGCACAGCACCCCGGTCACGGGCACGGCGGCCACGGCGCCGGTGAGCCGCAGCGGCTGGAGCAGCGTGCCCAGCGGCTGCGGCACCGCGAGGGCAACGCCCCGGCCACCAGAATGAATACGGTCATGGTCCCTCCTCGTCACAATGTCCTCCGCGCACCGGCCCCATCGCCCGGCAGCGCTCGCCGGTACCGTAGGAACTCCCCCTGAGGGAGGTTCAAGTGCTCTCGACGCACGACGATCTGTGCACCATCGGTGAACTGGCCGAACACGCGGGCGTCAGCGTCAAGACCGTCCGCTACTACTCGGACCGCGGACTGCTGCCGGAGGCGTCCCGCAGTACCGGCGGACACCGCCGGTACGCCCCGGACGCCGCGGAGCGTCAGAGCCTGATCCGCTCCCTGCGCGGCCTCGACCTGCCGGTTCCCCACGTGCGCCGGATCCTCCACGAACAGGAGGCTGGAGGCGCGGCAGACGTGCTCGAGGACGCCGTCGCCGGCCGACTGATCAGCGCCTTCGACTGCCTCCAGGCCCGTCAGTGGCGTTTCAGACGCTGTTCTGGCAGGCAGAGTGTCGGGCATGGACATCTCGCCGTTCCTGCAGCGCAAACTCGCCCGCCGCTTCGCCACCTTCGACACCAACCGAGACGGCTATATCGACCGCACCGACTTCGTGTCGGCCTGCGACCGTCTCGCCGCCGCTTTCCAGCTCGCACCCGATGCCCTCGCGCTCAAGCGCATGCGGGAGCTGAGCGACGGCTTGTGGCAGCACTTGTCACAAGCCGCGGATGCCAACCTAGACGGGCGCATCAGCCTCGCCGAGTACCAGGCGGCGTTCGCCGCCGGGTTGCTGGTCACGCCCGCCTCCTTCGACGCCGGCTACGTGCCATTCCTCGATGCGCTCATGGACATCGCCGACCAGGACGGAGACGGGAAACTGACCCGGGATGAGCAGGTTCGCTGGTCCGGCGCCCTGATGGGGCTGCCTGAAGCGGACGCTCGCGAGGTCTTCGGCCGCCTCGACCGGGACGCCGACGGGCTGATCAGCCGGGACGACATGCTCCAGGCAATCCGTGAGTTCTACTTCAACGAGGAGCCCACCTCCACCGGCGTGTGGTTGCTGGGACCACTGGACCCCGCCTAACGAGAAAACCTGTCGCCCCAACGACCGGACGGAGCCCAGGACGGCCATCCACGTCTGCTCGAGCCGGCCGTACGGGGTGACCGACCACCCGCAGCCCACGGCGCCCAAGTGGTTTGAGTCCTGAAGGGGCGCGTTCGGAGTCGCTCTCTACCTGTGGACCCTCGGGACTGTCGGTCGTGTCGAGGGCTGAGCAGCGTGTCGAGGACGGAGCTGCTGAAGACCCAGGGCGAGCGAGCCGAATCCCGCGCATCCACTGCTTCCCGCCCTCACCGCCCCGCTCGCCCACTGCACCGCGACGATGCCGGTCGGCGGCAGCTGGGCCAGCAAACACGCCCGCGTCCTCGCCGACGCGGCCACGTCCAGGACGGTGCGGTCCTGGCCGGAGAGGCAGGCTGGCCGCACCTCGGCGGGGGGTGGGCGTGGTCCCTGGCCGTAGAGACGATGTCCTTCCGGAACACTGATGGAGGTGTGCCCCAGCAGTTCGCGCTTGGCTCCCTGAGGGCGAATCCGATGATTGCGAGGGCGCGCCACCGGACCGCTCGGCCTCGACACATCACTCGACCGCCCGCATCCGGAGGAAGGGCCGTTGCGTTGACAGGGGGCCAGCCCCTGCTAGAGGGTTGTCACACTATGCACGCACCCAGTTCCAATGTGTTACACAGCCTAGTCTCAGGCTTGGGCCGTTTCCGCTTTATCCCGCCCGATGCAGCGCACTACGACACGGATGTAGCCGCTGCTGCCGCTCTGCTGAACACGCCGCCCGAGAACATCCTCGAGCTGGTCGATCACGGCATGCCCTGTCGGTACCAGCCGGGTATCGGTCCGCTGTTCGACCTGGCGGATGTGATGAATGCGGGAAACAACAGCCGCTCGGGCAGAACGGCGCCGGAGCTCACCGCCATGTTCCTCATGCGCTTCTCCGCCGGCCCCAGGCGCGGGTGGCTCGACGCCAAGAAGTGGCTGGTGACGGTCAGGGCGCCGGACGACCGGCCGGGCCGGTATCGGTTGAGCAACGTGGACCCGACCGGCCCCGGGATCGCGTCTCTCACCCCTGAGAGCGTCGGCTGGGCAGTCGTCGGCTCCGGGACGGGCACCCGGTGCTATCAGACCGCGGTCCAACTGACCGGCACATGCGACCGGGTGCGTGACGCACGTGCCGAAGACGTCTACCAGCAGATGCTCGACGATCTGCACGGGGGCAGAGTCACCTATCAGGTCGTCAGCGAGGCTCTGCGGCTCGATCACCACCGGGCATGGGAACTCGGCATGGCCGACTGCATGGTGGTGAGCCGGGTGATCGCCGACCGGCTCCGCGACCTCGGGCTGACCGCTCGTGCCCGGCGGGGACTCCTGCTCGGCCCAGTCGGAAGCGAGCACGCTTGGTGCGAGATATGGGAAGACGGCCGCTGGAAGACCGTCGATGTGGGGTTCGCCTACAACCCCACCGGACGGCCCTGGACGCACCGGCCAGCGGCGACGGACGAATTCGTGGCTGCTTGCTTCGGCAGCCGGTTCAACCGGCTTCTGCCGTGCGCGGCCCGGGACGCGGCTTCCCTGATCCTTGACCGGCTGGAGGGCCGGCCCCGCGCAATGAACTGCCTCATCAGCGCCACCGCCTGGAATGGAACAGCATGACCACTCGCGACGACTTCACCCGGGCGCGCATCCTTGTCAAGGACTGCCTCGACCTTCCCGCTCTCGCAGACTCCATCGGTGACCAGGACGTCCTCGTAGGGGCCGGTGTGAACTCCGGGGAGCTCATCAGAGTGGTGCAGCGGTGCGAGGAAACCCTCGGCCGGCCGCTGGACGATGACGAGCTGACCGGCATCGATTCGATCGCGGCCGTTGCCGCCCTGCTGAGCAAGAAAAGGGCCGGCTGACCGTGTGGCTCCAACAGCTTCTGCACCGCAAGACGACCCGCTCGCCGCAGGCTTTGGCCCTGCGCGACCAGCGGCGGGACGTGACCTGGGCACGCCTCGGGCAGGACGCGCGAGCCTTGGCCGACGCCATCGGCGACCACGTCGCGCCAGGCGGCCGCGTCGTCCTGCTGACGGCCAACAGGGTGGAGTTGATCGAGGCACTGTTCGCCTGCGCCCTCACCGGCACGATCGCCGTGCCCGTCAATCCGGTCCTCGTCGACCGGGAGGTGGAATACATCCTTGACCGAGTCGGCGCCCAGTACGCGATCGCCGACCAAGCCGGTCGCAGCCGTCTGGCCTCCATGCGACCGGCCCTGGTGACCATGCCGATCGAAGAGGTTGCCGCCCAACCGCTGCCGACCGGGCGAATTAGCGGGCTCGACGGCCACACGGGCAGCGCGCTGACAGACCCCCTCGTCATCCTCCATACCTCGGCAACCACGGGACTGCCCAAGGGCGCTGTCTGCGATCAGCGATACCTCCAGTTCCAGGCACTGTCCTGGCTGGCCGAGGTACGACCGGATGCTGGTGCGGTGTTCCTCAACGCGGGGCCGCTCTCCCACGGCAGCATGGTGATCGCACTGAACTACCTCGCCGCCGACGGCACGCTGTGCGTGCTCGACCAGTTCTCGCCGCACACCTTCCTCGACGCCGTCCCAAGGTGGCAGGCAGAGCACACCTTCCTGGTCCCGGCCATGCTGAAGCTGCTCTTGGAAAGCCGACGGCTGACCGGATCCGACCTGTCATCCTTGCGTCTGATCCTGCACGGTGGCGCGCCCTGCCCCAAGGACCTGGCCGACCGTGCAACGGCGGTGCTCGGCATCCCGCTGCACACGATCTTCGGCATCACCGAAGCGAGCGGCCCGGCGCTCTCTTGCCGGCCCGACGACCAGCCCGGCGCTGCCGCCCTGCCTGGAGCGACGTGTGCCGGCCTTCCCATGCCGGGCTTCACGGCTCGCATCGCCAACCAGGACGGAACCGACGCCTCCCCCCATACGGTCGGCACCCTTCACCTTCGCTGCGACGGGCTGATGCGGGGCTACTGGAACGATCCGGAAGCCACCGCCCGAGCGCTGGCGAACGGCTGGCTCAACACAGGTGACCTCGGCTACCGGGACGAGTACGACTACGTGTGGCTGGTCGACCGGCGCAGCGACCTCATCCTGCGCGGCGGCCAGAACGTCTACCCCGCCGAGATCGAGCACGTCCTCAGGCCCCTGCCGTGGGTGGCCGAGGTCGCCGTCGTCGCCGCCCCCTCACCCCACTGGGGCCAGACTCCAGTGGCCTTCATCGAGCCGCTCCCGGGAGCCGCATTCGACGAGCGGCAGCTCATCAGTACCTGTGTACGAGAACTGGCCGGGTACAAGCGGCCGAGCCGCTTCGTCCGGGTTGACGCGATGCCGCGCAGCAACCAGGGAAAGCTGCTGCGCCGTGCGCTACGGGAGCAGGCGGCAAACGTCGAACTCGGCGGCGAATCCTCATGACCGCTGGCGCTGGGACCGTTCGCTTCGAAGAGGCGGCGCGGGTGACGGTGGTTCCGTATGCCGGCGGTCGCATCGCTCTGTGTACAACGACGATCGCGGCACCGGAAGGGCTGGGAGCCCGGGCTCGTGACCGGCGACATGCCGAGCACGCGGCGGGACAGCACGCGCTCATCACGAGCCTCGCCGCTCTGGGCGTACACACCGGGCCACCGGGCCGGCGGCCAGACGGCTCCCCCCGGCCACCGGCCGACACTCTGGTATCCATCAGCCACCGCTTCCCCTATGCCGTGGCCGCTGCGTGGAAGGCACATGACGGGCCTGCCCGGCACTGCCGGATCCTCGGCGTAGGCGTGGACATAGAACACGAGGGGACCATCCCGGAGAACGCCATGCACCTGGTGTGCTCACCCGTCGAACGCCCCGGATTGTGTGCCACCCCCGGATGGGCCGACCCCACACGCGTCTTCAGCGGCAAGGAAGCAGCCTACAAAGCCGACCCCCAACGGCGGTCCCACCGCTTCGCCCCCCGCCGCCTGCACTTGAACCCTCTCGGCCCGCGACTCGCCCTGGCTCAGTCGGCGACCGGCCCCGCGGACGCCACCTCAGTAGTCGCCTCACGTCAAGTCGGCAGCTACTGGATCTCTCTGTGCATCACTCTCACCACAGCACGCCCCAGCCGCCTCTACTGGTAACGCCAGGCGACGACCTCCTCGACACGTACGCGGACAACGACAGCACCCGGCTTGGCGTGCGCCATGACCGCCACCCTGGCACGGTCGGCACCGAGGTACCGCGTTCCCAGAACCTGCAGCGAACTGCGCACCGCCACCGGGTCGCTGTCCACTGTGGCCCTCCCCCGCAGCATCACGTACCTGAACGGCGGCCGTTCATCATCCACACAGACGGCAACCCGCGAGTCACGCAGCATGGCCTTCGCCTTAACCGTGCTCATGTCCGTACTGAAGACCACGTCTCCGCCCTCAAGCGTGAAGCAGACGGGGGTGACATGAGGACTGCCGTCCGCCCGCTTCGTAGCCAGCTTGGCCGTCCGCGTCCCCTCCAGAACGAACGCCCTCCACTCGTCCTCCTCCATACGCACAGCGCTCATGGACCGCCCCTCTCCTCAGAGTCAACCAGCCCGGCGGGGGTACAAACGATCCCTGTCGACCGGCGGTAACGGCCCAACTCCACCCGGCTCCGCGCTCGCGGGGCGCCCGGCCAGCCACCATCTCCGACGCTCACCACGAACCACTTTCCCTGGGCCCTCGCGCGACGACCAGCTCCGGACCGCCTGCGGGGCGGCAGCTACTCGCTCAGGTGAAGACCGTGGGATCGGAGAGTTGGTCTGACCTGCCCCACGAGGCGGGTCGGCCCGTCGGCCGGCGGATCAGTCACCGGGTGCCGCTGATCGACGCGGCTGTCCGGCCCGGGGGCGGGGGCCATGCGGCGCGTGAGGTGGCCGAGGGCGAGCAGGGTGAAGACATCGGCGAGAGCGGGGACGGTGAAACGGAATGGGCGGGGTCCGATCGAGTCCGGGACGCTTGCCATCGATCCGTCGGGGCGTTGCTGGGTCAGCAGGTAGACAACAGGGATGGTGGATCAGGACGATGAGGGCGGGCTGCTCCTGGCCGCGTACACACCAGAAGGCATCGCCGCGGACGGCACGATCAGCAGCATCGTCCTCATTCACCCACCGGAACAGCCCGACAAGGGCGACGGACGGGCAGGCGCTCGGGGCGGCTGCCCATTGGTTGCAATCTGGATTGCAGGTCACGGTCGCCTGGCGATGTGACCTTCGACCGCGACGGCCGTTGAGTAGATCATGACGAAACGAAGCATCCTCGCCACTGCCGTTCTCACTGTCGGCACGGCCGTTCTCTCCGTTGCACCGGCGCAGGCAGGCATCGTCGATGGCACCCTCAACAACGCCAACGTCCTCGACCATGTCTCGGCGCTGAACTCGAACATCAACAGCGATTCGCAAACCACCGAGAACAACAACGCCAACACCCGCTCCGACGGCATGCTGAACAACGCCATCGGCCAGCATCTGTAAGGCGCTCACCCAGACTGCCACCGTCCGATCGCGCGGGTGGGCGGCTGTCGTTGCGTGCTGCCGGGCAGGGATCGGAGGGAGTTGGCCGTGGTGGGGACTGAGCAGATTCAGCGGGTCGCGGGGGGTGTGCCGTGGCTAGGCCACGTGACCCGGCTGCTGCGTGATCCCCTCGCCTTTCTCACGTCCCAGCGGGGAGGGCCGGCGGTGGTGACGATGCGGCTCGCGGGGCGTTCGGTGTATCTGGTCAACGGCGCGGAGGCCGCCCATCAGGTGCTGGTGTCGTCGGTGTTCGACAAGGGTGGTCCGTTCATGGACACGGCGCGGGTCTTGGTCGGCAACGGTGTAATCACGTGCAGCAACGCCGATCACCAGCGTCAGCAGCCGGTGATGCGGCCTGCGTTTCACCGTGACCAGGTGGCCCGGTATGCCCCGTTGATGGGTGACTGCGTCGCGCAGGCGGTCGGCGGGTGGCGTGAGGGCGAACGGCTCGATGTGGAAGCGAGCATGTATGGGCTTGCGGCCCGGGTGGTGTCGCGCACCCTAATCGCGGCCCCGGCCGGCCGCAGAGCAGCGGACACCATGGCGGCAGCCCTGCCGGTTCTGCTGGAGGGCATGTTCCGCCAGATGCTGGTGCCCTGGCCGCAACTCCACCGCCTCCCCCTGCCGGCCAACCGCCGCTTCCATCAGGCACAGGCCCGCCTGGAGCTGGCGGTGCGCCAAGTGATCACGCAATACCGGGCCGGCGAGGCGCCGGGGGACGACCTGCTGTCCCTGGTGATGGCCACTGCCGACGCCGACGGCCGCCCGCTTGACGACACGGAGGTACGCGATCAGATTCTGTCGGTGTTGGCCGCAGGCGTGGAGACCACCGCCTCCCTGCTCGCCTGGGCCCTGCACGCTCTGGCCAACCTGCCGGACGTGGAGAGCCGACTATGGGCCGAGCTGGACCGCGAGCTCGCCGGACGTGCTCCCACCTACGCCGACATCCCGCGTCTGCCCTACACCCGGCAGGTCCTCATCGAGGTTCTGCGGCTGTGGCCGCCCACGTGGATGCTCAGCCGCGTCACCCAGAAGCAAACGGTGCTCGCCGGTTTCACCGTGCCCGCGGGCGCGGATGTGATCGTCTCCCCCTACGTCCTGCACCGCGACCCGGGCGTCTTCCCCGAGCCCGAACGTCTCGACCCGGACCGGTGGCTGCCCGAACGCGTCACCCCCGCCCAGCGCCAGGCGTTCACGGCTTTCGGCGGCGGGCGCCGCAAGTGCCTGGGCGAGCACTACGGCATGACGGAGGCCGTCCTCGCCCTCGCCACGATCAGCAGCCGCTGGCAACTACGCAAGGCGAGTACCGCGCCCCTGCGGCCCCTGCCCCGTTTCCTCCTTACCCCCGAGGCCGGCCCTCTGGTCCTGACCAGCCGGACGGCCCCGGCCAGCGGACGCCGGCGCGGCGCGGGGCAGGACCGATGAAGATGACCCCCGGCCACGCCTCTCTTCCGCACCCGGCCTCCGATGGCGGCACACCGAGGCTGCCCCAGTACCCCTTCTTCCAGATGCCGGTCTTTGCGCGGTTCACTCCCGCCCGGCGCCGCCCCGACATCGAAGCTTTGGAACAGCGCTGCGTGGCCCGGCTGTCCGGACTCCTGCGCGACGCCTTCGACAGACAGGAGGAGCTGGCCACCTTCTTGGAGCACCGCACCAGCCTGTGGAGCCTGCTCACCTACGCCAGTGCTCGCGCCGACCGCATCGAGTTACTCTGCGCCTGGATCGACGTCCTGTTCAGCATCGACGACGTCTTCGCACAGGCACCGCCCGCGCGGATCCGGCAGTTGGGCATCCACGAACTGCCTGCCGTCATCGACGGCAGATCGCCCGCCGCGGACACCGCCTTCACTCAGGCCTTTCGGCAGCTGCGAGACCAGACCCTGCCCCTCGCACCCGAACGGGTCTGGCAACGCTACGCGCGCACCCTGCATGAGTTTCTCCATGCCTGCCACGCCGAACGTGGCCTCGTCCAGAACCTCGCGGCACTGGACCTGCCCACCTACGAGAAGTACCGCAACAGCTCGATCGGGGAGTGCTGCTTTCCCCTCCTGGAAGTCGGCCTCGGTATCGACCTGAGCGATCGTCTGCAGGAGCTGTCCGAACTGCGGCGCCTCAACATGCTGGTGGCACGCCACTGGATCGGTGTCAACGACGTCTTCTCCTACCGCAAGGAGCTCTACGGCGGCGACACTATGAACGAGATCCAACTCGCGCTCGCCGAGAACGGCGGCGACCTCCAAGCGGCCGTCGACCGCGTCGCCGCGACCGTCCACCGCGTCGAAACCGAATTCGACCACCTCACCACCAAGCTGCGGGCCGGCCTGACCGGCCGGGACAGCGGTTTCCTCGCCTACCTGGACGCGCTGGAGGCGATGATCGCCGGAAACCTCGAGTGGTCTTACCTCACCGCCCGCTACAACGGTCGCGGCCACTCCTGGAACGGCCTGACCAACACCACGGTCATCCTCACCCCCAGCCGCACTCTGTACCTGCCCCATGAGCACGCTCCCGTGCCAGACACGGGCGACGCACCCACCCCCGGCCAACCGTGAGGTGGCGAAATGGACGGTCCGGGATGACGCGTTCGGCGTCTACAGCGCTTCGGGATGGACACCTACTACCCGCCGGGCCCTTTCGAGTGGATCACCCAAAGTCCCCGGTACTGCGGCCAACAGCACACGTTAAGCAAGGCGCCTCACTCCACGAGAACGGGAGAATCCAATGCGGGTCCGCTCGATCGTCACCGCCCTGCTCCTAGCCGGCGCGGCCGTCATCCTCTTGCCCGTCGCCAGCGCCGCAGCCGCCAGCCCGACAACCGCTTCCTGCCGGGAAGGTGCCATGTTCGCCGACTACCAATCGGGTGGGTTTTGGACCTGCTCCCAGGGCCAATACGTCTACCGGCAGTGCGGCCCCGGCACCCATGCGGTCCAGATTGCTCTCGACCACGTCATCTGCAACTACGCCTGACGGGTGTGATCGTGCGGGGCCGGGTGGTCAGTAGGCGGCCAGGGAGATGGCGATGTAGTGCGCGGTGAAATCCGCCACGGTCAGCGCGTGGAAGACCTCGTGGAAGCCGAACCAGCGAGGTGAGGGGTCGGGCCGCTAGAGGGCATAGACGACCGCGACCGCGCTAAACAGGAGACCGCCAGCCACGATCAGGGCGAGTACGGCTGCCGGTGTGCAGGAAGTCGGGCAGGTAGCGTACCGGTGCCCACCCCAGGGCCAGGTAACACGGGGTATACAGCCAGCGCGGAGCTCCGACCCAGAGGACCCGGAACGGGATGTCGACCAACGCGCCCGCTCACACGATCCACAGCAGCACGGACCGCTGGTCCGGCGCGACTTCAACAGGCAGTCCGCGAGCGCGACGCCGTCCAAGCACCCCCCTGGGCCCTGCCGCTACCAGCGGCTGGGGCCCGCCCGCTTCCCGGCCGGCTACTGTAATCGGCCGCTGTGTAGCTCAGGCGCTCGACGGCGACCTCACGGCGCAGGTAGATGGTGAACCGCTGCCACAGAGCTCCCGCATGGTTGTTCCACAGCACCACCAAGACACCCCACTACTCCACCACCCTCGGAGCGCTACGAGGTGCCCGGGCGGACTGGCGTGCTCAGCAGGAACGCCGGGAGAAGGGCCTGCCCGACCACGACCAGGACGACGACGCCGCCGAGGACACCACCCTCGTGATCGCGCACTGGGAGTACGCCGGGCAAGGCCACACGCCGGGCGAATCCTGGCTCGCCGCTTCCATCGCCCAAGACCTCAAGCAAAACCGCGATACCGCCCGCGAAGCCCTCGCGAGCCTCCAAGACGACGACGGGGAGTGGTGACCGTGGAACGACTGCTGACAGTGGACCAGGTCGCCGAACTACTCGGCACCTCCGTCCGCTTCCCTCGGCGATTGATCGAGGAGCGTCAGGGTCGCCCTTGACGAACTCGACTCGGCCCGCTACGAAGCATCCGTCCTGGATCATTGACCGTCGTGATCATTGACCACAAGAACTATCGAACAGGCTCACTGCGGACGACAGCGCTCGCCAGTTCACGAGCAGAGGACGGAACCTGAAGGCCGGGGAAATGACCAGTCCGCCGTCCTCGCTGAAACCACTCTTCGAACTCTCGGCTCACCTGCTTGGACGTCAGCAACAGAACCACTGCCATCGAACGGGGCCTACCCCCTTCCAGGGTAGTCACCTTGAACCACCCGGCTACGTCTAGGGCCAGCCTCTCCTTCGGCCAAATCCCACCGCCGTTAGGAACTCGGTGAACGATCCATATTTCATGATCTGCAGGCAGGTCAAGGACTCTGCCGCCGACCTCGATCTCAGCATCGAAGGTCTCACCCTCGATCGGGCTGGTGAGCCACGCTCGACTCTCTTGCCCCGGCCCGGCAGCGTGAGCTTCTCTTCTGATTCGCCGCCGTTGCGGATAGGACAGCAACCGGGCCAAGACCTGTTGTCCGTGACGAGTGCACGCGACAAAGACGGACACAAGGACGGTACTCAACGCACCGCCCAACGCCGCCAGCAGTAAATTGATCACCTTTACAGGGCGCGCACGGGTGGATTGTCGCTGCACGCCTCCCCCCTTGCCAAGGAGACTAGACTCCGGCGGCGTCTCTGACAGCTACCTTGCCGTTCCGCGCCTTTGTGTGGCTCGATGATCGAAACGAAGCCTCCCAACGCGCAACCTCAGCCCCCCTTCTCAGCTCCCATCCCGTCCGCCGTCGACCCACACACCGTGGAGCGGGCGTGGTTCAGGGCGTCAAGGTGGAGCGCGCCACTGTACGAACGACCTTGACGCCCTGGGCCGCGTCTGCTCGGCTCTGCCTGGGTCGACGGCGGACGGGATGGGAGCTCCCCGCGCACGCCACTACTCCGCCGGCACTCGCGAACGGCGCCCCCTGACTTGGCCGTGCGGGAAGTTTTCATCCGCTGCGTGGCCGGGACCCGCGTCCGGGGGCCGCCGGCTGCGGGAGTGAACTCGCGTCCAACCGGCAAGCCGCCCGCCGGTTGCTCCGGCGTCCTCTTCTGGGTGACGGTCGGCGAGGGCCTATCGATGACACCAGCCACCGCCACCACACCCCCAACTCACACCGGCGTACCGGTTCAGACGCAGTAGTCGTTCTCTCAAGGGACAGTTCCCTGAAGGCGAAGGCGAAGCGTGGACGACAGCGGTGACCGAGCGGGGGCAGCAATGGAGCGGAGCTGCGGGGACGCGGTGGAGGACGGGTCGGGGGCAGCGGATCGGGATGCACCCGGGGGCGTGTGGGACGTCGTGGTGGTGGGCGCGGGGGCATCGGCCGCGCACGCCGCCGCCTGCACGGGCCGTCGGGTGCTTCTGTTGGAGAAGGCGCGGTTGCCGCGCTACAAGACGTGTGGTGGCGGCATCATCGGCCCCTCGCTGGACGCGCTGCCGAACGGCTTTCAAGTGCCGGTGCGTGACCGCGTCCACGCAGTCACCTTCTGCTTGAACGGCAGACTGAGCCGTACCCGCCGCTCCAAGCGGATGCTCTTCGCACTCGTCGACCGGCCCGAGTTCGATGCCGCCCTGGTCGAGGCCGCCCGGGAGGCCGGCGCGGTGGTGCGCACAGGCGTGGCGTTCTCCCGAATCGATCAGGAAGGTCCGGAAACAGTGGCCGTCGTTCTCTGCGACGGTCAGACGCTGTCGGCTCGCGCGGTCGTTGGAGCCGACGGCAGCGCGGGGCGCACCGGGGTGCACGTGGGGGTGACGCTCGCGCAGGTCGACTTCGGGATGGAGGCCGAGATCCCGGTGCCCCCTGCGGTGGCGGAGGGTTGGGCCCAGCGGGTGTTGATCGACTGGGGGCCGGTGCCGGGAAGTTACGGCTGGGTGTTCCCCAAGGGGCACACTCTCAGTGTGGGGGTGATCGCGGCCCGCGGCGACGGGGCGGCCACCAGGCGGTATCTGAAGGAGTTCATCGACCGCCTTGGACTGGCGGGCTTCGAGCCCGATGTCGTCTCTGGCCACCTGACGCGCTGCCGCTCGGCTGATTCTCCGCTCTCGCGTGGCCGGGTGGTCGTGTGCGGGGACGCGGCGGGCCTGTTGGAGCCGTGGACTCGTGAAGGGATCTCCCTCGCGCTGCGTTCGGGGCGCCTGGCGGGAGAGTGGGCGGTCCGCATCGCCGACGCTCGGGACGCGGCCGTCGCCAGACAGCGCGGGTTTGACTACGACCTCGCCATCGAGGCCGGGCTTGGAGCGGAGATGCGCGTCGGGCACCGGCTGCGCAGGCTGTGTGAGCGCCATCCTGGGCTGGTGCATGTCGCGCTGGCGGGTTTCCGTCCGGCGTGGCACACGTTCGCGCAGTTCACTCGGGGGACGGTGACGCTTGCGCAGATCGTGGGGAGGAGTCCGCTCGCGCGGTTCCTGCTGTTCGCGATGGGCCGCTTGTGACAGGCGCTGTGGGGTGGCTCCGGTCGGGGACCTGCGGCCCGAGTGCGGGTGTGGGCTGCAAGTGGAAGATACGCAGGTCGCGGCCGCTGCGGTCGCCGTAGCTGCGGTAGCCGCGGTACTGGGCGACGCTGGCTCGCCAGATCTGCTCGCGTTCTGCGCCGTCCACCAGGCGGGCGGTGACCTGGAGGCACTGTCCGTCGGTGACGACGGTGACGACGGTGGCGTTCGGGTGTTTGAGGAGGTTGGTGCTCCAGGCTGGGTGGCGGGTCAAACCGAAGTTGGAGGCGATGACCGCGAAGCCTCCCTCGTGCGGTACGTGGAAAAGCGGGACGTCTCTGGGCTGACCCGAGCGGGCGCCGGTCGTGGTGAGCAGCAGGGAGGGCAGCCCCAGCGCTCGTCCCAGGCTCATGCGCCCGGTGGTCCCTCGTTGCAAGGCTTTGTCCGCTGGCACGATCGCAGCTCGCGTCACCAGGCCGGTGAGACGGCTGGGGCCGATCCGGTTGGCGATCCGCAGCATCGGGCGGCGGCGGGTGGGCAGGGCGGCATAGTCCCGGCGCGACGGTCCCGTCAACATGGTCAGTCGGCGCCAGAGCCCGGGGGCCAGGGCGTAGGCGCGGTACAGCAGCGGGAGGCTGCGGGGAATGTCGACCACGGCTTGTCTGCGTGTGATGCCGCGCAGGACGGCCTGGGCGACCTGGTCGGGTGTGGTGAGGGGGAGGATGTCCGCCAGGCGGGGCATCCGGTGGGATGCGACGTGCTTGCCGAAGAATTCGGTGCCGGCCACGGCGCCGGGGCGCACGAGCAGGACGTGGATGGGTGAGTCGGCCAGCTCAGCGGCGAGGACGTGGGTGTAGGCGTTGACCGCGGCTTTCATGGCGGTGTAGGCGGCGGATGGCCCTTTGAAAAACATGACACCCGCGGCCGAGCCGATCGTGACGATGTGCCCGCGGCCGGCAGTCTGCATCACCGGCAGCACCGTTTGGATGCCGTGGACCACGGCATCCAAGCCCGTGCGCATCGTGCGCTCGGTGCTCTCGGGGCTCGTATCGGTCACATCACGCCACTCGACGAAGGCGGCGTTGTTCACCAGGACGTCCAGCCGGCCCTCGTCGCGGTGGATTTTACGGATGCACGCTTCGTACGCGGTTCGGTCGCTCACGTCGATGTGATGAAACGTCACCCTGTTCGCCATAGGACCGGGCAGGGAGCCGGCGGCGGTGTTCAGGTGTTCGCGGGAGTGATCGGCCACGTGCACCCGGGCACCCCGGGCCGCCACAGCACGGGCGATGGCCCAGCCGATGCCCTGAGCGCCACCGGTCACCAGGCACACCTGCCCTGCCAGGGCGTCGCGGGCGGCGGCCCTGTGTTTCCTCACCCTGTTCGCCATCCTTTCAAAAATCCCGTGCGGAGTGTGAACGCGCTCATGCCGACCGTGGCCGTGCTGGCCGCCCAGCACAGTCCCATGGCCAGGTAGGACCAGGGCGTGGTGTGGAGGCTCGCCGCGCTGACGGCGGACTGCATCGCACCGTAGGTGGGCAGGAAGCGCAGAACGGGGCTGTCGGCGGCCGGGTTGCCGATCGGGTTTTGGAGGCCGACATCGATGAAGCTGACCATGATGACGAGGAACATCCCCGCGAGTTCACTGCGCAGTACGGCCGCGAGCATGATGCCGACTCCCCCGTAGATCAGTGCGCCGGTGAACAATGCGGCAGCCAGCAGATCCAGCCGTACGGGCTGCCAGAAGAACTGGACCCACCCGGTGGCGTAGAGCGCGGCGGCGGCACCGCTGAGGACCAGCGCCGTGTACTTGGCCAGTACCAGGCACCTGCGCGGGTAGCCGGCCATCACCAGGCGGTGATCGAAGTCGGCGGACCGGGTGGCGGCGAGGAACATCATGAAGCCGACGATCAGCGCGAGCGCGTGGAACGCCCCCGTGAGCTGGGCGAGGACATTGCCGTCGACGGTGACCGTTCGGTGGGCCGCGCGCAGGAAGAAGGGGACGGGAGTCTCGGCGAAGACGCCGAAAGCCAGCGAGAGCCACAAGGGTACGAAGAAGACGATCAGTACCAGCGCGAGGTGGTTGCGCAGCTGCTCCAGGAGCGCGAAGCGTACTGCCGTGCCGAAGCACAGCCATCCCCGCCTCATACGCCACCGGCATGGGCTTCGGCGCGCGCCGCCTGCTTTAGCATCCCGCCCTCTAATTGGTACACGGCATCCAGACGCTTGGTGTCGTATGCCAGATGGGACACCACCAGCACGGACCGGCCGCGGTCGCGCAACGCCGCAGCCAGGTCCCAAAAGCGCAGGTACGTCTCCCAGTCGAAGCCCTGGTACGGCTCGTCCAGCAGGAGCACTCCAGGGTCGTGCATCAGCGCCAGCGTCAAGTTCAGTTTCTGCCTGGTACCGCCGCTGAGCGTTCCCAGGCGTGCCTGGCGGTACGGGGCGAAGTGCAGCAGTTCCAGCAACTGCGAGGCCCGGCCGAGATCGTCCAGACCGTAGGCGACCTGGAAGTAGCGCAGATGCTGATCGACGGTGAGGGCTCCATGCAGGACGCTGTTCTGGGGGCAGTAGCCCACCTTCGCAAGACATTCGACCGTTCCGCTGTCCTGGGCCAGCTCGTTGGCGAGGATGCGCAGCAGCGTGCTCTTGCCGGAACCGTTCTCCCCCACGATCCCGGTCAAAGTGCCCGCGTGCAGTTCAAGACTCGCCCCGCGCAGTACAGGACGCCGCCGGTAGCTTTTGTGCACATCGCGCACCCGCAGGACCAGATCGCCCTTGCTCATCTCCCGCCACCCTTCACCGAGCTGTACCGGCGCTTAACGAACGGCAACCAACGCCGTTACCCCAGCTGCTTCGGTTTCGTTGCACAAGCGCCCGCCGCGAGCCGAGCCGCACCGGGACCGGAAGGTGAAGACGCGAAGGGGAAACGGCCGACCGATGACTGCTCCGACAACGTCCTCTGCGGTCCCACAGCCTGCAGCGGACAGGACCGCAGGTCGTGCCGTCGCAGAACCTGATGCCGGCCCGTGGACCGGTCCCCTGGCCCGGGCCCTGGACAGCCTGTACCCCGCCGCCGCGGGCGCGCAGACGATCGGGCAGCTGTGCGGGCCCGTGGACCTCCGCCACCTGACACCGAAGACCCTCGACCGGGCGGGCGGGCGACTGCACCAGGTGCTCGTGGAACCAGTGCGCTACCTGGTGGAGGCAGGCGGCGCCCGCTGGCGCCCACAACTGCTGCTGAGCGTGATCGACCTCCTCGGAGGCGACAGCACCCGCTACCTCCCCCTGGCAGCGGCGATGGAACTCATGCACACCGGATCCCTGATGGTCGACGACATCCAGGACCAGGCGAGACTGCGACGCGGACGCGCAGCGGCTCACACCGTCTTCGGCCTGGCCACCACGCTCAACGCCGGCACCACCGCCTACTTCACCTTCGACCACGCCCTGCGCACCACACTCCCCCACGACCCCGCACTGCGCACCGCCGTGTACGAGACATGCCTGGGCGCACTCCGAGCCGCCCACGCCGGACAGGGCCTGGACCTGGCGGGCCATCGCACGGAAATGGACGCCGCCGTCGCCACCGGCGGGGGCCGCGAGGTGCTGGAACTGGTTCGCGTGACCCACCGGTTGAAATCAGGCGCGCCCGTACGCGCCTGCATGGAAGCAGGTGCCCTCCTCGCCGGAGCAGACCCCAAGATGCGGTCCGCCCTAGGCACATTCGGAGAAGCAGTGGGCACCAGCTACCAGATCATCGACGACGTACTGGATATGCAAGGCGTCATCCGCCGAGGCACAGCGACCAAACGGGCCGGCGAGGACCTGTTCAACGGCAAGGTCACCATGCCGCTCGCCCACGCAGTAGAACTCCTCGACCAACCACAGCTGCGGAAACTGTGGCGGGGACTCCGCGACGGACGGGCTACACGACGCCGGGTGCGGCGCGCCATCGCCGTGCTAAGTGCCTGCGGAGCTCTGCAGGCAAGCACGCACGAAGCCCACACAACCCTCGAACGTTCATGGGAGCCCCTCGCCGACCTGATTGGGAACTCGGCGAACGCCCACAGCTTCTGGACGATGGCGAGCCAGGCCGTGTGCCGATCCCGCATCGCCTGACCCCCGCCGCGGTGTGCGGAAATCCGCTGGTCGCGGGCTGGGGAGTTGCCATGGTTCGTGTCCTGTTGGAGGAGCTCACCTTGGACGCGGCGGCCACGATGTGACGGCCGACAGCACTCTTGCAGCACCCACGACCACTGCTCCGGAACTACGGCCAGAGCCCGAATTTCCCCGGTGCTGCTCTTCGTGCCCCCAAGCGATTGCCGTGATCAACGAGTGCCGGAGTGGCCCGCGAGCACATCGACGTCTCTTCCCCGCATCGGTCTGTCTCCACAGTCGTTGATCTTGCTGCGGCAAGGCTCACGCCGCCCATGTGTCGATCATCAGAGAGCGAGATCCTCGATGTCCGTTGCCCTGCCTTCGAAGCCCCGCTGCCCCCGGCTGAGGGCCCTGGCCAGTACCGTCGCCACCCTCGGCGCCGTTGTTCTTCCGCTGGCCGCGACCACCCCGGCCCACGCTTCCACCGAGAACGTCTACGTCCGGTACACGCAGCATGACGCCTTCGAGAACCTGATCTACGAGGTCGTGTTCACAGGCAAGGTCTCCTCCAACGGCCCCACGAGTTACACCCTGACCGGCACTCTCGACGCATGGTGCAACGACGGCCCGATCTTCACTGAGTACGCGGGGGTCGCCTACAGCCCTGCGTCCGCATCCCACACGTGGAAGACGTACAAGTGCTCTGACCTGGCGCAGGAGATCAACGTCACCGGAAGCCGGAAGGCCGGTGAGGCGATCGACATCAAGGTAGGCGGCACCAGCGGCACCGCCAACACCTGGAACACCACCAGCAACAGCACCTACAACATCGGCAGCTGACCTGCCGCGTCGAAGCCCCCGTCCCGAGCAATCGGACCCGGCGGGGGCTTCGTCCCTGCGCCCTGCAGCAGGCGCGTTTGATCATCAGTGATGCGTGCCCCGGTCAGCCGGTGGGCGGCGGCGACACTCGGAATGGGGCGGCGTGCCGATGGCACGCCGCCTCTGGTGTGGCCCGCGGTCAGGTGCGGGCTGCCGCGTCAGCGGCGGTGGTGGTGGCGGCCCCAGGACTCGGTGTCGACGGTGCGGCCGCGGTCGTCGCGGAGGGTGGCGGTGTCGGAGTGGTCGTCCCAGACGTAGTGGCCGCGGTCCTGGAAGAGGTCGGTGCGGGTGTCGCGGCCGACGCCGGTGTGGATGCGCACGCTTGAGCGGCCCTGGAGTCGGACGTCGTCGAAGCGGTAGCGGTTGCCGTCGCGGTCGCGCAGGGTCCAGCCGTCCAGGCTCACCGCGCGCCGGGTGTTGTTGGTGATCTCGACCCACTCGGCGTTCAGTGACCGGTTGGAGCCGTTGTCACGGCCGGGGCTGTCGGCCTGGACCCGGCTGATCTCGACCCGCGGCTGACGATGACGGTCACGGTCACCGTCGTGGGCGGAGGCCGGCAAGGCAACAGCCGATACCAGAGCGCCGGCGGTCAGCACGGTCGCGGCAACGCGGCGGGCGGTCGACGAAGCAGACATGATGTCCCCTCAAGAACAGGGCCCCACCAGCCGATACAGCCGGTGGCGGCAGTTGCGGACCCCGACCCCTATCGGGCCGAGGACCCCACTCTGGAGCGCCGGCACCACCTACGGCGGCACGACCGGCACCCGTTACCGTTTACGGACATATCAGTAACTGTCGCCTGTACGGGGCACAGGAGCGCGTCGAGCGTGGCCCTGACATTCACTGACCGCTACAACCATCCCGTAGAACCCTCAACGAAAGGCCCTGCGAGCTCGCACCACCAGTCGCGCCACCCGGCACATCACCCGGCCGGCCGCGCCGACGGCGGTAACAGCCGTTCGCCACATTTCTTCGCACACCCGCGCGAACTCAGCCCAGTCGTGCGGGAACCACCCGGACACGCGCGCCGTCACCTTCCAACCGCGATGCACTGCTACAGATGACCGGGCGTCCCGAGCAATGACTGACCACATGGGCCAGCCTTAGGAAGATCAGACGAACGAAGTCAGCCACCAAGGGTTCCGGCGACGAGCAGGGCTACCTGAAGCCCAGCCGGAGCACTCACCCGGGCCAGCCGGAAGGATGCCCGCCTGCCTGGTCGTCACCGAAGCGATGCCGCCGCGCGATGTCGTGGTCACTCAGTAGGTGCGTGCGGCTGCGAGGGTCAGGCCCGGACGGAGTTGACCACAGGCCTCGTTGGGGTTCGTCTTGTACTGGCTCAGCAGCTTCGACACTTCTCGGGCAGCCCATGACCTGGTGGCAGCGAGACGCTGTAGGTCAGATACAGCGTCTGCTCGGACCCAGTCGCCGCCGGTGCCCTCGGGATAGAGGCGGATGTAGCCCGCGGCCTTCAGCCGCGGAACCGTCAGGCCGGGAGTGGTGACCCAGACGCCGTGGGCGTGGATGAAGGTGGGCTGGAGGGTTTCGAAGACGTGGCGCCGCAGGGCAGGCATGTCTCGTTGGGCGTAGGCGTCTGCGATGGTGGGCTCGGTCAGACCCGCGAGGTCGCTGACGGCGAGGTTGCTGGTGAGGAGTGTGCCACCGAGGTCCGGGGCGAGGAGAGTGGCGTTGGTCAGTTTCAGGCGCTGCGCGTACTCGTTGAATACGGCGCCGTAGCGGTAGGCCACGTGGCATACGGGCAGGGTGGGGTGGGCTTGGAACGAGGCGGCGCGTTCCCGCTGGCCACCCCATGCCACGAGCATCGCTGTGCAGACGGTGAGCCCGACCACGGTCTTGACGCGCAGCGATCCTCGTTCTACCTGGGCCGTCAGAGCGATGCCGATGGTGATGGATGCCAGCGCCCACACCGGCGTCGCGAACCGGAACATGCGCATCCAGTCCGGGTTGAGCACACCGAAGGCAGCGAGCGTGAGGGCAAGGGGCACGAGGACACCTGGCAGTGCCGTCCGCACAGGTCCAGAGCGCCCCAGGGCCGCTCCCGTCACCAGAGCGCCGGCCAGCACAGCCGTCCACCCCGCGAACGACAGGAGTGACCCCGTCCCGGAGAACGACTCCCACGTCGGCGTGTCCTGGGCCTTTGCCAGCGCGGTGTTCGGTACGAGGCGGGCGAAGGCGGCATAGCGCAATCCGAGGAAGGCGGCATACGGAACGGCGAAGGCAGCGACGGCACAAGCCGCTGCTCGCGCGGATGCGCCCAGCGTCACACGCTGTACCCGCAGCAGCGCCACCACAGGGTAGGCGGCTGCCAGGACCGCCCCGTCCGGACGGGTCACGGCCGCCATCAATGCCAGTAGACCCGTCACCACAGCGGGCCCTGTCGCGGTGAGCCGGTTCTTCAGCAGAGCACGTGCGAGAACGGCGGCGATCAGCGTGGCCAGCAGGGCGTACAGAGGATTCTCCAGACCGGAGAACATCCAGGCCACAAACGACATGTTGCCGGCCAGGATCACGCCGCAGAACAGCACCACGACCCAGGAGTTGGTGACCGACCGCCGCGCTACGCGGGAAATGGCGATCAGGATCCCCAGCGTGCACAGGACACCGAGGCCCTTCGGGTACAGGACCTGATCCGGCACACCGAAATAGGTACGGTGATCGAACAGACTCAAACGCCTGCCCAGAACAAGCAGAGCGAGCCAAGCCGGGTTGGAGTAGCCCTCGACCGGAGGCGACCCGGCCTGCTGCACTGGTCCGAGACCCTCGTCGATGCTGCGGGCGTAAGCAAAAGTGATCGCGGCATCGTCGACCACCCAGCGGCCGAGCTGCGAGCCGCGCATCGCGATCAGGGCCGTACCCAGCAGGGCGGCTGCCATGTCGTAGAACGAACGGTGCAGGAAGCCGGTACCTCTCGCAGACCAGGACCACGCGACCTTCTGCTCGGCAGGATGGACTGTGCGGACACTGAACTGAGGCACGGCACACCCATCGCTCAATCCGGACATATGGGAGAACAACGGCCGACCGCGCCTGCCGGTTACGCCCGGCACCGTATTAGGGCGAGTCGAACCGAGCCAATGCCAGGCCTCGACCACCCCACCACAACACCAGAACCGGGACTGTGAGCTTGTCCCTCCATCCTGAAACGGCCGGTTTCGTTGTGGGTTGGACGGGCTCGCCAACGGTGACGTGCCGGTCGGGATCGCTGAGGGCACGCTGGCGACGCCACTGTTCGATGCACCGACCGGCGGCAGTACAGCCCACGACAAGAATCTCCGGCCAGTGGTAGACCGGCCCTGAAGAGCCACCAGTTCCTGCGGGAGCTCCGCGTCGAACCTGACAAGGCACGGACCGCCACCACGGCACCCCGGCCGGCATGCAGGCCTGCTCGCGGAACGGATACGGCCGGGCGAGACGTGCCACCGCGAACTCCTCGAACATCAGCTGCCCTTCCGGCTCGGCGGCGCGCGGCAGGTAGCCTGCGCCGCGGTCCGTGGCGACCGGTGCACCCACCAGGTCCTGCAGCTGCTCGTGGGTGACCACCGACCAGCGCGGGTCCCGTGGCCGGTAGCGGTCGGCGCTGGGGACGAGCATTACGCGCCGGAAACGGGTCTCCTGAAGTTCCCCCTCCGGCCAAAGCTGCCGCTCCACCCACACCGGAGGCAGATCTTCAGCGGGGCAGTGCCGCTCCCACACAGCGCCCGCGAACCTTTCCACCCCGTTCATCAGCCCCATGCCCTCCGCGCCGGCGATCTGGGTCGCCACGGCGACCGGGCGCGCCCCGGGAGCTGTGAACAGCTGCAGCCGGAACGTCCCCGGCAGCCCAGGGGCGGTGAACATGTGGTCGTCCACGCTGAGCCGGCGCGCAGCGGCCAGTGCGCGCAACTCGTCCCGGACGCGGGGCGACGGCTCGGGATTCTGGCCGGCGGAGAGGTCATCGGTCATCCCCCGATCATTCCCGACCGAACGGCGCCCGGGCCTGGACCGGCCAGGTAGAAGCGTGTCCCCGATCGGCGACGTCAGAGCGCCCTCTGCGCGGGACTGCTGTCCGGACCGCCCTTCCGACCGGAAGCCCCCTGCAGGCGTGCGCTCGGTGGCGGTTTTGCTGTCGTCGCATGGGTGCCCTTGGCGGCGAAGAGGCGGGCGGGCCGCGCCCTGGTGAGGGCGTGTTGGCGCACGCTGTCACAAGGTGAAGTGCCGGACCCGGTCGGGGTCCGGCACTTACCTTGAGCTAGACAGCAGCATCGTGTGCGCTCACTCGGCTTTGCCCGTACTCCTTAAACGCCGGGGGCCATGCGGCGCGCAGCCAGGCGCCGCAAGGCGTCGGCCACCGCAGAGGCGCTGTAACCGGGTGTCCCGGTTACAGCCCTTTACGTGCGCTCGGTGGCTACCGGGTAAGCACCCGTCAGTCGATGAGCAAACCCAGCCCAGGGGTCACTGCTCCTGCCTCCGGCGTCGGGCATACGCTGCCCGCCATGACAGACCTCGCACAGCTGCAGAGCCGGGTCACCGCCGTACTCACCGACGCCGGCTTCACGCTCACCGACCGCACCACCGAAGGGCTCACCGTCCTACCCACCAGCGACGGGGTCACCGTCAGTTGGAAGCCCGATGACCAGCTGCGCGCCGCCAACACCGGCCTGCGCAAGGCTCTGCGCATCGCCCTGACCACGATCCTCAACACAGCCGGGTTACAACTTACCGACATGCCCACTGACCCTGACGGCATCCTCGTCACAGGCGCTGCTGGATCCACCAGAAGATGAGCCCGATGATCCCTGCCCGCTGCCGCGTTCGCGCGAGACACCACCAAACTGCGCATCGCTCGCGTCCACTCGGACGGGCATGTGCCGGATCATCGGTCCCGGCGCCTCCCGTTCTGCTGACCCGGCACGACGCTGCATCGTCCATGTGGCGACAAAAGCCGTTTGCGATCCGTGCAGCAGGTCTGCACCCGGTTCAGCGGGAGAGGTGCCAGTTCGGCGCAGGCATGTGCGGGGCGAGGGTGCGATAGCGCTGCCACATGCCGTGGAGTTGCTGGGCGGGGCGCTGCTGCTCGCCGTGCAGGGCGTTGAGGATGAGGAGGCCGCCTGTCAGGGCGGGCACGATCCACTGGGCGCAGGCGAGCTGGCGCTCCGCCTTGCCAGTGTCGAGTGGGTGTCGGACGGATTTCTCCGCGTCGCTGGGGTTGTCGGAGGATGCGAGCTCGATCTTCTTGCCCAGCACGCGGGAGTAGGCGGTGGCGGCGAGTGCGGCGCCGGTGAGGACGGTCTTGGCGATGGTCGAAGCAGCGACGCCCTGCTGGGTGGCGACGCGGGCGGCATTGGCAGCCAGCAGACCGCTCGAGCCGACCAGATGGACACCGATCGCCACAGCGTTCACCGGCGTCCAGATCGCCCATCCGGCGCTGGCAATCCTGGCCCCCTGCTCCCAGTTCTCCCCTTGCGCCTTGGCCGCGCCATTGAGGCCGACCGCGCCCATCAGGGAACCGCCGAACCAGGCGGCCAGCCCCACATCGTGAAGACTGCGCAGAACCGTGTTGCGTTCAGACATGACGTTCGCTCCTCAAGGACGCGCAGTACGGGGCGCCAACAGTGCCGTCGGCGCGCCACATCACCGATACCCCCAAGGCCACCTCTTGCCATCCTGATTGGCCCGAACGGCCCGCACAGCACCTCCGCCGCTACTCTCGCCGCCACGGAACGCCCCCTCCACAACAGGTGTACGTTCCGAACGACCCTTTTGCCACGCGTCACCGAGCAGGCCCTCAGCGCCTGACCGCGTTGCGCAGGTCCCACGGCCGGGTGTTGTCGGTCGCTCGTTCTAGGCTCCGCACCATGAGCTCCGCCGCGTTCGATCCGCTCGACTTCCCCCGCGATCTCCTCGACGCCCAGCGCCACCTGACAGCCCTGTATGCCCAGCTCCACGTCCTCCAGGCCCGTCTTCCGTGGTCCCGGGAAGCGCACCCCGGGTGGGAAGAGGAGACGGAGCGGGGACGGCAGCGCCCCGGACGGCCGGCGACGCACGGATGGACGGCGGACGACGCGGCCGAGTACGACCGGCTATGGGCAGAGCTGCGCACCGTGGCCGCCGTCGTGGACTGCCACCCGCACTGGATCCGGTGCAAAGAAGCGGGCACGGGCGAGCTCGCCGCACGGCAGGCCCTCAAGCATGCCGACGGTGCTGTGCCCGTGGACCAGGGCGCCGTCACCACGGCCGCATAGACGATCCGGCCCGCGCCCACAGGGGAAAGGACAGGACAATATTCAATGTGTCTCCGAACAGAACGGTCCGTCCCACTCTCAGCTGAAAGTAGCCACTCAGCGTTGAGGAGTCCGGTACGGAACTTTGTCAGTGCGTGGGCGAGGAGCCGGGATTTGGCCCTGGGTCCGACTCTTCCCAGCGTGCGGGAGCCTGTGGCGGGCCGCATCATCGAAATATGTCTCCGGAGAAGGCGCCGGAGGTGGGGAAGAACCCGGGATACGGCGGTCTCCGTATCCCGGGCCTCGCCACGCCGGAAGGCACCGGAGGCCTGCAAAGGCAACGGCCCCGGCCCCCAGGGAGAGGGGCCGGGGCGGCTCGGCACGCGCAGGCGAAAGCAGATGCCGATGTGCACACGGCACGCTAGCCATCAACACTTCTCCCACAGCGGAGGCACGGCCGGGGCCGAACAGTGACTGCATTTGGTTCGCTCGTCGCGTCCACTCGCCTGACACGTAACGCGCAGGAAGAAGCCCGCGTTAGAGAATATGCCGGAGCGGCCCACCTACCCGGGTACGCCGCTCCGGCTTCACAATCGTCGACCGGCACGGAACACCGCTTGCGTTCCAGCCGAGGTGCGACGAGCAGCCGCATCTGAAGGCCCATGACCGCTTTCCCCTTCGACGCCGCGAACTGGTGACGTGCGGCGGTGGGGCCCGCTCCACCCTGGACGGGCCCCTTCCACGGTCCTACGGCGTGACCGGCGTTCGCGGCGATCAGTGGTGGCCGTGACCGCTCGTGATCTCCCGGTACTCCTCGGCGGTCGGCTTGGCTACCTGCCCGGCCTCGCCGAAGAACGCCTTGCTGAGCCTGGCGCGCAGCTTGCCGGAACCCTTGAGCTTGCGCTGGATGCCGTTCTCGTCGACCGCCGGGCCGATCTCGACCGGCTGGTATTGCTCGTGCGCGGTGAGGGTGTGCGACTCCTCCTGGCTGAGTGGGGCGTGGACCTCGACGAACTCACCGTGGGGGTGGCGTTTGATGACGCCGGTCTCCCGCCCGTGCAGCACTTTGTCCTTGTCTCGGCGCTGCAGGCCCAAGCAGATCCTTTTCGTGACGACGAACGCGATGACCGGGCCGGCGAAGAAGTAGATCCGGGAGAACCAGGTGATCGCGTTCAGCGACAGGTGGAAGGTGGCGGCGAGGATGTCGTTGCCGCCGGCGATCATCGCCACGAAGTACACCGTCAGCCAGGCGACACCGAAGGCCGTACGGGTGGGGGCATTGCGTGGGCGGTCCAGGATGTGGTGCTCGCGTTTGTCGCCGGTGATCCAGGACTCGACGAACGGATAGACCCCGATCGCCGCCAGCACCAACGGGAACCCCGCCAACGGGAGGAACACGCCCAGGGACAGCGTGTGACCCCACAGGTTGATCTCCCAGCCCGGCATGATCCGCAGCAGGCCCTCGGCGAAGCCCATGTACCAGTCGGGCTGGGAGCCCGCGGCCACCTGGTCGGCCCGGTAGGGGCCGAAGGCCCAGATCGGGTTGATCTGCGCGACGCCCGCCACGACCGCGAGCACGCCGAAGACCAGGAAGAAGTAGCCGCCCGCCTTGGCCATGTAAACCGGCAACAGCGGCATGCCCACCACCTTCTTGTTCGACCGTCCGGGGCCGGCGAACTGGGTGTGCTTGTGGTAGAAGATCAGGATCACGTGTGCCACCACCAGGCCCAGCATGATCCCCGGCAGCAACAGGACGTGGATCGAGTAGAACCGCGGGATCAGGTCCTGCCCGGGGAACTCGCCGCCGAAAAGGAAGAAGGAGACGTACGTCCCGATGACCGGCACCGACAGGATCGCACCCTCCATGAAGTGCATGCCGGTGCCTGAGAGCAGGTCGTCCGGGAGCGAGTAGCCGGTGAAGCCGGTCATCATGCCCAGAAACAGCAGCAGGATGCCGAAGACCCAGTTGACCTCGCGGGGCTTACGGAACGCGCCGGTGAAGAAGACGCGCATCATGTGCACGAGCATGCCCGCGATGAGGACCAGCGCAGACCAGTGGTGGAGCTGCCGGATGAACAGGCCGCCGCGTACGTCGAAGCTGATGTCCAGGGTGGACTTGTACGCCTCGCTCATCATCTGTCCCTGAAGGGGGACGTAACTGCCGTGGTACTCCACCTCGGTCATCGAGGGGTGGAAGAACAGCGTCAGATAGACACCCGTGAGGATGAGGATGAGGAAGCTGTAGAGGCAGACCTCGCCCAGCATGAACGACCAGTGGTCGGGAAAGACCTTGCGCATGTTGGCTTTGGCCAGGGTGTAGATCCCCAGTCGGCCGTCGGCCCAGTCGGCGACCCGCTCGCCGGCCGGCGCCTTACCGCGCGCACGCTTTTCGGTGGTGGACTCAGTACTCATGCGCGCTCCCAAGCACGGTGCAACTGCTGCTCTTTGTGGGTGGTCGACCGCCCGGAGTGGGTGCGGGCGGTGGTCAGGATCGACGTGTCGATCCCGGTCCGGACGCTCTCGCCGGTGTCTGTCACGGCCTCACGTCCCTCGTCCTTGCACCACGACCCGTGAAGGACCCTGCGCCCGGCTCGGCGTCGGCAGGGCGGCGCGGATGGGCGCCCTCCGCTCGCGCTGTCTGCATGCGGGCCCAGCTGCGGGCGCCCGCGCCGAGACAGCTCAGCGCCATGCCCAGGGTCACGCCCAGCGCGAAGTTCAGCGCCTCAATGCGCCCGAGGGGGAAGGCGAGGATGGACGCGTCGGCGGGGATCGCCACGTACGAGGTGACGAAGCCGGCGGTAGCCAGCGCGGACATGGTGAACAGCAGCACGACCATCCGCCCGGCGCGTTCGACGGTCCGCGCGCCCCCGGGCGGGGTGAGATGATCGTGAGACGAACACCTTTCGTCGGCACGCGGGTTGTGCCACACCGGCACGGTCACGAAGGCATGGACGTACGACTCCTCCCTTCTCACCTGCACGATCTCTCTTGGAATGTCTTGCTTGTGCATAATTTGTCCGCCTTTGCGGCCCCAACGGCGACCGGAAGGCCCGGTAGCCCGACCCCCTCCCCGACTCTAGGGGGTCTAGGTAACTCTAGAGCCTCTAGAATAATGCGATGAAGGCAGGTGCCCGGTGAGCAAGCAGGCAACGAGTCGCCGCGATCGGATGCGCGAGGCGACCCTGCGAGAGATCCACCAAACCGCTCGGAAACTGCTGCTCACCAAAGGATCGACGGCGGTCACCATCAACGCGGTCGCCCGGGAGATGGGCATGAGCGGCCCCTCGCTCTACCACTACTACGCGAGCCGGGATGCTCTCGTGGGCGCCGTGACCGCCGACTTCTTCCAGGAGTTGGCCGAGGCGATGGAACACGTCCGGGACGAGCACGCGGACGCCCCTGTCGTTGAGCGCTTCCTGGCCGCGTGCCGCGCGATGCGCTCCTGGTGCGTGGCCCATCCCGCCGAATTCCAGTGGATCTTCGCCAGCCCCGTCCGCGCTGGGCAACACGACCCTGACTCAGCCCGCTTCCAGGCCGGCCTGCGCTATGAGCACGTCTTCCTCGACATGATCATCGAGCGGTGGAACACCCAGCCGTTTCCGGTACCGGACCTGGACGAGCTGCCCGAGGACCTGCGTGAGCAGCTGCGCGCGTACTCCCGCCTGATCGACGAGCGCCTGCCGACCGAGGCGGTCTACGTGTACGTGATCTGCTGGACCAGGCTCTACGGGCTGCTGTGCCTGGAGGTCCTCCACCAGATGGACTTCGTCCTCACCGACATGGCACCGCTCTTCGAGCGGTGCCTCGACGAGCTCAGCGACATGCTCGGCATGGCCCGCGAGCCTTGACCACTGCCTCCTCCGGGGTCGGCCCACGAACGGATGTCCCGTGATTTTCAGGACCATCTCCGAACCCTTGCCACACGAGCGCTCAGCTCGATCTCGGCCGACGAGGCAGAGGACATCTACGTCATTTCGTTCTTCATCGACAACGAGAGGGACGACCCACGGCAGCCCACCCTGACGATCGGATACAACAGCGAAGCTCAGTTCCGACGCAGCGTCGCAAACGCCGCTGACAAGGCGGAAGCCCGCTGGAACTATGCCTTCTGGCTCCAGAACGAACTCACTGTCATCAGCGACTTCGCCCGAGACCCCGACGGAGCCGCAGCACGCCACCGGTGGATCAGCGAACTCGGACTTTGGTACGACGACGAGCCCACCCGCCCCGAAGACTCAATGCCAACCGTCGGGCCGATCGCCGCACTGATCGAGGCCAACTTCAACCAGGCATGCGTTCAGCTCGCTCACGACCTCCACAGCGATGGCGTCATCGAGAGCACGATCGGCAAGCCAGTGCCCGTGACCCTCCACGAGCTGGAGTACTACGAGGGGATCGCTCGGCGGACCGAGACGGCCAACCCGCCCGGAGTCACTGACGACTTCACGGCCTGGGTCCGCAATGGGTGAGGCATTCGGGCAGTTCTACGTATGGACCGCCGTGATGCCACTGCGCCGTTCCCAGGGCCCGTGGAGAGACCGTCGTGCCTGTCGACGTCCAGCTCCGTACGGACACCATGAGGTTTTGATGCATTTGCCGGGCGGTGCATGCGGTGGCCGAACCACCGGAAAGAGGGATCAGCCCGTGTGCGCTGTGAAGCATCTTAGGATCTTGTAGGACCGCGGCACGGCTTGCGGCCTTCTCCGCCGCCTCTACGCGGACGAGCCACTGCGGCACACGTTCCCGGTGATCTCGCACGGTCGTGTCCGTCTGCAAGCTGATCAGTTGGACGGGGAGCGCAATGAGGTCCGCGTCGCTGTGCCCAAGGCCGACTGGGGCGAGGTGCCGACCTGCGATCCAAGTCATCCCTGGTGGGCTTCTTCGTATGTCTGACACGTTCGGGGCCCGCACGAAGGCGGCCGGGGGCGCCTCGGACGATGGGCCGTCCAGGCCGCCCGAATGCAGGGAACGCGCCCGGATCGGGAGCGGAGGGCATCCGCTGGGGCGGACAACCCGTGAGGCTGGACATCGGGCGGTGCGTGTCCCTCGCCACCCATGTGATCAACCGGCGCGTCGAGCGGTTGCAGCAGCGCCAACGCACCTGATGCGAGGGTGCGCCGGGTGGTTCAGCCGATGGTCCAGTCACGGAGCCGACGGGCGATACGGGCCACACCGAATGCCCCCGCTGCGACGTCGCGCACGAGCTCGACGGCGGCCTGGGCGGGTAGTCGAGCCGGTGGCCGTTCATGGTGAGGTACGCCTCGGTCGAGTGCCACGCGAAGGCCTCGTTCGAATGCTCGAGGCAAGGCAGCTTCGCCAGGGTCTGCAGCAGGGCACCGGCCTTGAGGTGGACGAAGCCGTACACGTCGCGCTCCATGGCGCCGGCGTTGGCCCGTGCGACCGACCGGACCGCCCGGAGGGCGGGATCATCGCCACGACGTTCCCCGCTCGTTGGACGGGAAACCCGGTGCGCGTGCTCGACCTCACACCCTGATCCTGCCAAGAACAGGACGAACGTTTCGGTGAGGCCGCCGACCTGCCCGAACCCGTGGTCCCTGCCCGGACAGCGGGGACATACGCGTCGCTCACGAGCAGGTGGTCAGCCCTATTCCCAGGTAGTGCTTCCGAGCGTTCCTTCAGGGGCGCCGGCCCGATCACCTCGCGGGCCCGCCCGGCGAACGCGTGTCTGGACAGCGGGAGTGCTCCCTCGGTCCGGCACCACGCCGTATAGCGGGCGTAGAGCCTTGCCTACTCCGCTCGGGGCGTGCTGTTCAGCGTGCAGCATTCCTCGAAGAACCAGCGGGTGTCGTCTGCGGTTTCGGCGTAGGCAGTGGTGGCGGTGCGGAACCGGTTGGGCCGGTGAGGTCCTTGTCGCCGGCGAGATAGCGGCGGGCACCGTCGATCAGTCAGTTCAGGATGCCCCGCTCATGGTCCTGCCGCGCAGAACAGAAACCGGCTTCCCGTCACATTGGCGTGGGCTCCGGCCGCCCCCAACACTCCCAGTGGCACGGCCATTACGGCGGCCAGGCTGAAGGGCCAGGATATGTGGGCCCAGGCGGGGCGACGATGCGCATCTGAGCAAAGCGCTCCCCCCGAGTCGAGTACATCCGGGATCATGAACCATGCTCCCGGATGGCTGGCAACTCACCCAACATGTCGATGACTTCTTCGCCCGAGGCGGAGACTTCCTGCGCTCGCGGCCCGCCCTGCACAACACGCCGCTGACCGACATTGAGAAACTGCGGACACGCGTGGCTGACGCGCATGGTGCCGAAGCCACCGTCTTCGGCCGACTTGATCGCCTCGCGCTTCGGCGACAGACACTTCACGTTCTGGGACGGCACTCCCGTCTCCATGGCGGCCGCGACCTCGACCGTCGGCGGCATGGTCCGTGTGGACCCCGTTTACACCCCGGCTCACCTCCGGGGCCGCGGCTACGCGGGCGCCGCGACGGTCGAGGTGACTTGTGCCGCGCTGGCCGCAGGCGCGACGGACGTCATCCTGTGCGCGGACCCGGCCAACCCCACCAGCAATGTCCTCAACCAGCGCATCGGATGCTTCCACCTCGCCGATTTCACCGGATACAAGTTCTCCTATGGCACACCAGAAGCCGACTAGGGCTATGGCCGACGAAAGCGCACCTGCCGTCAGGAAGCTGACCTGCCGACACCGCCCTACCGGTCATAGCAGGAGGAGGGCGCCTGCGCGCCTGGTGAACCACTCGGACAGCGTCCTCACCGGTCAGGCGAGGCGCGGTTCGGGGAAGAGGGCGGTCGGGACGGCAGACTCCGTAGAACCATGCGGCTGACTCGTCTTGCCCCGTGGTAACTGTCTCTTGAATATGTGTTAGAAGATCATGGACCATCTCGTCCGCGTGCTGGGAGCGTGCGAAGCGGTCACGGTAGGCGCATTCGACCTGGTGCTCGGCCATCCACGCCGTCTGGTCACGGGCCCGGTAAGGAACGACGCGGCCTGCTACATGGCCGGTTGCAACTGGGTAAGTACGCCAGGGATGGAGCACGGCTTCATTTGTCCGAACTAGGCGGGCTGAGCGGTTTCATACTCTATCTTGAACTTGACGATGCAGGCAGCGTCGTCATCGTCTTCCTTGGGCGTTGAAACATTGAACGTTGTGCTCGCGCCCGGCTTGAGCATCCGCGGCGTCACCGCGAAGGAAACCTTGGCTTCGCAGACCGAATCGTCTGCTGAAAGTTCGTCATAATCTTCGAAATCATAAGCAAACTGAACCTTCTCATAACTGTCGAGGTGCGCAAGCCAATGGTTCTGGTAGGGCTCCCTGGCACAGTCGAAGTCAGGCTTTGGCGGCCCATAATTGTCTGCCGCGCACAGCCACGCCTCAGCAAAATTTACCGGTGAATCGTTGACAACATTTTTGGGGCTGCAGCTGTCAGTGGACCAGCCGGTCTCACCGGCGGAGGACCAAATGAGGCCTGTAGGAGATGGGTACTTGACTACACATTTGCCGAGCTGCCAAACACCTAGCTCACCCTTGGATGGAGTGGCGGATGCATACCCGTACATCTCCAAGTCCGGCCGATCAGGGCCGTCCGCGTCGCTGATTCCAGAAACCTCAACAGACTCAACGGACAGGGAAACAGCGACGTTGAGGGGGTCTACCTTAGAAGCCATCTCATTTGGGTGACTCGGTAGTCTGTGAGTCATGGTGGGGATCGTTGAGCGGTTGGTGCCGGACGAGTTGTGGGAGTTGTTCCAGCGGGTGGTACCGGAGGCGCCGTCGCGGCCGCAGGGCGGTGGTCGGCGTCGGCACGGCGACCGGGAAGTGCTGGCGGCGATCGTCTTCGTGGCGACATCGGGTTGCACCTGGCAGCAGCTGCCTTCGGCGTCGTTCGGCCCGTCCGGAGCGACCGCCCACCGGCGGTTTGCGGAGTGGTCCAAGGCCAGGGTGTGGGCCAAACTCCACCGCCTGGTCCTCGACGAACTCGGTGCCCGCGGCGAGCTGGACTGGTCGAGGTGCGCGATCGACTCGGTGAACATGCGGGCCCTGAAAAGGGGGACCTGACAGGTCCGAATCCTGTCGACCGGGGCAAGTACGGCTCGAAGATCCACCTGATCACGGAACGATCGGGTCTGCCCATATCCGTCGGCATTTCCGGGGCCAATCTGCACGACAGCCAGGCCCTGATCCCGCTCGTGAAGGGCATCCCGCCCATCCGCTCGCGCCGCGGCCGGCGACGGCGCAAGCCCGCCAAACTCCACGCCGACAAGGGCTACGACTACGCCCACCTGCGGAAATGGTTACGCACGCGCGGCATCACCCACCGCATCGCCCGCAAGGGAGTCGAGTCCTCACAACGGCTGGGCCGCCATCGCTGGACCGTGGAACGCACCATGGCCTGGCTCGCCGGCTGCCGCCGCCTCCACCGACGCTACGAACGCAAAGCCGACCACTTCCTCGCCTTCACCAGCATCGCCTGCACCCTCATCTGCTACCGCAGACTCGCCAAATGAGATGGCGTCTAAGCAGGGGTGGAGAGTAGTCAGGAGCGAACCCATTTGAGCAGCGATCGCTCTCACCCAGACTCCCGTGGAGTGATCGAATTGTTCACGCCCCAGACAGACCGGCCCGTCTGCGGTCCCGATCCGGCCGGCGTTCCCCCCAGTCGCTGGCCGCAGCCCTCGCCCGCTCGCAGAACCGAGCGGGCGAGGGCCTCAACACCGCCCGGACAGAGGTCTTCTGGCACACCGCCACGACCGATCTGGCGACCGGCCGGGCTCTGGTTCCACCACGAACTCGTTGTGCCTGCTGACCGATCCCCGCCGTACGCTCACGGCTGGTCGGCGGTGTACACGCCACCAGCGGCACCTAGCCACCCACCCTCTGCACGTTCCCGCTCGTTCCCGGGCGCGCTTCACCCTGCGCAGGAGCATCCCGCGTCCGCAGGCCCGTGCACGTCTCCACACCCAATGCCAAGAAATGGTATTTATAGCCTATTACTCCCAGTCCTGCGGACGATTCACGTGGAGGTGCGAGGAGGCCAATGAGTAGAAACTCCTCACGCTGACGTCTGCATTTTGGGCTAGGTTCGGTCCTGCCACAGATACCCGCTATGTGGTTTCGGGGGCACGGCAACCGGGCTTACCCCATCGGCGCGTGGGCTTCGCCGGAGTCACCCCCCGACCGCTACGCGGAAGCATGCTGCTCTTCTTACTCTCCACGGACACTTTGTTGTCCTCTGGGGAGTCGACTTCAGCGCTTGTCCCCCACTCCCTGCTCCGCAGGCCCACTTGCCGATGGTTTCGGCGGACCATGAAAATAGAAGGAACTCAATGAAAATACGCACCATCAGTGCCGCGATTGGCGCGCTGCTTGCCGGCAGCCTGATCGCCGCACCGAATGCGGCGGGTGCAGACGACCCCGCCGCCCGTGACTTTCTGAAATTCAAGGTCGTCACGACGAACACCATGCTTTTGCCCTCCGTGATTTCCGATGGACTCGCGCAGGACGTTCGTGGAGAGCTGATCGGGAAGGCTCCCTATCTAGTGGGCAATGACGTTGTCGTGTTTCAAGAGCTGTTTGACGATACGGCCACCGAGCTCCTGATGGACAACCTGAAGGGCTACCCCAACCGAACCCCTGTCATCGGCAGGTCGCGAGACGGATGGAGCGCCACCCGGGGCAACTATTCATCACTGCCCTATGAGGACGGCGGCGTCGCTATCGCAAGCAGATGGCCGATTTCCCGCAAGATCCAGTACATCTTCTACAACAGCTGCGGCGCTGACACCATGGCCGAAAAGGGCCTGGCCTATGCAAAGATCGACTACCCCGGATCGCCCGTCCACGTAATTGGGACACACCTCCAGGCGGACGATGACGGATGCGACTCCGGCGAGGCCGCAAAGGTGCGGAAGTCCCAGATGGGCGAGATCACTTCCTTCGTCGACAGCCTCGGGATCCCGGCCGGTGAACGTGTGATCTACGCGGGAGACATGAACATCGACAGGCATCGCTCGGAGTATCCGGCCCTAGCCGGCGGGCTTCATGCGGTGCCCCCCACTTACGCCGGCCATCCGTATACCAGCGACCCGCAGACCAATTCGGTTGCCAAGCTGAGGTACCCGAACGCCCGTCGCGAGTGGCTTGACTATGTCTTCTACGACAATCGCCACGCCCACCCTGCGTCTTACGGAAACTCTGGGCAGGCGGTGACATCACCTCTCTGGGAGCTAGACGATGTCTACTACAACCGGTACTCGGATCACTATCCGGTGACTTCCTCCTAGAGCGGTTCGCCGCGCTCCTCTGCGTCATAGAGGGGGGCGCGGCGGCCAGGGGGCCAGCAGCCATCTAATTGTTTTCTGCAGCAAACTCGCCTTGTCCAGAAATATCAGGAGTAGATTATGTCCGTGAATCGCAGGTCGGTACTCAAGGGGGCTGCAGCAGCGGCCGCTGCGGTACCCCTCTCCGGCGCGCTGACCAGCCCCGCGGTCGCAGTGTCAACAAATCCACGTATCACCGAGTGGGAACACGCCAAATCGACCGCGTACCAGGATGACTGGACTCAGCAGTGCCAGGGAATGTGCACCGACGGTCAATTCTGGTACGTCGTCTCCAACAGTGCACGGGATCGTCGGGTCTACAAGCTCTCGCTCGACTTTAGAACGGTGCACGCGAGCCTCGCGGCACCCGAGAACTTTTCCCACATAGGCTCTCCGTCCATCGACCCCGTTCGCAAGGTTGTCTACGTCCCTGTCGAACGGGAAGGCGGTGCTGAACCGACCTTTGTTTGGACTATGACGACCGCCCTGAACTCCTTGAACACCCTGAAGCTGTACGGCAGGACTTACGGATCGAGATCCCCTCAGAAGTGGAAGGCTCCGTGGGTAGCTTTCAACCCGGTTGACCGTCTGCTTTACAGCTCGGCATATGGCGACCCGGATCTCACGGACCCTGCCCTGCAAGTCAACTGGCTCAATGCCTTCTCTCCCGCAACCGGCGTATTGCAGAAGCAGGTGCTACTCCCCTCCAAACTGCACAACGTGCAGGGTGGCGGAGTATCTGCGAATGGAAACATATTCCTCGCGACCGACTACGCCTTCGACAGAAGCAAAAGGATATACTCGTACGACCTTTCTTCCGTCGGCGACCAGCAGGTGGCGAGGTATTGGGGAAACATTGCTATTCCGGATTCCAGCACAGGCGATGGGCTCGAAGTGGAAAGCTGCGCAATCGCCTCATTGTCTTGGAACGGGGCTCGCAGCACCTACATCACCGCCGTCGTTCTGAACACTGAAGTCGAAGACGACGTGTACCTGCGACACTTCTGGGTTCCCTCGCCCGCAGCCCTGTAGCAAGGATTGTTAAGGGCCTGATCACAGACACACTACGCACCGGCCCAATCAAACCAGCCAGTCGACCGCCCACCATGCCAGTCGGGCGGCGACTGGCCTATATCGTCATGCGGATATTCGACGGACTGACCGCACAGGGCTGTGACCCAGCAGATGCATCATGCTTTCGTCACGGACGTTGAGGTTGCACCTTGTTCTTCATTTCGCACGTCTGCAGTGCCCTGTCCGACGGTCGCCGTCTGCTCCGGCGCCTCGCTCAGCTCTACACCGGACTGATGCTGTACGGACTGAGCAGCGCGCTTCTCCTGCGCGGCGGGCTGGGTCTCGAGCCATGGGGGGTCCTGCATCAGGGTCTGGCCGAGCAGAGCGGTCTGAGCGTCGGCACAACGTCGGCAGCGACAGGCGTGCTCGTTCTGCTCTTCTGGATCCCGATCCGGCAGCGACCTGGCCTGGGGACGGTATCGAACGTCCTGATTGTCGGTGTGGCGTTGGATGGAGCCCTTTCCCTGCTGCCCGTAGTCCATGAGCCGGCAGGTCGGATTGCTCTTCTCCTCGGAGGTATCTTGCTGAACGGAACTGCGATCGGTCTGTACATCACCGCGGGCTTTGGGCCTGGCCCTCGCGACGGACTGATGACCGGCCTGCAGAAGCTGACCGGCCAGTCAACACGACGGGTGCGAACTGCGATAGAGGTGCTGGTTGTGGTCTCAGGCTTCCTCCTCGGCGGCTCTGCAGGCATCGGCACGTTCTTCTACGCTCTGAGCGTGGGACCTCTCGCGCAATATTTCCTCCACCGGTTCTCCTCCTAGCAGGCCCACATCGCGTGGCGGAACACTCGGCGCAGGTGCCCCGTGACGGAGCAGCCGCCCCATGACGTGCGCCCTGACAGACGGTGAGCTGCATGGTCTCGTGCCCGCCCCTGCTGCACCCCATCTGAAAGCTCTTCACGAACAGTAACGTGGCTGCTCGTTGCCGCAGCGGGGCTGAGGGCCATTCCGTCGAGGCAGCCATATTCTCCTCGCTTGCCCGTACCGGGGTCCTGCACGTCGTCGACGCCGCTCCGGCGCGCCCGAGTGCCCGCCAACAAGCCGCCGCTTGGCGCTGAACAGTCGTTTCCCGCAGCTCAGCGTCACACATCGTTTCGCGGCAGCGCGTTCGCCTGTCGGCGCGACCGACGAGGAGCCGGCCGAAGGGCGCCGGAGCTCGCACCAACGGGTGAGGCAGACTCAGCAACCGGCCCGGCCTTGACTGCCACCCGGCCGACCACACTCGAAGACAGGCGCGCAGCTGGGTGGTCTCGACGGTTTGCGGGCACTTCTCCGTCGCTTGGTCGTCACAGCCTTTGGCGGGTTCGAGGCTCCACGGTGCTTTCGGAGCAATGGGGGGCGATGGTCGCCGCCCGCAGCCCGCCGGCCAGTTCGGCCACCGTCTGCGGCGAGGCCGATCCGGTGGCCGCCCGCCCGGCTTCGACGCCGAGACAGATTTCTCAGGCCAGCCCATCGGAGCGCCTAGCCAGCCTCATTACGGGTCACTCACCGGTCAATGAGACAGGCTCTAGCGGAGCGAGCGCTGGGTATCGACGATCTGGCGTACGGACCCCTCGACGTCCGCACGGGCCTGGATGCGCTCGGCGAAACCGGGGAACTGCCCGGCGATGGCGCTGAGCAGCCGCAGTTCCAGCGGCGCGACGTTCACCTCGCAGCGGTCACGCCGGATGGCTCGGACCACGCCGTCGGCGACCTGGCCGGGCGTCACGGTCCGGATCCCGTTCGGCGGGGTCGCGCCCGTCGCCGCGAACATCCCCGCGTCGCGGACAAAACCGGGCTGGACGAGGGTCACCCCCACGCCCGTTCCCCTGAGTTCCTGGCGCAGGGCCAGGGCGAACCCGCGCAGTCCGAACTTGGTGGCGTCGTAGAGGGAGGTCGACCTGGTCGCCGCCTTCTCAGAGATGGATCCGACCAGCACGATGTGCCCCCACCCCCGCTCCACCATGGGCCGCGCGAGCAGCCAGCAGAGCTGGACCGGGGCCCGCAGGTTCACGTCGAGGGCGCGGTCGAGCTGGTCGTCCGTGTAGTCCAGGAGGTCGCCCGTGGCGGGGAGCGCCCCGTTGGCGACCAGGATGTCCGTCATTCCGAATCGACGGGCGTACCGAACTCTGCGGCAAGAACCTCGTTCGCCGCGCCCTGCGACAGAGGATTCAGGTCCGTGCGCTTCGAGGCGGAGGACAGAACCAGCTCGACGAGCCGACCGCCATGCGAGACGTCACTCGTTCTCACGCCAACGATGAAGAGGACCGGTATATCGCTCAGATCGGGAATGACCTGCAGGAGAAGTTTGAGGGACGGCGCATCGAGCCATTGCATGTCATCCACAACAGCAAGGATCGGGCGGTCGTTGCTCATGTTGGTGATGAGCCACGCCAGTGCGTACAGGGCCGATGACTCACTCTCAGCCTCGAGAGCCCCTTCAAGCCCTCCCAGGAGGTTCTTTGCGGGCGCTGCGGAACCGGACAGCCACTGGGCGACGCGCTCTGGCAGCGCACCACGCAGCTCGGGCTCCCAGGAGTTGCCTGACGGCACCGAAGGCAAACCCCTGCTCCAGCACGGACCCCTTCGCAGTGAGGACACGGAAACGCTTCCTCGTTGCCATCGAAGGAGCTTCGGCCAGGAGGCGAGACTTACCAATGCCGGCCGGCCCCTCAACTACTGTCAGTCCTCCGGCCGAGGCGGCGAGTGTGTCCAACTGGCTCTGCAGGGCAGCCTGCTCGGCATCCCGTTCGACGAGCGTCCAGTTCCGCATGAGCCGAGTTTGACTCTCCACGAACTGTTGCACAACACAAGCCGACCCCTCAAGCGCGTGTGTTCGTACGTCTGCATATGAGTAGCGGATGCTCATGCCACATCTGCGAGCTGGTGGCAGTATGGCCTGTCATCGCGTACGGCTCGAATTGCCGAACAGAACTCGACGGACGCTTTCGCCGACCGCAGAAGGCCCTCAGAGCTAAATCCCCTACAGCACTTGATATCGAAGGAAAGACATGAAGAAGAGCCGTTTCCGGCTTCTGCTCCTACCTCTGGCCGGAATACTCGTATCGCTTGTCACACTGGGGTCCGACTTTACCGCGTCCGCAGCAGATTTCAGTCCGGCACTGAGAACCGAGGCACAGCCTCCGCCAGTCGAGGGATTCGGAACAATCAATGGACTTGGCCAGTCCGCCGAGCACGAGAAGATAGCCAGGGCAGCTCTGGCCTGCAGAGGCGGCGAACCGGCCAACGCCTGCTTCCAGCCCTCATCGCTGACTCAGCTGTCGGGCAGGTCCGGGACCTTCGGCGCAGTAGGGGCGCCGGACTCCGATCAAACACTGACCGAGGCGGCGCATTGCGACGGTGCCGACTACCTCAACGCTCCTGGCTACCCGCGAACGCGCACACAAGCTACAGCGTCCCTCCTGGAATGCATACAACACCTTAGGGCCAATCTTTCGGAGGGGGTCGTCGCCGCCGAAGACATGCTGAACGCTGGAAGACTTGATCCGGACGAAGTCGACCTGCACTCGACGTGCACATTTACGCTCAGCATATCCGGCCGGGGAAAATGCAACGCCATTGAAGGTCTCGGGCGCGCTCTGCACGGCACACAGGATTTCTACTCCCACAGCAACTGGTCAGACTCCTCCGACCCGAGCAGGACCGTCGGCATCAATAACCCACCGGGGCTGGCGCGCTCGGTGCCGGCACCCTTCATGAACCTTGTAGGAAGTGCTCCAACAGCTGCGAGCATCCCTGCGCCATTGAGCACGGGATGCTTTTCTTTGTTCCCGTGGGGTTGCGGTGGTGGTGTAACACACGACGTCCTCAACAAAGACCATGGAGTAATCGACCCGCTTACCGGGACCACCTCGAATCCGGCCACCCCTCGAGGCCGCGTATCGGCCAACTTCGATCGAGCCGTGCGGTCAGCCATTCTGGATACCCAGGCCCAGTGGAAGGGCTATCGCGATGCCCTGGAGGCCAAGTACGGAACCCGGCAGGGAGCCCTCCTCGCTTGCGCCATCACACATGACAACCCGACACGGGACTGCTCCTGAGGCGTCGCTTCTTACAGGCGGATCCTGGAGCCACCGGCCATGCGGGTACACCGCCGTGGTGCTCTTGACGTGGATCGCCGAGGTGGCAGACGAGCGCTGGTGCCGGAGCCAGCTGACCGCCGGGTGGAGTGGGAGACCAGCACCTGGTGGCTGAGTGCGGGCGACGAGGATAGGAGGTCCTTGTCCGTCTCCGCGGCTGTGCGTGGGTTCCGGCAGCGCTCCTTCTGGTGAGCGCTGACCGACGCAACCTCACCCCTCCGGATCAGGCAAGGGGTCTCAAGGACGTCGGCTGAAGCTTTGTGCAGCTCGGCTCTCAACGACCATCGACAGGGCGGCGGCCGAAGCTACCTGCCCGGATACCGGCAATGTGTGAGTAGCTTTTGCTCATTCGGAGACACGCTCCGTCCCTAAGCTGGGAGGGCAAGGACGGCTGACGAATCATGCTTCGCACACGCCGCGCGCTCGTAAGTCTCCGGAGGCCAGGTGTTGTCGAGGTACCGCCAGATCTTCAGGGAGCCCGGTACCCGGCAGTTTTCTGCCGCCGGGTTCGTCGCCCGCCTCCCCATGTCCATGGTGGGCATCGGAGTCGTCGTGATGCTGGCCGAAACCCGCGGCTCCTACAGCCTGGCCGGCGCGGTCGCCGCCGTCTACGCCTTCGCTACGGCCGTGCTGGGTCCGCTTGTCGGTCGTGCCATCGATCGCCGCGGTCAACGAGCAGTCACCGTGCCGGCTCTGCTTGTATCGTCTTCCGGCCTTGTCGCTCTTTTGTGGTTGGCAGGCGCACGGTATCCCGTTTGGCCCCTGTTCCTATGCGCTGCCCTCGCAGGAGTGTTGCCAAGCGTGGGCTCGCTGGTACGGGCGCGGTGGGCGGAAATCTACGCAGGGGACAAACGTATTCAAACGGCGTACTCTTTCGAGGCCGTGGTCGATGAGGTCGTTTATATAGTCGGGCCGCTGCTGGCGATCACGCTAGCAACGTCCTTCTTCCCTGAAGCCGGCGTACTCGGTGCCGTTGCACTTTCGTTCGTAGGGACTTCGGCCCTCGTGATCCAGCGCAGCAGCGAGCCCAAGGTGAAGGCGCGAGCAGCGGCGGGAAGGTCGGCGATACGATTCTCGGCGTTGCATGTAGTAGTTCCTGCCCTGATGGCTGTCGGCGCGATCTTTGGATCTACTGAGGTGGTCACGGTGGCTTTCGCCGAGAGTGAGGGAAGTAGGTCTGCTGCCAGCTATCTCCTGGCACTCAACGCCGTCGGCGGATGCGTTGGCGGGCTCCTTTTCGGTGCATTTGAATGGAAAGCTTCTCTCAGCAAGCAGTTTCTCTACTGTGTATTCTCCATGCCCGCTCTTCTGGCTCCGCTGTTGGTGACAAGCTCACTCGGCCCGTTGGCCTTCACCATCTTTGTTGCGGGTTTGGCCATCGCCCCGGTGCTCATCATTGCGATGGCCTTGGTGGAGGGCTTGATGCCGGCCGAGTCGCTGACGGAGGGTCTCACGTGGGCCACATCCGGGATCAACGTGGGTCTGGCAAGTGGAGCGGCGATCGGCGGTTGGGCAGTTGATTCCTTCGATGCGCACTCAGCTTTTGTCGTACCGATAGCAGCCGGGCTTCTCGCGGGCGTGATTGCCGGTATCGGCGCCGGTAGGCTCAAGGCCCCCGATGCTGCTCGACTGTAGGAATCGTTCGAGCCGACGGCGACTCTTCCGGGGAAGGCGCAGCTGGGAGGCCCGCTGGCCTTCGGCCGTGGCGGATGCCCGACGGCCGACGCCAGAAAAGGAGACTGCGTCGCCGGCACTGAGCGGCCCGGTGGTATTGCTCCGGAGCCACATGGCGCCGGGCCCTGCCCGCACACTCCATTCCGGCGCGGCCGACGGAGCCCCCCACGAGTGGGACGAGGATTCATTACCGCCCCGAAGATGGTGGCCGGGAGTCGGCTTGCATCTCCGCCGCCGGGCGATGCTTCCGCGGCCGACGTCCCCACACGTGCGCTTGCCAAGGTACCTCTCACTCAGGACCCGGCATCGTTCTATAGGCGAGTCGATGCCGAGGAGCCAGCAGGTGGCGTCTGCCCGGCCTGCGGACCTTGAGCCCACCTAGGGGGGTGTCACGCGATCTAGGGGGAGAACCCTGATGTCCCAGCCCCCGACGATCGAATGTAATCGGGACAGAGAGTTTTAAGACATCTCGTCCGCGGGTCACTGCCCTCGCCGAAGGGTTCTCCGCCCGTTCGAAGTAAGCCAGCACGGCCGCAGGGAGGACGTTTTGAGTACCGCGCGTGATGACCAGGTGATTCTGGAAGGCAGCGATCATGCGTTCCCCCTTCGTCATGCACTGCCGAACCCGCCCATGATCGGACGTGCCCAGGTCACCCAGAACCTCGGCTCCATCCTGCGTGGCTCGCAGTGGGGGGGCGTCGTGCTGGCAGGGAGGACCGGTGTAGGTAAGACCCGTCTGGTGCGGGACGTCGTTGACGCGGGTCGGGCGCGCGGCCTGTCCGTTGTACACGTGCGCACCGACGCCGCTCACGAGAGAGTGCCGATGGCCGGGCTGGCATCTGCAATGGTCGATGCCGGGATGGAGGCGCCCTCTACTGCGGCAGCCGCTGCAGCGGCGCTGGCTGCTACTCGGCGCAACGGGTCTGTGCTCATCTGTGTGGACGATGCGCACCTGCTGGACGAGCAGTCTTCGGCGGTCCTCCTGCAGCTCGCACGCAAGAGAGAGGCCAAGCTGGTGGTTGTCACCTGCGAGGGGCAGGCATGCAACGACACTGTTCTGGCTCTCTGGAAGGAGGGTTGGCTCGCGCGCCTGGCCATCCCTCCCCTGGGGGAGGAGGAGGTGGCGGAGGTAGCGGAGTCGATGTTGCGTCAGCCACTGGCTCCGATGACTGCGGCACGACTCGCGATGCTCGCTGATGGAAATCTGGTCGCCTTGCGAGAACTTGTCTCATGCGCACTCGAAGAGGGGACCCTCAAGAATACAACGGGCGTCTGGATGGACACCGATGAGAACTTCTATTCGGCGCGCTTGGCCGAGCTTCTCCATCCAGTCCTGCAGCCTCTGTCGTCGGAGGAACGGTGGGGTCTCGAAGTGCTGAGTGTCGCGCACGAGCTTCCTTTGGGAGTCGCTACCCGCATTGTCGGCATCTCCACCTGGGAGCACCTTGAGGACCGCGGCCTCGTATCTGTTTCAGATCGAAGCCTGGAAATCTGGCTCAGCGTGTCCGACAAGATCGCTTCCTCCGTGGCCGTGGAGGAGCTGCCGGTTCTTCGCCGGCGCAGGATTCTGGATCTCCTCATTCACGCACTCAGCGCTCATCCGCTGGCACGGGGGGCCGCATTCCTCAACATCACGGACTGGCGACTCGAGCTGGGAGAGAGGCTGCCGGAAGCGGAGATTCTCGAGGCGTGCAGGAGGGCGTGGTGGGCGCATGATTGGCGCTTCGCATCGCGTCTTGCGGAGAGCGCTTGGACACAGCACGGGACTCCCAGGGCCGGTTTGACCCTTGCCAGAATCATGACGCATCGCGGGTTGCGCACGGCAGCGGAGTCGCTCCTGGAAAAGGTGGTCGAGATCGGAGGGCCAGACGACATCGCTGTTGCGCTGAAGAGTCTGGGGAGGATGGATCTCGTTCGCGGCACTGTGCCATCGCGCCCGAAGGGCGAGGGGCCGGTAGTCGTAACAGCTGAGGTCAGTGACGGTCCCGACGTGGACGCGGCCATCGCCGACATGATGGCGGGGAGGCCGAGTGAGTCATGGAAGCGCGCCGAGTCCATCCTCTGTAGTGACGACCCGACGCACGTGGCGATGGCGGGATCAGCAGCGCTGGTAGCTCTCCTGAGCATGGGGCGCCCCCTCGACTGCATAGAGCTGGCACCCAGGCTTGCAAGGGCGGCGCGGACGTTGGGGGGCGAAGACGTACTGGACTACGACGCGCTCAACTTGGCAGTGCTCGTTTCCTACGCCCGCGCGGTCGCGGGGGAAGTGGACGAAGCCCAGCAGGAACTGCGCTCGTTCATACGTGATGCGGCCGACGCGCGGAACTGGGCTCTGGCAAATCGTGCGGGAGTGTTTCTGGCACGCACCCTTCTTGATCAAGGGAGAGTCGGAGAGGCGTACCGGCTGTTCGCTGCCGCATGCGAGGACGATCTCCTGATCGTCCGCCAGGTTGCAGCGGCGGGCGCCGTCTGTGCGGCGCTCCACTGCGGGGACGAGGGACTGGTCGAGACAGCCGCAAAGCGGTTGCCGGAGCCCTCAGACGACGGATCCTGCCGGGTCGAGGTGAAGCTTGCTTCTGCGATGCTCGATATGCACCGTGGTCACGTCGACACCGCCGTTCGCCTTCTACGGAAGGCTGGGGAGACAGCTCTCTCAGAAGGCGCCTATGGGGAGCTGGCCGATGTCATCCACGCTCTGACCAGAATTGACCGTGCAGAGGACGCCGCAATGTTCTTCGGTGAATGGGTGGACGGTGTACAGGGCGCTATCGACAAGGTTCGTATCAGATTCGCCATGGCGGCGGCGAACCGCGACCCGGATGCGCTGGCCCAGTGTGCCGCGGAGTTTGAAGAGAACCGTGCGCCTCTTTATGCTGCTGAGGCGTGGGCGAGTGCCTCCCGAGAATACCGCCGAAGGCGAGAGCCTCGACCTGCTTCCGCAGCGAGCAGGCGCTGGGCGCAGGTTCGGAGTCAGTACGACGGAGCACCGACGCATCTGCTCCACATGATGGATGAAGTCGTCCCTCTGAGTCGTAGAGAGAGGGAGGTTGCACTCCAGGCATCAGCCGGGCACTCGAACAGGGAGATCGCGGAGCAGCTCGTAATATCCGTGCGCACCGTGGACAATCACCTGTATCGAGTTTATCGAAAGCTAGGGGTCACGAGCCGCCGGGCGTTGCGTCACTTGATTCACGAACGCGGCTTGTGAAGCGCACGAAGGCGTCCCATTCACAAAACTGTGTGTCGCTGTAGCAGCGCCCACTCCACGCCGGGACACGGCCCGTGCCGCGTCCGCAGCTGCGGCACATCCAGCGACCGGCTCCAGGTCCACGGAACCGAGGGTGCCGCGGAGTTCGTCGCGCGCCGAGGCGAAGCGGTTGTCACCGGTGCGCCACCCAACGTTCGGAAGTACCGCGAGGGAATCCAGGACTGGGTCGAGGCAGGTCTCCCCACGGAGTCTGCCTAATCACAGGCGGGCGGGAGCAATGCCCCGGTGTTGCTCCCGCCCGCTCATTGGCGCCCCACCGTAGGTGATCACCAGCCGGCCCGGCGGCGCACAGGCGTGCTCAGTAACAGCGGACGGCGGCGAGCCCCTCCCCCTGGGCGCCCACCTGCGCCCGCAGGCCGACATTCCCGGGCCACTTTGGCCGTGGGCCGAAGGGGCATGGGAAAGAGTGGATGATCGCGGACCGCGGCGCAAGAAGATCTCGCGGATGAAGGGGCGCTGCTGGAGCCGTTGTTGTCGACGAGGGACGAGGCGGGCGGCCGCTCGTCCGGCCCCGGCAACTGCTGAGCGACGGCGTGCGGTGCCGGCTTCGGACGCGGGTGTTCCGTGGCGGCCCGCGCCCGCCGGAGGCGTAGCGACCTGTGGAAAGAGCCGCCGCCGGAGTGTTCACCGGCTCTCCGTTCTCGCGCCGGGAGCCACGCCGACGGACCCCGCCCGAGACAGTGGACCCTGCACGGAGGATCGGGCAGAGGGACGGACTCCGACGATCCGGCAGCATGAGCCCCGAGCACCCGGAACAGCTGCCGTCGGCACGGCCAAGGGCTCGCGCGTCCATCCAGGCAAGCGCGGGGCCGGCACACCTCCCAGGTCGAGATGAGAGCTCCTCAATCGAACCTCGTCGAGGATGTACTCGTGCTCTTCCGAGGAACCAGTCGGTCCGCGCGGTCGTGGATGTCGTCGGCGAGGGGTGTGCTCCGGTCCGGTGCCGCGGCCGCTGGCGTCCAGGCCGGGGTGAAGGTGCGGTGAGTCAGCCGCCGCGGGTGAGAAGGATTCGATGGCCGGGGTGCGGTCGTCGTCGACAAAGCTGTGGGCGGCGAGGAACTCGTGCAGCAGACGTGCGGGCAGGTGGAATGGGGCGAGCTGCTCGATCCACGTCGCCGGGATGGGGGCGCCGGCGGTGTCCTGGACCGCCAGCAGCATGCGCAGACCCGAACGGGCCCGCCCCAGGGTGCCCCTGGACCAGCCATGGGACGATGCCCAGTCGGTCAACTGCCGGCCGAGCCACGCGGACACGGCCGGATCCCGCGGACTGTCAGAAGCCGGGGCTGCTGCCGCGCCGTGCAGGGCGGCCGCAATGTCGCGCGGCGGCGAGGTAAAGAGAGTGAGCTGGCGGTGCACCATCGGCGCCACCACCGCGACAGCAGCGTGACGGCCCGGCAGTCGACCTGCCCGGCCGAGACGGCGTTCATGAGGGCGGCGCGGCTCCGGGCGGCGTTCCTGCGGGCCGCCGCCCGCAAAGGACAACTGGATTCAGCCGCTGTGAAGAGCCTGGGCATAGGACACTGTCCTGTCGCCCGTAGTGCGGCGCAGCCGGGCACGCTGCAGCCAGCACAGCTGGCACACCGCATCAGGGTTGACCGTAACCGTGCGCCGGCACCACCGGCACGGCCCGCCCGGCCCGGTGTCGCGGAACCTCTTGCGCCAGCTCCGACATCCCCAGCACTACCACCCCGATCGACGGCTGGTGCCCCACGCGAAGCAGTCCGGACAGGCATCGCGCCGCTCGGGCGAGAAGGGGTGACAGGCGGTGCACAGGCCCTGGTGGTAGAAGAAGCCGGTCCTGCCGCACACCGTGCACGGCGGCGGAACATGCGGCCCCCCCGGGCAGACACGCGAAACAAACATCAACCCGCAGCACCCGGTACGCCACCGGCCGCACCCCGCATCCTGCACACACCGCAGGCGGCCGCCCGCCCCGCGCCACCTCTTCGACAGCGATCACCCCGCCGCCGCTGCCGGCAGGCGCAGACCTGCCCGCACCGCCCAATACCCCGGACACGCCGGTGCCGTGAGACTGCATCAACTTCCCCTCTCGTCCACAGCCCTCGGCCCGCCGGGCAGAAGGTCAGCCACGGCGCCGCGCAGCGCCAGTACTCAGAGCGCGCCGCAGCGCCGTGTTCAGTGGCGACAGGGCCCGGCGACGGAGCGCGATGTGCGGCTCATACCGGCGGCAGCGACGGCCGCACAGACCTCGTCACCCCGTCTCCCGGCCCCGCTCCCTCGAGGGCCCACGGCAGAGCCGGCGCTGGCGGGGTCATGGCACCCGACGCCGGCCCGGCAGGCTGCGTGGCACTCCCGGACGGCGGCTGATCCAGGACCAGGAGCCCGGCCGCGTCGCATCCCAGCACCCGGCACAGCACCTCCACGTCATCCAGCCGCACCGACACCGGCGTACCCGACCACAGCGCCGACATCTTCCCCGCGCTGACGTGCAGCCCCGCCGCAGCCAGCAGCCGGCGCATCTCGACCGCCTTGAACACACCCCGCTCAGCCGCCCTCAACCGCAGCTCCCACCGCACCGCGCCCCACCCCCGATCCCGTCCGACCCACCAGCCGCCCCCAGCAGCCGTACACCGACGCGGGCGTTGGCCTGCGCCCACTGCTCCTCGATCCGCTCGGCGGCACATGTAATGGTGGAGTCGGGTATTGGAACTGTCCGAATGCCTCAGCCATTGCGGACCCATGAGGTGAACTCATCGGCGAGAACGGGCGGGTTGGCGGCCTCGGGCTGGCAGCAGGTCTGGCTGAAGCGGGCCTCGATCTGCGCGGCGAGTGGCCCGATGAGTGAATCCCAGTCGGCGAGGTCGGTCGGCTCGTCATACCAAGTCCGAGTTCGGTGATCCACTTCTGGCGAGCTGTGGCCCCGGCGGGGTCGCTGGTCAGGTCGCCGACCACAGTCAGCTCGTTCTGGATCCAGAAAGCGTAGTTCCAGCGGGCTTCTGCCTGGTCAGAGGCGTCCTGGATGCTGCGTCGGGCCTGAGTTTCAGTGTTGTAGCCGATCGTCAAGGTCGGCTGACGAGGGTCGTCGTCCTCGTTGTCGATGAGGAAGGAGACAGCGTAGATGTCGCCGGCGTCGGCGGCCGGGATGGATGCGAGGGCCCTCTCGACGAGATGCTGGAGGTGATCGTTGAACGTCATGGTCGGCGGGGTCCTGTCGGTCGGGGTCATGCGTCCCACTGGTCGCAGTACTCGATGTGAATCTCGCGCGCGTCACCGAGAATGCCGTCGTTGGAGTGAAGCTCGGTGCAGAAGCGCGAGTAGCTCGGATGGACGGGGACGTATCCTGGGCCGTTTGGGGCGACGTCGAAGAAGTGCCGGGCGGTGTCCCTGAACACCTTCGCGCTGCCGGTCATGAACAGGGTCTCGGCGTGGAGATGCTGGTGAAACAGATCCCGGTTCTCCCGGTAGTGCCGTGCCTCGTGATCAATCACGGCTTCGTCGGTGTGTCCTGGGCCGGACAGCGTCACGGTCTGCGGACGTCCTGGGCCGAGCCGTCCTCGTACTTCCTTCCAGCGTGAGGGGGCGAACTGGAGCGAGTGGTGCAGCAGCACGAGATCAAGCTGTCGTGTGCCGTCTTCTGGGAGCCCGTGGGGAGGGGCCACGGTGCCCCCGCATCGGCAGGTGGACCAGCGAACGCGGTGAAGAGGCGCGAGTGTCCATAGCCCGCCGATTCGCTGGGCTGCGTCCTGATCGAGGTAGGTATCCAGGTGCCGGTCGTGATCGATGAGCACGGCGTGAACCAGGGGCCGAGCGGGTCGGATGACCTTGAACTCCGTGGTTCCGAGGCGTGCTTGGTGGATGGTGATGGGTAGCTTCATTGGTTCTCCGGGACACGGCGGCTAACATCGGCGGCGTAGGAGGCCCAGTCTCCGGCGGCGGCTCGCTGCCATTTGACGGCGACCGTGATGTCGATGCCGAGAGTGCGGGCGAGGACTGCAGCGGGCTGAGCCCCTGAGGGATCCTTGCCCACGTGCTTACAGTGCAGATGAACGACGCAGCGCGGCCCTCCTCAACGCATGGACAGGACTCGCACCGACACAGCCACCACAGGGACTGACAGCTCGCCTCCGTGATCTCACAGCCAACGGCATCGCTCTTCACGGGGACGCCGTGGTGCTGACCGATACCGCCCGTCACCTGGGCGACACCGGACCCGGAGGCTTCATCGACCTCACCGCGTGGGAGTGCAGCGTCAACAGCTTCCACCTTGAGGATTTCGTACCCGTGACCGTCGACGTCCTGGATGACGGCGAGCCCGTCATCGCCGAGGCCGATCAAAGGCTACTGCTGGCCCAGGGCCTCACGCTGGCCTTGCACATCTGCCATCTCGGCCGTTCAGTCGAACCTCCACTCCAGATCCGATGCGTCGTCACGCGAGTACCACCAACGGGACCTTCCGCTTCCACCGCATCCGCGCAGGCCAGCAAGAGCACCATCCGGACCTGGACAGGTACACGCTGGAGAAGATGATCGTCATCGACACGTGCTCGCCAAGTTCCTGACCTGCCGCGGCAGAAGCTCCCCAATCCTCCAGCCGCATCCGTCCAGAACTACGAACAGTCACCACCAGGCTTCCTACGGCTGCGAATACGCGACAGTTGATTACGCGAGCTCACCAGTACCAAGGCCGTAGATGTGGTGGGTTGCCTCATCTCGTCACGTGCTGTTTACCTGACCGCCCCCGCTGCTGCGGAGTCGCTCGTAGACAAGCCGGCGCAGTCCCTGGCTCTCGTCCGCGTGGGACAGCTGCTCCAGCTTCGCCCGCAGTGCCTCCGCGTTGCGCGGGCCGACCGACCTGATAGCGAATTTGCGCACGCCGATGTCCGGATCGTTCAGCAGCTCGGCGAGGACCTGGTCAGAAAGATCGACCGGCAGGCGCTCCGCCACATGGGCGAGTGAGGGCCGTACTTCGGGACGAGGGTCGCGGGGCGTGGCCAAGAGGGTTTCGTGCGCCGGTTCGGAGTCGATGAGGCCGAGGGCATGCACGGCGCGGGCGGCCAGCCGTGCCTCCTTGTCGCCGAGCAGTGTCCGCAGCGCATCCACTTCGCCCGGACCGATACCCGCATAGGTGGCCGTGGTGGGTTCGATGGCACCCAACCTCTGCCTCAGTTCGTTCTCGGAGAGCGTCACGGTAGTCAGAGCTTCTTCCAGATGAAGCCGGCGATGTGCCGCTGGTACAAACGGCCGCCGGCGGCGACGAACTGGACCGTGGCAGGGCTGTCGTCGAGGGCTGCCCAGCTGGTGCCGCCCGTGTGCTGGAACAGGTTGCCGTCGACATGCCGTTGGAACAAGTCGGCGCCGACCGCGATGATGTCGCGGGTGGCCGGATTGTTGTCCAGCTGCTTCCAGCCGGTAAGGGGGGTGCCGGTGTACTGCCAGACGCCGGCGGCGCCCCGCAGTTGGTACAGGTTGCCGCCGCCTGCCGCGATCGCGATGGTGTCCTTGTCCGCGAGTATCAGCCAGCCGCCCGGGGACGTTCCCTCGTACCGGTACATGCGACCTCCGGTGTCACGCTTGTAGAGCAGAGTGCCGTCGGCCACGATCTCGGCGTTCTGGGAGAGGCTTCCGGCAGGTGGGTTGACGTCCAGGGCCTCCCAGATCAGTGGAGTGCCGGAGTAGCGCAGGACGGAGCCGTCGTTCGATCGCTGGTAGAGCTGGCCGCCACTCGCCGCGATCTGCAAGGTCCGCGCGGCGTCGTCCAGCGGTTTCGAATGCGAGGTGAAGACGAAGTCGAAGGTCTCGTAGACATTGCCGTCGCCGGACAACAGGAAGAGCCTTCCGGCATCTGCCGCGAGCTGCTGCGCACCTGCCGAGCTACTGTCGAGCTTCGTCCAGCCGGTGATGGGGGGTCCGATGTACCGCCATACCGAACCATCGGCGCGCAGTTGGTACAGATCGGTGGTGCTGGCCGTGATGTTGCTGGTGGACGCGTTCCAGTCCAGCAGCGTCCAGTCGCCGCACGGGCTCGTCAGTTTGCTGCCGATCATGCTGACCGATTCGGTCGAGGCGACATTTGGCGGCGGGTTCGTGAACAGGGCGCTGCTGCCGTCCATCAGGGCGTCCGTGTCGGCCACGTGATCCAGGCCCAGCACGTGTCCTACCTCGTGGGCAATGACCCAGTCCGGAGCAGTCGATTCGACCACCAGACCTGGCTGATGGAACGGAAGCTGCTGTGCGCATCCGGACAGGGGGCCGGTGTCGGTCATGATGGACCGGACGATGTAGATCACCACATCGGCCGGGCCGGCACCATCACGGTAGCCGTAGAGTTCGTCCTGATCCGTGGTCCCGAATCCCGTTTCGCATGTCCCGGCGTCGAATGCGAGCAGGTGCGCCAGACTGCCGGCCTTGAAGAGGGAGCCGTCGTTGCGGAGCTTGTAGAGACTTCCACCGCCTGCGGCTATCGACTCAAGGGCCGAGTCGGTGTCCAGTTCCTCCCACACGTCGAGGGTCCCGGTGTATTTCCAGATGGAGCCGTCCCCGCGGCGCTGGTAGGCGTTCCCGGCGGTCGCCGCGATCTGCACTGTGCCGGGATTGTTGTCCACCTGCGTCCAGCCCAGAAGCGTGGGGAATCGGCTGAGTCGGCGGGCGTTCAGCCGTTGGTACACGTGCCCGTCGGCGGCCGTGATGTCAACCGTCGGTGAGTTGCCGGCGATCTTGCTCCATACCGTCGGTGTGCCCGCGTACTGCCAGATGGCGCCGGTGTTGTGCAGTTGGTACGGTCTTCCTCGGTGGCTGTGATGCGCGTGGTCGCGGGATTGCTGTCCAGCAGCTACCAGCTGCCCGGAAGGATCGGCGCTCCGTGGGGAAACTCGCGGACGGCCCCGTTGCTACAGCGCAGATAGAGAGCCCTGTCGCCAGCGGTGATCTCGGCGTTCGCCCTGTGCTCGTCGAGCAGCAGCCAGAGGCTGGGAGTTCCGCTGTACAGGAAGATGCTGCCGTCGCCCCGCCGGCTGTACAGTCGGCCGCCGCCGGCCGCAATCTGCACGATCGACGGCGGGGCGTCCAGCGGCAGCCAGATGCTGCCGAGGAAGGAATCCTGGAACATCCAGATTTCCCCACTGCTGCGCAGCACATAGAGCGCATTCTCGTCGGCGACGATGGTCTGGTTGTCAGGATTCACGTCCAAGAAACGCCAGGCGTTGCCGCTCAGGTCTTCGGTGTGGCCGCGGCTCACCCGCACGCTCGACTCGGCGAACAAGGCTCTCATGTCGTGGAACTGGGTGTCGATGAACGTCGTGATCGTGGTGTCGAGGGGAAGGAGCGACTTGAAGTGCACCGTGAGGCATTCACCGCTGGCCATGACGCCTCCCTCTCGTGCCGCATGGCGATGGGAAGCAGCGCGGCGCTCGGGAATACGTGAGTGGAAGCCGTGCGCGAGGCGCCGACACGACCATTATCCCGAAGCCGCCAGGATGCCGCGAGCGCTGCTCGTGGTGCGGGTTCGGGCCCCAGCTCCGCAAGCGCCCCCGTCAGCCACTCCACCGAACCGCTCCAGATCCACTCCGTTCGCCTCTCCGCAGGACGAGATGGCGCAGGCGGACAGGGCATCGTCAGGATCGCGCAAGGTCATCGCGATCCGTAGCCGGGTCATTCGCTCGTTACAGTCACGCCGCTGCCACCGCAGGCGTTCCTTGACCCGCATCGGAACTGTCAGGGGGCGCTCTTACGGTTTGTCGCCATGGACTCGAAAACGAACAGGGCGAAGAGGCGGGCATATGGCGCCGGTGCCTCTGCGCCGACGGCATGGGAGGCAGCGCTGCGGGCGCCGTCGGGCGCGGTGTGACGCTTATGGAGCGCGGTCAGCTCTGGTTGCCATCAGTCGAGCGGCCAGCGGGTCGACGCTGATGATGTCGACCTGCCAGCCGCGCTCGACCAGGCCACGGACCAGATCATCGGCAATGGCCGACATCGGGGCCGGGTTCTCGGTCGGTCGATGTCCTGACTGAGCCGGTCGACCAGCCCGTGGGCCTGGGCGGCGTACCCGCCGGTGATCACCAGCGGGTACGGGGTACCGATCGCGAGGACGTCTGCCAGAAGTCGGCGATGAAGACCGGTGATTCTCACGCGGCGGCGGACGGCTGGTGCTCGAGCTCGGGGAACGCGGCTTCCCACGCCTCGCGGACATGCCTGCTGATCATGGTCCTCATCACAGGCCACTGCGCGAGCAGCAGGTCGCGGTTCAAAAAGCGGGCGATGTCGGCGCGCTGCCCTTCGGCGAGCACGGTCCGATAGAAGCCCATGCGCTGCCGGGGCCGGTCGAGGTCGTAGGTGCGCAGACCTGACCAGACGATGTGGAGCGGCAGCTCGACCGAGCCGTGCTCCGGCCCGGCAAGGTCTTCCAAGGCGGCGGGAAGGCGTCCCGCGTACCGCTCGTGCAACACATCAGCGACGGAGGACCCGTCACCAAGAGACGACTGCTGAACCATGCTGCCCAGTATTCCGTGCCCGCCGGACGGATGGCAGGGCGGACTCGCTTTCTGGACCCGTCTCGGGAGCCGAAGGCCTGCCGGACCGGGCACACGAGGTACAGAAGCCGTCGACCATGCAGATCCAGGGCCTCCCGCACACTTCGTGGGACAACAAGCGGGGGCCCGGCCGGCCGGCAGCCGGGCCCCTGCCGTGCCGGGCGGGTCCGCGACCGCGGGAGGCCCCGTGCCCCCACGAGCAGCGGGGCCTCCAGGCGGGCGAGCGGATGGACGTCCGCCTAGCCCGCACAACGAGAAGACCTGGCACCCAGACACCGCGTTCGCGCGAGACACCACCCAACTGCGCACCGATCGCCGCCATTGCCCGCCAGGCCCGCATCGCCCCGGGCATCGTCGTCGGACGTCTCCAAACGACCGCGCGCTGGACTGGACCCACGGCAACAAACTCAAGCGAACCATCGAGATCACACTCTCAGGCAGCCTCAAAGCCAGCTACCGACTCCAGCCGGTCGGCGCAGCAGGTCAGAGGGCCCTCACTTTGTCGGCCTGCGGGCCGCGTTGTCCCTGGGTGATCTCGAACTCCACCCGCTGGTTCTCCTCCAGGTTCCTGAACCCGGAGCCCTGGATCGCGCTGAAGTGAACGAAGACGTCTGCACCGCCCTCATCCGGAGAGATGAAACCGAAGCCCTTCTCCCCGTTAAACCACTTCACAGTTCCCTGAGCCATACGCCAACCCCTTGCAAGACATCGCCGAGAACGTGATCCGCACGCGGCTGCACGCCGATACTCCCCAACCGCCCCACGCCAAAAACCCCGGCCCCGGGTCGGGCGGGCTGGCAGGCTGGGGCCGCTCCGAGCCCGGCGCGGCCCGGTCAGTGGGCGGGGATCGCGGCCGTATCCGAGCCCCCACTTGCCCGGACGCGGCGCCGCGGGCCGTTTCCGGCCCGCCGGCTACGGCCCGTGCGTTGTCCTGAGCAGCCACGAGAGCAGATAGGCGCGATGGAGCAAAAAGGGGGGAGCGCCGGTAGTGCGAAGTGTTCGGTTGGTGCTCCTTGTTGATGTTTGGGAGGGACTGCTTCACGCGTTGGTATGGAGCAGCGCGAGCAGCACCGTTTCGTCACTCACTGCATCTACTTGGCTTCATTCGGTGACGCCGGTCGGGAGTTTCCCTTCTCCATCGACTGGCGGCACGACCATCCCGACTCCCCGGCCGACGCTGGCCCAACAGCGTGCTCGCGGCCGAGAAAGAAGCAGACACATGCGAATTTCTGCCTCCCGTACCAGCCGAGCCGTCGCGCTCGCTCTCGGCGCCGTGACATCACTGGCCGTTCTGTCCGGCACTGCCGCGGCCGCCGACATGGACGCCCCCTACGCCCGCGCCGCCGCAAAGGTCAGCGGCACCGCTTCGCTCCTCGGATCCAAGAACGTCGACGCCGTCACCCGGGGCACCGGCACCAACCAGGCAGGCGTGTACTGCGTCAAGGTCACGGACTCCAACATCAACCTGGCCGGCGCGGCGATCGTCGCGACGATCAACAACAGCCGGGGCGAAATCACCGCCATCGGCGGACCCCACGGCTACTGCGGCAGCGCCACCGACACCATCACGATCGTGACGAGCGACAGCAGCGGCAACTCCGCAGACAGGCCGTTCACCGTCGCCGTGCTCTGACCTCGCCACACTCGACGAGGTCCGTATCACGCAGGCCTCGGCATTTCCGTTTGGGGAACGGTCACGGTGACCGTTCCCCAAACGCTTACCCAAAGCAGCCCGTTCTGGACTGGCGGCGCTTGACCTGCGCCTACCGCGTGACGTCGGACAGCGCTCCGTCGGCACGGGCTCCGTTGGGCCCGTGCCGGCGGGCGGCGATCAGCTAGTGTCCTGCGCCAGAGATCCGTCGTTAATTCGTTTATGAGTGCTTCTGGGGATGTGCCGGTGTCACGTCGTGGTCCGAAGTTGGAACCGTTGTTGTTGTCGCCTGATGAGCGTGTGGTGTTGGAGCGTTGGGCTCGTAGGGCGTCATCCGCGCAGGCGGTGGCCTTGCGGGCCCGCATCGTGTTGGCATGTGATGGTGCTGACGTGCCGCCGATTGTCGTGGTGGCACGCGAGTTACATATCGCGGCGGACACGGTCCGCAAGTGGCGTCGCCGGTTTTTGGCCGCACGGTTGGACGGGCTGGTGGATGAGCCTCGGCCGGGCCGGCCGCCCACCATCAGCGTGGACCAGGTGGAGGCGGTCGTGGTCAGCACGCTGGAGGAAATCCCGAAGAACGCCACTCACTGGTCGCGTTCGTCGATGGCGGACCGCAGTGGCTTGTCGAAGTCGACGGTGGGCCGGATCTGGCGCAGGTTCCAGCTCAAGCCGCATTTGAGCGACACGTTCAAGCTGTCGACCGATCCGCTGTTCGTGGAGAAGGTCTACGACGTGGTGGGGCTGTATTTCAACCCGCCCGAAGGAGCGGTGGTGCTGTCGGTGGACGAGAAGTCTCAGATCCAGGCCTTGGATCGCTCTCAGCCTGTGCTGCCGATGATGCCCGGCATGCCCGAGCGCCGCACTCACGATTACGTCCGCAACGGTCTGACCACCTTGTTCGCGGCCTTTGACGTCGCGACTGGCGAAGTCATCACCTCACTGCACCGTCGGCACCGGGCCGCGGAGTTCAAGAAGTTCCTCATCAAGATCGACAAAGAGGTCCCCGAGCACCTTCAGGTCCATCTGATCTGCGACAACTATGGCACCCACAAGACCCCGGCCATCAAGACGTGGCTGGCCAAACACCCGCGGTTCCACCTGCACTTCACGCCCACCGGTTCCTCCTGGATCAACCAGGTGGAGCGATGGTTCGGCTTCCTCGCAGACCAGAAGATCCGCCGCGGTGCCCACAAGAGTGTGCGCTCCCTGGAAGCCGACATCCGCGCCTGGGTCAAACAGTGGAACGAGAACCCGACCCCGTTCACTTGGACCAAGACAGCCGAAGAGATCCTCGATTCACTCGCCCGCTTCTGCCAACGGATCTCTGGCGCAGGGCACTAGGCCAGAAGCTTGGCCAGAGTGGGAGCGAACGACGACTTGAAGGGCTCTTCCTGGAAGCCGGAAAACTCGGCCTGGGAGAGCCGACCGTCGCCATCCCTGTCGAGCTTACGGAAGGCGGTGTCCATGGAGCCCGCATCATGCGGAATTCCACGGCCCTCCAGCGCCGACGTGATCTCGGCCAACGTGACGAAACCGTTCTTGTCGGCGTCGATGACGGCGAATGCCTGGTCAAGCTGAGTGGCGTTCATATGCTCCTCCATCAGTAGCGGCGTGCGAATCGGGCGGAACGAACCAGCCACGAGGGACGCGGTCGACGCGTCACCTGGCTCAGGATGTGCCGCGCACGCTGACCGGGTTGTGAACGCGGCCAGCGGGTCCCCCGAAAGAGGGGCTGGTCGGCCTGGGGCAGGGCAAGACGGCGGCAGAGCAACGCCGTCCCCGGGCAGGGCGGTGTGGGAACGGCAGTACGCGGACGGGCCGCTGCGCCAGGCGGTCCGAGCCGCCCAGCCGCCGGGTGGCAGAACCGGGCATGACCTTCACGACGTCGGATGTCGCCGCTGCCGGCATCAAGGCCACCGGCAGCGTCACCGCTGCGCTGATCGGGCGCTACCGGCCCGCGGGCGTTCCCCGGCTGGGCAGCAAGGAAGACCGGGCGGGGCTGTACCGGCGGCTGCTCGATGCCTCGACCCGCTCGTTCAACTACGCGTTCCAGTTCTCCCACCTGCAGCGGGAGTTCTCTGCGTTCGGGGGGTGGGTCAGGCGAGGTGGGTGAGGGCGAGGAGGACGAAGACGTCGGCGAGGACGGGGATGGTGTAGCGCAGCGGGCGGGGGGCGGCTTGGTCGGAGGGCGAGGTGTATCCGCCGTCGGGTTTCTGCTGGCGTAGCAGGTAGTGCAGGCCGGCGTGGACGGTGGGGTGGTTGCGGTGGGTGGGGGCGAGGGCGGTGAGGGTGTAGGCGGTGCTCATCGGGTCGCTGTCTTCGCCGGGAGTCTGGCCCCATCCGCCGTCGGGGTTGGCGGTGACGAGCAGGCGCTGGTGGATGGAGGCGATGGCCGGGGCAAGGCGTCCTTGATGGCTTGCGGGGTTGTGGCGGTGGGCGAGTGTGAGGGCGTTCAGGGCGCGGAGCATGGCGTTGGCTTCGCTCAGGCTCCAGCTGCGTTCGAAGGTGCCGTCGGGTTTTTGCGTGTTGAGGAGGTAGGCGGTTGCCCGCTTCAGCAGGGGGGCGTGGGTGAAGTGGTAGGGGTGCAAGGCGGTGAGGGTGTTGGCGGTCATGGTCGGCTCGGAGGGCTGTCCGGGCAGGTAGGTGGGCATCCCGCCGTCCTGGCCCGGGTGCGTGGTGAGCGACTGCCGGGCGAGGGCAATGTGTGCCCGGTACCGCTCGGGGTCGAGGGTGTGCAGGAAGGGCAGGACGTGGGTGGTGGTGTCCACGTCGGTCTGTACGACGTCCTGGGCGTATGCCCAGCCGCCGTTGTCGGCCTGCTGTGCGGCGAGGTAGTCGCCCATCGCGAGCAGTACCTGCCGGTCGGCGCCTGCGCGCGCCAGGGCGAGGCCTGCGGTGGCGGTGGAGAAGATCTCCTCGCCGGCGATGAACGGCATGCCGCCGTCGTCGCGGACGGCTTTGGTCAGGGCCGTGATGCCGTCGTGGATGACCCGGTGGTCGGGCACGGTCCGCTGCAGCGACAGCAGCGCGAACAGGTGCGCGAACACGTTGCCCTCGATGATCCCGCTGCTCTGGCCGCGTTCGGTCAGCCGTAGCAGGCGCGTGGTCAGTTCCGGGGCGACGGGTTCCGGCACGTGCAGGTGGTGGATGGCGATTTGCCGCAGGCGGGTCCAGGTTGCCTCGTTGTGGTGCTCGAACGCGTGGGAGGGGGCATCGACGTGGAAGGGCTCGGGTCCCACGACGGCGAGGATCGCCTCCAGGGCGAGCTTCTTACGGTCGGAGGAGTGCTGGGCGGCGCCGGTAAACGTCTGCTCGATGAGCCGGTACCGGTCCGTCGGCGCGATGCCATTCAGGGTGGCGTCGATGACCGCGGCATCGAAGGCGTCCGCTGCCGTACGGCTGCGCGACAGGTAGGAGCGCAGTCGGTTCTGCACACCGGGCAGGGTCTTTTGACGGCGCAGCAGGGTCAGCATCAGGGCCGACTCGGTGACCCGGCTACAGCACTCGCCCGTGATGGCGCCCTGGCCGCCCACTTGGGCCAGCAGCCGTTCGGTCAGCCGCCTCGATGCGCTGCCCACCGACGGTGCGAGGGCCGCGCGGTGGGCCGGCGGCAGGTCGCGGGCCGGGGCCGGTGGAGATGGGGGCAGGGTGGCCTGGTCGCGCAGATACGTGTGCAGGCTGGTGCGGTCACACACGGGCCATGAATGGTGGCGGGCCAGCATCCTGAGAGCGGGGGACGGCTCGAACGCCACGGGCCGGCCGGCCCGGCTCAGCGACGAGACGTCGCCCAGGGAGTTGCCGACCGCCAGCGAACCCGGCCAGTCGATGTGCCCGGCGCCCACCAAGTCCTGTGCAGCCCTGTCCTTCCCGCCGGCGACCGTTGAGGCAACCCGGCCGGTGAACAGCCCGTCCACCGCCTCGAACTGCGTGCCCCGGTATAGAGTCACGCCCAGCTCACGGGCAAGGTGAGCCAGCATCTCCTGCGGGCCCCCCGAGATCAGCAGGGGCACATAACCGGCCTCCCGCAACGTCGCGGTCAGCGGCCTGGCGAAGGCGAACAGCCGCTCGCGTTGCCGCTGCCACAACCGGGCCGTCACCACGGACACCGCCCGGCACGGCACATCGGTCAGCATCGCGGCGAACAACTCGTTCAACCGCGCCGCCGCCTGCGGTTCCTCCGCATCCAAGGTCAGCTGTGCCCGGCGCAGCCGCTCGAGCCGATCGCGGGGAACGAGTCCTTCCTCGGCCAGCATCGTAGGCAACGGGCCGGCCAGCGTGCCGGCGATCAGGGTCCCGTCCACATCCAGCACTGCGATATGCATGCTCCGAGCCTCGCGGGCACGTCACCGCACCACGCCGAATCCCCCGCCCTGTCACCCGATCGAAGACACCAGCGCGACCTTTTGTGATCGTGGGAGCGCCGAAGCTATGTGTTGCGGATGACGTTGCGGTTCCCTTTTCCCGATAGGAACTGGGGCGTTGCAGAGCGCGACGGTATGGCCCGATGCATCGACTCGATGATCTGGGCCGGGATGACAATGCGTCCGTCACCCGGAATCACGCAGGGGTGTCTCCAGGGCGATTGCGGCGTTGGGGCCCGACTTGTGTCCGTCGTACGAGTCGCCGTGCAGGGAGTCAGGGATCGCGACGAATCCGGAGCCGGGCCACAACTGTGCTTCTTCCTCGTCGTTGCTCACCGTGCGGTGGCGCACAGGGGCGCGAGCCGTCGGTGGATCCTGAGTGAGTGAGGTAGGGGTGGCGGTGGATAGCTCGGTGGGGCGTCCAGAACAGCGCAGTGTGGTGGTCACAGGGGCGACCGGAGGCATCGGTGCGGCGACGGCGCTGCGGCTGGCCGGTAGTGGCTTTGATGTGATCGCCACGGCGCGCAGTCAGGAGAAGGCGGATGTACTGATCGCTGCTGCGGCGGCCCGCGGGCGGGCACTGAGGACTGTGGTGCTGGATGTCGCCGAGCCGTCTTCCTGCGTCGAGGCGATGGGGCGCATCGTGGACATGACGGGTGGTGGTGCGTGGGCGGTGGTGAACAACGCCGGGGTGCCGCAGGCGGGGTCGTTGGAGGACGTGACCGATGAGCAGGCGCGCCATCTGCTGGAGGTGAACCTGCTGGGGGCCATGCGGATCTGTCGCCTCGCCCTGCCGGGGATGCGCCTTCGGGGCGAGGGCCGGATCGTGAATGTGTCGTCCGGTCTGGGGCGGGTGCCCTGGCCGTTGGGCGGCTGGTACAGCGCGAGCAAGCACGCGTTGAGCGCGCTCACCCACTGCCTGCGCATGGAGATGGCGCATGCGGGTGTCCGGGTGTCTTTGGTGGAGCCCGGGGCGTTCGCCACCGCGATGCTGGACCGGGCGGTCGACGATCTCGCCGGGGCGGATCGTGGCGGGGCCGGCTACGAACGGTCGCGGGCTCTGTTCACGGCTGTCAACCAACGTGTCCCCGGCCCGCAACCGGTCGCCCGGACCATCGAGAAGGCCCTGTCCTCCCGCCGCCCCAAAGCCCGTTACTCCGTCGGTCTCGACGCCCGCCTCCTCGTACCCCTGCACGAGGTGTCACCGCTGTGGCTGTCGGACAGGGTCAAACACACGATCACCGGTCTGCCCCCCAGGGCCCCACAGCGCGCCGGCGCTGGGAAGAGGGCGGCATGAGCCTCTACAGCCGTATCACGCAGGTCGCCGTCCACCTGCCCGCTGGCCGCGAGAGCTCGCAAGCAATCGAGGACCGGCTGCGCGAGCACAGCCCCGGGATGCGGATTCCGCCCGGCTTGCTGCGGAGGCTGTACGGGCTGGACGAGCGCATCGTCGCGGTCGAAGGCGACCTGCCGTCCGACCTCGCCTCCCGCGCCGTCCACCGCGCACTGGAGCAGGCGGCCCTCGCCCCGGGCGAGATCGACCTGCTGCTGTTCGCCGCCGTCAGCGCCGATGTCCAGGAACCCGCCAACAGCCACATCGTCGCTGCCCGGACCGGACTGAGCTGCCCGGTCTTCGACATCTCCAACGCCTGCAACAGCGTCCTGAACGCCCTGGAGGTTGCCGACGCCTTCATCCGCAGCGGCCGCTACCGGCGCATCCTCATCGCATGCGGAGAAACGCTCAGCCGGCTCAGCCGATGGACACTGCCCAGCCCCACCGCACTACGCACCGGACTCGCCTCCCTGACCGGCGGAGACATGGGCGCCGCCCTGCTTCTCGAAGCCTCCGCCCAACCCGGGATCACCGCCCACACGTTCATGGCGAACTCCGCGGGCTGGCCCGCCGCCACCCTGTTCAACCCCCACCAGGCCCCCGGCAAGCCGGCAGGACTGCACATCGACTCCGACCAGCTGCTCGCCTCCTTCTTCGGCCTGGACACCCGCGCCGCACAGTGGGTGAAGGAACAGCACACCGATCCGGAACACCTTGGCCTCGCCTGCGTCCACCAGCCGTCCGTCCCCTTCGTCCGCACATTCTGCGAACGCGTCGGTGTCCATCCCGACGCCATCGTGCCCACCTTCCACCGCACCGGGAACATGGGCGCCGCCACCCTCCCCCTCCAGCTGGCCCTCGCCATCGAGGAGGGCCGACTGCGCCCAGGGATGCAAGTGGCCTTGTTCGGCATGGCCAGCGGCGCCAGTGGCGGCGTCATGCTGATCGACTGGTAGTGCCATGCCCAGCAGCATCCTGGGCAACCACGTCACGACCTGATGAGACCCTTCAGCACAACGTCTCAGCGACCTGGACGCCACTGACTTCCGCCGAACCAGGCGCGCCAGCTCCGGGGCCCAGTGAGTTCCGGCACCTCGGAGATGCGCTCCGCAGTGGTGGTAAAGGCGTGGTTGAAGGTATTGGTGGTGAAGGCGTGGTTGAAGGTGAGCGGTCCGGCCTGTACTCATTGCGAGCGGCCCAGCACGGTGGCCCCAGTCGTCGTTGCTGCCATGGCTGAAACGCTACACACGGTCACACAACGTGAGGGAGGGGGCTTGGCAAACCCACCCTTCGAACGTTCAGGAAGTGCAGCCGATGTAGGAGGAGGTACTCATGCGCCGTCAGGACCATGCGCGGCCAAGCCGGCGAGCGCCTGCCGCGCGCTGTCCATGATGTCGGAGGCGTACCGTCGCGTCGCTGCGGGGCACGGGTCGGTGTCCTGGCGGCGGTCCTCCTGGGCTTGCGGGTATGCCTTCAGGGAGTTCGGCGCGGATCAGTGGAAAATGACTGACCGGAACTTCAGGCGCTCGCCCGCGGCGCCGGTGTGCGGACGCAATGTGTACTCGTCGCCCGAGCAGTCGGCGTTCCTGAAGACGATCGCGACGCTGGCTGTGCGATTCCTCGGCGAGTGAGCGGGCGGCTGGCTGTATTCCTGGGCAGCCTCGCCAAGGGTGATGCACCTCCCGCTCGCGGGGTCGTGGAGAGTGGCCTGCTCCTCCGCGCCGCTGTTGTCGATATACGTGTAACTGAAGTCGCCCTCGGTCGCGTAGGCGGAGCCGGGGACGGTCAGGAGCAGCACGGCGGCACCGGCCGCAGCGGTCAACGTGTCTCGAAGACGCATCAGTTGATTCCTCGTAGTCATGTCGTTCCTTTTGACGGCGCATCGCGGCACCACGATGCGGGAGAGCGTGCCCGGCTCATCGGCCCAGGTCACTGGTGCGGCCGCCGACGGCGCCGCCTGTATCACCGACCCGAATGAGGGCATGCACCCCTACGCCGTAGAGCAGCCGGATGAGTCCGGTACATCAGCTCACCGGACGGGCTCCCGCGGCCCCTCAAGGAATCCTGGGAGCCCGTTCTCGTGTCATGCCCGTCCCCTTGGCGGGCAGGTGACCCCCAGCCGCTACTGCGGGACTGGTGTCTCACCGGAGACCACCACGCCTGCCCGGCGAAAGTCCTCCAGGGTCGACGCTGTGGTGTCCGGGGCGACGCCGACCGAGTAGTCCAGGAGCACGCGGGCGCGGAACCCGGCCTTGACGGCGTCCAGCGCGGTCGCGCGCACGCAGTGATCGGTGGCGATACCCACCACATCGACCTCTTCCACCTCCCGCGAGCGCAGCCAGTCCGCCAGGGAGGTGCCGTGTTCGTCGGCGCCCTCGAAACCGCTCTTGGAGGCGCTATGGGCCCCTTTGAAGAAGACGGCGTCCACCTTGTCGCCCGTGGCCGTGGGAGCGAAGTTCGGGTGGAACTCACCGCCCTCGCCCCCGGCCACGCAGTGGACGGGGAAGCTGTCCTTGAAGTCGGGGTTCTTCGAGAAGTGGCTCCCCGGGTCGATGTGGTGGTCCCGGGTGGCCACGACGTACTGATAGTCAGACCCGGCGCTGCGCTCCACCAGATCGGCGACAGCGGTCGCGATCCGCGCCCCGCCCGCAACCGGGACACTGCCTCCCTCACAGAAGTCTTTCTGCACATCCACGACGATCAAGCCTCGGCCCATGACACACACCTTTCAGTGAAACGGATGAACAGGACACACACCGTTCCGGCGAGCCGAAACTCTCGCAGGCCGGCAATCCGGAGCGGGTGACGGCTACGGAGCAGGGGTGTACGACACGACGCCGTCCTGGCAGGGGCCTTCGGCGAACACCTTCAGCGCCTCGAGTTCGGCAGCGTCCACGGCGAGTTGCCAGCGCAGCTTGGTGGCCACCCACTCCCCCACGTACCGGCACTGCGCATCCGGGGCCGGCGGCATCCACTCGGCCGGGTCCTGGTCGGACTTCTGACGGTTCGTACGGGCCGTCACCGCGACCAGCGACGCCGCCGCGCCCTGATCGTTGGCGTACGCCTCACGCCGGGCGGCCGTCCAGGCAGAGGCACCCGAATCCCAGGCTTCGGCGAGGGGCACCATGTGATCGATGTCCAGGGCACCAGGATCGGTGACCTCCTGGCCGTCGTAGTAGGAGAACCAGGCACCGCCGGTCAGCCTGCAACCGGGGCCCACCTCCGGAGCCCTGACCGCCTCGGCCAGGAGGACCTCATTACGCGTACTGCACCCGTCCGTGGCGATATCGCCGGAGTTCCAGTGCCGAAACGACGAACGGGTATAGCCGGAACGGTCCTCACCAGCGAGCCGCATCCGAACGATCGCGTCGGAGAGCGTCGTCACCTGCGCAGCCCGCGCCCCGTCACCCACCTGGGCGGCCTGTACGGGGCTGGAAGCGATGAGCGGGACAACGGCAAGAGTCAGCGCGCCGAAACCCCGCAGAAAGTTCTTGATCACCCCCGTGTTCTACCGGCCCCCCGGCCCCATCGGACGCCCAACCCGGTGTCTCTCACCCGCACGGGCGGACACATTCACCGCAGGAACGATCCACCGCCGGAACCGCCATAAGCAGCTGAGCCTCCGAATGTCCCACGCCTGAAGGTGCGAGGCATTCGACGCAGGTGCCTGTTGCTGAACCCTGTACACCCGGCGGACGAAAGCCATGAGGTGAACGGGAAGCCACCACCCACCCCGCCAGCCCGACCGGTTCAAAATCAGCACGGACGACTCAGAAGTCCCCCTCACCGTCACCGTCAGTAACCGAAATTCCCTGCCAAAAATTGACCCTGATGCCGCCGTCAACGGGTGCCGCCTGCGCCGTGGCAGCAGCGCTCACAACAGCCAGGAGGACCAGGGACGGCACGACGATCAGAGCGGCTGCCCTGACCTGCTTGATGCGCTTCATCAGTTCCCCTCAAATTTGAACTAGTTACCGGGCTCGCCCCCGGCGTGTTCTTCAACGCTCTCAAAGCGAGCCGGTCACTGTGACCGCTGGTTCTTGAGCCACTTGTCTCGCGTCAGCCCAGCCGTATCCGTTCGGGAAACTACGGCGCATGGCTCGCAGAGCTTGGCCAGACTCTCGCCGGTTTCGAGATCGACAGTGCTGGAGATCCACGACCCCTCACCGGTTCTCGGGGAGTCGTAGGAGGCGCGGCGGGGCCGGCGGCGGTGTAGCGGGTGGCGGCCTTGACGCCGAGGCCGAACAGCTCACAGATCAGCAAGGCATCGCCGCCGGCGGCCTGTACCTCGTCGACGATGCGGTCGCTGCGCAGCACGTGGGCGGAGTCCGGGTACTGCCGGTACAGCCAAGCACGGGACACCGGTCTGGTGGACAGTGCGGAGCGCCGGGTGATGAAGAGGTGGGGATTGGCGGTGCCGGGCCAGCGGTGGCTGCGATGGGCGAGGTAGGCGGCCACGGGTACGCGGACCGGTTCGGCGAGCAGGACGGTCCGTCCGGGCATACACGGAGGCCCTGTCTGCGCCCCGAGGGCCTGGTCGAGCGTCAGGTGGCGGACCTCGCCCGCACGCAGGGCGTGGAAGACGATCAGGGCGGTGACGGCGGCCCGGACCGGGCCCGGGGTGGCGAGGGCCTGGCGGATCGGAGCGAGATCGGCCGCCGGCCGAGGGATCGTGTACGCGGGCGAGCCGACGCGCAGGTGCCCGGCCGGGTTGCGGTCGAGGACGCCGTGCGCGTGCAGGACCGTCCGCACAGCGGAGACGGTCTGGCAGTAACCGCCACCCGTCAGGCGCAGGCGCCCAGGCGTGCGCGGAGCTGGAGAGGAGCCACGTCGGCAAGATCGCGGACGCCGGCGGCGGCGAGAGGGGCGAGCACCGACGCGGCGTAGCGCAGCTGGTAGCGCACCAAGTCTGGGGTGCGTGGCTGGCTGCGCGAAGGCTTGAGGCGCAGGGACATCCAGGTGGCGAGCTGGCCGGTCATCGGCTCCGGCAGTGCCTCCCGGACGACCCCGGGTCCGCCTGGGCAGGCAACGGTGCAGACAACCGTGCCGCGCCACCGACATGCAGTGCTTGGAGGCCCCGGCCCTCCACGGGCAGCGAGGCCTCCGAATGAGGCGAACGGATGGACGCCCGCCTCGCCTGCACAACGAGAGGACCTGACACCCAGTCACGCCTTCGCGCGAGACAGCACCCTGCTGCGCACCGCTCGCCTCCACAGGGACGGTATGGGGCCGCCGGGCACACACGAACTCCCGTGCGGCCGTCAGTCCAGAGGCGGCAGGTGGGGCGGGAAATGCCGCTCCAGGATTCTCGTCCACTCCGGGAGAGTGACGCAGCCGGCCCGCTCCGCCTGTGTCTGGACCAGCTCGCAGAGTGCGGCGGCAATCGGCGCAGCGGGATCATCGGCTGTGAGGGCTGCGGCGGCCTCGCGGACGCGTTGGAAGGCGCCGGGGAAGACGCCCTCGGCCCATGCCTGCTCTTCCTGGACCTGGCGGGCGCTGTCCTCGATGAAGATCCTGTTCGCGAGGTGGCCGGGGCAGTCCGGCAGATGCCACGTCTCCGTTATGCTCCGGTCTTTGTTCACCGTCATGATGCGAAGGTTCTCCCGGCCTGGACCGGCCTTGCAGTCCTCGCACTCGACTCGCTGTACCTGTGGGCGGTCGTCATGAGTCACGGTTTGCAGCCTCCCTGAACGGTCACCTCCGCCCAGCCTGGCAGCAGACTTCACAACCCGGCCAGGAATGCATCCGGATACATCAATTCCGGTCACAGACCCGGCCCGTCACCCCGAAGAGCGGTTTCTGAAAGCGACGGCTTGCCCGGCCGACCCTGAGGCAGATCGCCCCGCCTTTCCAGGTCACCGCTTGCGGCCCGGGACCTACGCTGCCCGCCATGGCAGACCACACAGAGCTCCCGTACCGGGTCACCGCCGTACTCACCAGCGCCGGCTGCGACAACACCCCTCGCAGGGCGGGCGCAGGGCACCGAGGACTCGAAGGGGCGGCCCCGTTCGGCTCACCAGGACTTCATCGTTAAAGTGGCGCCGGAAGCGGGCCGCTCCGCTGTAACGGGGGAACAGCGGACCGGGCCACTTCACTGTGTCACCGAAAGGGGCAGTCCGTCCCACTTCCGGCCGTAGCCATCCGATTTCGGCCAGGGCTTCCCAGCGTGCGGAGCCCGCGGGCCGGATCATCGAACGTACTCCGGAGAAGGCACCGGAGGTGGGGAAGAACCCGGGACGCGGCCGATCACCCTGCCCGGCCCTCGCACCGCCAGAAGGCACCGGAAGGCTGCAAAGGCAACGGCCCCGGCACCCTGCGTGAGAGGTGCGGGGCCGCTCGGCACGTGCGAAGCGATGCAGATGCCGCGGTGCACACAGCACGCTAGCGACTTGCGCCTCCCCCACTGCGGAACACGGCCGAGGCAGAACAACGGCTGCACCTATTTCGCTTCGCATCCACCCGCCTGGCGCGTAACGCGCAGCAAAAGGACTCCGTTAAGCACACGCCGGAGCGGCCCACCTACCCGGGCACGCCGCTCCGGCGTCACAGACCGCGCCGGGAATCGTGTGCCGCCCAGCGCCGGAAGTACGCCCTGCCCCGCCGTCACGGGACGGTGCAGGGCGTACGACTGCTGCCGAAGCGAATGAACGTATGTCTGCTTCCGAAGCGGACGGCACGGCTGCCCGTGCTCAGCCCGCGGCCACCAGAGAATCGTCCTCGGGACGGGCTCCGGGCAGCCGGTGACGGGCTGCGATCAGCGCCGCATCCACATCCCGCGTACCGGTAGAAACACACAAGGTGTACGCCACGTCTTCCATCCGCTGACGCACAGCGTGGCGGCCCTTCTCGGCGTGCAGCGCACGCAACGTCTCGTACTCCTCCACCAGATCCTTCAACACCGCAGGGTGAGCAAGAAGCATGATCTGCCTCCAACACGCGAGCCGATACCGCGAAGCGAATACCCCGGGCAGCACCCTTCATTCACCCCACTGATACTTCCAGCACGGCTGGCCAAGAGCCTGCCGCGAGCAGCAGTTTTCGGCCACGCACCCGAACGGCCCGTTGCAGTACGCGTGACGGCTATCCATCACGCTGGACTGGCTCCCGACGTCCACGCAGGCGCGTCCGGCCTCAGGAGACACATGCTGGAAGGGAAGGGCTTGCCCAGGCCCCTCCTGTGGGCAGCCCGCCGGGGCGTGGGCCAGTTCTGAGCGGTCCTGGCCCACGCCCCAGCCCAACGGCCGCCCGTGACCGGTCACCCGGGCAGCCCGGCCTTCGGCTTCGAAGTCGCTGACGACGACACGACATGGCATCCAGCCGCGGAAAGCGCATGCTGGCGAGAGGGCTTGCCCCAGCCCCCGGGCTTACCCATCAGGGTCACAGGACTTGACGTTACGGTGCTGGGAGGCGGACCCCAGGAACGCAGGGCACCCTCTCTAGCGCGGGCAGTCGTACGTAAGGCGGGGGTTGATTCGTTCCCCGCCTTGCTGCACTTCGAGGTGCAATCGGGCGCGGCCGTCCCTGGTGCCGCTTGCCCCCATCTCGCCGATCTTGGTCGCGCTGTTGACAGAAGTGCCAACGCCAACGGAAGCCCTTCTCAGGTGCGCGTAGGTGGTCTTCATGGTGTTGGGATGGGTGACCACGATGTACTGGCCCAGGGCTCCAGAGCTGCCCGTGGATGTGACCGTTCCGGCGAGTCCTGCCTTGATCGGTCTTCCGGCGGTGTTGGCGATGTCGAGCCCGTGATGGAAGCCGGCGGGGCTGGGGGGCGTGCCGGGCCCGCGTGGGCGTGTGCCGTTGGGTTAGTTGGTCGTGGTCGTGCGCCACTGCTCGGCCATGGAGACGCCGGGCAGGGGCTTGCCGATCAGTGCGAGGGGGATGAAGAAGTTGACCTGGCCGATCACCATGGCGAGGGTGGCCAGTGCCCTGTCGTCGTAGTGCTCGACCGCACGCGCATACAGGTCGTCGGGGACTCGCTCGCCGTGGCCGCCGGGCGTGAGGACGGTTTCTACCAGCTCCAGTGCCACACGCTCGCCGGGGGTGAAGTAGGGGGCGTCCTTCCAGGAGGCGACGGCGGCGATCTTCTCCTCCGGCACTCCCGCGCGGCGCGCGTTGGCGGTGTGCATCACCGTCAGGTAGGTGTTCTCGACGAGCTGCCCGGCACGCAGGTGGACCAGGGTGACGGTGCTCCGGGGCACCGCCCCGTTCCCAATGATCTTGAACAGGGCGGTGCTGACGTCGCCGAGTTCGGGCACCAGCTGCTGCGGGTCGGAGAACCGGGAAGTGAGAGTGTCGATGCTGTTCGTCATCGTGGTCATCGTCGGTGTCCTCTTGTCAGTGCGGGCTGATACCCGGCCCGCTTGATTGGCTCGCTTCACTGCACTGACGACGCCCGCGCGGCAAAGGTGACCGGCCGGCCCAGAATTCTCCGGCCGGTTGTGAGACAGGTGCCGCACGCGTGTCAACGACCACGGCCCCCGCCCCGAGGACGCACGGTCATCGGGACGGGGGCCGGCAGTCGAAGAGTCAGTCGTCGGCGGACGCGAGGCCGAGGTGGGCCAGGCGTGCGGGGTCGGACAGGATGTCGATGGCGACGATGCTCCCGCCGGCGATGGTGAAGCTCATGACGGACAGCGGCTGCCCATCAAGGGTGTTGACCAAGCCGGCGAAACCGTTGACCAGGACCGGGCGTGTGGTGGCAGCCGTGGCCATCCGCTGGAAAGTGTCGAGCCGGCCAGCCACCGCGGTCGCACCCCGAATCGTCCGCAGACCACCGGTGAGAGCACCGCCGTCCACGCGCAGCACCACGTCCGGATCCAGAAGGCCCAGCAGCGCGTCGAAGTCGCCGCTACGGGCGGCACTCAGGAACGCGTCCACCACCCGGCGCTGGTCGGTCCGGTCCCGGTCCGGGGGCGGCGTCGTGCCACGCACCCGCTGCCGCGCCCGACTGGCCAGCTTCTTGGCCGTCGCGGGCGTGCGGTCGACGACCGGCGCGATCTCCTCGAACGACAGCCCGAACAGGTCGTGCAGCACGAACACCAACCGCTCCGCTGGACGGAGCGACTCCAGCACCACCAGTAGAGCCAGCCCCACCGAGTCCGCCAGCAGCGCCTCCTGCTCAGGATCGGCACGCTCATCCCGGCTGATCACCGGATCGGGCAGCCGCTCTTCGAGCGGCTCCTCGCCGCGCCGCTTACGGGCACGGAGCATGTCCAGGCAGACCCGGCCGACCACCGTCGTCAGCCAACCCCCGAGGTTGTCGATCCGGCGGTCGTCGGAGCCCGCCAGACGCAACCAGGTCTCCTGGATCGCGTCGTCCGCCTCGGCAAGGGAACCGAGCATGCGATATGCCACCGCACGAAGATGCGGCCGGTGCTCCTCGAACTGCATAGCAAGAAGCTCAGGGGGATTCACGATCACAGGCCCTTCGACGAGACGGCATCGCTTCCCTGACGTCCCGCACACGGGAAAGGTGACGACGCGCATTCTGCCCACCCGCCCGTACCAGACCAGTCGGGCCAGAAGTGAATCGGGTGTGCGCCGCGTGCGGGTGAAGGCACGAGACCGCCGGCGTTCTCAAGCAAGGCCATCGAGGAAGTCCTCGAGGGCGGCATGAAGTACACCGGGCTGTTCCAGGTGCAGGTCGTGTCCGGTGCCGGGGATGCTCATGGCCACGGTGGCGGGTCCCTGCCGGAGCATCTCGTCGGCTTCCCGGACGGGGACGAAGCTGGACTGTGCCAGGACGACCAGGGTGGGGCACGCCACACGCTTCCACTCCGGCAGGTAGGAACGCTCGGCGGCCTCCGCGACCGAGCAGACCATCACATCCCGGGCGAAGCGCGGCCACCAGCCGTCCTCGCGGACCTCCAGGCCTGCCGCCCACCCTGCGCCGACCGGCCCACCGCCGAAGAACGCAGCCGCTGCCTCGCGTGAGGGGAACGGCGTCGGCCAGGTGTCGAGCCAGCCGCCGATGCCCGCGGCGGCATCCGGGTCCGGACCCCCCGGGCCAGCCTCGACGAGCACCAGCGCGCGCACGAGTTCGGAATAAGCCGCGGCCGTGAGCATGGCCGTGTGCCCGCCCAGCGACTGGCCGAACACTACCGGCCGACACAGACCGAGTTGCTCGACTGCGGCGACGACGTCGGCGACATGGGCGGCCCGGGAGACATCCCGCGGATGACGCTCACTCGCGCCGTGTCCTCGCTGATCGACCGCGACGACCCGATACCGGGAAGCCAGCCGCGAGGCCACTGCCTCCCATTCACCGGCATGACCGGCCAAGCCGTGCAGCAGCACGACCGGCTGCCCCGTCCCACCCCAGTCCCGGCAGACAAGCCGGACCCCGTCGCGCACCACCACGTGCTCGGACCACGCCACACCGCCCCCAGGAAATCGACTCGCCCCGATCATGCCCAGACAGCCACGAGCCGCACGCAAGGCGGGCCGCGCCTCGTGAGACTGCGGCGCGGTAAGAGCCCTGGCTCCGGCCACATCAACGGTGCTTCGCGTGGTCAACCTGCGACCGCAGCAGGGCAACTGCCCCTCGTCAGACCCTGATGACAGGATCACCGATGTGGACGCCCTGAGCGCCCTCAACTCCTTGTGAATGAACTGAACAGGAGCGTTTTCCCTTGCGACTGCATCGCGTAGCGCCTGGCATCGCCGCAGGCACCCTCGCCCTGGCTGCGTATCTCACAACAGGTGGCGCTTGTCGATGAGTTCGGATGTCACCCGAGGGCCTGTGAGCCTATGAATGTCGGCGAGTTTCGATGTCACTCGGGTGCACGCACAGTTGTGTACGACGACTGAAAATGCCCAGGAAGGTACCCCTGAGCTTGCCCAGCTCCGTGAGGTGCTTCTCAGGGTCTTGGTGCTCCCGCTCCGCTGCACGCCGCGTCAGCCAGAGGCCAGACTCTTGCGCGCTGCGGTCATGAACGCGGCCTTGTGCGTCTCGAGATGCTCGTTCACCTCGGTGTCGCCGATGTCTCGCCACACCGCCTGGTTGAGCGCGTACCCGTAGAGGCGGACGGGCTCGTGCAGCGCTTCGTCGCCCATCAGCATCACGTTGCCCGATGCCGTCCATAGCGCGGTCATGACGGGCCCGGCGGCCGTCATCCAGCCGCTTTCATCATCACCCCACGGCTCAGGACGGTTATAAGCGACTCGCTCGGCCTCCTGCGCTTTCGCAACGAACTCCTTGAGCACCTGCAGCTGTTCCGCCCGACGGCTTTCCGCTGCGGCCACAACCTGCCTGCGTTGCTCGGTCCGCTCGGCGGACCGCTGAGTGGCATGCTGGGCAAACGCCGTCAACCCGCCCCCGAGCACAACGCCAGCGAGCGACAAGATTGGTCCCCAGATGTCACCTGCCACCGTGATACCCCTCCAAGATCACACCCACGAGCAAGGACATGCTACGAAGACCACGGACGGTCCGGGAACACAACTGATCAGTCCCCGGACCGCCTCGGTCAAGGATGTCCCGCCGTTCACACCGTCTCCCGTCAAGGCGGTGTTCAGGGACGTGACTTCGCTGCATGTCTCCCGGCCGGCCGCGTGGGCCGCCGCGTCGGTGACGCGGACCGTGCTGACGGAAATCATCGACGGCGCGAGGAGAGCGGCGGCGGAGGAGGACCGGAAGCGACTGGTACCCCGGGACCTCATCTCGGCGATCGACCGGAACGTCGAGGTGGAGGTGGGGTCCACGTGGTACCTCCACAGCCCGACCTTTCATGGCCTGATGGGTGAGGTGTACGACGCCAAGGGTGTCCTCGTGCCTCTTCGTCAGCGTCGCGGGTCGCGCAAACCGAGTGGTGTGGCTGGCGCCCACAGGTTCGAGGCCGGGGTCAGGAAGCTGCTGAGGAGCCGGGGGATGACGGCGGTCCCTGCGATGGTCCGCGACCTGAACGGCATCGCGAGCGTGTTCCTGACGGACCTCGCAGGAGACGCGGCCATGGTCGTCCGCGAGGGCGGGGTCAAACGTTTCGGTACGGTCGCCCTGGTGATACCGGGCGAACCGGCCCCACCCCCGCCCCTCAAGGATCCCCTCCTGGCCCTCTCGACCCGCTGCGGGGACCGGCGGACCATCGGCAGAGATGACGTCTTGGCCGCTGTCACGATGCACTTGTTCGGCAAGCTCAGGCAGCGCGCCCTCACCGAGGCACGCGAGGCCGCACGGAACGCCTCGGCCGCCTGAACGGGTGTAGCCGGCACGCCGCCTGCGCTCCTCATTCCCTCATTGCGCACCGAAGGCAGTCCGGTTCCCCGGCTCGGTGTGGGCAGCACTCGCGTCCGGCCGATCGGTCTGGCTGTGGCCGCATCCCCACGGCCGTCGCATCGACTGCGCAGCCCGCGCCACCGCCGTTCGCCGATCTGCGCGTCGGGGATCCGAGCGGCCTGGCTGACCGACCGCGGGGCAGCTACTGGTGCTGGTCTTGCAGGCCTGGGATTCTGCGACTCCAGCGGCCTCACCGCTGTACTGGTGGCCAGGCTGGCCATCGAACGCAGCGCCGACATAGCCTTCGCATCAGTCCCGCCAACGCCCAACGCATCCTGGGCGTCGTCGGCCTGGGCCCGGTGTTCACATTGGTCCCGACCCCCGCAACAGCCACCACACGCCACTGGGGCGCCCGCAGATCCAGCTGTCGCCGACAGAAACCGTCGGATCAGGACTCTGGACCGCCGAACCGGAAGACTCGGGTCAGACGGCGGCGCTGACCAGGTCGTCGACGAGGCGGCGGACAGTGGCTCTCATACTGCGGTGACATCCCGCACGCCAAGATCACTCTGTGGACGTATGCGCAAGTACCCCTGAGGGCCGACGTTTCCGCAACAGCCGAGGTCTAACTTCAGCTTCATGACCACCAGATCACGCAGAGCCGCTGCGGCCGCTTTGCTCACCCTCGCCTTGTCTGCTCCGCTCTTGGGTGCCGCACCTGCCTCCCCTGCTCACGATGCGCAGTATCCGGCCGGGGCTCCAAACACCAGCGTTTTGGAGTTACCCCTTCCCGCCGGCCCCCACCCGGTGGGCCGCCGCACCCTGCACCTGGTCGACCGCCAACGTACAGACCCGTGGGTGCCAACGTCGGGGAACCGGGAACTGATGGTGTCCGTGTCTTACCCGGCCCGCTCAGCAAACGGGTCACCGGCGGCCTACATGACTGCCGACGAGGCACGGCTCCTTGTAGAGGCCAGAGGACTCAGCGGGATCGTGCCGACCTCAACAGTCGCCGGAACGCGTACGCATGGCGTGGTTTCTGCTGCCCCGGCGCCGGGCCGCTTCCCCTTGGTGCTGCTCTCTCCCGGGTTCTCGATGCCGCGCAGCACCCTCACCTCCCTCGCCGATGATCTCGCCAGTCGTGGCTATGTCGTCGCCTCGGTTGACCACGCCTACGAATCCGTCGGCACGGATTTCCCGGGAGGTCGGCTATTGACCTGTGCGGCATGCGACCAGGTCAGAACCCGCGCGGAAAAGGGAGCCGTCGTGCGCGGCCGCGCGAAGGACATGTCCTTCGTGATCGATCAATTGACGAGCCGCCAGGGTACTGAGCTGTCCCGCATGATCGACCCGCGCCGCATCGGGATCGCTGGTCATTCGATCGGGGGAGCGACCGCAGCGGCCACCATGGCCATCGACGATCGCGTCAAGGCAGGAGCCAATCTCGACGGTGACTTCTACACCTGCCCTGCTGCGACAGGGCTCGCCCGACGTCCGTTCATGATGCTCGGTGCCGAGTCCACGCACAGTCCCAACAGCCATGACACCGACTGGCCTGCAACCTGGAGCCACCTGGACGGCTGGAAACGCTGGCTCACCACAACCGGAGCCGAGCACTTCTCGTTCACCGATCTACCCTATTTGGCCAACCAATTGGGGCTATCGGACCCAGCAGTCCCGCTCTCAGGAGAGCGCGGGTGGCACATAACCCGCGACTACATGGCAGCCTTCTTCAACCTCCACCTGCGGTCCATCCCCCAGCCCCTCCTCAATGGCCCCACCACCTCTCATCCCGAAATCGCATTCCGGCAGCCACAGTCCGGCAGCCCAGAACAACCACCCGCAGCCCCCCTTCAATAGAACGCCAAGTGTGGAGAAAGCCTCGTCATACCACGAGCTGCGGTCGTCGAGAGAGTGCAGCGCGGAATCGAGAGGCACTCACCGAAAGTAGACCGGGGCGCGGGTGGCTGCGAACCAGGACCAGTGACAGGCCAGACAACACCGAAGAACTCCCGCGCGGCGCGTAGTGACCGGAACCGAAACAGCGGCCGCAGCTGGCCGGTCTCGGACTCGGGTGGGCGGCGGCCAAAGATCAGTGACAGCACCCATAGCAGTACGAGCTGTCGGGGAACCGGATGACTCGTCGTGATGGTGATCTTTGCGGAGCATGACGATACGCCGACCTACCCGATCCCAAGCGGGCCACGTCCCTCCTGACAAACTACGCAAGTCCTGAGATCACGCCGCCTGAGACCACTGGGCGACTGGTCAGTCGACGTACGTTTCCAGCGTGCCGCGCCGCCGGATATCGAGCGTCGCGCAGTGGTAGGAGCCGCCGAACGGCGCGTAGTGCAGCAGATCGCAGGGAATCGGTTCGAACCCCCACCGCTCAAGCGCGCGCAGCATGCCGGTGTGGTGCCGCTCGGCGATCACCCGCTTGTCATCGATCATGAGCACGTTCATGCTCAACCACTTGCCGCACATCGAGGTGATCCTGAGCAGACGCTCGTCGATCGGATCGGGCTCGGGAGCGACCAGGACGTCCCACGAGCCGAGGATGTCGGGCAGCCGGTCGACGTCGATGTACTCGGGATTGACGAGAACCTTGCCCGGCGCGAGCGGGACGAAAGTCGTGTCAATGTGCATGGGTGTGCGGCAGCGGCTTTCGATCTCGTGAACGCGATAGCCAGGGCCCAGATGCCGGCGCAGCCACTCGATGCCCATACGGTTGGTGACATTGCTCCGTGTGACGAATAGGTCGCGGCCCGCGCGCACGAAGTCCGCCGCGTCGAACACTGGCTCGAACTCGGTGAGGATGTAGCGCATGGGCTCGCCGGCCTGCGGGACGGAGAAGTTCGTGTCGAAGAGTTCGTCGGTGAGCTGAGGCTTCGGCGCCGCTGTCCAGCGCGCGCCGCGCAGGAAGTAGTCCTTGAGGACCGGGCGATAGGAGTGGGTCTCGAAGTACCGGCAGGGCCACGCCATCGGAGTCTCGATGATCTCGTCTCCGATCACGAGCATGCTGTCGCGCGGGCACGTGTTGCAGAACCCGCGCGACGACCAGTCGGGAGTGCCGAAGCGTCTCTTGTGATCGACCGGCTCCGGACGCCTGACCGTGACCCCTAGGACCTGCAGGAGAGCGATGAACTCGTCGAGCTCTTGCTGCGCCCGTTCAATCAGCAGGCGCGGATACCTGAAGCCCGCGGCAAGCCCCTGCGCCCGCGCCGCCCAGGGCGGAATGTTGCAGGTCACGACCGGGTGATCGGAAGGGATCGTCGCACCGTCGAGTCGCCCGACGATGATCTCCTCCAGTGGATCCCACTCATTGTGGGAACCCACCGGCGAAACGACGGGCTCCGCAGCATCGACGCAGTGGGGACCCACTCTGGCATTCGGTGTCGCCGGGATACCCGGCCTCTTTATGACCGACATGCTCGACCGCTTTCGATCACGACACTACCCACTACGCCGCGTGCCCTGAATCCAGCAGGCGACACGCTGACAGCCCAGGTGGCAGGCCTGTGCTGGGCTGGTCCGCACGGGTGACGGGACGCCGCCGTCACCGAGGCGTAGGTTGCTTCACATCGCCGAAAAACCCGGCTCGGCGGCCGCTCTCATGTCCCTCGAGGGTCGCGGGCGGTCGTCTCAACAGCGCCTGCCCGACACGCGACCTCGCACACATAACCCCCGGCGACGAATCCCACAGAGCTCTGGGCAGTTGACGTCCTTCAGGCGGCAGCCGCAATCGGCAGGCGGGCACGAATGCGTTTGCCGAACGGCCGGCGCTGCACCTCGAACCCGTCACAGAGCGCCATGACGATCTCCAGACCGTGCTGCCCGACCCGGCCCGGCTCGGCCTCCTGGGCCATGGGCTGGACCGGGCTGGAATCCGTAACAGTGATCTCCAAGGTCCGGCCCGTGAGTTCCAGGTCAACCAGCGTCGTCCCGCGAGCTGGTCACGAACATAGGCACGGCTCGCTTTCACGGCATCGCCTGACCCATTCGGGCCGCATTCTTGGTCATCCCCGTGTGCTGCATCGTCAGCCTCGGAATCCCTTGTCGTGCACGGCTCGCTCCCTACGTGTTCCCCGTCATCCTCTCCCGTCACAACCAGCCGCGTACCGAACCCCGCACGCCCCACTGGTCAGGAGGTGGCAACCGCCACGGTGGCGCGAAGGGTCAGGACCTGGTCGGCCCCGGTGTGATCTTGCCCGCGTCCTCGACGCGCGGCAGCGCTCCTCCTGCCTCCATGGCATACGCCGAGGCCGCCCGGTCAGCAAAAAGGAGATCCGGTCAGCTGCAGGGCGGTCATCACGGTTCACCTCCCCATCGGTGGACTTATGCCTACCAGGGCCCATGCCCCGCTCCCGGCGCCCGCACACAGGTCGAAGCCGCCGCGGTGGGGCTTTCCCGGCGTGCGACGGCCAATGGCGGGCCGCATCATCGAAATATGTCTCCGGAGAAGGCACCGGAGGTGCAAGAACCCGGGATACGGCGGTCTCCGTATCCCGGGCCTCGCCACGCCGGAAGGCACCGGAGGCCTGCGAAGGCAACGGCCCCGGCCCCCAGGGAGAGGGGCCGGGGCCGGTCGGCACGCGCAGGCGAAAGCAGATGCCGATGTGCACACGGCACGCTAGCGATCAACACCTCTCCCACAGCGGAGGCACGGCCGGGGCCGAACAGTGACCGCATGGCTCGCTCGTCGCGTCCACTCGCCTGGCGCGTAACGCGCAGGAAGAAGCCCGCGTTAGAGAACACGCCGGAGCGGCCCACCAACCCGGGTACGCCGCTCCGGCCCCACAGGCCGCGCCGGGAATCGTGTGCCGCCCAGCGCCGGGAGGTACGTCCTGCGCCGCCGTCACGGGACGGTGCAGGGCGTATGTCCGCCTCCGAAGCTTATGCCTGCTTCCGCAGCGGGCGGCTGCCAGTGGTCAGCCGGCGGCCACCAGGGAATCGTCCTCGGGGCGGGCGCCGGGCAGCCGGTGACGGGCGGCGATCAGAGCCGCATCCACATCCCGAGTCCCGGTAGAGACGCACAGGGTGTAGGCGACGTCTTCCATCCGCTGCCGCACCGCGGGACTGCCCTTCTCCGCGTGCAGCGCACGCAACGTCTCGTACTGCTCCACCAGATCCTTCAACACCGCAGGATGAGCAAGAAGCATTATCTGCCTCCAACACGCGAGCCGATACCGCCCAGCGAATACTCCCAACAGCATCACCCATTCACCCGTTTGCCACCTCTTGCGCGGAGGGCCGCGCGCCTGCTGCGGCCAGCAGTTTTCACCTCTCATCGCGCGCGGCACCCGCCTCAAAAATTTGAACATTCACGGAGTCCAGACGGAGAGGAGAGGCATCGTGATGGATCACCTGAGCGATGCACGGGATCTACGCGACGTCGTGGCTGGCTGACGACCACGGCTCCCACAGGCGGGCACGCCGGTCCCCTCGCAGTGGAAGCACCCGCCGCCGCCCGGTGTGCTGCGGGCGCCGATGGTGCCGGCGGCATTCTGGAAGAGCCGGGTAAGGCCGATGGTGTGCGCCGCGTGGATCGGGAGTTCCTGTCGTCGGCCAAGCGTGACGTCCAGCGTGACGTCGGGTCGGGCGAAGTGGGTGTAGGTAAGGCCGGCGGTCAGGGTGCGGAGCGTCTCGTGCAGTTCGCCCATCGTCTCCGCGCCGGACAGATGGACGCGGGCCGCAAGGATAGTGTCCGTGGCTGCGGTGAAGGACAGCAGCCCGGCCGGCCGGGCGAGCGGTCCAGTCCGGCCCACGGGGTCGGGGTGCGTGTGCTGGAGCCGGATCAGGGCGTGCCACAGGCTGCCCGGCAGGTCCGAGGCGGGGACAACCTCGTGGTGAACATCGATACGGTGCTCTACTACCAGATCATCACCGACCCGCGGGCGGCGGCCTACGAGGTCGCTGACTAACTGCATGCGATCGATCAGCTCACCGTGACCACGCTGCGGAACGTCATCGGCTCCATGGATCTGGAGGCGACCCTCACGTCACGTGAGGAAATCAACGCCCGGCTCCGTACCGTCCTCGACGAGGCCACCGGCAAGTGGGGCATCCGGGTCAACCGCGTCGAGATCAAGGCCATCGATCCGCCGCACACCGTCAAAGAGGCGATGGAGAAGCAGATGCGGGCCGAGCGTGACAAGCGCGCGGCCATCCTCCACGCCGAAGGGGAACGACAAGCCAAGATCCTGACCGCGGAGGGCACGAAGCCTGGAAGCACAGGGCACACAACAAGCCATGATCCTGCGGGCGGACGGCGAGGCGAAAGCGGTGGAGCTTGTCTTCCAGGCCGTCCACCGCAACAACGCCGACCCGAAAATCCTCGCCTACAAGTACCTCGAGACGCTCCCGCACCTGGCGAAGAGCGACAACAACACGTTCTGGGTGATCCCAGGAGAGCTGACCGAGGCAGTACGGACCGTCACCAGCGCATTCGGCGACCAGTCCACGATGGGCCTTCCCACGTCATCACAGCCGGAGGAAACAACCACTACCGACGGCGCGGCCGCCGAAGGCGGAACTCCGGTGCTCGAGGCCAGCACGGCACTTTCGCTCGACGCTGCCGCTGCTGCTGATGAAGCCGCAAAGCAAGCGACCGCCGCAGTCAGCGACGCAAAGGCCGAAGCCGAGGCCGCGCGATCCCCTCAGGTGCCGGGCCGGGCACAGACGTCCAGCGATTGAGCGCCGACGGCGAGAGAGCCCCGGGCATCCCGATGCGCAACCGCCGACTCGCCGTGCGGGCCGATGCGGACGATCGAAGCGGCCAGGTCCGCAATCGCCCCGATCACAGACCCGGCCGGAGGCCGACTGAGGGCCCAGCGGCAGCAGGGCCCCGAGCCTGCCCGCGATCCCGCCTGGTTCTGTGGTGTGAGGTCACAAGCGCCCGTCCGGCCGCGTGCGTGGAGGTCCCGCTGGCGAGCCCGCAACAGGACAGTCAGGAGTCAGTCAGAGGTCCTGGTGCGGCCAGTCGAGCAGTCGAGCACCGATGACGGCTGTCTGAAGGGTGTAGCGGTGGACCGGGTTGCCCGGGTCGGCCCCCGTCAGCTTGTGGATGCGATCCAACCGGTAGGTCAGCGCACGCACGCTCAACGACAGTCGGCGTGCCGCTTCCGCGGCAACACAGCCTGTGTCGAAGTAGGCGATGAGGGTGTCGAGGAGAGGTTGTGCCCCACCCCGGGCGCCCTTGAGCGGGCCGAGTGCACTGCGTACCAGCTCTGCCATGGCCTGCCGGTCGCGCGTCAGCACCGGATAGACCAGGAGATCCGACGCATGCAGTACGGGATCCTCCAAGCCCATGCGGTCGGCCAGGTCCAGGGCGTTCAGAGCCTCCTCGTAGGAGTGAACGACACCGCCTGCGCCCGGATGGGCACGGCCGACGGCAACGCGGCCGTCGTCTGTCGCCGCGTACGCCTGCTTGGCGAAAAAGCTGAGCACGTCGGACTGGTCGCCCGGCGCGATGCAGATCAGCCGTCCGTCCTTCGTGGTGAGCAGAATGCGCCGGTCGCTGAAGCGGGCCACGAGCGCGGACTCGACCCGGCGGGTGAGGAGATGGCCGTCGTCATAGGGATCGCTGCTCTGCGCCACGGCAACCGCGTGGGCATGGGAGAGCAAAAGCCCGAAGCGTACGGCGCGCTCGGCGAGCCGGCCCAGATCACTGCGGCCGTAGAGCAAGTCGTCGACGAACTCACGTCGGGCCGCCTCCTCCTGACGCACCGCCAGACGCTGCGCCCGCTCGTGACCTTCCGCGAAGGCGTCCACGGCCTGTTCGACGCAGGGGAGAAGGTGGTCGCGCGCAACAACTGTGAGCTCTCCTCTCACCCCCTGGGCCGCGGCAAGATGGGCTCGGACCAGGACCCGCAGGCCGATGCCTGCTTCGGCGGCCCGCTCTCCCTGGATCCGAAGGGAGTCCAGTTCGTCACGCGTGAGCTTCCGACCAGTGGCGCAGGCACACGTCAGCGCCTCGGCATACCCCTTCAGATACGCCTCCGGCCTCTCCTGCTCCGCCATGACACTCCCGTCCCTTGCCCCGCCGACAGCGCTTTCCGACGCGCTGGATTCACAGGCCGTGCGCCCTCCCCACGTGCGCCGCGACGCACCAAGGATACGTAAATATTGCCGGAAGGCGGCAACGCGGGAGGGCGGCTGCTCCGTCACTCACACGTCGAGGCGACGGAGGTCGGACTAAACGAGGGTCTCGCTGCCGGAATCAGGAAGGGTTCGCGGCGCTCCGGCGTCGGCGAGATCCGTCGCTCAGAGGGGCATCGTGGCCGCTGCTTCCTGCTGCCCCTGACGAACGGTGCCCTCTATTCTCCTTCGTGGGCCTCATCAGCCTCCCACCGCGAGTCCCTCGGCCCAGTCATTTCCGACGCCTAATGCGACCCCGCAGCGACGGGCGGCAGCCTTGCGCCTCCATGGCGACTGGTAGTGGGGAACGCAGGAACGGTTCGAGCACCCGACGGCGGTCTGCGGTGCCTGTCGGGTCCTTCACGCCGTCGAGGGCCAGGACGTACTGCCGCTTCTCCCCCTTGTAGGTGCACGCCTGCACAGCCATCGCACCATGGTCGGCGATCGTGGCACCGACGCCGATGCCGGCGGACGACGGATTGCCCAGGCGGCGCATCGCGTCCTGCTTGACTTCGATCGGCTTGATGAACGCCTCGACGACATCGCCCCGCAGGCCGATGCTCGGCTTGCCGTCGACTTCAAATTCGCAGCGTGGCTGACCCGGCTCCGAGAAGGTGTCCTTGATCTCCAGCTCATCGCCCTCGGGCAGGAGTTGCTCGATCAGATGGAGTCGACCTTCGTCCCGCAAGCTTCAGTAACATTGAACTCCTCGTGGCCACCGCAGCCAACGGCCCCGGCGAGCAGAACCGCGCCGAACACCGGACGCAGGACGCTCTTCTTCATCAACCTCATCACCCTCCACCCGCCAGTCCCTTGGCACGGTCGTTTCCGTTGTAGGCAGCGCCGTTGATCTCCTCGGTGAGCGTATAGCGGGTGTTGGTGTGGTTAGGGTTGGCCTTGGCCCACTCGTCGGCGAGCGCCTGCAGCTGCTGCTGCCGGCCAGTGAATACGTCTTTGTTGTCCCGTTGATGAATTGCGTCGATCCGGCTCTGCTCCTGCGTCTGCCACTCGTAGGCGACGGCGTCGATACCGCGCTGTGCGAGGTCGCCGACACCGGGTGCGAAGTTCACGATGCTGCCGAACCCGTGGTACATCCACTTCGCGTCCCAGGTCGGATCGTCCTTGTCCGTCACCAGGGCCTGGTAGCGGGCCTCCTCGAGGAATCCGACGCTGTTGCCCGCCCGTAGCAGGGTCTCCTTGGGGTCCTTCGGATTGTCCTCGTGGATGTCCTTCACCATCTCCCGGCTCAGACCCTCGTTGAGCATGCCGTAGGCGTTCTGGTCCCGGGACACCTGCTTGGAGACTTCCAGCAGTTGGTCCCTGTCCAGCAGTTTCGGGTCGTTGCGGTCGTCGGCAAGGCTGCTGGCTGTGTGGTGCACCGTGTCGCCGTGGTTGGTCAGTACCGCGGCCATGTCGTCGCGCATCTCCGCGGGGAAGTCGTCGCCCCGCTCCGAGAGGTACTTCAGCGAGTTGTCCAGCACTGTCGGTGCTGCTCGGTGTGCTCGACGGGCCGGGCCGACGTGTCGTCCGGGTCGACTCCTGTGGCCGCGGCGACCAGCGCGTCGCCCGTCGCCTCATAGCTCGCTTTCGGGCCCTTGTAGTCGCTCGCGGATTCGCCGTACCCCATGGAGTCGGGGACGACGCCATTGAAGGGCTGCCGGTCCTTCAGGACGTGCTGGGAGTTGTCCTGGGGTCGGTCGAGCTGAAGAAGTCCGTCGCCGCGTCGGGGTTGTGAGCCAGCGCCTTCATGAACCCGGTCATGGGGTCCGTGCCCGCGTCGGTGTTGTCTCCGAAATGCAGCTGACCGACCTTCGCGTACGACGGCAGCTTGTCCCACGGAAGAACGTTCTCCCGCGACTTGCCACCAGGGCCCGGGTCCTTGATGTCCCCGGTGTTGTCCTTCTCGAACTTGACGAGGGCGTTTCCGTAGTCGTTGAGGAACAGTAGGTACCCCCCTTGCTGTACCCGCTCTCGGTTCTCACCTGGAATCGTTCGTCGACGTCGGTCGGCGCTGCCAGGCGGGACATGACCACGGCCCCACAGCCGCGGAAGGGCACCGGCCCGATGTGTTCCCTTCCGCCAAGCTGAGCACTGCGGGCAGGCGCTGAAGAGTCGTCAAGATTGCCGGAAACCGGCAATGAATCCACCGGCACTCACGTGGGACCATCCGATCCAACAGGGAACTGACCGAAGACCGACGGGGGTGCTCATGGAACTGTTTCTCGGTCTCGGCATTGCGGGGATCATCCTCCTGTCGCTCTCACTCGTGCTGGACGGCGTGGTGGAAGGGCTTCTCGGAGGCACGCTCGACGGGTGGCTGTCCCTTCCGGTGATCGCCGGATTCACCTCGATGCTCGGCTTCACCTCGTCGATCGTGCTGGGCACCACCGGCTTCGGCACCAGTGCGGCCGCCGCTGTCGGAGCACTCGCCGGTGCCGCCGCCGGCTGGCTGACGTGGAAGCTGAGCCGCGCGCTGATGCGGGATCAGACGTCACTCACCCCGCGGGGCGAGGACTTGATCGGCACCGCGGGATCGGTCGTGACCGCGATTCCCGCGGACGGCTACGGAGAGGTGCTGCTGCGCCTTGCCGGACAGCCGGTGAAGCTCGCCGCCAGGAGTTCCGAACCCGTCCGGCGCGGGGCCGAGATCTGGGTGGAGGCGGCACTGTCGGCCACCTCGGTAGCGGTCCGGCCGGTCGATCGCTGAGCCGCAGCCGTACCTTCGGCCTGCTCGCCCCGAGCGGGCCCTCCCGCTCCACCGCTCTCCACCTGTCCCGACGCGCTTCATTCTGTTTCAGTCCGTTCGATCTGCCGTCCCCGGGTGGCAGGGGGGATCACTCATGAGCCCAGTCGTCATCGCAGTCGTGGGAGTCGTCGTACTCCTGGTCCTGCTGGCCCTCGTCGTCATCACCCGCTACAAGGTCGCGGGACCCAGCGAGGCCTTCATCATCACCGGCCGCCGCGGCAAGAAGTCCACGGACCCGGAGACGGCCGGATCAGCATCGACAACAGCGGCCAGAAGGTCGTCGTCGGCGGCGGAGTCTTCGTCGTCCCGTTCGTCCAGCAGAAGTTCACTCTTGACCTCTCCAGCCGCCACATCCCCGTGGCGGTACGCGGCGCCGTCACGCTGCGCGGCGTGAAGGCCCACCTCGAAGGCGTCGCCATCGTCAAGGTCGGCGGCAACGAGGACGCCATCCGCGCCGCGGCCCAGCGGTTCCTCCAGCAGCAGAACGGCATCGTCGGGTTCACCCAGGAAGTGCTCTCCGGCGCGCTGCGCGCCATCGTGGGGCGGATGTCCGTGGAGGACATCATCCGGGACCGGGCGGCGTTCGCCGGCCAGGTCGCGGAGGAGGCGGAGGCCAGTCTGTCCGGGCAGGGTCTGGTCCTGGACGCCTTCCAGATCCAGGACATCAGCACCGAGGGCTCCTATCTGGAGGACCTCGGCCGCCCGGAGGCGGCCCGCGCCAAGCAGGAGGCGGACATCGCCGAGGCGATCGCCAAGCGTGCCTCCGAGCAGGCCCGGCTGAAGGCGGCCGAGGAGATCGCCGTCGCCGAACGCGCCTTCTACCTCAAGCAGGCCGAGATCCGCGTCGAGACCGAAGCCGCCGCGGCGAAGGCCAACGCAGCCGGTCCGCTGGCCGATGCGGCCCGCCAGCAGGAAGTCCTCGCCGAGCAGGAGAAGGTGGCCGAGCGTCAGGCCGCGCTGACCGACCGTCAGCTCGACACCCAGGTCCGCAAGCCCGCCGACGCCGCCCGCTACCAGGCCGAGCAGGAGGCCGAGGCCCGCAGGGTCGCCCAGGTCAAGGAGGCCGAGGCGGACGCGCAGCGGTCCCGCCTGACCGGTGAGGGCGAGAAGCTGCACCGTGCCGCACTGGCGGAGGCCGTACGGATCGAGGGCGAGGCCGAAGCAGCCGCCATCGCCGCCAAGGGCTCCGCCGAGGCCGAGGCCATGCAGAAGAAGGCCGACGCCTTCGCGCAGTACGGTGAGGCAGCGGTGCTCCAGATGCTCGTCGAGGCGCTTCCCCAGGTCGTCGCGAAGGCGGCCGAGCCGCTGAGCGCGATCGACAAACTGACCGTCATCTCGACGGACGGGGCGAGCCGACTCTCCCGCCAGGTCACCGACAACGTGGCCCAGGGCATGGAACTGCTCAGCTCCACCACGGGAGTCGACCTGGCCGAGCTCCTCAAGGGCCTCGCCCGCCCGCGAGGCGGCGAGTCCCCTGCCCCGGAGTCCGCTCCCGACAACGGAAAGATCGAGATCGCCTGAACCGATCATGCGAGGACGCCCGGTACGGATATCCGGCACCGGGCGCCCCTCGCACAGCCACCTGTCGGGCAGTCACGTGTGGTTCGTCGCCGAACGACAGGCTGGATCGATCGGGTCGAAAGAATCCCGTATCCGCCGGAAGAGGCAGGCCCTACCGGTCGAGCGTGGTGAAGGCCTCGTTGACGAGGGTCGGCAGATCGGCTTCGCCGTCGCCCTCCACCCAGAAGGTCAGCGTGGCTGTGAGCGCTGCGAGGGCGGCGGCGGCGGTCACTCGGAGGGCAAGGTCCGGCTCCTGCCCGGACCGGGCCGCGAGCGCTCCGGTCAGCATCTCCTCGGTGGCGTGCTGGTTCTCCCAGAGCCGGGCACGAAGCGCAGGAGTCCTGAGGATGAGGCGCGTGCGGACGAGGAGTGCCTCCCGGTCGGTGGCGTAGACGGCCGCAAGTCCTTCGCCGAGGGCGCGATGGAGCGCGGTGAGCGGTGCCTCTTCAGGCGGGCGCTGCTCGATGAGTGAGGCGATGAAGGGGTCGTAGTCGTCGGATTCGACGACCGATTCCTTGGTGGGGAAGTGACGGAAGAACGTCATGCTCGAAACACCGGCGGCACGGGCGATCTCGTCGACGGTGGTGTTGTCGTACCCCTGGCTCAGGAAGAGCCGGAGAGCCTCTTCCTGAATGGTGCGGCGGGTCTGTGCCTTCTTGCGTTCGCGGAGGCCCGTTGGTGATGTCGCCGGGCGGTTCATGTCTCCTCGCTCTCCGGGGTGTGATGTGCCGTGGTGCCGAGTCCGTGCCTGAGCCAGGTGTCGAGCGAGGTCGTCGAGCGCCCCCTCCACGCCACGTGCCCGTCCGGCCTCACCAGCATGACGCACGGGCGCCCGGAGGTGGTCGCCACGAGGGGAACGACGGACATCGCCGGTCCGAGATGCCGCTCGACCACCGCGAGGTACGCCTCCCCCTCACCGGGTGTCGGGCTCAGCAGCGCCCAGCGGGCTCCGAGTTCCGCGTGAAGCCAGGTGGCGGAGACGTCGGCGCGCCTGCACGGCAGGTCCGGCACCCGGTCACCGGCCCGCGGAGCGCCGAAGGGCCGCCGCCCGTATGTCCGGGAGCCCAGAGGGCCGGTGCGGTAGTGGATCTTCAGTTGCGACGACTGCTCCCAGACAAGCCGCTGCACCAGCGGCCGGTTCATCAGCGGTACGACGACGTGGTCGCGCACGACCCGGGCGAGCGGCGTGTCGCCGACGGCCAGGCGCGTCAGGGAACTCGTGGATGCCAGCACCTCGCGGGCGATGGGCCTGCGCTCGGCCTCGTAGGTGTCCAGCAGTGCGTCGGGCGCCGCTCCGTGGGCGACCAGCGCCAGCTTCCACGCGAGGTTCTCCGCGTCTCCGAGCCCGGTGTTCATTCCCTGGCCGCCGAAGGGGCTGTGCACGTGGGCGGCGTCGCCAGCCAGCAGGATCCGGCCGCGCCGGTACGTGGCCGCCAGACGGCGATGGATACGGAACGTCGAGGTCCACAGCGCCTTCTCCACGACCGAGGGTGCGAGGCCGGCATGGTCCCGGAGCTGTCGGGTGAGCTCGTCCACGACGCCGTCGGCTCCGGATCCCACGTCCTCCGCTCGCGCCGGGGCCATGAGACGCCAGACGCGGTCACCGGGCAGGGGGAAGGCGCCGAGCATGCTGTCCGCCCGGAGCCACACGGACACGGTGTCCGGCGGTATGGGCAGATCGGCCCGCACATCGGCCAGCAGGAAGTTCTCGATGATGGAGACCCCGGGAAAGTCGATCTCCGCCGCTCTGCGCACACGACTGTGGGCGCCGTCGCACCCGATCAGCCACGTCGACCGGACCTGCTCCCCTGGGAAGGACAAAGTCACTCCGGACTCGTCCTGTGCAACGGACAGCAGTTCCTTTTCCCACTCGACCTCGACCCCCAGCTCCCGCAGCCGGTCCCTCAAGGCCGCTTCCACCTCCACCTGGGACATCAGCAGGCCGGGCCTCGTCACCAGTTTCGTGGGGCGGCCGACGCGCAGGACGGCCATGGGTTTGCCGTTGACGTGAGCGACCACCCGGTCGATCCGTACGGAGCGCCCGGGCAGGTCTCCCAGAGCGCCGAGCCGGTCGAGCACTTCCGCGCCGCGCGGCTGCAGACCGAGCGCCCGAGAGGTGGTCGCGGGTCCCTCACGCTTGTCCACGATGCGAACCGGGACCCCGGCAGCGATGAGCCCGCAGGCCAGGGCGAGCCCCGTGGGCCCGGCTCCCGCGATCACCACAGAAGACATACCCACCCCAGAGGTTAGTGACTAACATTAGTTAGAGACTAACGCGAGTTCGGCCGATGAAGAACCCGCGGCGGGGTGCGATCCGGATCTCAGGTCTCGGGTGGCCGGCGGTCGACAAGAGCCGCGACGAGTCCTCCCGCGAGGACCGCCCACGCAAGTACGCCGTAACCGGAGCTGCGCCAACCGAGGAGACCGAGCATGACTGCAGTTACCGCGCCCGTGGTGACAGCTCGGGCGTTCGTGACGAAGGCCCACTGGGTTCGCGCGCTTCCGGGTTCCCGCAGTTCGGCGACAGCCGTCCTGATCACCAGCGCAGCAACCACGATGGCGACCGTCAGCAAGGAGACCGAGCGGTTCATCGTGCCCCCTGGAGTAGGTGTCGAGCGCGGCCGCGCGCCTGGGCCGGCTCCTCACGAGCAGTCGGATCCCACACTCGCATCATGGGCTGCTCAGCTGTCGGTCCTGGCACTGCCGTGCCCGGTACCGGTCTGTTGGTAGATGTCGGGGATGCCGTCGGCGTCGTCGTCGCGCGTCTCCGCCTCGTAGAGGCGGCGGTAGATCGCGTTGCGGCGTCTGACCAGCAGCGCGGCCAGGCCCGATGCCATCAGGGATCCGACGAGCACCGCGGCTTTGATGTGCTCGGCGTCGGCGGGGTCGGTGAACGCGAGTTCGCCGATGAGGAGTGCGACGGTGAAGCCAATTCCGGCCAGGACGGCGAGGGAGAAGACGTCCGCCCATTCCAGGTCCGGATTGAGACGGGCCCGCGTGAAGCGTGCCGCCAGGTACGTGCCGGAGAAAATGCCGACGGTCTTGCCGACGACGAGACCGAGGACGACGCCGAGCGGCTCGGGCTCGGTGAACACCGCGTCCAGGGCTGCTCCCGAGACGCTCACGCCAGCAGCGAACAGGGCGAACAGCGGTACCGCCACTCCCGCCGAGACCGGGTGCAGCAGATGGGATGTCCGCTCGGCGGGTGAGGCGTCCTCGCCCTTGTCCCGGGTGGTGCGCAGGATCAGGCCCATGGCCACACCGGCGACGGTCGCGTGGACTCCCCCGTTGTACATCAGCGCCCAGATCACGATGCCGAGCGGGACGTACCACCACCAGCCGCGCACGCGGAACCGCTGGAGGGCGTAGAAGACGCCCAGTCCGGCCACGGCGCCGCCCAGTGCCCAGAAGTTCAGATCGCTGGTGAAGAAGATCGCGATGATCAGGATCGCGCCGAGGTCGTCGACGACGGCGAGGGTGAGGAGGAAGGCTCGAAGCGCAGACGGCAGATGTGTGCTGAGGACGGCCAGGACCGCGAGCGCGAAGGCGATGTCGGTGGCCATCGGGACGGCCCAGCCGTCCAGCGTGCCCCCGCCGGCCATGACCGTCGCGGCGTACAACGCGGCGGGGACAGCCATCCCGCAGATCGCGGCGATGACCGGCAACGCGGCTGTTGCGGGCGTACGCAGTTCGCCGACGACCAGTTCTCGTTTGAGTTCGACTCCGGCGACCAGGAAGAAGACGGCGAGCAGTCCGTCGGCGGTCCAGTGGCCGACCGAGAGGTCGAGGCCGAGTGCGGGAACGCCGAAGTGGAAGTCGCGTATCTGCTCGTAGACGCCGCTCCACGGGGTGTTCGCCCAGACGAGCGCCACGACCGCGGCGGCGAGCAACACCAGGCCGCCGATGGTCTCGGTGCGCAGTGCGTCGGCCACGGCATTGCGCTCGGGCAGAGGCAGAAGGCCGAGGAACGTGCGCTGACGCGGAGCGTCTGACATGGGGTGAGGCCTCCGGCCGTCGATGGAGCGGGCACACTGCGCCCTTGACGCCGACCAGACTTCCCGGCACACCCCGCGTCGTCTTGACGCGTTCCTCACACCCTAACCAGAAGGAAGGTTCGTCACCAGATGGCGCTTCAGCTGCGGGAATGTGGTGAGGGGGCCTGTGCACACCAAGGGCGCGAGGTGTGCACAGGCCCCCCTCAGGAGCCGGGCCGCGGGGCGGTCAGACGGTGGTCTTCACCGGCTCCTGGTCCTCGTCGGCGTCGCCCGTCTCGCCCGCCTTGCGTGCACGGACGAACTCCAGGAACGAGTTCAGTTCGCGCTTGACGACCGGGGCGAGGAGATAGAGCCCGATGATGTTGATGACGGCCAGCATGAACAGGATGGCGTCGGCCATGTCGATCAGGGTCTGCAGGGTCAGCAGGGAGCCCGCGACGGCGAACAGCGTGTAGAGCACCTTGAAGGTGAGCTCGCTTGCCTTGCTGCGGCCGAAGAGGTAGGTCCATGCCTTCATGCAGTAGTAGCCCCACGTCAGCACCGTGGAGATGGCGAACAGCATCACCGCGATGGTGAGGACGATCGGGAACCAGGGCAGCACGGTGGCGAAGGCGTCGGAGGTGATCGTGACGCCGCCGATGGACTCGTCGGAACGCGCCTCGGCCCAGCTGGCCGGGTTGGCGATGACGATGGTCAGCGCGGTCATGGTGCAGATGACGACGGTGTCGATGAACGGCTCCAGCAGGGCGACCAGGCCCTCACTGGCAGGGTGCTTGGTCTTCACAGCGGAGTGCGCGATCGGCGCGGATCCGAGACCGGCCTCGTTGGAGAAGGCCGCCCGCTTGAAGCCGATGATCAGTGCACCGAGGACACCACCGGCGACGCCCTCCGGGTTGAAGGCACCCTCGATGATCGAGGCGACGGCGTCGGGGACGGCGGTGACGTTGACCAGGATGACGATGAGGCAGGCCACGATGTAGATGCCGGCCATGGCAGGGACCAGCCTGCTGGTGACGTTGGCGATGGAGCGGATGCCGCCGAGCAGGACGATGCCGACGATCGCGGCGATCAGGATGCCGAAGAAGAGCGCACCGGTGGAGGAGCCGAGCGCGCCGTTCTCGCCGCCGGCGACGGAGACCAGCTGGGCGTAGCTCTGGTTGACCTGGAAGAGGTTGCCGCCGAAGAGGCCGAAGAACAGGATCATGAAGGAGGCCAGGACGGCGAGAACCTTGCCGAGGGTCTTGCCATTCTTGCCGAAGCGGTCGGCGAGGCCCTTGGGGAGGTAGTGCATGGGGCCGCCGGAGACGGTGCCGTCGGCGTGGACCTCGCGGTACTTCACTCCGAGGGTGACCTCGACGAACTTCGTGGCCATGCCCAGCAGGCCGCACAGGATCATCCAGAAGGTCGCGCCAGGGCCGCCGATGGAGACGGCGACGGCGACGCCCGCGATGTTCCCCAGACCGACCGTGCCGGAGACCGCGGCGGTCAGGGCCTGGAAGTGGTTGACCTCGCCGGCCGATCCCTTCTCGTCGTACTTGCCTCGCACCACGTCCACTGCCAGGCGGAATTTGCGTATCTGCACCAGCCCGAACCAGCCGGAGAAGACCAGGCCGGCGACCACGAGCCAGGCGACGATGAGCGGGAGTTCCGTACCGCCGACGGGAACGGAATAGAAGACGACCTCTCCGAGCCAGGTGGCGATGGGCTCGAAGAATCCGCTGACGGCTTCGTCGACGGACTTGGTGATGGAGTCGAGAGACACTATGGCTACCTCGTGGCGCGGGGGATCCGGCGCATGGGGATTGCACCGGTTGATGTGCGGTCATGGAGCGAGCGAACGCCGGTGTCCGATCGGCGACCCGGGGTGCCGCGGTCCGCGGACTCGGACCGTGAAAACCCTGGTCGTGCTGTGCCGGCAAGCGCCGACACCCCGCATCCCGACCTGAGGCCGACTGCGGAGTTGCGCAGTTTTAACACGGCCTTTACGGATTCTTGGGTGACGCGAATCACCTAACGATGAGTAACCAGGGAAACGGCCAGCGAGCGTGACTGGACCGTTATGCGGACACCGACTCCTGATGACCGAACGTCATGGAGCGCCTGCGCGCTGTGCCCGGACGGAGCGGGTCTCACCTAGGACGCCTGCTCTGAGCTGCCAAAACTCCGGTGGGACGGCCGTAGGAAGCGCTGTGACCACCGGTCATGCCGGTACCGCTGACGTTCTATTCCGGCATCCGGCAGTCTTCGCAGGGCCGAGCTTGCCGTACTCATGCAGTGACGATCGAGGAGACTGACTGGCACCCTCCCGCACCCACGCACTTCGTGAACGGTCAGAGGTCCTCCGCGGCCAGTCGAGCAGTCGGGCGCCGATGACCCCGCTCAACTCCCGGCTGCGCGACTACACGCGGGTGCCGACGAGGCCGATCAGAACCCGTCCGAGGTCGTCAAGGAAGCGACGCTGGGCTGGGCGCCGACAACGGCTGCGAGGACTCGGCTCAGGCCACATCCGCAGGGCACGAGGACGCGTCGCCGGAGCGGGTCGCGCCTACAGCTCGAGGGGCGGTGGAAGAGGGCCGGCCAGAGGAATGGCTCGCCGAAGAATGCGACGGATTCATCGTGGCTGCGGCGCAGTTCGACCTCCGCCAAGTCGCGAAGATCGAGCGCAGTGCTTCGGGTGTGTCGCCAGCCGCCGTCGAGACGGCCCTGACCTCAAAGTCTGCGCCGGGGAGCGTCGAGCCCATTTCGCCGGCAGCGAAGCAGGTAAGGCCAAGCGGCCGCCTGGGGGCCGCGGTCAGGAGAGCGAGGAACCGTTAGCCAGCTCCTGCCTGCCTGGCAGGCAAGCGCAAATCCGTTCCTCTCCTTCGCACTGTGGAGAGAAGGCTTGACAGGCCCCATCCAGCACTGCCACGACTCTCGTCACAGCGTGTGATGCTTCGGGATGCGTTCGTGCACGGCTGCTGATTCGCTGAAGCTGTCCGCTCCCCCGAGAACCTTGGAGTGATCATGACGAGTGCAGGCGAGACCGGCAGCCGTGCCCAGCAGATGCGTGAGAAGGCGCAGGAGATGACGAACGCTGCCGCGCGTGCCACCGACCCGGAGGAGCGCAAGCGTCTCACCGAGAAGGCCAAGCGCCTGATGGAAGAGAGCAAGCAAGCAGGCGGCAAGGGCACTGACGACATGGGCACAAACCCCCTGTAGCCGGCACGCTCCCAGACCACTGGCCGGCGGTGCACCCTGCGCTCCCAAGGCACAGGATGAACCGTCGGCACTGGGGCGGCAGGGAGAACGGCAGCGGTGGCGCTATGCCTCGATGTAGGCCACCACCGTGATCGTCTGCAACGCCGCACGCTTCCCTCCCGCCCTGGTGCGGGCCATCTCCCGTTGGACACGTGGCTGCAGGAACGTGCGAGCGGGAACGTGGAACACCGTCGTCGCTAACGTCGCGCTGTGGCGGCCAGCCGGGGGCTGGGCAACCCTGCCGCGCGATGAGCTCGCCACGGATCGACTGCGGCCTTCCCGGCACGCGTGACCGAATCCCCTTTGAGGATCCGCAGCTGGCGACGCTTCCCTCGCACTGGCGGCGTGCTGGTGAGCCCCGGACCGCGGTCGAGTCCACCGCTACGTCCCCGTCGATCCCGCCCGCGGCCTGGGCTCGCTCTCCCCGGTGCGGTCGCGTTGGAACGTGGCGTACAGCCACCACAGGGACGGCAAGAGAAGGACAGCGCCGACCGCCAGGGCGCCGAGACTGGCTCCCAGCACGGCATCGGTCGCGGCTACCTCGTCGAGAGAGACGCCCGGGAGCAATACGGGGTACTGGCCAATGCCCCACCCCCACAGGAGTCCGGTGACCGCAAGGGCGGCGGTCAGCCGGACCATCAGGTAGGCGCGTCCCCACGCGAGCAGTGCCAGCGAGACGACGCCGGCGGCCACGGACAGCACGAGGAGGGGCAAGGCGGCGCCGGAAGTGAGGTCGTCGAACAGCGGCCGGGCGTCCGCGCGCAGAACGAACAGCCCGACGGCCGACATCACGCCGACGAACACGCCGGTGTAAAGAGCACGGAGCCTGAAAGCCTGGGTGAGGGCTTCGGCGCCCGTGCGCTGGGCGTCGCGGGTGAGGTAGACGGCAGCGAGGTACGCCGCGGTCCCCACCGCCAGTACGCCGCTGACGAGGGAAGTGGGGTTGACCCAGCTGGTGACGAGGTCCCCGGCCGCGATGCCGGGTGGTACGCGGCCGGAGGCGATGGCGCCTGCGACGGTGCCGAGGAAGAACGGCGTGACGAGTGAGGAGAAAGCGAAGGTGGCCCCGAACAGCCGTTGCTGCCACAGCTCGCGGCTCACCTTGCGGACGCGAAGGCCGCGCCGCGCGCGATGATGCCGAGCGCGACGGCGGTGAGCGGGATGTAGAGGGTGGAGGCGATCGCGGCGAAGACGGAGGGGATACCGGTCCAGGTGAGGACGATCACGAAGATCAGCCAGACATGGTTGGCCTCCCACACCGGGCCGATGGAGTGCTCGACCAGGTGCCGCTGGTCGCGGCCCCGTTCGGCTCCTCCGGCGAGCAGGTCCCACACCCCGGCGCCGAAGTCGGCGCCACCGAACAGGACATACGCCGTCAGGCCGATCCACAGCACGACCAGCATGATCTCGGGCAGGTGCACGGGAACCTCAGATGACTTTGTAGTCGGTTACGTCGCGTTCCTGCGGGGCGACGGGAACGGGTACCTCTCGGGCCAAGCGTCGCAGCACGTAGACAGTGGCAACGGTCAGGACCGCGTACACCAGCGCCACCAGAACGAACCCCCAGATCAAGCCTGGAGCGGGGTTGACCGCTTCGGACGTGCGCATCACCCCGTAGACGATCCAGGGCTGGCGCCCTACTTCGGTCACGGTCCAGCCGGCTTCCAGTGCCAGGACCGCGCCCACGCCGGACAGGGCGCAGGCGCGCAAGAACCACGGTGAGCGTGGCAGGTCCCGGTGGCGCTTCCAGGTGAGCGCGAGCCAGGCGGACAGCGCCAGGAGGCCGAAGCCGATACCGACCATGATCTGGAAGGCCCAGTGCGTGACGTTGACCGGCGGCCGGTCGGCCTCCGGTACGTTCTCCAGTCCGCCGATCTCCGCGTCAGGCGACCAATGGGCCAGCAGGGACAGCCCGTTGGGGATCTCCAGCGCATAGCGAAACTCGCCGCCGATAGCGAAGCCGCCCAGATGCAGCGGGGCTCCGCGCTCGGTGTGGAAGACGCCTTCCATGGCAGCAAGTTTCACGGGCTGGTTCTCGGCGACGAAGTGCGCCGCCCAGTCCCCGACCCCGATCTGCACCGGGGTAATGATCGCGGCGATCGTGAAGGGAATGAGGAAGCCGAGACGGTGGTAGCGGTCGCGTCTGCCTCGCAGCATCGCCACGGCGTAGACACCGGCCATGAGAAAGCCGGCGACCATGAACGCCGCAAGGATCATGTGCACGGTCTGCGGCGGAGTCGCGGGGTTGAACATCGCTGCCCACGGATCCACCGAGACGATTTGCCCGTTCTCCATGTCAAAACCGGTCGGCTGCTGCATCCACGCGTTGGCGGTCACGACGAAGAAGGCACTAGCCACCCCGGCCACGACGATGGGCAGCCCGGACAACATGTGCGGAACCGGCGGCAGCCGGTCCCACGCGTAGAGGTAGATCCCCAGGAAGATCGCCTCGATAAAGAACGCGATGCCCTCCAGCGAGAACGGCAGGCCGATCACCTCGCCGTACGTCCCCATCAGCCCCGGCCACAGCAAGCCCATCTCAAACGACAGGATCGTGCCGGAGACCGCGCCCACCGCGAACAGCACACCCATCGCCCGCGCCCAGCGCCGCGCCAACAGCCGGTAGTTCAGATCTCCTGTGCGGTGCCCACGCCATTCCGCGATCAGTGTGATCGCGGGCATTCCCACGCCCAGGCAGGCCAGGATGATGTGCCAGCCCAGCGACAGCGCCATCTGCATCCGCGCGGCGCCGAGATCCGGCTCCCCGAATGCGGCAGCGGCGAAAGACGGCATCATTCCCCCTGGTGAGACTGGCATGCGGCAGATCAGGACCGACAAGTACGGATCCCCCACACAAGTGGCTCCACCTGGGGTGCCGGCGCAACCCGTCCAGCCGCTTCATCGTCCGCATGGCGGCAGAAAATCACCCAACTGGCCACGGCGGGCCGCGAGGTGCAACCTCGTGACTCTGCGCTCTACGTCTCGCCCGCCTCTTCCTTCACCTTCTTCTCCTCTCGCAGCCTCTATCACCGCTGGCGCTGACAGGCTGGCGGCCGCTCTTCCCGCGGCGGTGATAGGGACGACGGCCTCGACGCCGGTGAGGCCGTCGTCCGCTTCAGGTCAGTTCTGGTTCAGCGGCAGTGCGAGGTCGACGACCTGGTGGCCTGCTGGGAAGGCGCCGTAGGCGCTGGCCCGGCCGCCCAGCACGTTGACCTTGTACAGACGGTAGGAGCCGGACGTCTTCAAGGCGGCGTACCCCTGGTTGGTGCCCGTCTGGGCGAGTAGTAGATGTCGAATCCTGCGGAAAGTCCGGCGTTGATTCCGAGGTTGCCGGTGGGGGCGAGGGTGCCGGCGTTGGCCGGGGCCTGCAGGGAGACGCGGTCGCCCGCAGTGTCGATGTCGAAGAGGGAGGTCGCTGTCGCGGCGTTGAGGTCGTTGTTGGTGTAGGCGGCGCCGGTGACACCGCGTGCGGTCGACGGCGGCATGGTCGGGTTGGTGCATGCGCTTCGGGGTGGACTTCAACCCGGCAGCCAACCGGCGGCGCGTCATCAGCGACACCGGACAGAATGTGGGCGGCAGCCGCAAAGCTCCTGGGGCAAGCCGCGCGTCTCAGGCCGCAGCCGTCGGGTTCGCCATCTTGGCGGTGCGGTGATGTTCGGCGTTGATGCGTTGGGCTTCTTCGAGCTGGTCTTCGAGGATGACGATGCGGCAGGCAGCCTCGATGGGAGTGCCCTGGTCCACGAGTTCGCGGGCGCGGGCGGCGATGCGCAGCTGGTAGCGGGAGTAGCGGCGGTGGCCGCCCGGGGAGCGGAGCGGGGTGATGAGGCGGGCTTCGCCGATGGCGCGGAGGAAGTTCTGGGTGGTGCCGATCATTTCGGCGGCCCGGCCCATGGTGTAGGCGGGGTAGTCGTCGTCATCGAGACGGCTGAGCGAGTCGTCTGCTGTCATTGCACCTCTCTGTGGAACGCGTGGAGGGGCCCTGGTGCCATTGGCACCAGGGCCCCGAAGGAACTGCTACACCATCTGCCGGCCCTGGTACTGCGCCGGCCCTCTGTGTCCGCACGTCCACCCGGGAGAGGGCAGCACATGCGGGGATCGCGGTTGCTCGACCGGAGACCACCTCACTATCGATGTCCTGCGGTACCCGGACTCAAAATCTCTGCCCGGGCGATCCTGATGGCGCCTGGCTCCTCCGTTCTTCCCTCTGGGAACACTTACCTACTGCTGATACTGCGTACTGCTCTGTACTACTGATACTGCGACCTACTTGTACTGCTCAGTGGCCTGCGGTAGCGCCACTCTTCGGCAGCCAGCCCCGTCGCCCGTCCTGCATCCGCTCTGGCTTAGAACCCCACTGCCGAACCTCCCGGCGCGCGCGCCCGCAGCCGACGCCTTCACCGAGGTACTGCTCACTGACTTCACTGCTGGGTACTGCGAACTGCACTTACAGGTACTGCCACTGCGGTACTGCTGACGGCGGCCCCTGATCACTGCGGGCCACCCGGTCCGGCCGTCAGCCCCGTCGCCATCCTGCAACCACTCCGGCTTCAGAACTCCACCACCGCACCGCCCTGCAACTACATACTGCTGCCCGCCAGTTCGTGTCTGCCGGGCCCTGCTGATCTCGGCTACGAGAGAAACCATAACCACACCACCACCCAATGTCTACTCCAGCCGACACAGATTTTCGCGTGTCGGACTTCGAGGTAATCGAGCACGGGCGGTGCCAACCGTCCGGGGAGCCGTCCCATGGGCATGCAGTCAGTCCCAGCGGCATCGACCGCCATGGAGGTCACCCCGCGGTTACGCCGGCCCAGGCAAAAGATCAATGGCCGCAAGCGGCACCTCGTAACCGGCCCGGAAGCCACACCCCCACCGCAGACGCCTACATGACCGTATGGCTCAACGCCCTCGCACCAGGCCCCGCCCAACACGGCGAGCCGACGGACACCTGAGCCCGCGTGGGTCCCCGCGCCACGACCGGCGTCGCCGTGTTCCGGCTGTCGAGTGGGAGCCGATGCGCCGTCTCGGTGCCGCGGGCCGCGAGTTCGCTGCCTGTCGGCGACGGCTTGCATTCGCAGGCCCGTCATGGGCCGGCCGCGGAGCGCTGGCACCGGCGGCGCTCCGCTCCTCCACCACCGTACGAGTGGCCATCGCCGCGGCTGTCCATCCGCAGCAGAGGTACACCTGCTGCTGGACGCCCCGGCCCGGATGTTAACCGGCTCCCGGACCTCACCGGTACCCTCGAATACCTCACGGCGCCGCCCCCACCGGCACCGCTGAGACCGCAAAGACCCAGGAGAACGTGGTAGCGGCCCACCCCATCGGCCCGGGCTGCGCCACATAAAGGCCATCGCCCGGCCGATCACCGGGCAGAAATTCACACCGACTGGGAAGACATGCCCGCGCCAGACGCCGCCCCCAACAGCATCTGCCACGAGGCCGCGCAGGCGGCCAGCAGCATCGCCGAACTCCTCGACGTGATATCGGAACGCACCAAAGACACCATCGCGCCCGCCTCTCCCGCGCAACTGCGCCTGATGTACGTCGTCGACCGTGATGACGGCATCCGCATGCGCGCGATGTGCAAAATCGTTGCCTCCGCGCCTCCGAACGTCAGCCGGATGTGCGACCGCCTGCAAGCCATCGGCTTCCTCGAACGCCTCCCGTGCCCCGACAACAGAAGAGAAATCACCCTGCGCCTGACCACCGCAGGCAAAAGGCACCTGCAACGCCTCCGTCAGCAGCGCGAGAGCATGCTCCACCAGGCCATCAACAGCATGCCCTCCACCGAACGCCGAGCACTGGCCAAAGGTCTCGCAGGGCTTCGGACACAGCTCACCGCCGCCGGCGAGGAACACGACAGACCTCGTGCCCACTCCGCAGCCTGAACCCCCTCCACTGACATGGCGGCTAACTGATCGTTTCAGAATGAAATTCGTTGTGTGGCTTGGCAGTTGACTGTTGGGTGGGCAGGATCTGTGGGGTGTCTGCTGATCTTGTGCCTGATGACCTGTGGGAACGTGTGGCGCCGCTGTTGCCTGTTCGTCCGCCTCGGCGGCAGCGGTATCCCGGGCGGTTGCCGGCGGATGATCGGGCTGCTCTGCGGGGCATCGTTTACGTGTTGTGCAAGAGCGTGAGCTGGCGGGATGTTCCGGCTGAACAGGTCGGCTGCAGCGGGGTGACGGCCTGGCGGCGGTTGCGGGACTGGACCGAGGCCGGCGTCTGGCCTCGCCTGCACGAGGTGCTGCTGGCAGAGCTGCGGGCAGCGGGCTTGCTGGAGATGAACGACGCCGCGGTGGACGGCTCCCATGTCAGGGCCCTCAAAGACATCTCAGGGGGCTATGAAGTCAAGCCGCCTGCTCGGTTGGGGGTGACAGGAGCGGTGCGAAGGCGTGCTGTTCGTCAAACTGCTGTCGGGTCTTGAGGCAGTGGTGGAGCTGGCCAAGGAAGCGGTTCAGCAAGTGCCTTTGTGCGGCGGCATGCCAGTCACCATGCTCGCGTCGGCGCCGGTAGTGCGCGTTTGCTCCTGGTGAGGCGGTAAGGGCGGCGAAGGCCCAGAGGAAGCCGGCATTGATGAGGCGATTGTTCTTGACGAACCGGCGGCCGACGAAACGCTTCTTGCCGGAAGCCCGGGTGATGGGGGCGGATCCGGCGTACGACTTCAGCGCCCTGGCGTCGGCGAACCGTGCCCGGTCGTCGCCCAACTCGGCGAGCACGCGGGCACCGAGCATGGGCCCCAGGCCGGGGAAGCTGAGCAGGATCTCGCTGTCGGCGTGCTGGTGAAAGGCGGCCGTGGCCGCCTCCGCGAGATCGTCTGCGGCCTGGCAGGTGGCGTCCAGCTGCTTGAGCAGGGCCAGGAGCTGGTGACCGAAGGCGTCCTCGACGCTGGGGAGCTGGCGGGCGCACTCCGCGCGAAAGACGTCCCGCAGCCGCTCGGCTTCCGCGTCGCAGCCGCGGAGGCGGCCACTGCGTTTGAGGGCAGCCCGCAGCTGGGCGAGGGTGAGCTTCGCGGCCTTGGCCGGAGTCGGCGCCAGAGTGAGGATAACGCGGGCGTCAGCCCTGGTCAGACCGCCTTGCTTGCTCTGGAAGGCCAGGAGAGCAGCAGGGTAATACTCGCGCAGGAGTGAGCGGACCTGGTTGGCGACCTGCTGCCGAGTCCAGACGGCATCCTGCTGTGCTCGGGCCAGGACCGTGATGGCCTGGACGAGTTCGGTGTCGGCCGGCAGAGGCCGGTGGGCGTGCATGTCGGTGCGCAGGATGTTCGCCAGGACAAGTGCGTCGCCGGGGTCGGACTTCTTTCGGCTGACGCCGTGGCGGTCGCGGTAGCGCGCGGCGGCGAGCGGGTTGATCGCGAAGACCCGACGGCTGCCGGTGCGCAGGCTCGCGACCAGGAGACCGTGGCTGGTCTCGATGGCCACCGGTATCGGATCATCTGGGCTGTCGCCGTGCTCGGCCAAGAGGTCCAGGAGCTTGTGGTAGCCGGCAAGGTCGTCGGTGATACGGGCTTGGGCGAGCAGAGTGCCGGCTTCGTCGACGAGGGCGACGTCGTGGTGACGCTCTGCCCAGTCGATGCCACAGAACACGGTCAAGCTGTCCTCCCAGATCCGTCCGTCTATACAGGTCACAAGCACATGCGGGTCACGCGGCGCCCTAATCCAAGGACTCGTTGGTCCGCCATCTCAGTAGCCGTTCGCGACACCAGCGAACTCCAGGGGCTCGATCTTTCGGCAGAGCTCACGGGCTCGCGGATGAACAAGAGGTCGACCCTGGAGAGGGCTCGCGCCGTGACGATTAACGTCCGACCTGGCCCCGCGAGTTTCGCGGTGACCACGGAGGCGCCGGGCTGCGCCGCTCTTGACAGAAGCCTCAAGGGCCCGGGGAAACGGAGGCATCAGCCCGGCGCCCGCGTCATCACCGCGGACCCCGCAACGGACAGCGATACCGCTCTTTGAGGAGGCCTTGACGGCCAGGGGGGATCCAGGCATTCGCTGTCCTATGCGAGCAGCTAGCCCGGGGCGTTGCATGGTCCCGGGCCGTCTGCTTACGCACTGGATTAGGGGGGCTCACACCGGACCTTCGCCGGTCGACCGGGCCCGGCCCGGCAGCAAGCACCACCTCATCGTCGACCGGCACGGAACACCGCTCGCCGTCACCCTGACCAGCGGAAACCGCCACGACATCACCCAGCTCATGCCCCTGCTGGACGCCATCCCTCCGGTCCGCGGGTTACGCGGCCGACCTCGCAGCCGCCCACGACAGCTCTTCGCCGACCGCGGCTACGACTACGACAAATACCGCCGCCTCCTCCGGGCCCGCGGCATCACACCAAAGATCGCCCGCCGCGGCACCACCCACGGCTCCGGGCTGGGGAAGACCCGCTGGGTCGTCGAGCGCACCTTCGCCTGGCTCCACCAGTTCAAGCGACTCCGCATCCGCTACGAGATACGCGCCGACCTGCACCTCGCCCTACTCCAACTCGCTTGCAGCATCATCTGCTTGAGACGACTCAGAACCTCATTTTGAAACGATCAGTAAGGCGCTCGGCGCTCGGCCGAGCAAACGCGACGGACTGTGCTGTGCCGCGGCACAGCAGCAACGCGCCAATCTGACTTCGGCCCCTTCCGTGGCCCGGTCAAGGAGGCAGCACCAATGTGGTGATCAGTCCTTGTCCCCCATGCTTTGCGGACGGCGTCCTTGGTGCGACCACTCAGGGCTGCAACGAGTCCGAGAGGACCACGTTCGCCGTGGCAGACTCGACCCCTGGGTGAGGGCGGGTGGGGGCCCTGCTTCGGCTGCTTTGATGCCTTTGGCCACGGCCGGGAGTCGGGGCCGCGTCGAGTGAGCGCACCCAGGCGCGGTAAGCGGCCGAGGCCTTCGCCGACCGGATGCTCTACCTCACCACCGCCAAGCGGCAGCAGCTGATCAACTTGTATGCGGACGAGCACCTCGCTGAGGCCAAATTGCCGGCGAGGCTGTCACGCCTACCGGACCGCGGTGAGCCCCGAACCGTCGATGCCGGGCAAACGGCACCTTCGAACCGTGCGCCGAGAGTTCAGTTCGGCACCAGCTGATCGTGGTGCAGTATTTCTCCACGTCACCGGAATGACGGGTCCCGGTCTGGGAAAGCGGTGGATGCCACGCCGCAGACAAGGAAGGAAAGCGCTATGGCCAGCGTCACCCACGACAGCCTGACGGAGCAGACGACGGTCGACGCCTCGCAGACCGTGTGCGACCTGCCGTGGGTCGCGGATGCCGGCAAGGTCGCGCCGAGGGACGCGAAGAGCCTGTCCAAGGTGTTCTTCGACCGGCTGCAGACCCTCGAAGAGGGCACGCACGAATACCAGTACGCCCGCAACACCCTCATCGAGATGAACCTCTCCCTCGTTCAGTTCGCCGCACGCCGGTTCCGAAACCGCGGCAACGGCGAGATGGACGACATCATCCAGGTCGGCACCATCGGCCTCATCAAGGCCATCGACCGCTTCGAACTCAGCCGCGAGGTCGAGTTCACCACCTTCGCCGTCCCCTACATCGTCGGCGAGATCAAGCGCTTCTTCCGCGACACCAGCTGGGCCGTCCACGTCCCGCGCCGGCTCCAAGAGCTCCGCACCGAACTCGCCAAAGCCCGCGACGAACTGTCCGACGTGCTCGACCGCGACCCGACGGTCAAAGAACTCGCCGAGCTGCTCGACCTGAGCGAGGACGAGATCATCGAGGGCCTGGTGGCCGCCAACGGCTACACCGCGGGCTCCCTCGACACCCCGAACGCCGACAGCGACGACGCCCCCACCGGCACCGGCGGCCGCGCCTACGCCGACATCCTCGGCGACATCGACCCCGCGATGGAACTCACCGAGAACCTGCACGCCCTCGCGCCGCTGCTCGCACAGCTCGACGACCGCGAGAAGCGCATCCTGCAGATGCGCTTCGGCCAGGAGATGACGCAGGCCGAGATCGGTAACGAACTGAACGTCTCCCAGATGCACGTCTCCCGGCTCCTGAACCGCATCCTGGCGAAGCTCCGGGCGGGCATGCTCACCGAGCACTGAGCCCGGACCAGACGGCAGTCGGTGTTCCTCGGAGCCTCTCTGCGGCGAAACGCTGCCGCGCGCCGCAGGTGTGGCGCCGAACGTTGCCGCCGACATTCGGCAACCGGTCGTCGCCGATCGTCTGCTGGTCACGCCCACGTGACCAGCCGCGGAGCCTGGGGCTCGGCGGGCGCGATGCGGCTACGAATACGGAACCGAGGCGTCACGCCTGCCGCAGGGCGCAGGTCTACCGCCACAGGGCCTGCGAACGTGTAACCCTGCTCTGCGGCATGCCGGCACACCTGGTTCACCAGATGCAGTTCGAGTGGACTTGCGCTGGCCGCGAGCTGGCGGTGGATCTCGGGTAACAGTTCGACAATGTAGGCATTGGGCGCCAGGACGCGCTGCCGCCCAAGGATCAATGCATTGTCGTCGCACTGCCGGTGAAGTATGACCACGACCTCCAACTGCCGCCCCTTCGGCGGAAACAGCAGCCGCCACACGCTCGTCGTCCACCGCTCCAGAGCACGCTCAGTGGTTCCGAAGAATCCCATCACCTGCACATGCCCCCCTCCCCACCCGACAGGCTCACCCTTACGAGTGTCGTAGCCGCCCACCGCTGATCCGGGCACGCATCACTGACGGTTCAAACGAGAACTGCCGGCCAGTACATGCGCAGTCGCGCGACACGCGGCCCACGGTCACCAGCCCAACAGCCGACAGGCCGCAGACTGGACCGTGTTAACTCCCAAGCGCTCCCACTTCGGAGTGGCTGGACCAAGCCCTGGACGGCCGTCACATCTGTCCAGGGCTTCGTCTTTGCCCCACGAACATTCGAAATCCGCAACCGGCCGTACAGATGCCCCGGACCACAGGGAAAGGGCCGGGGCTCACGCCCACTTCGCGGGCCCTGCACAACGCCCACTCGGCAGGCGAAGCCATGGCGGAGCCGACCAGAGAGAGCGGCAGAATGCCGACCCATCCGAACAAACGCGTCCCGACCCCACCGGCCGCATCCTCCCAGACCTCCAGGCCGCGGATGCCAGGGGAACTCCAGGAAACCGGATCCCTGTCCATTGCCCCATCGTGAGCCCGACTCCGGCCTAGTGGATGCGCGACACGAACGCCAGACGGCTCCGCCGCCACAAGCACAGCGACCGGGACGTGCATCGCCCGCCGATGGCCGCATCCAGGACGGCAATGTCGGAGATCAGGAGTCCGCCGGGCACCACGACCTTGACCGCTTCCAGCACCTCATAGCTGCTGCTCGCAGGTGGAGATCGTGCCGACCGTCGACCGGGCGCTGCGCCTCAACCGTGACGTCAGCACGAGGATCGCACGGATCATTGTGACCGTGTTCGGGCCCGCGAAGAGCGACATGTTCGCCGTCGCCGTCTTCCGGCCCTAGCAGCCATGTTCTTCACTCAGCGGTGTGCCAGGCGGGCTCGAGGCGGTCGAGGAGGGTCTGGAAGACTGCTGTGGCACGGGGCCAGTCGCCGTCGGCGAGCGCTGCGTGAAGCAGCCCCAGGAGAGTGTCGACCAGGAGGGTGGCCTCGGCGTCGGCTTTGCCGTTGGGCATGCCCAGTCCGGTGAAGGCGCAGGCCAGCGCCTGCCTCCATTCGGTGAGCAGGCTGCGCATCACCGGGCCGTAGCGGTCGGGGTTGAGCACGCTGGCGGTCATGGCCTCAAAGGTGACGGGGAGGATGTCGCGCCGGTCGGGTGCTGTGAACTGGCGCCAGATCTCTTCCAGGACGCGTCTCATATCTGCCGGGTTTTGGGGTGCGCCTGCGACATCTAGAGCCCGGCGGAACATCAGCAGAGGTCGTTCCTCGTCCTGACCCAATGCTTGGGCGACGAGCTGCTCTTTGCTGCCGAAGTAGTACAGGAGCATGCGGTCGCTGGTGCCGAGTGCCTTGGCGAGCGGACGTAGCGAGAGATCCGCCAGGCCATTGCTGATCACGTATCCGCGGACCCGGCGCAACAGGTCCGCTCGTTTCGCCTGGTCAGCTGTCCGCGCCATCACACCCCTCGTCCCGTACGCCCGATATGCGAGATATTTACTGTAGCGTCCGCTTCATGTAGACTTTAGTGTAGCGAGTGCTACATGAACCACTGACTGGGAGGCGCAGCGCGGCGTACTGCCACATTGGCTCGACCGAAGGGACTGACATGGCCGGCCAGCAGACCGCCGACGCAAGCACAGGGTCCGTCGTACGCCAAGCCGACCGGCGGCCACCCAGGCGCCTCCCCCCGCATTGGCTGCCGGGCGCACAGCACGGAGCCAGCCATGCTCGGCTGCCGTGGATGGCGCGGCACTCGGCTCTGTGGGCGCGCGCCCTGAACCCGCACAGCGCAAGCCTCGACTGCGGCACCGTCTGGTACACGTCGTCCGTGACCGTGCGCCGTGAACCAGCCTCGGTAGGCCGCACCCGGCGGCTTCTCGCGGCCCAGCTGAACACCTGGGGCCTCGAGGAACTGGCCGAAACGACTCAACTCCTGGCCAGCGAACTCATCACCAACGCCTTGCTCCACGCCCACGGCCCCATCCACGTCCACATGCGTGTCCACGCCGGCGTTCTGCGGTGCGAGGTCGAAGACGCCGACCCGAAGGGCCCGACCCGCCGGATTGCCGCCACCGACGCCGAGAACGGACGCGGCATCGAACTTGTCGACGCACTCGCCCACCATTGGGGCAGCGACCACACCACCACCGGCAAAACCACGTGGTTCGAACTGCCCATCCTCGCCGCCACCACAACCAGTTACACCCCGACGCGACGGTAAGAACCACTGATGGCGCCTGCGTGATCCGAGCCCGCCAGCGGTCCAGCGGGCTTACGAATGCCGAACGGACAGCCCTCGGCCCTGGCGCAGTTGGCGTCGACCAGTGATCTCCCGCCGGCAATCGTACGTCCCTTGATGTCGAGCCGATTAGCCATCGAAGGTCAGATCTACTTCGCGGCGCCGGCCCCCGAACGGCTGGTCTCCAACCGGCAGTCCATCCCCTGGGGCTACCCGGCGTCGACCAGCGGCGGCGTGGCGCGGGCAACGCGGCGGCGGTACGAGTGGAAGGACGGACGGCGGGAGTTATGCCTCGTCGACAAGGTGCAGGACGACGGTGCGGCGTACGCCTGCCTCCAGCATGGCCTGCGCCCTGTGCTGGCCGTTGATGTAGCCGGTCGACCAGCTCGCTCACCACCAACTGGCCCGCGCCCACAACATCGCGTGCCACCGCGATGCCGTGACCCTCCCGCAGCCCCATCACAAAGCCGGTGGCGAACTGCCGCGCAGCGGCGATCAACCCCGAGCGGCCCCACCACCCCCGACCAGCAACGACCACACCCCTACCGAACCCGACCTTTCAGGTAAGCGGTCACCATCGGCGCCGACGACGCCGACGACATGAAGGACACCATGTCGCAGCACCAGGTCCGCCGACTGCCGGTGATCGCCGGGCACGACTGGGTGGGTGTGGTCGCCTTGGCAGACGTCGCCCGAACGCTGTCCGACCCGAAGGTCGGCGACCTCGTGAAGCCTTCTATACCTGACCCTGAAGTTTCGGCTTCCAGCGGCCCGGCCGTCCGACGGCCGGCCCGCTGCCGCGTTCGCGCGAGACACCACCAAACTGCGCATCGCTCGCGTCCACTCGGACGGGCATGTGCCGGATCATCGGTCCCGGCGCCTCCCGTTCTGCTGACCCGGCACGACGCTGCATCGTCCATGTGGCGACAAAAGCCGTTTGCGATCCGTGCAGCAGGTCTGCACCCGGTTCAGCGGGAGAGGTGCCAGTTCGGCGCAGGCATGTGCGGGGCGAGGGTGCGATAGCGCTGCCACATGCCGTGGAGTTGCTGGGCGGGGCGCTGCTGCTCGCCGTGCAGGGCGTTGAGGATGAGGAGGCCGCCTGTCAGGGCGGGCACGATCCACTGGGCGCAGGCGAGCTGGCGCTCCGCCTTGCCAGTGTCGAGTGGATGGCGGGCCGATTTCTCCGCGTCGCTGGGGTTGTCGGAGGATGCGAGCTCGATCTTCTTGCCCAGCACGCGGGAGTAGGCGGTGACGGCGAGTGCGGCGCCGGTGAGGACGGTCTTGGCGATGGTCGAAGCAGCGACGCCCTGCTGGGTGGCGACGCGGGCGGCATTGGCAGCCAGCAGACCGCTCGAGCCGACCAGATGGACACCGATCGCCACAGCGTTCACCGGCGTCCAGATCGCCCATCCGGCACTGGCAATCCTGGCCCCCTGCTCCCAGTTCTCCCCTTGCGCCTTGGCCGCGCCATTGAGGCCGACCGCGCCCATCAGGGAACCGCCGAACCAGGCGGCCAGCCCCACATCGTGAAGACTGCGCAGAACCGTGTTGCGTTCAGACATGACGTTCGCTCCTCAAGGACGCGCAGTACGGGGCGCCAACAGTGCCGTCGGCGCGCCACATCACCGATACCCCCAAGGCCACCTCTTGCCATCCTGATTGGCCCGAACGGCCCGCCCAGCACCTCCGCCGCTACTCTCGCCGCCACGGAAACGCCCCCTCCACAACGGTGTGCGTTCCGAACGACCCTTTTGCCACGCGTGGGACGCCCCCGCCGCTGCGGATGGTGGTGGGCCTCAGCGGTGTGCCCTTCATGGACTCCAGCGTCATCAACCTCTTCGTCGCCGCCTACCAGCAGGTGAACGAGACACAGGGATGGGTCCGGATCGCCGGCGCCCAGAAGGCCGTCCTGCACGTGTTGACACTGGTCGGCATCGACGCCCTCATCACCTGCCACCCCAGCATCGAGCAGGCCCTCAGCGCCTGACCGCCCCCAGGGCCCGGCCGAGGCGTCCTCGTGGCCTTGGGCGTGGAGAGGGCGTGACCCCGGCAGCCGGCCGATCGTTAAACCGGCCGGATACATCAGTGCACAGCGAGACCCCGGGCCCCCTCAGCCCGGGGTCTCGTGCTGTTATCCGCTGTCCGTTTCATGAACAAAGCCATCCGGCCGTCTGCATCCGCGGCGTGCCCGGGCGGGGAAGTACAACCACAGCAGCAGGGGCATGCTGGAGAGCAGGGCTTGCCCAAGGGGCCCCTTGGGCAAGCCCGCCCGGTGTGGGCCAGTGTGAGCGGCGCTGGCCCACACCGCGCCGTCCCGTAACGGAGGCTGGTCGCCCGTGTAGCCCGGGCCTGCCGGGCAGGGCGACCAGAGTGAGCAGCGGAGCGCCCTGCGCGCCCGAAGGAGGTCACCGTGACAGCCGAACATCCCGTCGCCCCGCAGCCCGTACCGGGCTTCACGGTCTACGCGGCCGACCATCAGCGGGCGGAACTGGTGCTGGCCGGGGAGATCAGGATCGAAGCCCTGCCAGAGCTGGAGAGAATCCTCGACGCGCCGCCGCTGAGCGAAGCCAGCGCTTGGCTCATCGACATGCACGCCGTCACGCGCTTCGACCTGGCCAGCGCCTACGCGCTGATACGGGCCATTACCTCCCGGCGCGAACCCCCGGCAGTCACCATTCACGGCACGCCGCGGATGGTGCAGCGGGCCTTTCGGCATACCGGTCTCGACGAAATCGCCACCATGACGTAGCCACGACCGCCTGCCCCGGCAGGCTTGCCCACTGCCGGGCAGGGCCACATAGGCGGATGCTGGAGAGGTGCCCAGGCACCTTCAGCGGCGATACGCGCTGTGCCGGGGCGTTCAAAGACGCCCGGCCTGGCCATCCGTGATCACGCGCTCCTAGCCGTGGGCGAGGAGCCCTTCGCGGAGCTTGGCCAGGCTGCGAGCGAGGAGGCGGGAGACGTGCATCTGGGAGATACCGAGCTCTTCACCGATGCGTTCCTGGATAAGTTCCTGTCCGAACCGCATTTCGATGATCCTGCGCTCGCGGTCGTCGAGGTCCTGGAGCAGCGGCGCGAGGGCGTGCAGGTCTTCCAGCAGGTCCATGGCCGGGTCGTCATCGCCCAGGATGTCGGCGTAGGTACGGCCGCCATCACTGGCGCCCTCCGTGCCGGGGACGGGGATGTCGATGGGGCTGGCGATATAGCCGGCGGATGCGACGACGCCCTCGATGACCTCGTCCTCCGTGAGATCGAGGTGGTCGGCGAGCTCCTTGACGGTGGGATCGCGATCCAGCCGGTTCGCGAGCTCTTCCTTTGCCTTGGCGAGTTCGACGCGCTGCTCCTGCAGCCGGCGCGGGACGTGCACGGCCCAGGTGGAGTCGCGGAAGAAGCGTTTGATCTCGCCGACGATGTAGGGGATGGCGAAGGAGGAGAACTCGACCTCGCGCGTGAGGTCGAACCGGTCGATCGCCTTGATCAGACCGATCGTGCCGACCTGGGTGATGTCCTCCATCTCCCCGTCACCCCGGTTGCGGAACCGGCGCACCGCGAACCTGACGAGGGACAGGTTCATCTCGATCAGCGTGTTCCGCGCGTACGGCGGGACTGGCACCTCAGCCGCCGCGCTGCGCGCCGGAGTCCCCGCGGTCACTGCGCCGGTATCCGCAGATCAGCCGTTCTGGGCAGGGCGACTCGCCGCCCTCGGCGCCGCCACCAAATCGATACCCTTCCGGTCCCTCACCTCGAACGGCTTGCCGACTCACTCGACCAGCCAGTGAGCGCGGTGGGCTGTGCCTGCCGTGTGTGAAGCAGTCGGCACATAGTCGAGCCGCCGCAAAAGCGGCGAAGCATCTGGTGACTGAAGACGGAGCAGGCCGGACACTCGAGATCATCCAACAGGTGACCGATGGATGACACCTATCCGTTCCAGGCTGCCGTATCAGCCCAGGAAGGCAGTCAGGTGTTCGTTCAACTGTTGCGGCGCGGTGAGAGGCAGCGAGTGGTGGGTGGCTCCGGGCATTACCACCACCTTGCCCTTCGGGAGCGCCCGGCTGGCTCGGTCGGAGACCTTCTCGGGGTGGTGGGCGCGGCTGTCTTCCGCGAGCAGGACCAGGACGGGCATACGGAGATCGGTCACCCGAGGGCGGCGGCCTGTGATCAACTTGCGGCCGGGAACGGTGGCGGCGAGTGCATACAGGCGTTGCCAGGTTTCGTCCGGGTTGGTCCCCGCCGTCTCCCATTCCAGGAATGCGGCGGCGCGGGCCTGAGTGGGGCGTATGAGAAGGGGCAGTGCGCGCAGCAGGTAGCCGGGCCGGAAGCCGGCGAAAACCTGGGTGGGGTCGAGGAGGGCGAGGCGGTCGACCCGCGGGGGTGCATGCAGTGCGTATCTGACGGCCAGCCAGGCTCCGTAGGAGTGACCGCACAGGTGCGTACGGGTGAGGCCGAGCCCATCCAGCAGGGCGTCCAGCCAGGCGGTCAGATCGTCGGCGGTCTTCAAGGGTGTGCCACCGCTTCGGTCGGTGCGGCCGGCATCGCCCAGGATGTCCACGGCATGGATCCGGTGGCGTCGGCCCAGAGCCGGTGCGTTGGCGAACCAGACCAGCCCGGTGGCCGAGCCGCCGTGCAGCAGCACCAGCGGGGCGCCGTCGACCGGGCCGTACACATGGACCCGGGTGCGCCCGTATGGGGTGTCGACGTCGCGCTCCTCGGTGGAGGTCGGCCAGCGGGCGCGGAGTTCGTCGTAGGCGAGGTCGAAAGCGGTCTGGGACACTGGGCTGTCCTCTCGTTCAGCGATAATCTCGTTCAGCGAGATACTAGCGTGGGTTCCAAGGAGCGTGAATGAACGACCAAAGCCCGGTGATGAAGCTGGTCCACGTGCTGCGTGCAGTGACCGTGGAGTTCGACCTGCTCGGCGCCGAGTTCGCCGGGCGCCACGGGTTGCACCCCACCGACGTACGCGCCTTGATCCACCTGCTGGACGCGGCGCGGGACGGCACCCCCGCCACGCCGGGATGGCTCGGTCGTCAGATGCGCCTGAACTCGGCCGGTACCACCGCCCTGGTAGACCGGCTGGAGCGGCTGGAGCTGGTCCGGCGCACCAAGGACACAGTCGATCGACGGCGCGTGCTGCTGGAGGTGGAGGAGAAGGCCACGGAACTCGGGTGGTCCTTCTTCGGGCCGGTGATCGCCGAGGTGGTGGCGGTCGCGGAAGGCTTCGACACGGGCGAACTGGAGACGGTGCGTCGCTTCCTGACCGCGGTGCTGCAGTCAGCCCAGCAGGCGCGATCGACCTGAACGGCGCCGCTGTGCGACCACGAAGCACCGGGCGACGTGGCGGGGGCCACTGCTCCCGCCCTCGCCGCTGCGGACCGACCCATGGGCCGACCATCCTGTCGGCGGCCACCTCCGGCCCCCCCGCACAGGCCCGATCACCCATGCGGCCGACACCAGAACCACTACACGTCCACTGCCCCGAAGCAGACATGGACACCGATATGGCCACTCAGGTGTCGACGACGCAGAACGGACATCGTCACCTCTTCCTCAGGACCCGTCTCCGCCGGCATGCTGCTGACCTCCACCTACGGAGAGACGCTGCACAGTGTCGGAGCCCGCGTGATGTACGGCGCGACGATGCTGTACGGGCTCGCGGCGATACTTGAGTGAAAACCGGGCGGCGACTCGCTGCGGCCCGTCTGGCACGCCTCCGGCTTCCTGACCCTCGTCTCGGCTCAGGTCCTGCTCGGCATCGCCCACGTCCCGTCCCTGCACCTGCCCCTGGGCGTGCTGATGTTCGCACTGAGCGTGCTGGTACTCCTCCCTCGCCGCAGCACGCCAGACGCACCGGATCATCGCGGAAAGCAGGGAGCCATGAGATGACCGTCACCGCCTACACCAGGGCCGCCGTCTTCAACCTCTTCGTGCTGTTCATCGGCGCCCGCTTTCCACTGCGGTCACCAGAGGTGAACCCCGCCGACGGCACATTATCGGCGGAGCCCTATCCGATGGAGCCCTGCGGGGCGAAGCCCAAGCTCGTCGCCTTGCTGTCGGCACCCAGGCCAATGCTCTCGATGTAGTCCACAACCATGAGTTGGGGCGCAAATACGTCGCCGATAGCAACACGGACATCGTCTGTCACCGTCTGCTCCTTGGGGCTGCCTAGCTCGCAAGGCGGCCAGGGGGTCACGGCCGGTGCTCACATTCCTCCGACCCTGGGGGCGACTGCCTGCAAGGGCGACTGGAGTGCGCCCGCGTGGGTGACCAGCCAGCATCACGTCCGGACGCAAAGGTTCCGCAGCCTGCACAGTCAACTGCGGTCTTGCTCACGGCGGCCGGGGCCACCAGATGGCGGCCTGCAGGCCGACCTGGGGCCGCTCCCTCATGATTCGGGCCCGCTTCTACTACTGGCCACACGACAGCCTGGAGGAAGTGGTCGCGCTGAGCTTCGCCTCCGCTGCGGGCAGGTGCCGCCCTCGTACCTCGGGGCGCCGACGCTCTTGCCCCGCGGCCCGGGTCTGCTATCGCCCGACTGCAAACCCGGGTGTACGGCACTTCAGGGCCCAGCGGCAGCAATACGCTTTTGGTCAGCAGGCCCCGATAGCCGGGCCCGTGACAGGCGCTCAGCTCAACGACGCTGCTGAACGGCACTCACGATTGGCCGGGCGGCGGTCGGTCGGCAGCTACGACAGCGATCGTTTCTTCCCCAGGCCTGCCGGTCAGCTGATGGCTGGCTACGTGTGGGGCTGGCCGTAGTAGCGGCCGAACTGCTCCAGGTAACTGGGCTCGCCGGCGTGCTTGATCTCGTCGAAGTCGGGGGCGTCCTTGATCTGGTCCTTCGTCCGGTCGACGTGGACCGTCTCCTCGGCGGTGTCGATCTGCTTGATCGTCCCAGCGGGCAGCAGGACGTGCTTCCCGAAGATCCACACTCCGGTGTCGACGACGATATGAGAGGAGCCGACCTCCTCGGAGTGCTTGCTGACCCTCCCGATACTGCCGTCGGTGGCCTCGACCTTGTAGCCAACGATGTCGACCCCCTCCTGATATCCCGCGCTCGGCCGGTACACCCAGATGTCGAACTCGCTCACAACGACCCCTTTCCGGTCTTACTACTCTTGTACTCACTCTTCCTGATTTCGCCGGGCTCACAACCCGGGCAAGCACCTGCCCCGCGCCACCACCTGGCCTCCCGCCCCCGGGGGAACTGGAGGGATCACCCTCGGGGCGCCCAGGCGGTTGGGAGGAAGGACGAGTCGCTGGCCTGCAGCCCCGCCCTGCGAAGCCTCATCTGCGCTCGAAGGTCATCCGAATGACGCCGATACGGCGTTCCTGCTGGAACCGCAGTGAGGTTCGCTGTTCCCTGATGAGATCGGAGACCGCATCGGGGCCGACGAGTCTGCTGCCGCGGTCGCGGTGGGCTTCAAGCCGTTCGAGCCAGGCGTGGATGGTACGGGCGCCGTCGTCGCGGTCACGGCGCTCGTCGATGAGTCTGAACGTGCCCCTGCTGGCCTGAACAATCTCCGCCCGGGTGGGCAGAAACATCTCCGGGAAGACCTTGCGCGACGCATGCAGGCCCTCACGCAGGTTCCGCAGGCCCCCACGGGCCGCTTCCGCCACGTGCTTCCCGGTTCGGCCACCGAGCTGGTCAGAGGGCCCGGCCAGTGCTTCCGAGGGCAGCAGCATGGCGGCGACCCACCCCCGGTCATTCCAGGTGTTGGCTTGCAGAGACAGCCGCCCTCCGGGCCGCAGCCATGCGTGAGACCGTTCGAAGAATTCACGGTAGCGGGCCACCCTCCTCGCCCTAAAGAGGGTGCTGCCGGCGAAGTGCTCGATGGCCTCGATGGCGATGATCGCATCGTAAGGGGCGTCGGGCTGATGGTCGTACCAGTTCTCCGCCCGCGCCTCGCACCCGGGCCAGCGCTGTTCACGGATCCAGGCGGCCTGCCCAGGGCTCATCGTGACCCCCACCGCATGCTCGACCTGGTGCGCCTCCACCAGGCGACGCAGGAGGCTTCCCCAACCGCAGCCCACGTCCAGAACCCGTCGCGCCCCGCCGGCGCGGGCGGCGTCCACGTGGTAGTCGAGCTTGCGCACCTGGGCCGATTCAAGGGAATCGTCGTCCTGCCACATGGCATAGGAGAAGACGAGGTCGGGCCCCAGAGCGAGACGGTAAAAGGTCCCGAGATAGTCGTATTGCCGGACGATCGCCTCAGGCGACGTGCCCTTGTAGGTGCGTCTGCCGCGTCTGCGCACGTGGATCCCTGCCTACCAGGAGAACCCGCACTCTAACCGTCTCCAGCCCGCCACCATGGGATACACACCGAGCCGCCGCGACAAGAAACACCAGCATGAACGTAGGCCCGCGAAGTGCTCAAGGGAACACGTGCGGGATACCGACGCTGCCGGCGGCCCGCATGCAGTACCACCCTTCGGGGGCCTGTGGCGTGCGGGATGGCCCGGCGGGATCGATGGCCGTGAAACGCGATGACATCCTGCAATTGACCGGAGCACCCCTGACAGCGGACCGACTGAGCCGACCGCTCAAGGACGGCAGCGGCTACAGCCGTGGTGCCTCGACAATGCGCTTAAACAGTCCCTGAGTTGGAAGTACGCAGCGACATGCGGAAACCGCTCCGTGGACGGGCGGGCACTCGATGCAGGCTGATCGAGAGATCCTGGGGTGGTACCGAGTAGGTCATGCCGGCGAGGCGACCCGACAGGACGGTCAAGAGAGCAAGGGTGATGTCCTCTCCCGGGCAGCGATGTCCACTTGCCGTGTCTCCCCCGCCCTGGGGGATCAGCTCGTCGCTCGCCATGCTCCTATCGAGGAACCGGGCGGGGTTGAAGCGGTACGGCTCAGGCCAAAGGTCAGCGTCATGCTGATGCCCGTAGACATCGAGCAACACGAGACTGCCCTCGGGGATGGCCACGTCCTTCCAGTGCAGATCCTGGGCCGCGAGACCGCCGACGAAGGGCACGAACGGGTAGAAGCGGCGAACCTCGTGAGCGAACGCCAGCGCCTCGGACGTACCGCCTTCACGGAGCGCTTCCCGCCGATCCGGCCAGCGGTGGAGGGCGTGCGCGGCAAAGGTCACGAACCAAGCGACGGCGGTTGCCGGGCGGATGATGTTGAGGACTTCCACAGCGGCCGTCTGCGCTGACAGCAGCTGTCCTGTGTCGTCGCGATGCAGCGCCACCCTTTGCAGGGCCGAGTCAGGAGAGGCGACGTCGCCCGCCGCCGTTGCGGTTCGTAGGCCGCCGATCAGGTCCTGAAGCCACATCTCACGGCGTGCGCGTGCGCGCCGGGCTTTCCAGTGGCGGGGGCCAACCGTTGCGAATCCGTCGACCATCGCCACCAGGTCGGCGGCGAGCGACGGGGCCTCGTCGGGGGCGAGGGGAATGCCCGCCCACGCGCACACCGACTGGGCGATGACCTCACTGGATGCGGTGAAGAGTTCGACCTGCGGGTGCGTCGCCCATTCCTTCGCGGCCACATCCCACTGGTCGCCTGCCTGCTCGGCCAGGGCGGCCACGGCGTCGTCCGTCTTGAGCAACGCCATGAAGAGGGCCTTACGCGCCGCATGTTGCTGACCGTCCAGCGTGTGCACGGCGCCGCGGCCGAACAGGGTGTCCAGGACAGGGCCGGGCAGAGCCGAACGACGCCTGATGTGGTCGCTGTCGTAGAAGAAGTGCACCGCGTCTCTGCCGTGCAGGGCGGTCGCACGCTTGCCCAGCAGACGCGTCTGAACAGGGGCACCACCTGTGCCGCGCAAGCGGTCGGGCAACCAGGCATAACCCTGAGCCATAAGGGAGAGCGTGCTGTCATGCCAAGAACTCGAAGGCGACTTCATACGGGACGGGATTCCCTTCCTTCGGCTACTGCGGGCGCGGAACGCGCGAGGGTCGCTATCCGGTCAGTGCCCAACAATGTGCGTTGAATCGTGCTCGCGCTCTACGGCGCGAAGGTGATGGTCGGCTGTGCCGCCGGCAGATCGCAGCCTCGCCCACCACCGGACCGCCGCCGTGTTTGGGTCCGCGGAAGGGCTCGGAGGGGGCCGTTGCCTCGTATGCCTGAGGAGACCGGGTGACAGCTTTCCGCTCAGTGTCCGCCGCTTCGGCGCTTCTTGTGGATGGACTCCTGCGCCTCTCCGCTGGGAGAGAGCGCATCGGCCGCTTCGCCCTCGCGCTCGTCATCCCCCGCGTCGTCCAGGTCGGTCTCGGCTGCTTCAACCTCCCGCAGAACCTCGTCCGCGGCTGTCTCGGATTCGTGCTTCTCGTTACTCATGCGCACTTCCCTGCTTGGTGGATTTCAAGGGGCTTCCTGGCCGGGCTTTGTGCCGTCACGTCGCCGACTCAGCTGGGCGGGTAGGGGTGGTCGGCGAGCTGCCGGGCCAGGTGGACGGCGTTGACGGCAAGCGTGTGGGTCGTCTCCTTCACGCTGTCGGGTGTCTTGTCCAAGTCTTGGTAGTCGGTGCCGTGCTGGGCTTCGCCGACCCAGTAGGTGACCGCTCCGGGGGCGAGGGAGAAGCCGATGTCGTTGAGTCCCTGGAAGACGTTCGCGCTCACGTTGTGCGCGCCGTCCTCGTTGCCGACGACCGCCACGGCGGCGACCTTGCTGTAGACGAGTGGACGGCCTTCGTCGTCCGTCTCGGATATTTCCGCGTTCAGGCGCTCCAGGACCCGCTGGCAGATGCTGGAGGGGTGCCCCAGCCAGATCGGTGTGGCGATGAGGAGAATGTCGGCCTGCATCACCTTCTCCCGCAGCCCCGGCCACTGGTCGCCGTCGCCCATGTCGATCTCCACCCCTGGCCGGACGTCGAAATCCGCGACCCGCACCACCTCCCCCTCCACACCGAGCTCCTTGAACTCGGCCATCACCTGTTCGGCAAGCAGCTGACTGCTGGACGGCTGGGGCGAGGCATTCAGTGAACAGACGAGCGAGAGTGCGCGCATTGCAGGCATGCTCCTCAAGATCGATCGGCTTGGTCGCCGGCGTATCGGCGCCCGTTTGACTGAGGGCGCTAGCAGCAGCGTTCCCCGTGGGGATCGAGTAACCCGGCAGCGCCCCGGCATGCCCCTGAACGGGCGAGCCGGACAACCCATGCCAGGGCTGTCCGGCTGAACAACCGTGACCCGGCCCAGGTGAGCTTCGTTGTTCGGGCGACGCGTGCTCATCCGTCCCTCGCGGAAGCGCGCTGAGGGCCCCTGCCCCGCCCGGCCAGGGGCCCTCACCCCATGAAAGGTGGGTGCGGAGCGTCAGGCGCAGGGGCGCCCGTCGGCCGCAGACCAGTCGATGCGTACCCCGTAGCAGATCTGATCCGCAACGCTGCGGGCCTGATCGACGCGCGGCTGATGCTGCATGAAGTGCCGCAGTGCGCGGTTCACTCCGTCGCGCAGTTCCGCGTTGGCAAGTGGTCCCCGGGCCGGCCGTTGCCTGGAGTCGGCCGAGGGCGCAGGCCAAGCGGGCCCGGAGCAGTGGACCGCCTCGGAATCCAGCTCCGCTCCGCCTGCGACGCATTCCCTCCGTCCGGTGTACTTGCTGATACCTCAGTCCTGGGCGGGGATGTCCAGGGCGGTCCCGTACAGGCGAGAGACGTGGATCAGGATGACCACGCGTCGGTCGGGCAGCGGCTGCTCACCTGTGGCTACCTCGGCGGCCGGGTCCACTATCTCCGCCTCGCCTTCCGCCACGGCGAACGACCAGACGTCGGGACCGCTGACGTGCAGTGAGGTGTGCGGGTCGCGGCGCAGTTGGCGGACTTTGAGACGGTCGGCAGTGGAGGAGACGCGTAGTTCGCGCTCCTCGGCGTTCCAGTCGTAGAGGACGGTCGACAGGTGGGGGTGGCCGGTACTCCTGACGCTTGCGAGTACGCCGAACTGCTGCTGTTGCAAAAGGTGGGAGAGCTCCTGGTCGGTGAGCGCTCTCGGGGCTGGGCCGTCGTTCCTGGTGGTGCCGCTGGTGGTCTCGGTGGCGGTGTTCTCGCTCATGGGGCGCAGCCTTTCGGTGGTCTGGGGGCGTGAGGTGAGAGGGCGGGTCGGACAGTGCTTCGTGGCGGGAGCCGACGTGCCGGCCGGGGCCCGCAGTAGAAGGCCGCAGCGGAGGGACCTGAGGCCATTGCTCCGACTTGCGGCACGGGTATCAGTCGTCGGTGTAGTGGGCGGCGTACACCTCACCGGGCGGGACGACGGTGATGACGTCGATCAGCACATTGTCGGGGGCGGCGACGATGAAATGACGTTGACCGAACTCCTCCGTACGCAGCGTCAGTACCTCGTGCAGGTCGCCCTCTGCCACGAGCCGCTGATGCTCGGCGTCCACGTCGTCCACCTCGAAATTCAGCAGCAAGCCGCCCCGGAGGGCGACCCGGCGGCCCTCCGGGATGGTCGGGTGGGCGTAGTCGAGGAGGGCCAGCTCGTACTGCGGCGCATCGGGACGGCGCAGGCTGACGTACCAGTCCGCCTCGAAAGTGACACCGAAACCGAAGTGGCGGATGTAGAAGTCGCGGGAGGCGGCCACGTCCCGGGTGGCGAGCACCGGGTAAAAGCCGCCGAGCCTGGTCGTGAGCGTGGTCCTGGTCGTGAGTTCGTTCGTCATGGCAGAGGCCCTTCACATCCCTTCGCATACCGAAGGTATGCGAACTAATGGCGTTAGCATACCTCGGGTACGCGAAATGGAGAGGGCGGTGCGCGCAATGGCGGTCAGCCGGTCGGAGCAGCGGGCGTTCACGCGGCAGGCGCTGCTTGTCGAAGGACGGCGCCGGTTCGCCGCCGACGGGTACCACCACGTGGTGCTGGCCGAGGTGGCCGGGGCCGCCGGGGTCACCAAGGGGGCCGCCTACCACCACTTCGACAGCAAGGCAGGACTCTTCCGAGCCGTCGTCGCCGAGGTCCAGCAGGAACTGGGCGAGCGAGTCGCAACCGCGGCCGAGCAGTACGACGACCTCTGGGAGCAACTCCGGGCCGGCTGCCGGGCCTTCCTGGCCGCAGGCACCGACCCGGCGGTGCGACAGATCCTGCTCCTCGACGCGCCAACCGTGCTCGGCTGGGACGAGTGGAGGGCCTTCGACGAGGCCTACTCCGCCCGGCACCTCACGGACGCCCTGGAAGCACTCGCCGCAGCCGGGATCATCGCCGACCAGCCGGTGGAACCCCTGGCTCGGCTGCTCTCGGGGGCGATGAACGAGGCCACACTCTGGATCGCACGAGGCGGGGACCCGCACGCAGTTGAGCAGGCCCTCGACCGACTCCTGACAGGGCTGCGCAATGCCGGCTGACTCGCGCAGACACTCAACGCCTGTCGCGTTGACGCAGAGAAGAATCAGGATGCGAGCCCGGGCGACCACGGAAGCCATCGTCAGCGCGGCTACCAGTCCGATCACCCGTCCGAATGCGCTCCTCCTCGGCCGCTACGCCCGCGCCGACCGGCTCCGGCTCCTCTCCCGCACTCAGGCCCGGCAACCATGCTCACCCCTCGCCTGAGTACTTGCTTGCGGGCGCCGCGGCGGTAGCGGTGGCGGAGGCAGCCCTGCGGTTCGGGAGGCGTTTCCCGGCCGCCTCTCTGAGCCGCTACTCCCCCAGCCGTGTCCCGCCAGCCGGGGGCGGGTAACCGTAGTCGGCGGACTGCCATACGCGTGTCAGGTCCCGTTCCGTCTTCCGAGCGGCTGCGGGTACGAACGAAACCGGCGATCGGCTGGGAGGTTGTTGCCATGGTGACCATGGACGGGTTCACGGATCTGCTGGATCCCCCGATGTACGTCGTGACGGTGAAGGCAGACGGCAAGCAGGCCGGCTGCCTGGTCGGGTTCGCCTCACAGTCTTCGCTGGAGCCGGTGCGGTTCGTGGTGTGGCTGTCCAAGGCGAACCACACCTACCGTGTGGCACGCGAGGCCCGGTTCCTCGGCGTGCATCTGCTCCGGCGCGAACAGCACGAGCTCGCTGCGTTGTTCGGCGGCAAGACCGGCGACCGGATCGACAAGTTCGCACGGGTCCGCTGGCAGCCAAGAGGTGAGGACGTTCCCGTGCTGGACGATGCCTGCGCCTGGTTCATCGGAAGGGTGGAGGAGCAGGCCGACTGGGGAGACCACGTGGGCTTCTGCCTGACACCTGTCGAAGGAGGGGCTGGCGAGCCGCTGGCTCGTGGATCGCTGCTCACCCTGCGCGATGTCAACGATCTGAGTCCAGGCCACCCGGCGCCCTGATGATCCAGAACGTTTGCCCCGTGGCATCGGAACGGCGCAGAGACTCACGTGGCACTACTTGAGACGGCGACCGCCTGGATCAGGTTGCACACTGAAGCGAAGAAGGGCCCGGTGCTCACCCGGCATCGCACCCTCGAAGCCTTTCCTGGCGTACTGGCTGGGCTCGGTCTTGAGGCCCAAACTCACCCACCGGTCGTACGTCTCGTACGAGTGCTCCGTGCAGCGCTACACACGTAGGAGCCCCCAGCCGAGGCGACCAGGCACATGGCACTCCAGCCGGAACCGTGGGTGTCATGAGCTGCGCGCGGTGACCAGGCCGGACTGGTAGGCGAGGACCACGAGCTGGGCACGGTCGCGGGCGTGGAGTTTGGTCATGGCGCGGTTGACGTGGGTTTTCGCCGTTAGTGGGCTGATCACCATGCGGTTGGCGATCTCGTCGTTGGACGGGCCGTGCGCGACCAGAGCGACGGCCTCGCGTTCGCGCCCGGTGAGTTCTTCCAGCCCCGTGCCGGTGGCGCCGGGGAGTGGCTGGGTGACGTACCGGTTGATCAGCTTGCGGGTGATGGACGGTGCCAGAAGGGCGTCTCCGCGCGCGGCCACGCGTACGGCGTGCAGGAAGTCCTCCGGCAGGATGTCCTTGACGAGAAATCCGGCGGCGCCGGCCCGCAGGGCGTCGAAGACGTATTCGTCCAGGCCGTAGTTGGTCAGGATGACGACGTGCACCCCGGCCAAAGTTGGATCGGCGGCGATGCGCCGGGTCGTTTCGATGCCGTCCATGACCGGCATCTGGATGTCGACGAGCGCGATGTCGGGCAGGTGCACCTGGGCGAGCTCCAGGGCTTCCTTCCCGTTGGCGGCCTCGGCCACCACCTCGATGTCGTCTTCGAGGTCGAGGAGCGCGCGGAATCCGCTGCGGATGAGGGGCTGGTCGTCGACCAGCAGGACTCGGATCATGAGGCTCGTTCCAGGGGGAGTTCGGCCTGGACGGTGAAGCCGCCCTCGCGCCGTGGTTCCGCCCGCAGACGGCCGCCGAGGGCGGTGACGCGTTCGCGCATCCCGAGCAGCCCGACCCCGGGCACCGGAGCAGTGTCCGGAGTGACCTTGCCGTCGTCGTCGATGCGTACCGCGAGGGCATCCGGACGGCAGTCGATCCGGACCGACGCCGTACGGGCATCCGCATGACGGGAGACGTTGGTGAGCGACTCCTGAACGATCCGGTAGACGGTCCGGCCCACCGTCACCGGCACGACCTGCCGTTGCCCCTCGATCGTCAGCGTCGCGTCCAAGCCGATACTCCGGGCCCCTTCCACGAGTTCCGGGACGTGGTCGAGCCCACGCGGCGGGGCCGTGTCATCGTCGCGGAGCACCTCCAGGGTCGCGCGGAGCTCCCGGGTCGCCTCACGGCCGGCCTCCTGGATCGCCAGCAGGGCCTCCGGCACCGGTTCACCCCGCTTGCGGGCGACGTGGACGGCGACCTCGGACTGCACCTTGATGACCGAGATCTGGTGGGTCAGCGAATCGTGCAGCTCCCGCGCGATGCGCAGCCGCTCCTCGTCGGCGCGGCGCCGCCCCGTCTCCTCCCGGGAGCGCTCGGCCTCATCCGCCCGCCGCTCGGCCTGCCGCAACGCTTCACCCGCCGCCCCGGCCGCGATCAGCCAGGCGATTTCGAGGGCACCGCGGGCCTGCGCGAAAGCCTCACCGGTGTCGTGCAGGCCCGAGGCCAGGGCGGCGATAGGAAGCGCGGCCAGCACTCCCACGCTTATCGCCACCGTGACGAGGCGGTGTCCCGCCCGCATGGCCGCGTACACCGCGAACAGGTATGCAACGGCGGCCACGTCGAACCCCGCCGCCTGGTACCCCGCCGCGCACAGCCCGGTGACGGCCAGGACGGCAACCGGAGCCCGCCGCCCGCCGGCCAGTGCCAGGCCACCGACCACCAGCAACACGTAGCCAAACAGGTCGAGCCCGGTTCCGGAGTGCTGCCCGGACAGCCCGGTGACCAGCAGCGCCCCTGCCACACCGACGGCGATCAGCCAGTCTCTGACACCGGCCCGAACGCGGAACCGTTCCCTGCTCATGTGCGCACCGTAGCCGGAGGCTGCCGCGGGCGAATCCCGCTCGGGGACGAGCGCCCGCCTACCACGCACGCAGTACCCCGAGGGCGCCTGCCGCGGCCGCGGTAGCGCGAAGTGCCTGCGCCTGCTGGACGACCTGCCATCGGCCCGGCCGACATGCTCGAACCACATCCAGTCGTAGGAAGACAAGGAGCACCTTGATGTCCGCTCGTCGCCTGTTCGCCACCTCCGCGACCGCTCTTCTCGGCGGGTTCGGTCTTGCCGCACCAGCGGCAGCGCACCCCTCGGGCCAGCCGGTCGCCGCCAGTGTCACCGACGTCAGCATCGGGCGGCTCGGCGCAACTACTGGCGGGCTACTGGGACTGACCGCCGTGGTCATCGCCGTGCTCGCGCTGACCCGACCTGCCGGTCGCCTCGGCACCGCCAACGGGTCACTCGGGGCGGCAATGGCCGTGACCGTGGGGGTGACCGGCATGACCCTCGGCGGACTGGTCGCGGCCACAGCCGACGGTGGGCTCGGCACGGGCAACGGACTTGGCGGCGCCTACGTAGCCCTGCTGCTGGGGCTGACCGGCACTTCGCTGGGCGGGCAGGCTGTGATGCGCTCCCGCCGCACCCGTTGACCACAGCGGATACCTGCCTGCAGCGGTCACGTTCTTTCGTCGGTCACCGTGCGACGTACCGCGCAGACAGCGGCCCCGACGCCCGGGACGATCCGCGCCGGAGGGCCCTCGTCCGGGGCGAGGGCCCAGGCAGACGCATCAGCGATGGCGTAGTAGGCGCCCGAAGGAGGAGAAGCCGATCGTCTCGTGCACGTCAACAGTCACCGCGAGCACGGCCATGACGGCGCCGATCACGAGTTCCACACGGTGCAGCCCCTGGAACTCGAGACCTGCGGGCTCCGGGTTTGCCAGCGTACGAGCATGATCGATAGGCAACCTCACGGCAACCCACGGGGCACGGAACCCAAGCCGCATGGCGCTCAAGCACGTTGACAACGAACAGCCCGCCGCCACGGATTGAGCGCCGACTACAAAGCTGGCTGCCCACTAAGCCGGCGCGCACTGACGCACAGGTGGAGTCCGTTACCGGCCCGCGGCCTGGCCGCCCGTTGTCACGCTCCTAGCCGCGGGCGAGAAGGCCTTCGCGGAGGCGGGCCAGGGTGCGGCTGAGGAGCCGGGAGACGTGCATCTGGGAGATGCCGAGTTCCTCGCCGATGCGTTCCTGGGTGAGTTCCTGTCCGAACCGCATTTCGATGATCCTGCGCTCGCGGTCGTCGAGGTCCTGGAGCAGCGGCGCGAGGGCGTGCAGGTCCTCGAACAGGTCCATCGCCGGGTCGTCATCGCCCAGGATGTCGGCGTAGCTACGGCCGCCGTCACTCGCGTCCTCTTCACCGGGGGCGGGGGTGTCGATCGAGTTCGCGATGTAGCCGGCCGAGGCGACCAGGCCCTCGATGACTTCCCCTTCCGTCAGGTGGAGGTAGTCGGCGAGCTCCTTGGCCGTGGGATCGCGATCCAGGCGGGGGTTGAGGGTTTCCTTGGCCTTGGCGAGTTCGACGCGCAGCTCCTGCAGCCGGCGCGGGACGTGCACGGCCCAGGTGGAGTCGCGGAAGAAGCGTTTGATCTCCCCCACGATGTAGGGGATGGCGAAGGAGGAGAACTCGACCTCGCGCGTGAGGTCGAACCGGTCGATCGCCTTGATCAATCCGATCGTGCCGACCTGGGTGATGTCCTCCATCTCCCCGTCACCCCGGTTACGGAACCGGCGCACCGCGAACCTGACGAGGGACAGGTTCATCTCGATCAGCGTGTTCCGCGCGTACTGATACTCCGCCGTGCCCTCTTCCAGGACCTGCAACTGGTCGAAGAACAGCTTCGACAGCTGCCGCGCATCCTTCGGGGCGACCTTCGCGGCGTCCTCCACCCACGGCAGCTCCCCGCTCACCCCCGGAACTGAATCAGGAACTGCCAGGTCAGAGAGGGGCGGTGTGGTCAACTGCGGGGACACCATCGTGAGTTCTCCTCGAGGGTGGCGGGCGGTCGTCTCATGAGCGCCTGCCCGAGACCCGACCTCGCACACATAACCAACTGCCGCTCACCCCACCAGGAGCCCGCACGCCAAGCAGTTGACGAACTCCTCAAGCGACAGAGGAGAACGGCATCCGGACACGGATGCGTTTGCCGACCGGCCAGCGCTGCACATCGAACCCCAGCCCGCCCCGGTCACGCCGGCTTGCCGGGCGATCGGATGGCCGGGCTGGAGTCCGTAACAGTGATCTCCAAGGTCCGGCCCGTGAGTTCCAGGTCGAGCAGCATCGGCCCTGGAGCGTACTTGCACGCGTTCGTAATCAGTTCGCTCACCACCAACTCGATCGCGCCCACCGCATGGCGTGCCACCGTGAGCTGTGACTGTCTCGCAGCTGGGTCACGAAGCCGGTAGCGAAGTGCCGCGCCGCGGCGATCGACCCCGAGTCGCCGTCATAGGCGCGGCTCGCCCTCGCGGCCGCGCCTGAACCGTTCGGACCGCAAGCTTGGTCATCTCACCGTGTGCTGCATCGTCAGCCTCGGCATCTCATGTCGTGCCCGTTCCCCGCCATCCTCCCCCGTCACGTCCCATCCCGGGTGGGGCCACTCACCTGCGGCGCTCTCGCCCCGCCCCTGTCGGAAGATACGGCGTGCTCGAGCGCCGGTCTTCGGCGAGGCAGAGGCGTCAGGCGGACGCGTTGGCCACGGTGGCGTGCAGGGCCAGAGCCTGGTCGGCTCCGGTGATATCGAGTAGGCGGTTGAGAGCCGGGGTCGGCGCGGCGACCCGCAGATCGGTCAGCCGGCGCATCCGCAGCAGATTGAGGAAGGTGGACTCGGCGAACACCCTGGACGAAGCCTTAAACGCCAGTACTGATCGCTCGGCTCAGCATTCGGTGAGGCCGAACAGCTTGGGCTCTGGGGCAGCGGGTGCTCGAGACGGACATATGCGTGCAATCGTTTAGCTGCCCCGAGGCGGGCACTCGCTATGCATGAGTGCCCACCCGTCTGACCCCGACCCTCGTACCACCCCCGGACTCGATCCTGGTGGGTCCGTTCCCCCAGGTGAGACGCCGCCCGCAGAAGGGAGCACGGGCTCCGGCGCCGGTCCTCGCGATGAGCAGTCGCGTGGCTGGGGCAAGGGCCCCTTGATAGCCATTCTCGTGGTCGTCGGCCTTGTTGCAGCATTCTTCCTGGCCTACGCGTTGATCCTGGCCCTCTGAGCAAGCCCCATCGGCCCGGGCCGCTGTGCTACTGCATCCTGCGCCAGGAGGCTGACGAGGTCCCGGCCTCAAGCCTTTGGGTCCCACGCCGTACTCGATGACCACGGCGGCAAGCGCGACGACGCCACGGCCCCTCTCCTGCCCATGGCACGGCTAGCCGCTGGCTGATTCGCCGGGGCTCGCCCTGCTCCTTACAGGGGCCGCACTGCGAGCGCCATCCAGCTGTCAGGCCGAGCAGCTGAGCGGGGAATCTCGAGCCATGTGCCCCGTCGCGGGCCTCGTGGCCTCGGTAGGGGAACTGGGAACGGCTGCGTCCCGCCCAAGCGTTCGCCGCGCTCGTCGCCGCTGAAAATCGGTGGCCCTTGGTGATGCTGCCCATCCGGCGCTGTTCGCCGCCGGTCAGATGTGCCAGGTAACGGTGTTGTCAGCCGCTGTCAGTAGAGCAAGAACGACCAGGTCGGCGACGCCGAGTGTAATGCCGAGGTAGGCCCGGTTGCGGTGGGTGGTGCCACGCCGGAGTGCGAGAAGGCCGAGGACGATGGCGGCCGGCCCCAGGAACAGGTTGAAGACCAGGAGTCCGACCAGGCCGAGAATGAAGGATGCCGCGGCCAAACTGTAGGGACTCTGGCGGGACGGCTTCTGCGTTGTCTCCTGGACGCGCTGTGTCATCGGGCCCCCTCGTTCTGGTAGGCAGCGGGCCGTTGAGCTGTGCCGTTGTGGGCCCGGCGCCTGCGCAGACCGTAGATGATCAACCAGCAACCGATGGCAACGGCGGCTACGAGGGTGACAGGGAGAGGCAGATGGGCTGCAGCGCCCACAATGACTCCGAGGACTAGGAAGGCGGCGACAAGAAAGATCATGTGTCTCCCTCCGGAACTGTTGAACACTGCGGATGAATGATTGCCGGGGCCACGAGTGCCCCGGGCTTCACCCCGAAAACTCTGTCCGCCCTGTACCTCGCACTCTGGCTTGAACTGTGCGCCCGCTCGGCTTGGGCCTCTGGTACGTCGGATCCTGCTAGAGCAGCAGTCCTTGCACCTGTGCCCCAGCGCCCGACCCGCCTGGCACGTTCTGCTGGCAGCACGAACATTGGCGTACGGCGTAGGCACGTCGCCTTTCCGGGCCAAGAACCTGTCCCGCCCGCGGCTTGCGCCGGCCCGCTGGGTAGGCGGCATCAGGATGGCGCCGCGCCGCCCGACACAAGGAGGCGTCAGTGGACGGGATCGTGCTGCTTAAGGAAGACCACAAGGCGGTCGAAAAGCTGTTCAAGCAGTTCGAGAAGGCCGGCGACAACGCCCACGCCGAGAAGCGCAAGATCGCAAACCAGGTGATCGATGAACTCACCACTCACACCTGGATCGAGGAGAAGATCTTCTAACCGGCCGCCCGCCAGGCCGCGCCTGACACCAAGGACCACGTCCTCGAGAGCATCGAGGAGCACCACGTCGTGCTGTGGATGCTCTCGGAACTCAAAGGCCTCGATGTGACTGACGAACGCTTCGACGCCATGATGAGCGTCCTGATGGAAAACGTCCGCCACCACGTCGAGGAAGAAGAGAAGGAGTGGTTTCCGGACGTGCGCAAGGCTATGGGCCGCAAACGCCTCACCGAACTCGGCGAGCAGATGGAAGCGGCGAAGAAGGGCGCCCCCGGCGATCCGCTTGCCGTCCCTAGTGCCGATCAGTAGGACCATTCTAGTCCGGCCTACCGCTTCATCAACTGGCCGTCGTCACCTCCCGTGTGGACAAGTCACCGGACGGGCGTCCGGTCCACCGCCCTCGTCGCCCAGCTCAGCCTGCACTCGCAGGTGACGGTTCCCAACGCTCCATCGCTGGTATCCGCCTGCCGGTGCCAAATTGGCGGCATTCAGGCGCCCGGCAGGAAGAGGCAGAACGGATGCCCGTGAGGATCGCAGAGGACCCGCACGTCCTTCTGAGGCTGATACTCCGGCAGCGTCGCGCCCAGGTCGCAGGCCCGTTCGGTCTCCGCCTCCAGATCGTCGACCTGCAAGTCGAGGTGCGCCTGCATCTGCTGAGTGCCTGGGCGCTGCGGCCACCTCGGAGGGATGTGATCGGTTTCCAACTGGAAGCTGAGACTGGGGCCCTCCTGCTCCGGGTCCTTCAGGCGAACCCACTCCGGGTCACGGTCGACTTCTTGCCAGCCGAGTAGAGCCCGGTAGAAGTCGGCCAGCGCGGGAGGGTCGGGAGTACCGAGAACAAAGGCGCCGAGCGTTGTCGTCATGCCTCCAGGCTTGCCGCTGACATCCGCCCTCACGCATCCTTGTGCGCCCACATTCCGCTCGTCGTGACGGCGGACGGAGTTCGTGGAACTCGCCGGTAACGGCAGCGGACGGGTGACTTCGCGGCCGGGTACCCGCGCAGGGTCTCCCTCGTGGTCCGCGCCTTTGTGGGCAGCTCTTGCACGTACGCCCTCCGGCATTGCCGTGCCAGAGGGCGGCCGTGGGCCGGTGGCTACTTCAGCGCGACACAGTGTGATGGGCGTTGGGGACGCAGCGGGTCATGGTCACGTTCTCTACGTTGCGGGGCGGATTTTCGCCGAGGTCCTCGCGGTTCCCGCTCGCCACGCCCGCCTCCAGCCAGTCTTTCAGTGATCGGCAGGGTTTCGGCACACCTACGAGTGACAGCTGCGACTGGGCACGGCCGTAGCATCCGGTTGGCCGCCCCCCATCTCATGTAACTCCTGGCGGTAAGCCGCGAGAGTCCCGACGGCGAGGCCAGGGGCCCGTCGCCCCCCGGAGCCGGCAAGCGTGGCTTGAGCACCCCGCCGAGCGCCGCGCTCGTACGGGTCGCGTCCGGCCCCGCGGCGTTATGGGCCCTGAGCCGGGGGAACCCGTAGTCCGTCGCCATCTATCAGTTTTCGAGAGAGGAAGCGGTCATGACGACGGCTCGAGAGATCATGACGAGCGGTACCGAGTGCATCGGCGCCGACGAGAGTGTTCTGGACGCGGCGAAGAAGATGAAGGACCTCGGCGTCGGTGCGCTGCCGATCTGCGGCACCGACAACAGGCTGAAGGGCATGCTGACCGATCGCGACATCGTCGTGAAGGTGCTCGGCGCAGGCAAGGACCCCGCCTCGGTCAAGGCCGGCGAGCTGGCTCAGGGCGAAGCAGTAACGATCGGTGCCGACGACGACGCCGAGGAAATCCTGCGCACCATGATCCAGCACAAGGTCCGCCGACTGCCCGTCATCGACGGACACGACCTGGTCGGCATGGTCGCCCAGGCCGACGTCGCCCGCGCCCTGCCCGACCCGAAGGTCGGCGACCTCCTCGAAGCCCTGTCGACGGACTGACTCCCTGGCGCCCGGCGCCCCGCCCGGGCGGCCGGACGCGAGGCATGCAGACAGCCGCGGCAGCTGCGCGCTCAAGGCGCGCAGGCTGCCGCGGCGTATGTGGCCGGGCCGCAGTCAGCGGCCGACGGCCTTTTGCAGCTGCTGCTTGTTCATCGAGGAACGGCCCTCGATGTTCTTCTTCTTCGGCTCCGCGTACAGCTGGTCCCTCGTCGGGCCCTGCGAACCGCTGTGAGAGCGCTCACCACCGCGCTGGGAGGCGGACTTCTTGTCCTTCGCGGACGTCTTGCTCGCCGTCTTCGACTCCCCCGACCTGGCGCGCTCCTTGTTGACCGTCCGGGACGCGATCTCCTTCGCCCGGCCGGCCGAGGCACCGCGCTTCTCGGCGCCTTCCTTGATGCGCTCGTACTGACGCTCCCGCTTGGGACTGGAACCAGCCGGCATGACACCTCTCCTCACCGTCGAAGGACTCAGCAGACCCGACGGCCCACCTCACCCAGCGCCTTCCCGCGACCACCCACCGCATGCCCGGCCCAGCGGCCACCTCACCACTCCAGCCGAAGACCGTCCCGACCGCGACACCGAAAGCGCCGACCGAGGGACGGCACCTGAACGGTTGGCGCATACGGCTGTGCCCAGCGCCTTGCCGGACGGCGCGAGGCAGCCGAGATCTACTCGGGGAAGCTGCAGGCCGAACGGAACAGCGAGATCATTGGGGCATGAGTCGCAGGAGAAGCGCCGTCATCGTGATCGACATGATCAACACGTACGACCATGCCGATGCGGAGCTGCTGCTCCCTTCTGTGGAGAAGGCGATTCCTCCCATGGTGGACTTGATCGGACATGCTCGGGCGCAGCAAATTCCCGTCATCTACGTCAACGACAACTTCGGCGAATGGCGCTCGCATCACGGCGAGATCCTCGAGACGGCGCTCGCCGGGCCGCATGCCGATCTGGTCGAGCCGCTGCGTCCCGACGACGCGTCCCTGTTCGTCGTCAAAGCACGGCACTCGATCTTCTACGAAACCCCCCTGGCGTACCTACTGAGCCAGCTCGAGGTCGGTAACGTTGTGCTGTGCGGGCAGGTCACCGAACAATGCGTCCTGTACTCCGCTCTCGACGCCCACATCCGCCACCTGAAGGTCACCGTCCCCCAAGACGCCGTTGCACACATCCACGCCGACCTGGCCGAAGCGGCCCTGCAGATGATGCGCATCAACATGAACGCCGACATCGTGAACAGCAGCTCAGTCACATTCTGAGCCCTCAGCAGGATGCCTCGGCGAGCTGAGTGCGCGCTTCAGGTCGCCGCCGTGCACTAGACCAGCCACAGCGGGGAGACCGCGTAGCCGGTTGATGCCGGCGCCGTGGGCCACCGTGACTCTCCACCTGGTGATCATGTGCCGACAGTGGCCGCGGCCGGTGTGCTCGGATCAGGAGGTGTGGCTTCGACGCTGCGGCATCGGCGGACAAGGGTCGTACAAGAGCACCACGTTCAGCGTCTCTGATCTCCTGCAGGCTCTTTTGCATCGATGCCACCTTCGGTGGTGAGGAGGCCCGTCTCACTGGGCACTCGTGCACCACGGCGGATCCTCAGGTGGGGACGCAGCCACCCGCACATTTGGCCGCCCGCGAAGCGATGCCGTCCAGCAACGTCCTCCAGGGACGCAAATTGCAGAGGTGATTGTGGATGCAGGGCCTTGTGGACGGAACCGGTCTGGGGTGCCGCGTATGGGTGCCACCGCGCGTGTACGCACCCCAGGAGGACACCTTCCTCCTTGCGGACGCCCTGGGGCGCCTCCCGCTGGCACCGGGTGCTGACGTGCTGGACGTCGGGACCGGAACGGGTGCCCTGGCCCTGGCCGCAGCTCGGCGCGGAGCGAGGGTGACCGCCGTCGACCGTGCCCGGCGGGCCGTGGTGACCACCCGTGTCAACGCGGCCCTCGCCGGACTGCGGGTCCAGGTGCTGCGCGGCGACCTGCTGGAGCCCGTCGCGCACCGCCGGTTCGATGTCGTCCTCAGCAATCCGCCGTACGTACCGGCGCCCGAGCCGGGGCTGCCTCGCCGAGGGCCCTCGCTCGCCTGGGACGCCGGACACAGCGGCCGGGCGCTGGTGGACCGGATCTGCGACGGCGCGGCGGGCGTGCTGCGGCCAGGAGGTGTGCTGCTGCTGGTGCATTCCGGCCTGTGCGGTGTGCCGCCGACCCTGGAGCGCCTGGGCCGGGCCGGTCTGCGCGCGACGGTGGAGGACCGCCGCTATGTGCCCTTCGGACCGGTGCTGCGTTCGCGAAGGAAGTGGCTGGAGATACAGGGGCTGATCGGGCCCGGTGAGGAGAAGGAAGAGCTCGTGGTGATTCGTGCGGAGCGCGCCGAGGAGGCCGGGAAGTGACAGCCGTGCAGACCTCCGGACAGCCGTCGAGGGCGGAACGGCCCGCCGACAGGACCGACGACGGGCGGTCGGCCGGGCCCGCCTTGCCCGAGCACCGGGGTGACCTGTCGGATTCGCGGGTGTCGATCCGGACTGGGAGTGGGATCCCGAACTGCTGCGGCTGCGCGGCGCAATGGAGCAGCGCTTCCTGACCGCGCTCCGTGCCGACGTACCCCGGCGCGAGAGCGTGACGGAAGCGCTGGAGGAGATCCTGGTCGAGCCGGTCGACGGCGCCGGGACCTCGCACTACCTGAAGGACGAGGGCGAGGTGTGGCAGCTGCGCGAGTACGCAGCCCAGCGCTCGCTCTACCACCTCAAGGAGGCCGACCCGCACGCCTGGGTCATCCCCCGGCTGTGGGGCAGGGCGAAGGCGGCCATGGTCGCGGTGGAGTACGACGAGTTCGGTGCGGGCCGCGCGGAGCGTGTGCACGCCCAGCTGTTCGCCGACCTGATGGCGGATCTCGGCCTGGACACGTCATACGGGCACTACGTCGACGCGGCGGCCTCCGAGATGCTGACGCTCGCCAATCTGATGTCCCTGTTCGGGCTGCACCGAGCGCTGCGCGGGGCCCTGGTGGGGCACTTCGCGGCCGTCGAAGTGACGTCGTCGCCCGGCTCACGCCGGATGGCCGCGGCCATGCGGCGGCTGGAGGCGGGCCCGGCCGCCGTCCACTTCTACGCGGAGCACGTGGAGGCGGACGCGGTGCACGAGCAGGTGGTGAGGCGTGAGGTGATCGCGGGGCTCCTCGAGGAGGAACCGTGGCTGGAGGCGGACGTGGCCTTCGGCATCGACGCGACGGAGTGGGCCGACGCCAGGCTGGGCGACCGGCTGCTGAGGTCGTGGCGCAAGGGGGAGTCGACTCTGCGCAAGCCGCTGTGAGGCCGGTGGCGGGGAGCTGGGCTGGATCAGCGGGTCGGGGGCGGTGTCGACCGCTCCCGAACTGAGTCGCGCGAGGACGTGCCCGTGCTGGTTCAGCACGACCTCGTCATGGCAGCAGTCGACATCGCAGTAGCCCGGCCGGCGGGATTGTTCGTGGCGGTACGGCTTGGTGAGGGGCCACGACTCACGGATCCCTTTTTCACTCCGTCGATGCCATGGATGCGCGATATATGGCCGGGTCGGGGTACCCATGGTTCATGAGTCCTTTCCTCCGGCCGGCCGACGACGGGCACAGGCTCGCCGCCGGTGACGGCGCTCCCGCAGTCATCGTCTTCGTCCTGATCGCCGCCGCTCTCCTCGTCCTGCTCGTCGGGGTGGTCTGGCGGGTGGGTGCACGCCGGGGCCGGGCCCGGCCTCCCCGTCCCGAGGAACAGCCCCGGCGGCCCGCACAGCGGTCTCACGTCGAGGCCCGGCGGGAGCCCGAAGACTTCGGGGCGGACGGGGAACGGCTGACACCCCATGAGCTCGGCGGCTACGGGAACCAGGGATCGAGGCCCGCCCCCGGCGGCAGGCGGCGCGACGCCGACGAATCCGGCGGCTCCTTCGGCAGCGGCGGCCTCGGCGGCTGACAGCCCGATAGGGCCTGATCCGCGCGCTGTCGGTATTAGCCTTCGATGCCGGTGGAGTGGTGCGGGGCGCCGACCGGCTTGGACTCGGGCGATCCCCGTTGGCGGAGGTAGACCGACAGGATTGCCATCGAGGCGACAGCGAGCAGCTCGGATTGCCAGTTCTGAAGGGTGCGGCTCCAGAAGTCGGCGGAGGCCAGGTACTCGCTCCAGGAGATCGGAGCCTGCAGTTGTCGCAGGCGCTCCCCGTTGTAGGCCGCTGTGCCGGCGATGGATTGCGCCAGCCACGACAGCAGAAATATTGAGGCCATCACCAGACCGAGGGACCGTGAGTACAGGGTGCGTCGCCAGCCCTCGGCCGCCGCCCAACGGGGGGACTGTTCGGTGGCGAACTCCCCCACCTGCTGTTCCTGATCGGTCTCCGTTCCGGCCTTGTGCAGCTCCTTCGACTCGGGAGAGCCGCGCTGGAGCAGGTACACGGTGCCGAAGATGTAGAGGAAGAACTGCAGATACTCCGACTGCCAGTTCTCCGTGACATCGACCGCGAAGTCGGACGTCGTCAGGTACGGGAGGAAGCCGATCTGCTGCAAGCCATCGACGGCGAGCTGCTGGTTGAACTCGGCACGGCCCGCGATCGCCTGGCCGGCGAGTGTCAGCACAAACGCGAGGCCGAATACGAGGCCCAGACTGTTGTCACGCAGCCAGCGGCGCATGGCCTGCCCCCTTCCCCCGCCGCCCTTGGCGGGCAGTCGCTTCGCCGGGCCCGATCATCGCTGCATCAGCCCCACCGCGATGAAGTAGGCCAAGCCGCCATAGACCACAGCGAGACAGAGCACGAACATCACGCGCATCGCCGCTCAACCGCCCTTGATCACGCACTGGTAGGGGCGGCCGGGCTCGGGCCGACAGCCGGCCGCAACGACCTTCCACCCGCCGGTGAACCGCGACAGGAACAACGTGTCCCCCGCCGCGACCACCCGGGCCTCCTGGCCATAGACATCCATCCCGTCGACAGCACCAGCCGGCGGCAACCCCAAACCGGCGGCTGCCTCGGCGCACGGCTGATGCTCCGAATCCTCCAGCTCACTGCGCGTACCCGACGCCAATGCCGCACAGAGCGAAGCACCGTCCCGCGCAGCCGCCGCGGCGTCGAACCCCTCCACCGCCGATCTGACCGCCACCTCGCGCTCATCGACCGAGCCGCACCCCACCAGCACCCCGACAAGGGCAACGGCGCCGCACACCCCGCCACACAGACGGGCCCACCGTCCGGACTTCCACGCCTCCGGCTGCAACCATGGAGAAAGGATCACGCATTGACTGCTGCCCGCTGCGAGGCGGCATCAAGCCCTCTGCGCTCGGGCATGAGGCGAACGCAGCAGCCCGTGATGGCGAGACGTGCCTGGCCGCCCGGTATCCGCTGCTGAGCGCATCGACTTGACCACCCTGGACCGCCTGAGAGGCGAGGGTGCGTGGTGAACCTCGACGATGGGGCCGGGAACCGCGGTCAGTCCTCGCCCAGCACTATCGTGGTGCTCTCAGAGTCTGTATCCCGTTGCTCCGGTACGGCAGGGACGTCCTCGCCCAGGAGCGCCGGCTCGCAGGTGCGGACGGGGTCCCCGCTCAAGTGTTGACTGGATATCAGGCCGCTCTCTGTAGTTGACCCGTTCACGGTCCAACGCCTTCTTCCGTGATCTCACCGGCACTCCGAAGTACGGCCCCACCCTGTGCGGGTACCCCGCACGGCTCACCTCAGCCAGCGCAGAGCGGACCGGGACGCCCCTCCCGGGCTTCCCTCCCCCGGACGGCTTCCTCCAAGGCGATACGGACACCGAGATGCAGCTCACCGCTCTCGGCCCAAGCCGTGAGGAGTTGAGAAACCAGGTGCAGCTTGCTGTTGGTGCGCTGCGTGACTTCGCGCAGCACGTTCCATGCCTCATTCGCAGGCAGACGGCCCAGGGCCATCACGATGCCCATCGCCTGATCGATCACCGCCGTGGGAGAGGCAAGCGCCTGCCGCAACTGGTCCACTTCCTCCCGCAGCGCCGCCGCCTCCGCAGCATCAACGGGGGAATCGCCTGCAGGGGGCGGGTCCTCGAGCCAGATCTCGGTATTGGCTGCGGGCCGTGGGGTGGCAGCTGCATGCCGGTTAGATCGCACGGTCAGCGGGTTGCCCATCGCACCGTTCCTCTCATGCACTGGGGTCGCCAGCGTTGACGCTGACCAACCCCCGACTCGCAACGCGATTACCCCCGTCCACGTCACCCACCCGTACAGGCTGGCTGGCGAGTAACTCCGGGCTGGGCAAGAATCCGTCCCAGTCCCCCGCCGGTGGTGGCGGATGTCGGGCCGCCGTGTCCTCCCCTGGCCCCGAAGTGGCCACTAGCCAGGGAGAAGGCCGGTACGGAGCTTTGTCAGGGCGCGTGCCAGAAGGCGGGAGACGTGCATCTGAGAGATGCCGAGTTCCTCGCCGATGCGGACCTGGGTCAGGTCCTGCCAGAAGCGCATTTCGATGATCTTCTGCTCGCGGTCGTCCAGCTCGTGCAGCAGGGGCGCCAGGGTGTGCAGGTTCTCGAACAGCTCCATGGCGGGGTCCGGTTCACCGGCGGTGTCCGCGTGACTGCGCCCTGTCTCCCGGGGGCCCTCGTCGTCTCCAGGGGTGGGCGTGTCGAGAGGGTCGGCGATGTAGGCGTTGGCGGCGACCAGGCCCTCCTCGACTTCCTGTTCGGAAAGATTGAGGTGGGCGGCGAGCTCCCTGATGTTCGGGTCGCGGTCCAGCTCGTTGGACAGGTGCTCCTTCGCTTTGGCCAGCTCGGTCCGCAGCTCCTGCAGACGGCGGGGGACGTGGACAGCCCAGGTGGAGTCGCGGAAGTAGCGCTTGATCTCGCCCTCGATGCAGGGAATCGCAAAGGAGGAGAAGACGACTCCGCGGGTCAGGTCGAACCGGTCGATGGCCTTGATCAGACCGATCATGCCGACCTGGGTGATGTCCTCCCTCTCGCCGTCGCCGCGGTTGCGGAACCGGCGGACTACGAAATCCACCAGCGACAGGTTCATCTCGATAAGGGTGCTGCGGACGTACTGGTACTCGCCGGTGCCCTCCTCGAGGGCCTGGAGACGGTCGAAGAAGATCATGGACAGATCGCGTGCGTCGAGCGGCGCGATCTTGCCCGCGTCCTCCACGCGCGGCAGCGCTCCTCCTGCTTCCGTCGCACGCGCGGAAGCCGCCGGGTCAGCAGAAGGAGATCCGGTCAGCTGCAGGGCGGTCATCACGGTTCACCTCGCCGTCGGTGGACTTATGCCTACCAGGGCCCCTGCCCCGCTCCCGGCGCCGCACACCGATCGAAGCCGCCGCGGTGGGACTTTCCAGCATGCGACGGCCCATGGCGTGGCGCATCATCGAAGTGTCTCCGGCCAACTCTCCCGAGGCCGCCGGAGTCGTGGGGTAGCACCCGGGATGCGGCCGGTCACCGTGTCCCGGGCTTCACCATGCCGCGCAGCCGCCGCTGAAAAGCAGAGGCCCCGGCACCGGGAGAGGTGCCGGGGCCGCCGGGGCACAGGCGAGCGAAAGTAGATGCCGGTGCGAGCTACACGCTAGTGCCCTGCGCCAGAGATCCGTTGGCAGAAGCGGGCGAGTGAATCGAGGATCTCTTCGGCTGTCTTGGTCCAAGTGAACGGGGTCGGGTTCTCGTTCCACTGTTTGACCCAGGCGCGGATGTCGGCTTCCAGGGAGCGCACACTCTTGTGGGCACCGCGGCGGATCTTCTGGTCTGCGAGGAAGCCGAACCATCGCTCCACCTGGTTGATCCAGGAGGAACCGGTGGGCGTGAAGTGCAGGTGGAACCGCGGGTGTTTGGCCAGCCACGTCTTGATGGCCGGGGTCTTGTGGGTGCCATAGTTGTCGCAGATCAGATGGACCTGAAGGTGCTCGGGGACCTCTTTGTCGATCTTGATGAGGAACTTCTTGAACTCCGCGGCCCGGTGCCGACGGTGCAGTGAGGTGATGACTTCGCCAGTCGCGACGTCAAAGGCCGCGAACAAGGTGGTCAGACCGTTGCGGACGTAATCGTGAGTGCGGCGCTCGGGCATGCCGGGCATCATCGGCAGCACAGGCTGAGAGCGATCCAAGGCCTGGATCTGAGACTTCTCGTCCACCGACAGCACCACCGCTCCTTCGGGCGGGTTGAAATACAGCCCCACCACGTCGTAGACCTTCTCCACGAACAGCGGATCGGTCGACAGCTTGAACGTGTCGCTCAAATGCGGCTTGAGCTGGAACCTGCGCCAGATCCGGCCCACCGTCGACTTCGACAAGCCACTGCGGTCCGCCATCGACGAACGCGACCAGTGAGTGGCGTTCTTCGGGATTTCCTCCAGCGTGCTGACCACGACCGCCTCCACCTGGTCCACGCTGATGGTGGGCGGCCGGCCCGGCCGAGGCTCATCCACCAGCCCGTCCAACCGTGCGGCCAAAAACCGGCGACGCCACTTGCGGACCGTGTCCGCCGCGATATGTAACTCGCGTGCCACCACGACAATCGGCGGCACGTCAGCACCATCACATGCCAACACGATGCGGGCCCGCAAGGCCACCGCCTGCGCGGATGACGCCCTACGAGCCCAACGCTCCAACACCACACGCTCATCAGGCGACAACAACAACGGTTCCAACTTCGGACCACGACGTGACACCGGCACATCCCCAGAAGCACTCATAAACGAATTAACGACGGATCTCTGGCGCAGGACACTAGCGACCAGCGGATCCTCACGGCTGAGGCGCGCTCGGGCACTTGTGCCGAGCCTCGGCTGCCACACGGCTCGCTCTCCGCATCCATCCGGCCTGACGCGTAACGCTCAGGGGGCAGCTCGCGTTGAACACACGCCGGAGCGGCCCACCTACCCGGGTACGCCGCTCCGGCTTCCCAGGCTGCGCCGGGAATTGTGCCGCCCAGCGCCGGCACTACACTCTGCGCCGCCGTCACTGGACTGTGCGCGCACCGGCGCCCACGGCAGACGGGTGTGAGCGGTCAGCTCGCGGCGAACAGAGATTCGCCCTCGGGACGGGCGCGGCCCGCGGCTGGGCGAGCTAGCCGACGGCGGGCGGCGATCAGCGCCGCATCCACATCCCGCGTGCCGGTAGAAACGCACAGGGTGTACGCGACGTCTTCCATCCGCTGCCGCACCTGTGGACTGCCCTTTTCGGCGTGCAGCGCATACAGCGTCTCGTAGTGCTCCACCAGATCCTTCAACACCGCAGGGTGAGCAAGAAGCATGAGCTGCCTCCATCCACGCGAACCGATACCGCGAAGCGAATACCCCCTACAGCATCCTTCACTCAGCCGTCTGCCGCTCCCCCGCGAGGCTGCGTAGGCCCCTGCAGCGACCTGCCGTTTCCGGTAGTCGCGCGTGATCGCTCCCGGGTAGAGGCGGCGTCGGTGAGAACAGCCGCGACCCGGCATTGGCGCTTTGATCAGCAGTGGCGGGGCGTGCTTCGGGGCGGGAGCGACCTGCGTGGCGGCAGGTGTCCCCTCGGCGGCAATCTTCTTGTCGTCGCCCTTGTCGTCGCTGTTGCATGCAGCAGGCACCCGGCGGCGGTGGCTGCGACGCGGAGTCTGCGCATGGTCCCCCCAGGACGTTGCGTGATGAGGGGGACATCATCGGGCACGTGGGGGCGGTTGCGAGGTAAACGGCAAAGACCGTGTACGAGGTTTTCGCCGATGGTCGGCGGACGGTACCTGGAGCCGGCTGCTGGCTCATGACTTTGGCTCCCCCTATTTCGCGGACACGAAGCTGGTGGACGGAATGCAGAAATAGCCAGGTGGCAGCGACGGCAAAAGCTCGACATCGCATCCGGACGCGAAAAGCGCATGCTGGAGGAGAAGGGCATGCCCAGGGCCCTGGGCATGCCCGCCAGGGGTGTGGGCCAGTTCTGAGCGGTCCTGGCCCACACCCCCAGGCACGCCAGGGCTGCATCCATCGGTTACCGACGTCGGCCACACCCCTCGCGCCGGTGATCAGCGAACGATGGAGCCCGGCTGGCTTGCCGAAGCGCTCATGGGCGGGCTACCGGGAGATGCCGAGCAGAGCCGATCTGGGTCCACGTGTCGCCAGCGCCCCAGCTGCACACACTTCGAGACGGCAGCGCCGGGTTCGAGAGATCCGGATTTCGTGTATTTACGGATGGTGACGATACGCTTACGCCGCCGGATCGGCGTAGCCGTCGCGCCGTCATCGGGCCGTCGGAGAAGGCCGGTCCGGTCCGATCGGGGCGGCCGCCAGGGGAGGCGATGGGATTGCGGCAGGCGGGTGTGCTCGATGTTGGATGCCATAGTGCTCTGCTGACGGTGGTACGACAGCATCCGGGGATGCTGCTGGAGCCGGTGTTCTCCCGCAAGGTGCGGCTGAGACTGCACGAAGCCCTAGATCGCAAGGGGCGGCTGGACATGACCGGTGTGAGGAGCGTCGAGCGGGCCGTGGCCGAGGCTGGCGCCGCGGACCCGCAGCTGCGCGAACGGGATGTGTTCGCGTTCGCGACTTCCGTCATCCGGGATGCGCCCAACCGCGACGAAATCATCGCGCGCGTGGCACGCACCACGGGAACCCGTCTGCGCGTGCTGGCCGGGGAGGAGGAGGCGCGGTTGGCCTACGTCGCCGCCCGCCTGTGGGCGGGCCCGACTAGTGGGCAGCTGCTGGTCCTGGACATCGGTGGCGGCACCGTCGAGATCGCCTCCGGCACGGGAGAACAGCCCCGCGCCGTCCATTCGCTGCCGCTGGGGGCCCGCAGGATCACAAGGAGCTGGCTTCCCGGCGGCACCGCGCAGTCCGGACGCCGCTTGGCTGAGGTCCTACACCACCTCTGCCGGTCTTTGGAAGTCGTTGCCGACCTGCCGCAGGCCGAACCGGGTGGGCGGGTGCTGGCCTGTTCCAAGACCTTCGAACAGCTCGCCCGGCTCGCAGCTGCCAGGGGCAAGGCCCCGCGAGCCGGAAGGCAGCTGACGCTGTCCCAACTACACACGGCGGTCTCCGTGCTGGCCGACGCGGGACCGTCCCCGCGCGCCAAACTGCCGGGCATCTCCCGGCACCGCGTCGAACAGTCCCTGGCCGGAGCCCTGATCGCACAGGCCCTCATGGAATCCTGCGGGGCTAAGAAGCCATCTCATTTGGGTGACTCGGTAGTCTGTGAGTCATGGTGGGGATCGTTGAGCGGTTGGTGCCGGACGAGTTGTGGGAGTTGTTCCAGCGGGTGGTACCGGAGGCGCCGTCGCGGCCGCAGGGCGGTGGTCGGCGTCGGCACGGCGACCGGGAAGTGCTGGCGGCGATCGTCTTCGTGGCGACATCGGGTTGCACCTGGCAGCAGCTGCCTTCGGCGTCGTTCGGCCCGTCCGGAGCGACCGCCCACCGGCGGTTTGCGGAGTGGTCCAAGGCCAGGGTGTGGGCCAAACTCCACCGCCTGGTCCTCGACGAACTCGGTGCCCGCGGCGAGCTGGACTGGTCGAGGTGCGCGATCGACTCGGTGAACATGCGGGCCCTGAAAAGGGGGACCTGACAGGTCCGAATCCTGTCGACCGGGGCAAGTACGGCTCGAAGATCCACCTGATCACGGAACGATCGGGTCTGCCCATATCCGTCGGCATTTCCGGGGCCAATCTGCACGACAGCCAGGCCCTGATCCCGCTCGTGAAGGGCATCCCGCCCATCCGCTCGCGCCGCGGCCGGCGACGGCGCAAGCCCGCCAAACTCCACGCCGACAAGGGCTACGACTACGCCCACCTGCGGAAATGGTTACGCACGCGCGGCATCACCCACCGCATCGCCCGCAAGGGAGTCGAGTCCTCACAACGGCTGGGCCGCCATCGCTGGACCGTGGAACGCACCATGGCCTGGCTCGCCGGCTGCCGCCGCCTCCACCGACGCTACGAACGCAAAGCCGACCACTTCCTCGCCTTCACCAGCATCGCCTGCACCCTCATCTGCTACCGCAGACTCGCCAAATGAGATGGCGTCTAAGAGCGTCGAGATCTGCCCCTGGTCTACCCGGGAAGGGCTACTGCTCGAACACCTCGGTGTGCCCACATCACCATCGGGCGCCCCCGCTTCGTCAGCTGATACCAACAAGCGTCGAAGCCGGCATCCACACCATCACGGTGGCCACTACGAAGAAGCATGAATCAACCGGGGGCTTGTCGTGGCGGGCGCCCTCGGTGATAGCCAAATGCTGCGTGAACTCTTGGATGCGGGCCAGGCTCGCGGCTGTGCTCGACACCCAGACGGACCTGCTCTCCCTCCTGGACCAGGCCGGAACGGGGCCCTTCGAAGCCCCCGTCGTCTGTGCCTGATGAGGGGTTGTCCGTACGCTGGGACGGCACCCCGCGGAGAAGGGACGGATCCGGTGAACTGCGCCGAAGAGTGCTGGAGTTGCGGAGATCTGGCGCGGCCCGATCTCACGGCCGGCTGCGACGGGCGGCTCATACCGGCACACCTTGAGGAGCTTGCCCGGCCGTACGTACCAGGCTCAGGCGACGAGTCACACCCGCTCGGGCAGCGGTGTGAACGGGTCGGCGCGGTCGTGATCGCCGCGACCCTCGAACTGGTGCAGCATCCCGTTGACATGGACGACCACAAGGTGCGGTCCCGACGCCGATACGCGTGCCGCCCGCAGGACCGAACGCTCCCCTCCTCCTGGCACAAACCGCCGAACGAGAATAGGTCGAGGCGCGTCTCCACCGGGCTTTCGGGCACCGGGGGCGCTCGGGGTGACCGGCCGCCCGGAGGACCTCGGGGCGACAGAGAAGGCCGGGGTCGCGGAGGATCCGCTTGCATCGCCGTCGCCGCCCGAGAGCCGTCCCAGTACCAGGATCGCGACCACCGCCAAGGCCACCACCCCAAACCCGTAGCGCGCCCGTCCAGCCACTACGCCCGCCCCCATCCGGCGTCAGCGCTCGCGCTCTCGATGCCATAGAACTCACCACCCGGCCGGCCCGGGACGTTCCGGAAAGACCTGCCCACCTACACCCAAGACCTGCAGGCTGCCTGGAGGTCCGTCTACGCACACACCTTCAGACACCCCACATTCAGTGGCCTCAATGTATTGGTCGAGACCTCGCTGACGGGCAGGAGCCTCCGGCCGGCGCGCTGAGCCAGTGGGAGCCGGTCTCAGGTGATGGCGGTCCGTAGGGGCAAGAGGACCCGGATACGTTTTCCTGCAGGCTCGCGGTGGACTTCGAAACCGTCGCACACGGCCCGCACGATTTCGAGACCGTGCTGCCCTACGCGGCCTGGATCGGCAGCCATGACCACGGGCATCGTCGTACTGGTATCCGAGACCGTGATCTCCAGCTTCCCGCCAGCGAACTCCAGATCCAGCGACGTAGGGCCGGGCGCGAACTTGCATGCGTTGGTGACCAGTTCGCTGACCACCAGCTGCAGCGAACCAATCGCCTCCCGCTCTGTCGCAACGCCGTGATGGTCGTGGAGCTGCGCGACAAAACGGGTGGCAAAGTACCTTGCTGCTGCGATTGACTCCGAGGTCCCGTCGTACGTCGCTCCCGCGCGCACAGCGTGCATGGCCCCGTAGCCACTGTCCTTCATGGTCGCCTCGGTCCTCGTCGTGATGTACCGGCTCTCTCAGTACGCCTGCCCCGTCGATGCCGCTATGTGCCTTCTCGTCCCAAGCACGGCACAGGACACCATTGGCATCTGTACGAGACGCTCAGGCCAGTCCTCCTGCACCGTGTCTCGGACCTGCAGCGTCTGGTCAGCACCCGAGCAGGCCCTCACGGGCTGCGACGACGCGGCGGTACGGAAATCGGTGGCGTGACGGGTGTGGAGCAGGAGGTTGAGAAGGGAGCAATCGGCGAAGGTGCTCCCTGCCGCGTCCAAGACCACCACGTCGTGCATGCCCGCGGCCGCGGACAGGGCCTCGTCCACTGGAGGCATCGTGGTGAGTCGATCTCACCATGCGCGCCAGCGGCCCAATGCCGGCAAGTGCTGGGCGACCAGGGTGCTCTCGGTGGCGCTTCCTGCAGGATCTTCATTGATGGCCAGCGCCTGAATCCCTGCCGCTTGCCCTGCGCGAGGAGATCAGCCCGCTGCTGACTCCGGCCGGGACCGCAGTACCCGTGGTGGAACACGCGCCTGACCGTCACCTGGGGCAGCCGTGAACCCCGCAGACAATCGAGATCCTGAAAATGCGACGGCACGCTTCGCGAAGAAGAACGACCGATGAGCGAGCTGCATGCCGGTCGGACTGCAACAGGCGCGCCAGTCGGCGGCGGCGCACCCCTTCGTCCGCGATACGTCTGCGGGGCATTCGCATGGAGTTGCGGAGATCTGGCGCGGCCCGATCTCACGGCCGGCTGCGACGGGCGACCCGTACCGGCAGTTTCGTGGAGGAGGCCGGGTCCGAGGTCACCTCGGTCAGGCCGGGCCAGTTCGTCGTCGGCTCCTTCGCCACCTCGGACAACACCTGCGCGAACTGCCGAAATGGCTTCCAGTCGAACTGCTTGCACCGCGAGTTCATGAGCACCTGCCAGGCCGACTACGTGCGCATCCCCAACGCCCAGGGCACCTTGGTCGCCACCGACGAGACGCCGGGCGAGGAGCTGTGGCCCGGTCTGCTGGCCGTCTCCGACGTCATGGGCACCGGCTGGTGGGCCGCCGATGCCGCCGAGGTACGGCCCGGCTCCACCGCCGTGGTCGTCGGTGACGGCGCGGTCGGCCTCTGCGCCGTGATCGCGGCCAAGGAGAGGGGCGCAGAGCAGATCATCGCCATGAGCCGCCACGAATCACGGCAGAAGCTGGCCCGCGAGTTCGGCGCAACCGACATTGTCACCGAGCGCGGCGACGAGGGAGTGGCCCGGATCAAAGAGCTGACCGGCGGGATCGGCGCCGACAGCGTGCTGGAGTGCGTCGGCACCGCCCAGGCCATGCAGCAGGCCCTGCACTCCGCGCGGCCCGGCGGCAACGTCGGCTTCGTTGGCGTACCCCACGAGGTCGCCTTCGACGGCCAGGAGCTGTTCTTCTCCCACGTCGGCCTGCGCGGCGGCCCGGCCCCGGTGCGCCGCTACCTGCCCGACCTCATCGACCGCGTCCTCGAAGGCCGGATCGACCCGGGCAAGGTCTTCGACCTCACCCTGCCGCTGGAGCAGGTCGCCGAGGGCTAGCAGGCCATGGACGAGCGCCGCGCTATCAAGGCCCTCCTCAAGCCCTGACCCGGCCACTCACCTCACCACCCCGCCAGGTCACCGCATCCCTGGTGCACTTCATGCCCGGCGCCCGCACCCACTGGCACCGTTATCCGCTAGGACAGACCGTCTTCGTCACCGAGGGGATCGGTATGTGCCAGCGCCGCGGCGGCCCTGTAGAAGTCATCCGTCCCGGCGACCGCATCCTGTTCGAGGCCGATGAGGAGCACTGGCACGGCTCCGCGCCGAACCGGCTCATGGTCCACTTGGCCACGACGCCGACCACGACGTCGTGCACCGGCTGACCCCCGTCACCGACGAGGAGTACGCCGCGGCCCCGCCACCAGCTGAACCCGCCCCTAAACCAGCACCAGGATGGAGGATCCGACGTGAAGGTCACCTACCGGACCGCATTCGTCACCGGAGCCGCCTCCGGCCGCGCCACCGAGCTCGCCCGCGCCGGAGCGCAGGTCGCCCTCGTCGACCTGTACGAGGACGGGCTGAAGGAACCGCGCGGCTGATCACCGACGGCGGCAGCCAAGCTCTCACGGCCGCTGCGACGTCACCAGAGAAGACAACGTCCAGGCTGCTCGTTCCTGTGCACCCGCGCATAAATCCGGCAGATGCTCCAGCAAGACGAAGGCGGCGCCATCGTCAACGTCTTTGGCGAGGGGGCCGCCGAGCAGGGCGGCTTGCCTGCCACCGAGCAGCAGGGTTGCCCAGCGCTGATTCAGAGCTTGCCCAGAGACAGCAACCGAAGGTGCATTCTGGAAAGGAGGGCTTGTCCAAGCCCCAAGCCCCTTGGGCAAGCCCACCAGGTGTGGGCCAGTTTCGGAGCGGTGCTGGCCCACACCGCATACCGATCCTTCCGTGACCGCCGCCTGTTGACTCACGACCCTGCGGGCGGGAAGACCATCAGAGCGCCATGGACCGCGATGAATTCTTGGCGCTGCAGCAGCGGCTCAACCGGCGTCCGCGACTGTCGCCGGCTGGCCGTTGAGCAGCCGGCGCACTGAGCACATGGCGCGCCGCCAAGACGCAATATTCGTACGCAGCTACGCTCTCGTGGATGAGCACCTCGTACTCGTTCCCCGATGACCTGCGAGCCCTGCAGCTTGAGATACTCCGTGTCCGCGCGGCGTACGAGGAGCACTGTCGCACTCTTCCCTGGAGCGTTGATCCGATGATCGGCGTGACCTACGAGCGGCCCCTCGCAGGCGGCCGCACGGAGCCGGTCATAGACCCGGACTCCCCCGGCTTCACCCCCGAGCAGATCGAGGCGGACCGTACGTTCCGGAGCAAGATCGTGGCGCTGACGGTCGCAATCTACGCCCACCCTTGGTGGGCGGAACTCCCCATGGGTAAGGGCGTGGGGGCCCGCACGGCACTCAAGCACGTCGACGACGAACAGCCGGCCGCCGAGCCCGCATCCTCGGACTGAGCGGCAGCTGTAAAGCCTGCTGCCACCAAGCGGGTGCGCACTGCTATCGGAGCTACCAGTCGGGGTATGCCGAAAAAGTGACAGTTAATCCCCCCTTGGTACCGATGGCGGCGCATGCCCTCGCCCGGCTGCCCGCCCCCGGAGCGATGCCCGGCGGCATGGTGTTCGAGCCCAAGTACGACGGCTACCGCATGCTGGTCTTCGTCCACGGCGGCAAGGTGTTCCTGCAGTCCCGGAATCTGCGGGATCTGACCGGTGCGCTTCCCGAAATCGCCGAGGCGGCCGGAGCCCTGGGCAAGGACGTCGTCCTGGACGGCGAGGTCGTGATCCACACCGGAGGGCGCCTTGATTTCTCGGCCCTGCAGCAGCGGCTGACCCGCCACCCCGCGACGGCCGCCCCCCTCGCCGCCGAACAGCCGGCTCATTTCATCGCCTTCGACATGCTGGAGCACCAGGGCACCGACATGTTGACCTGGCCATTTGCCGAACGCCGGGCCGCGCTGGAGTCCTTCTTCCACCAGCATGCTCTGCTCACCCCCTGGCAGTTGACCCCCGTGACGACGGACCGCGACCTGGCGGAGCAGTGGCTGACCGAATGGGGAGGCCTCGGTGTCGAGGGCGTGGTTGCCAAGGGCGCCCAACAACCGTATCTGCCGGGTCAGCGACGCTGGTTCAAAATCCGGGCGCGGGACACTGCGGAAGCGATGGTGGGTGCCGTCACCGGGCCGATCGCCTCCCCGAACACACTGCTGCTCGGCCGCTACACCCGAGGCGGCCAGCTCCGACTCGTCGCCCGCACCACACCCCTCCCCCTCGCACTGCGCAACGAGATCGGCCCGACGCTAAGACGCCATCTCATTTGGCGAGTCTGCGGTAGCAGATGAGGGTGCAGGCGATGCTGGTGAAGGCGAGGAAGTGGTCGGCTTTGCGTTCGTAGCGTCGGTGGAGGCGGCGGCAGCCGGCGAGCCAGGCCATGGTGCGTTCCACGGTCCAGCGATGGCGGCCCAGCCGTTGTGAGGACTCGACTCCCTTGCGGGCGATGCGGTGGGTGATGCCGCGCGTGCGTAACCATTTCCGCAGGTGGGCGTAGTCGTAGCCCTTGTCGGCGTGGAGTTTGGCGGGCTTGCGCCGTCGCCGGCCGCGGCGCGAGCGGATGGGCGGGATGCCCTTCACGAGCGGGATCAGGGCCTGGCTGTCGTGCAGATTGGCCCCGGAAATGCCGACGGATATGGGCAGACCCGATCGTTCCGTGATCAGGTGGATCTTCGAGCCGTACTTGCCCCGGTCGACAGGATTCGGACCTGTCAGGTCCCCCTTTCAGGGCCCGCATGTTCACCGAGTCGATCGCGCACCTCGACCAGTCCAGCTCGCCGCGGGCACCGAGTTCGTCGAGGACCAGGCGGTGGAGTTTGGCCCACACCCTGGCCTTGGACCACTCCGCAAACCGCCGGTGGGCGGTCGCTCCGGACGGGCCGAACGACGCCGAAGGCAGCTGCTGCCAGGTGCAACCCGATGTCGCCACGAAGACGATCGCCGCCAGCACTTCCCGGTCGCCGTGCCGACGCCGACCACCGCCCTGCGGCCGCGACGGCGCCTCCGGTACCACCCGCTGGAACAACTCCCACAACTCGTCCGGCACCAACCGCTCAACGATCCCCACCATGACTCACAGACTACCGAGTCACCCAAATGAGATGGCTTCTAAACCCGGCCGGTCCCGGCCATGCGTGGTGGCACATGCGGCTGACCGTCACCTGGGGCAGCCGCGAACCCCTAGCGTTCACCTGCGTCGAACCGGAGCTCGTAGTCGAATTCCTCGGCGACACCGCCATCGACTCCGGCCGCTGGCGCCACCCCGTAAAGGCGCAGCGCGCCCGCACCGACCTCAGACCGACAGACATCACACCCTTCGACTGACTGCCGGAGCGAGGTGTTGTTCGGCTCGTGCATCTTCGGCGCGCGCCCTCGGTATGGGAGTGCCAACGTGGGCGGCAGGAGCGTCCGTGCCGGAAGCGCCATTTCGGCAGGCAGGCTGCCTACACACTGAGGTCTTCTCTGCTGTAGACCCCGGCCGCCCGAGACCACAACGGTCATGGGTCAGAGGCTGATGGCACACAGTCCGGCCAGGCAAGTCACCTCGGACGGACCATCTCGGCCTCGAGCCCCCTGCCCCTTGGGACCGCGCGATGCGTGCAGGCCTTCACGCAGGATTCGTAGGCCGCCAAGGACCGCATTCACCAGTACGGCCGGATCGACCAGCATCGTCCGGGCCGGACAGCGGATCACCGTGTCCGTCGTACTCGCCGAGGACCCGGCGGAGACATCGCCAACCGCCAGGCCGTATGACTCGAGAGGGCCTGTGACGTTCCTGTTTGAAAGCCGGCGCCGTTCACAAGCGCGAGGGGTGCGATGAAGACCGGCTCAATGCCGGTACTCACAAGGGGTCTGCGCCGTCAACACCAGCCTGATTCGAGGGTCGCACGGCTGCCTGCGCCCGGGGCGCTGCCTAGTGGCACGGTGCGGCCACAGCTGGTAGAGGCAACCCATTGCCGACCGCCGCCCGACGGCAGTGTCGTCCAAGCCGGGATGCGAAGCGAGTACTCCCGCCCGACGATGCAAGGGGAGGTACACGATGAGCAAAAGCAAGAAGCCGCGCAAGGGAGACAAGGTCTCCTGGAAGAGCCACGGCTCCACTGCGGAGGGAACGGTAGAGAAGAAGATCACGGAGCGCACCGAGGCTGCGGGTCGTACCGTGGACGCGACACCAGAGGAGCCGCAATATCAGGTGCGCAGCGACAAGTCCGGCCGGTCCGCAGTCCACAAGAAGCAGGCGCTGCGGAAGAAGGACTGACAGTGGACGCAAAGAAGAAGCAGGAAGTCCGGCAGGAGTTCCTGCACCTGGTCAACCTCTCCCCCGCAGAACTCGAGAAGTGGCTGGCCACCGACAGATCCAAAGCGGCTGGCCAGCACAGCAGTGACGGTGAATCGACGGGACACGCCTCGGGACGCCGCATCGTCGAGCTGCTCCGTCAGAAGGAGGACCAGCTCTCCGACGACGACTACGAGCACATGCAGAAGGTGAACGGCTTCATCCACCGACACCTCGCCCAGCGGCCGACGGGCGAGATAGAGGATTCCCGGTGGCGGCAATCCCTCATGAACTGGGGGCACGACCCGCTGACGTAGCGATTGCCAGGCGAAGCTGAAAAACAGAGGGGCACGGGCGAATCCACAGTTTCAGACGCCCAGCGTTCGGCAACGGTGCACGCCAGGGCTGCGTTGAGCCACGCTTAGCCGGAAAGCACGGCAGGGTGTCGGCGTTGGCCGCGTCCATTCCAGGGCCACTACATCGAAGCAGCCCCCGGAATACGGAGCCTCCGGTGAGTCAGCCCCGGAAGTTCCTCGCTTTTGCCCAGCCGCAGTGCGCGAGCGGAAGGGGCGCCCATTCCTATCTATGGCCCTCTCGACACCGCCACTGAGCGCAGGGAATTCGCTCGCAGGCAGACGGCCATGCCGGCCAAGCCCTGGGCTGATCGTTGGGAGGCGTCGGCGGCGTGGGCCGGCCGCCGCCCAGGGCCAGCCCACGCCTGGCGGGTCAGCCGAAGATGGTCCTCACGGAACTATGCGTGCATGCCGACCGCCTCTTGTTGAACGCCACCCCGGTGGCAGGAACGACGGGGCTTTGGCCCCGGCCGGGGACGTGCACGTGGGTCGGCTCGTCAAGCCGCACAGCTGGTGCCCCTCCACCCCGAGGGCTCTCTCGAGGTTCGGCATCGGGCTGCCCTCAAAGCTATGGCGCCGCTACGGTGGGCCGTATGGCCAGGGAAATCCGCATCGAGGTCGATGACGAGACCTATGAGCAGCTGAAGCGTCTTGCCGCCGGCGGGCACACCGAGCCGGAGCAGTACGCCGCCCAGCTGCTGACCGCCGACATCACCCGCACCCGGTTCGTCGAGGCGGCGGGGACGTTCGCTGCCGAGCACGCCGAAGGGTTCGCCGCCCCCTTCGGTACCGGTGAAGGGCAGGCCGCTGCCTGATGGCACCGGTCACCCATCGACGAGGGCTAGCTCCTCGACGTCGCCCAGACCCATGTTCCCGGTGATCCGGACGTCACCGACTACGGCGCCATGGCCGCCGCCGTGGCACGCCACCGCCACACCGTCATGGGCACGTATGTCTACCCCGAACCGCACCACCGCGCCGCGGCGCTACTCCACAGCCTGGCCCGGGTCCCGGCGCTCGAGCACAGCAACGAGCTCTTCGCCGTGATGGTCGCTGCCGCATATCTCCAGGCCAGCGGCCAGCCCGTCAAGGTCACCACCGATGACGCGACTGACCTGGTGGCCGCCGTCACCTACGGCCGCTTCACCGTCCGCGACACTGCAGCCGTGGTGAGGAACTGGATCACCACCTGACCCGCGCCGTCAGCTGAACATGACGGGGCCCCGGCAGCGACGCTCCGGGGCCACCGTCTGACACGTGGAGCGGGGTCAGGCGAGGGCGATGTTCTCCGCCTGCGGGCGTTCTGCCCCTGCGCGACATCGAAGGTCACCGCCTGGCCTTCCTGGAGCTCACAGAGGCCGGAAGAGTAGATGTTGCAGCAGTGCGCGGAGACGTACGGACCCCCGCCGTCCTGCGCGATAAAGCCGAAGGCCCTTTCGGAGTTGAACGACTTCGCGGCACCGCTGGCCACGCCCGTGCCTTCCGGTCAAGAGCGGGCCCGCACCGTGCGGAGCCGAAGTTGATCGCCTCGGTCCTGGCACTGCACAGCAAGACGCCCGCGCCGGAGCGCTGCAGGTACTGCGAACCACGACATCCCACAGAGACCTCACCAACGCTCGAAGGTCAACCGGATAACGCCGATGCGACGTTCCTGCTGAAACCGCAGGGAGGTTCGCTGTTCCCTGTCCTGCGGCGCCACGGCGAGGGGCTCGCGCTCGGTTACGCCTTCGGGCGGCTACTGGAGGCGGCCGTCATCACCCTCGGGATCATCGCCGTCCTGGCGCTCGTCACCCTGCGGGACGCCGGCGCGGCGGACGGCGCCGATGTCGCGCTGGCGGCCGTCCACGACTGGGCGTTCCTGCTCGGACCCAATATCGCCCTCGGCCTGAACACCGTCCTGCTTGCGTACCTGGCGTATCACGCACGGCTCGTGCCGCGCTTCATCGCCGTGCTCGGGCTGGTAGGCGGGCCGTTGACCTCGCCTCAGCCTTTGCCGTGTTGTTCGGGGCTTACGCGCAGCTCCTCCGTGCCGGGGTCGGCCGCCGCGCTCCCCGTGTTCGCCTCGAAGCTGGCACTGGCCGGGGTGGTGGCTGATCGTCAGGGGTCTGGGGCCCGGCTCAGGCACCGCGCCCCGGGCAGACCGAGAAGTGGCTGATCCCGCCGGCGTCCGTCCCTGAGGCCGACCCGCGCCGACGGCACCACGTACGGACCACGCGCCAGCGCTGCCCGGCGGGACCGTGTGGGTGAGGTGCGGCGACCGACGGCGGCGATGTGCGCGCGCCAGTCGCCCTCCGGGGCCGACACGTCGAGGGCGCCGGGCGACCACCGATCCGGCTCGACTGCCAGGCCGCGGATTTCGTCAGCCGCATCCTCAGCAACCCGCCCCACCCATTCACGATGGCCCGTTAGTTCGCCACCCCAGCGGACAGGACCACGGTGACTCTGTCAGCGAACCAAGCGGTCCGTCCCACTCTCGGCCTGACGGGCACTACCCGGTGAGGAGGCCGGTGCGGAGCTGGGCCAGGAGCCGGGAGACGTGCATCCGGGAAATGCCTAGGGCGATTCGTTTGGATCACTCCCGCAGGCCGAGGTTGTCGTCGATGATGTCCAGGTGACCAACCGCATCAGCGCTCTGATCTCGGCCTTCGGCGTCCTTGTCAGCACCCTGCTGCTCACCTTTGCGGTTCGTGAGTACCGTTCTGGGGCCTCGGCTCTCTGGATCGGGGCTGGAGCTGTGATCTTCATCAGTGCCTCGTACGCGCTCGTGCGGGACATCCGACGGCTCCGCTCGGGACCGACGGCCTGAGTGCCCGACGCCCGGCTCCCCACACAGGCCGAGGCCAGCGATCCCGGCCAGGCTTCCCAGCATGCGACGGCCTCTCACGTGCCGCATCATCGCAGTGTCTCTGGTGAGCGCTCCCGAGGCCGCCGGAGTCGCGAGAAGCGCCCGGGATGCGGTCGGTCACCGTGCCCGGGCTTCACTGTGCCGCCCAGGCGCCGAAGCCCCGTGAAGGCAGCCGCCCCGGCACCGGGAGAGGTGCCGGGGCAACCGCGAGGCGAAGCAGGTGCCGGTGTGCTTACGGCACGCTAGCAACCAGCAGATCCCTCAGGCTGGAGGCGCGGCCGGGCGGCGCTGCGCCGAGCAGCGGCTGCCCTCGCCTCACCCCTTGGATCTGCCTGACGGCGTAACGCACGTCGTCGCGGACGGTGCAGGGCGCACCGGCGCCGGTGCGCCCGATGGGAACAAGTGGTCAGCTCGCGGCGACCAGTGAATCGTCCTCGGGAGGGTCCCCGGGCAACCGGTGCCGGGCGGCGATCAGCGCCGCATCCACGTCCCGGGTACCGGTAGACACGCACAGGGTGTACGCAGCGTCTTCCATCCGCTGCCGCACACCAGGACTTCCCTTCTCGACGTGCAGCGCACACAGCTTCTCGTACTGCTCCACCAGATCCTTCAACACCGCAGGGTGAGCAAGAAGCATGATCTGCCTCCATCCACGCGAGCCGATACCACGAAGCGAATACCCCCACAGCATCCTTCATTCACCCGTCTGCCGCTCCCCGGGAGACGGCAAAGCTCCCGGCTGCGACCTGCTGTTGCGCGGGCACTGGCGCGTAGCACACCCCCCAAATGGATTGCATCGCCTACTCGCCATGTTCTTCGCAGGGCGAGTAGGCCACGCGAGCACTATCCGGCCTTCAGGCTGAGCAGCTCACGCAGCGTCGCGTACGTCTCGATCAGCTGATTGCGGGTGAGCCCGTCGAGCAGCGCGAGCCGGTTCGGGTCTGCATTGTCTCTCCGGGCCGCTTGGTCAAGGCGTCGACCTGGTTTCACCTCCTGAGCCTGGTCGATCGTGAGACCCGGCATACACCGCCGCCTCCCGCCGGATCTCCGACCAGTTCATTTGTGGGTGCGGTCAGGACCGTGGAGGTGATCGCTGCCTCGTCGATGGAGGTGACGCATCCGAGGACTCTACGGCGGCACAAGCCGACGCCACCTCCTGACGAGGCGGCGTCGGCTTTGATCGTTCCTGCACTGAGCAGGGTTCGCGTCATTTCCCAGCAGTGGCGGGCGATGTGGCAGCACCCTGGTCCGCATCACCGCGGCCGGAGTTCAGGAACTCGGTTAGGACTGCCGCCATCCTGTCGGGAGACTGCTCGGCGAGCCAGTGCCCGGTGTGGGGAATGACAGCGGTCTGCACATTCACCGCAGCGCCCTTCATGGAGTCGGCAACGGCCTTCCCCCAGCTGTCCTGGCCACCGATTCCCAGAACGGGCATCTTCAGCTTCGTCTTCGCCCGCTTCTCGTTCTGCGCGAGGGTGGCATCCCAGGCACGGTAGAAGCCGAAACTTCCGCTCAGACTCTGAGGGTTGGAGAGGAGACGGACGTAGTAGTCAATGGCCTCCTTGGCTACTCCGCCGCCCTGGATCTTGAACTCGTAGCCGTAGAAGGCATCTTCCCGATCCGAGACGAGCTCTTCGACCAGCTTGGCGTCGGCCCTGTTGAACGGGATATGCCACAGTCTGTTGTTGAGCGGCTCGGGCACGAACAGAGGCGGAGACGGGACCACGCCGGGCGGGCCGGGTACCTCGGCCAGGGCAACACGCTCGACCCGGTCCCGGTAGTCAGCGGCCAGCGCGTAGCTGATGATCATGCCCGTGTCGTGGCCGACGACGGAGAACCGCTCGTGGCCGAGCTTGTCCATCAGAGCGGCCAGGTCCTTGGCCAGAGTGCCGGTGTCGTATCCGCTCGAAGGCTTCTCGGTCAGGCCGATGCCGCGCTGGTCGACCGCGATGACTGTGTGATGACGCGCCAGGGCCGGCATCAGCAGGCGCCACGCGTACCAGTTCTCCGGCCAGCCGTGCACCAGCAGCAGAGGCGGGCCTTCGCCTCCGATGACCGCGTGCTGGCGCAGACCATTAGCCTCGATGTAATGGTCGGTGAACGTCTTCTTGAAGTCCGCTGAGAGACCTGGAGAGGTGGATACCAAGCCGAACTTTCCCGACTCCGAGGCCGACGAAGTGGTGCTGTCAGTCGGTACCGCAGGCCCTCCTCCCAAAGTGGAGGACGCGGCATTTGCAGGAGGTGCTCCCGTGGAGGACAGCGCCAATCCGCCGACCAGTGCAGCGACGGCACCGGTGGCAACGAGAGCGCCGATGACGGTGCGCCGAGAAGGCCTACGACTACTGCCCTGAGACGGGTCTGGGTTCGACCTGCCTATGGAAGGCGGCTCGCCAGGAGTTCGGTTCATGTAGTTCTCCTTTCGCACCGTGAACGTAACCTCACGTGGAGTTACCGGCATGTCGGGTGCACGCGTACTGCGCGCTGTTCGCTGATTGGGGCCAGTGGTCTCAGGTGCGACGTCCTGCCTCGAAGCGGCTGGGGTGTGGGTGGGTCGGGAGCGGTCAGAGCCGCCCTGACGGGATACACGGCAACCATTTCGCTGCGCCAGGCGGGTGATGGCGAGGGCGGGGGCTTGCCATCCGGCAAACCCACGAGTGACCCTGCGGCTCGCCGCCCCTTGCGCGCGACGTCCCTACCTTCCTGGCCAGCATCGTGCGCGCCGTTACCTCCTCAGGCTGGGTTGCCCCAGTAACTGCCGCAGACACTGACTGCTGGACCGCGCTGCTGCCCAGTACGACCAGAGAGGTCGGGCGGGTGAACGCACCGCCATTCGTCACCGCCCTGACTGGTGACCCCTTCTCGGGGATGGCTGGACGCCTCTGCCGTACCAGCATCGGCCCCCTGCCGAAGGCGTGCGACGGCTTCGGTGCGGCTATCGGCGCACGTCATCACAGCTTCAGCTCGTCCTGTCGGAGAGTCGGAGGAAGCGCGGCGGGGCCGGCGCCTCACCCTGTTGCAGACGGCTCTCCTGGCGCACGCGGCGAGATGGAACCAGCGGACCGTGATGACGTTCCACCAGCGAGTGGAAGGGGCCGCCGCGTTCGCACAAGCTCCCGCAGACGGCTGTGGAGCCGTACACCAGTCGGGCAACGACCTGGCGACTGCGGGCGGAGTCGCTGCCCAAGTCGTCGATCGATGCGAAGCTGTACGAGCTGCAAGTGGGCCGCCACTTGCCACCGGACCGGGTGTGGTCGGCGTGACTGTGCGGCGACCATCTCGTCAGGGAGCTGCGCGAGGTGCTGCGGCAGTTCAGAGGCGGTGCCGACGCCGCGGGCCGGCAGGAGCACCGGCCGCTCCTCGCCGAGGCAGAGTGTCGACATAGTCGGCCTACGCGATGTCGAAGCCATCGTGAGGCGCGGGTCGACGGACCAAGTCATGCAGAACATCGGCTGACGCCTGTTGCCTAACCGGACGGACGACGCAGGTCGCGCGGATTATCGTCCGAGTCTTCCGCCAGCCCGACGAACGACCAAGGTCTCCCACGACAGTGACTCGTCGAGCAACTCGCTTTGGCAATCTGCCCCCCGCAGCCCGCTCCGACCCCACCCCGCGCATCGCGATACGGCAGCGCGCATCACCTGCCAGCAGGGCGACGACGGGAAGGCCGAGCACCAAGAGACGGAGGCGGCGCCGGGGAGCGTGGTGCAGCGATGCTGCTGAACTTCGCCTCGCCGCGGGGCCCGGCCACATCGCCGCGGTCGTACGACCTCGCGCACCCTCAGATCGCGCACCGGACGGCCTGCCGCTCGGCACCGTGAAAAGCCACGCGCACCGCGCCCTGCAGCGCCGCGTAGGAGAGGCGCACGGTGCTCAAGCATTCCAGTCAGCTATCTGTCGGGTGCCCTTTCTGCCTAGTGCTCGGGGGCTTCGACGGCGGCCTTGATGCCACGTAGCGCCTCCCGCAGCCCCTCGTCAACCTGTTCTCCTTCGGTGCGTGCCGTGTGCAGCTCAACGCTCAAACGGGAGGTGTCCGCGCTTTCGCCCCTGCCGACATGGAGGCGGCCATGGTATTCGTTTGGCCCGGGTGCACCCCATTCGAGGGTCCTACCCTCCTCAAGGACGCGGATCCAGGCCTCGCTGGTGACGTCCTGCTCCGGCGCGTCCTCGGGATCGATATGTGCGGTGACCGTGACTCGGTCGCCGTCGTGGGGCTGGGCAGCGGTCAGTCGCGGCATGTAGTGGGGGAGGTTCTCCACATCGGCCAAGTATGCGAAGAGCCGGCGAGGCGGAACGGCCACTGTGATCGCGTTGTCGTAGTCACCCATGTTCGGGCTGTCCCCGCTCATACCGCGCCGTCAAACAGGGTCGTGCCGTCTGTCGCTCCGTCGGCCGCTCGACCGCACGGCAACTGGTACGTCGCGGCAAAGGCCTCGCCGGCCACGGAGCGCAGGCACCCAGCGGCTGCGGCCTGCTTGCGCTCGAGCCGGCCTCACGTCCCGTCGATGCGGCCGACCGGCTGCGGATCGTGGACGGCACGCTGGTCCCGGTCGGTGACGGCAAGGTCGGCGCCTCGAAACCCACCTACTGGTTGTCCGCCAACGTGCAGGTCATCATCGACGCCGACACACGCCTGGCCACCGCCCGCCCGTCCGCGGTGACAGGGCCAACACCCACGATGGGCGGGACTCTGGCCTGCCGCGGCCACATTTTGCTCCGCGACGGCACCTACATCAACAAGTACCCTGCCCATCGGACACCGGCAGCATCATCGAATCCGCCGTGTCAGCCGACGCTTCCACGGCAGCCCGGACCAGGGAAAGTGGCAACGCCCCCTCCCATCCCCATAGCCGCATTGCGGTGACGGTAACCCTGTCCTGGCGGACCTCCAGGCCTGGGATGCTGGTCGTGCTCCACTGCGTCTGGTCAATTTCCATGATCTATCCTGCGAATCGACCAGCGGCTAGGCGCGGTCCGACACGAACCAAACGTGAAGTGGCAAGTGCGTTCGATCGGACGATCCCGTCGGGGGCCCGGGTGAAGCGCCGCCGCTGCTACACCCTCGAGGCAACCTGCTGCTCGTTCACTCGGGACTCAGCAGGGAGGAGTCGACCCTGCGACAGTTGCGGGCGGCCGACCTGGAAGCGGAGGTGGCCGACCACGGGGTTGCCCTCGGGCCGGTCCTGCAGTCCCGACACCTCTGGCGCACATCAAGGCCTGATGGAAGCGGATCAGAACAAGGAGGAGCTGGTGATCATCGGACTCGGAAAATCCGAGCTCCGGGATCGGCGCTGACGAAGGCATCGGTCCGCAGGTGGATCCCAAACCGCATCGCCCGTACGCGCTGGGGCTGCTGTGCAGCCACTGGCCTCCTGGGAGTGGCATCCCGTCTCTCCGCGCCTTGCCGCGTGTGCGCGGCGTTCTGACGTTTAGCTGCCGTTTGGCGCAGACAGGGCAATGGAGCTAGGCCGCGGTTTCGGTGACGAGGACGGCAACGGTTACCGGGGCGTTGGTGTCACGAGCGGCTGCGCCGGTTACCGCTGCCCGGACAGCGCGGGCGACTTCCAAGGGATGGTGTCCGGGCGCGACCGCGAGCTGCACCCTCGATGTGCCGGCCGGGCGGATCGTCCTGTTGCTCCACCCTGATCGGGTGACCTCCCAGCGCAGCAGTGAGGCGAGCGACGCCCGGAACGGCAGACACGACGCCGTCCAGCTCCCCAATGGGCCCCGCACGGGTTCTGTTCCGGTCAGGGTCGAGTTTCGCGCGGGCGCAGATTCCGACGGGGACCTGGTGGTCTTCTCTGCGGTCCGCGACCCGACGTCTGTCTCCGTGCTTTCATGGAGATCCGTGACGCGCAGATCAACTGCCACGGTGATCAGGCCGAGCCGTTCAGCGGCCACGTTGAGCAGTGTGCTCCTCAACTGGTCGGCGGCCTGGTGCAGTGGCTGCGCGACGGACGCGGTGAAGGCGGCCTCGATCCTGAGCGGGCCAGGTGGCAGCGCGCTGACCGGCGGGCGGACGGCCGGTTCGGACACGGGCTCGTGCGGCGCAGGTCCAATGCGCACACTCTCCAACCATGCCGGGAATCGCAGCGGCCGTACGCCGGAGGGTCAGGAGGGCCGCTTGCTCCGTGATCCATGTCCCGTCATCGGGCCCTCCGAGCGGGAGCAGTCGACCCAGGTCGAGCTGACCGCGTACTGCCTGCATCCACTCCTCGGTATTCACCTGTCCACCCTCTCCCAGGTTCGTTGCTCTTCCTGCCCTTGCGCCCGGCATGTCCTCTCGGGCTCCCGGCAGCGCTCCCTGGTAATCGCCGGGCCACCAGACTCATGGTCGTTACTTCTCCTTAAAAGACACTAAAAGTGAATATAATTTGACCGAGGAATGCCAGGCGTGCTCCGTAAGGGAGGAATGGCCTGATGACTGAGAACGCCGGCGCAAGGCGCGGTGGCGCGCCCGGCTCTCGTGGTCGGACGACTGTCGCCGATGTGGTGGTGGAGAAGATCGCCGGGATGGCCGCACGGGATGTACTCGGCGTTCATGCCCTTGGCAGTGGATTCGCACGTTCGATGGGCTCGATGCGGGAGCGGATGCCCGGCGCCGGTAGCGGCAAGTCCGTAACACGTGGGGTCAGTGTCGAGGTTGGAGAGGTGCAGGCAGCCATCGATCTGGAGATCGTTGTCGACTTCGGCGTCTCGATCACGGACGTGGCAGGTGCAGTACGGGAGAACGTGATCTCCGCAGTGGAACGGATGGCGGGGCGGGAAGTCGTGGAAGTCAACATCGTGGTCAGTGATGTGAAGCTGCCCGACGAGGAGGATGAAAGCGAGGAGCGGCAACGGGTCCAGTAGCGCGGCGGAGCCGGATGCTGGGTGAAGGAGCGCGTGATGAGCAGAACCATGGTGGGTTTGATCGCCGGAATGGCGCTGGGTTTCGCCGCATACTTCGGTGGCTTCTGGGCTTTCCTGCTGGTGCTGGTACTGGGTGCCGTTGGACTTGTCGCCGGGCGGTTGACGGAAGGTGATCTGGAACCGGGTGACTTTGTCCGCCGCCGAAGCGACCAGCAGCGGATCCGCGATGACCAGCGAGGCGCTCGGAGAGACTGGCGGCAGTGACCAGGGCAGCCGATCGACGCCCAGCCGTCCCTCGCGAGGAGCGGGGCGCGACCACAGTCACCGACCGGGTCGCCGCGAAGATTGCTTCCCAGGTGACGCGCGAGGCGCTGAGTCGGTTCACCGAGACGGCCGGTGACGTACCTCCGGGCCGCCGGACGCCGCGCGGACCAGGTTGGTGCGGCGCGCACCGGAGCGGAATGACAGAGAGCGAGGGCGTGATTCCGCCGAGCTCGGATCGGTGCTCGGCGAAGTGCGGATGCGCATCGCCCTGGAGCTGGGCTATCCGTCGGACATCGGTGCTCAGTGCGCTGCGGTGCGCCGAGAGGTCGCCGAACGGCTCAGGGCATGGGCCGGCATGGATGTGTCTGACCTCGTGGTCTCGGTGGAGAGGCTGCACTCGGTCCACTCGCGGCGTACAGACCAGGAGAGGGTGAAATGAGCGCGAACACGTGGCGCCCGACCGGCGGCAGCGGCTCTCCCTCCGATCCTGGAGAGGCAGCTTCTCCGGGAGGGCCCCCGGATACCGGCGCGACAAAAGAGGCCGTTCGTGAATCGGGCAGGTCGTCGCACCGTTTTTGGTCTGCACGGCGGATCCCCGCGACCATGGTGGCCCTGCTGTCCGTCACAGCTACTGGACTGCTCCTGTACGACGTGGTGTCGGTGCGGGCGGGCCGGCCCGGGATGCGCTGGCGACGGCAGCTCGCCGATGAGCTGGCCACGCGGCCGTTGGACGACATCTGGGTGATTGCCGGAGCCGCAGTGGCGATGGCCCTGGGCCTGTGGCTCTTCCTGCTGGCGGTGACGCCGGGACTGCGCAGGCTGCTACCCATGCGGCAGCCCATCGGCAGCCGAGAAATCGGGGAGGTCCGCGCCGGGCTCGACCGCCGCGCAGCTGCCCTGATCCTCCGTGACCGGGCCGTGCGGGTGCCCGGTGTCGAGTCGGCTCGGGTCGATGTCGGGCGCCGGAAGGTCAAAGCCCGGGCGCAGTCACACTTCCGTGATCTCGACGAGGTTCGCGCGGACCTCGATGCCACGCTGGGCAAGGCCACGACAACCCTGGGGCTGTCCCGGCAACCCACGCTGTCCGTGCGCGTGCGGCGTTCGAAGAAGGGCTGAGTCGATCCCGATGCTCAAGACAGCGAACCGGGTGCTGCTGGGACTGCTGGGCCTTGGTCTGTTCGCCCTCGGTGGCGGCGCACTGCTGGGCGGCCTGGATCTGCAGCGCCGCTGGGGTTTCGACGTGCCGGGCTGGTGGCCCTTTCGTGGTCCGGACGATGTAGTGCTGGGCGTGGAGGGACGCACCCGGTGGCGGGAACAGGGCTTGTGGTGGCCGGCCGTCATCGCGGCGCTCGTCGTGTTGCTGGCCCTGCTGCTGTGGTGGCTTGTCGCCCAACTACGCAAAGACCGGCTGGGGCAAATCCTCGTCGACAGCAAAGACGGCGCAACGACCCAACTCAACGGCCACGCGCTGGAGAACGTGATGGAGGAAGAAGTCCAAACCCTGGACGGAGTCTCACGGGCTCACGTACGGCTCACGGGCCGACGTACTGTCCCGGTCGCACGAGTGCGGCTGTGGCTGGAGCCTGACGGGGAACCGGAGCAGATCCTGGGTCGACTCAGCCGGGAAACGCTCACACGCGCAAGGGACTCGGCGGGACTGGACCGTCTCCCGTCGAAGGTCCGCCTCCGACAAGTCCGTCACGGCGCCCATCGCGTCGACTAGGAATCCTTCGCCGGATACCAGGACGGCATCTCGCAGAACCCGCGGGGAGGAATGTCCGCGACCGGCCGTGCCAGCACTCGGGCTGCCGCCGTCCACTGCAGAGAATTGGCATGCTGCGCAAGCATCCGCCCGACCGCACAGGGAGAGAGCCATACGAGAAATCGCACAAGGCCACCCCCCGAGAATCCGAGTCGCGAACTCGGGGACTGCTTGACAGGCCACCGCCACGGGGCGCGCCTACACTGAAAATGAGGCAGACGCGAGACTGGAGGTCATCATGATCATTATCGGGGTCATCCTGCTGATCATCGGCTTCGTAGCCAGCATCTCCATCTTGTGGACCATCGGGATCGTCCTAGTCGTCATCGGACTCATTTTGTGGATCCTTGGGGCAGTCGGCCACGCGGTCGGCGGACGCCGCCACTACTGGTAGGCAGTTCGGCTTCGCCCTGATGTAGTCCCCCTGCCACAGCCACGACTCGGGGAGGCGTGCGATGGCCCTTTTCCTGATTCTTCTCAGCATCGCCATTGCGCTGGTCATTATCGGCGCTGTCGTGGACGGAATGCTGCACCTGCTCTCCATCGGGGTGCTGCTTGTCGTCGTCGCCGTCCTGTACCTGCTCGTGCGCTCGATATCGCGCTCGCAGCGACGCCCGGCCCCTTGACCCCTGTCGGTAGATGGTCGGGCCAGCAATCCGCATGCAGCCGTTGCCCAGGCAAGCCGTTCGGCGTGCACGTTCACCTGACGTCCCGGACATCCACCACGGACACCAACGACGCCAGACGCGGGCATACATGTGCGCCACTGCCATCGCCGTGACGGCGGAGCCTCACGGCGGCATTCGCGCGATCGAACATGCAGAGCGCGCGCACCTGGGAGCCGCAGGTTCGGATGCCTGTGACACAGGCCGACCGGCAGAACTCAGTTCGGGTGGTGCTGCATGCAGACCGTGTACCGCCTACTGCCCTGCCCGCCGCGCCTACTGCAGTACTGCTCACGGCAGCCGCTGAGCACTGCGGGCCACCCGGTACGGCCGTCAGCCCGTCGCCATCCTGCGACAACCCCGGCTTCGGGTTCGATCCACAGCCAGCTTGCAGACAACGTCACATGGCGGCGTCAGCGGGGATGCCGTGAGCCTGGAACGCCGGCTCACAGGTTCGGGCCGGGGCACCGCGCATGCGCCAACTATCCGACCCTGTGTCCAGCTTCCCGAGCCCTCCGTTGATCGGCGCCGCAACAGCGCCACCGTGCGTGTTTCCCGCTTGGCCTGATTCCTCTGACCGGGCAGCAGTTGTGGACTGCGGGCAGGACTGACGTCATTGACGCCCCTCACTTGCGGAGTCAGTTGTCTCGAGAGTCCACGGGTCCGGTGTCGCCCATGGCCTGACGGTCCTCGTCGGTCCATTTTCGGGTGTCACGCGGTTCTACGTAGGGCTCTTCGCGGTGGGGGTGCCCGGCGATGATGGCTCGTTCGCGTGCCAGTTCCGCGTCGAATTCGAGACCGAGCAGAATTGCGAGGTTGGTGATCCAGAGCCAGACGAGGAAGATGATGACGCCGGCCAGGGTCCCGTAGGTCTTGTTGTAGGACGCGAAGTTCGCGACGTAGAGCGCGAATCCGGCAGACGCAAGCAACCAGATGATCAGAGCGAGAACGCTGCCGAGGGAGATGAACTTGAACCCGCGGTCTTTGGCGTTCGGGGCGGCCCAGTACAAGATCGCCAGCATGAGGGTCACGAGCACGACCAGCACAGGCCACTTCGCAATCGACCATACGATCAAGGCGGTGTCACCAACTCCCAAGGCAGTACCGATCTGCCGGGCGAGTCCGCCAGTGAACACGACGATCAGTGCACTGACGCAGGCCAGGATCATCAACACAAGAGTCAGGCCGACGCGCACAGGGAGCACTTTCCACACCGGCCGACCTTCCGGCAGATCGTAGACCGCGTTGGAGGTGCGAATGAAGGCGGCCACATATCCGGACGCCGACCACACTGCTCCGACCAGGCCGACGATCGCGAGGATAGAACCCACCCCTGCGCTGCCCTGGAGCTGTGTCACTGCGTTGGCGAGCACATCCTGAGCCGCGCCCGGCGCGAGCTTCTTGATGTTGTCGAGGACAGACTGGGTGGCCGATTCGCCCACGATCCCGAGCAGTGAGATCAAGACCAGCAGAGCGGGAAACAGAGCCAGGATGGCGTAGTAGGTCAGGGCTGCAGCCCGATCCGTCAATTCATCCTGCTTGAACTCTTTGAACGTGCGTTTGAGCACCGCCATCCACGACTTTTTGCCCACCTGCGTGGGCGAGTCGGGCGCATCGCGTTCACCCCGGGGGCCCGGTGGTGGCGCCCCGTCGCCACGTCGATCCGTCGACGAAGTGTTGGCCTGCTTACCGCGCTGTTCGCTCACCATACGAGCCGGGTAACCGGAACGATCTCCCCTACGCCCGTTTTGCCCCTTTCCTTCCATTGGTATCGCCTGAGCTGCAGCAGGACCTTCTCAGCCCGCTGCTGTTCCGGGCCGCAAGCTTCGAAGCTCTCTCGGCATGGCCAGCAACAGCATGATTGAGCCCGCCACGGCGACCTCGAATAGCAGCTGCGATCAAGGTGGCAATGTCCACGTCACACAGCCACGCTCTGCCACTACTGCCACGGCGCCGAACCGGGAGCACATCAGCATGCGGGTGGTGAGTGGGTGGGGCAGGCTCGGGTACTCGCGGGACAATACGGGCGCAACTGCCGCAGCCGGACCATGGAAGGCGGGTAGAAGACGAAGGGGCAGGTCATGACCTGTCAGTGGATCAGGTGCTCCACCATCACGACGGAGAGCCGGTCGGGCGAGCTGGCCAGAAGAGCATCGGAGCAGCTTTCGCAGCCCATACACGAGCGCTTCGACTCGCCCAGGTAGGGGTGCTGCACAGGGACAAGCGGTTGGGCATGGGTGGCGACGTTGGGCGGAGCGTGCTTGATCGGCTTGCTGGCTCTACCGGCACTGGCGCCTACCGCCCTCAGAGCGCTAACGATCGTTTGGCCGCCCTAGCTGCGGCGCTCGTCGTCACCGTCTGCCTCATGGTGGTGCAGGTGCCCTGGCCATCGTCGGCAGTGAGATCAGCACCTACCACTCCCCTGCCCCCCAGCAGGCAATCGGCAGCGTCAAGCCTGACGTGGCCGTGATCAAGGAGAGGGCGCGCCAATGACGAAGCAGTCTCCGGAGAAGGGCTCCTCCCCAAGCGTGGATGATTTGCGCAGGCAAGTGGAGGCGACTCGCGCAGAGCTCGGCCAGACTGTTGCAGCTCTAGCTGCCAAAGCCGACATCAAATCTCGGGCAACCCAGAAAATGACCCAGGTCACGAGCAATATGCAGGATCGTGCCGCCCAGGCCCGGCGACAGCTGACCGGCTCGGCCCATGCCCTGGACGACAGGCTTCACGACGAGGCCCCGCAAGCGGCCTGGCACAGGGTGTATCGAACGGGAGGGCATACCCGCCTTGACCGTGACGCGCTCCTTGCTGTCTGCGCGACCGCCTTCGTCGCGGTCTTGCTCATCCGACGCAGCAGGAGGTACCGATGAAAGCGTCCAAGATCGCCTACAAGCCGGTCGGTCTCCTTATGGGGGCCGTGACAGGCGCTGTGGCAGGTGCACTGTTCAAGCAGGCGTGGAAGCTCATCGGCCATGATGACGACGCGCCCGATGCCACCGACGCAGATCGCCAGTGGAAGGAAGTCTTGGTCGCCGCTGCCCTCCAGGGTGCTATCTACGCTGCTGTGAAAGCGGCTGTTGACCGCAGTGGTGCCACAGCCGTGCACCGTCTCACCGGTACCTGGCCCGGCTGACAGGCACGCGCCCGCCACATACGCTCAAACACCGGGCCACGATCGCGTCGCCGCCAGCTCGCTCACTACCAACTGCACTGGCAGGGCTGGGAGCCGGAAGCCCTGAAACGATGTTGCCCGGGACGCTGAAGCGTTCCGGCAACGTGCACGGGGGTCGGAAGCAGCTGGCAGCTGGCCGGGAAGGCCGCGAGTTCCGGCCGTCTCAGACGGGCGGCCTTTGGATTCTCCCATGCGGCGGCGCGGGCAGAACTCGGCGTTGATGCGCAGGGCTTCTTCGAGCTGGTCTTCGAGGATGATGATGCGGCAGGCGGCCTCGATGGGACTGCCCCGGTCGACCCGTCCTTTGGGCAGCGGCAACATCATTCGCCCAAAGCGTGGGACGAGTTCCCCGGCGTCCCGTCGCGGACCAACGCGCGGCAACGTGGGTGGACGAAAGTCACCGAGCCCATGTTGTCGCGGTCAGTAGGTGGCCAGAGAGATGGCAACGTAGTGCGCGGTGAAGGCCGCCACTGTCAGGACGTGGAAGACCTCGTGGAAGCCGAACCAGCGGGGCGAGGGGTCCGGGCGCTGAAGGGCGTAGACGACGGCGCCCGCGCTGTAGAAGAGGCCGCCGGCGACGATCAAGGCGACCACGACCGCCCCGCCGGTGTGCAGGAAGTCGGGCAGGTAGCGCACCGGCGCCCACCCCAGGGCCAGGTAACACGGGGTATACAGCCAGCGCGGAGCGCCGATCCACAGGATTCGGAACGCGATACCGGCCGACGCGCCCGCCCACACGATCCACAGCAGCACGTACCGCTGGTCCGGCGGAAGGAGGAGCACGGCCAGGGGGGTGCAGGTGCCCGCGATGATCAGGAAGATATTGGCATGGTCGAGGCGTCGCAGAAGCGCCTCGCCGAGCGGCCCCCAGGTACCGCGGTGGTAGATGGCGCTCGTTGCGAACAGCAGCCAGGCGGTGACCGCGTACACGGTGCAGGCCAGGACAGCCTGCGGAGTACGGGCCAGGCAGATGAGTACGACGCCTGCGACCAGTGCAGCAGGAACCATTCCGGCATGGAGCCAGCCACGCAACCTCGGTTTGATCGGTTCAGCCAGGTCGGCCGCCCTCTCCACGAGGGCGGCAACCGGGTGAGCGTTCTCCTCTGCTTCGTCACCTGGTGATCCGCAGGGCTGCCGGCCGGCACACTGTTCTGCACGCGCTGAAGTAGCGTGGATATGCTTGATGTCAGCGGCGTCGCGAGACACAGCTTCTCGTCCTCCCTCAGACTCCTGAGCGTCGCCAGCGATCATGGAGTCATGTTAGGAGACGCACCACCACAGCACGGGGAAGCTAGCTCTCGTAATCCAGGCTCACGTCTCCGGGCATGGGCTGTTTCGCCGCCGTGTGCGGCGGCGTAGACCCCGCCACCGATTGAGTCTGCCGAAGCCGAGTAGTTCGGCCAGTCCTGGGAACGATCAGGCACCCGAACGGGCATCTCCCGCCTACGCTCCAGGATCGCCGATGCTTGCTGAAGTCCGCCCCTACGTATCAGCTCCGCTCGCGCGGCAGTTGGACACCAGGTGAGCCTGGCACCGCACCTCGAAGCCAGCCATCTCGATGTGGAGCGCGTCTCCGGCGTCGAGTCACCGCAGCTGCCCGATCTGATGGCTACGCAGCCACCGGCCATCTCCTCGGGCTGCTGGCGCGCCACCTGCCCCGACCAAGGCAATAGAACGCTTCCGGTGGGACCTGTGGAGGTCCTCGGGCACTGCGTACCTATAAGCCGTCAACGTGAAGGCTCCGGTGCTGCATTCCTTGACTGGAAAAGGAACCGCCCTTGCCCGACAAATCGTTTCGGCTGTCGATGAGATGACCCCGCCCCAACGCGCCGCAGCCGACGAGGTGATCGGTCAAGCCCTCGCCAAGTCCGACCATTTTCCCGACCTCAAGACACAGGTCACCGGAGAACTTGGCTCCGAGTCACACCCGGCAGGAGCCCATCACTTTCTGCTGCTGCTCCTCGATGTACCAGTCCGGGCCAGCTGCCGCTTGACCTCCGGATCAACCGTGTTGCGGGCGAGCTGGTGGCTGAACAAGATCGCTTCGACCTCGATGCCGTTCATCGTGATGAACCGGCAACGGCTGTACATCGCAGTGACCGGCTCGATCGGCGTCACATTCAGATCACGTCGATTCCGCAAGTGCCGGTCCGGCGGAATACCTCGCTGCTCAAGCGGATCGCCTGATATCGGAAGGCCGCATGCTTTAGATGACCTGACGATATGTGTTGTCGTCGCAGCGGGCTGGCCGATGAGCTCAATGCCGGTCAACTGATTAAGGTGTGACGTGGCGTCAGTAGGGGTACCTACTGCGCCGTCCGTCACCGAGCCATGTACGGGGTCCTCATGACCGCATCGACCACTGAGCCAACGACTATCGTCCCGGTCAAAGGACGTAGGGCAGGCAGCGTAGTCGTCACCTGGATCACCACCACCGATCATAAGAAGATCGGCCATCTGTATTTGATGGCGTCATTCGTATTCTTCGTCTTCGGTGGACTGCTCGCGCTGCTGATGCGCGCCGAATTGGCACGGCCAGGGCTGCAGATTGTCTCCCCAGAGCAGTACAACCAGGCGTTCACCCTGCATGGCACGATCATGCTGCTGCTGTTCGCCACCCCGACATTCGCCGGCTTCGCCAACGCGATCATGCCCCTGCAAATCGGCGCCCCCGACGTCGCCTTCCCGCGACTCAACATGCTCTCGTTCTGGCTGTTCCTCTTCGGCGGCCTGATCGTGGTGGGCAGCCTGCTGACCCCCCAGGGCGCGGCGGACTTCGGCTGGACCGCCTACACCCCGCTGAGCGGCGGAGAACGCACCCCCTACGTCGGCGGCGATCTGTGGATCATGGGCCTGGCGCTGGCCGGTTTCGGCACGATCCTCGGTTCGGTCAACTTCATCACCACGATCCTGTGCATGCGCGCGCCGGGAATGACCATGTTCCGGATGCCGATCTTCACGTGGAACATCCTGTTCACCTCTGTGCTGGTACTGCTTGCCTTTCCCGTTCTGGCGGCGGCTCTGCTCGTCCTTGAAGCCGACCGACGCTTCGGTGCCCAGGTCTTCAACCCGGAGAACGGCGGGGCGATTTTGTGGCAGCACCTGTTCTGGTTCTTCGGGCACCCCGAGGTCTACATCATCGCGTTGCCGTTCTTCGGCATCATCACAGAGATCATCCCGGTCTTCTCGCGCAAGCCGATTTTCGGCTACATCGGACTGATCGGTGCCACCATCGCGATCACCGGTCTGTCCGTGACGGTGTGGGCACATCACATGTTCGTCACCGGCGCAGTCCTGTTGCCGTTCTTCTCCTTCATGACGTTCCTGATCGCGGTGCCCACCGGTGTGAAGTTCTTCAACTGGATCGGCACGATGTGGAAGGGCTCACTGTCCTTTGAGACACCGATGCTGTGGACCATCGGGTTTCTCGTGACCTTCCTGTTCGGTGGTCTGACCGGCGTCATCCTGGCCTCGCCGCCGATGGACTTCCACGTCTCCGATACGTACTTCGTCGTCGCACACTTCCACTACGTCGTCTTCGGCACCGTCGTCTTCGCCATGTTCGCCGGCTTCCACTTCTGGTGGCCCAAGATGACCGGCACCATGCTCGACGAACGCCTGGGAAAGATCCACTTCTGGACGCTGTTCATCGGCTTCCACATGACCTTCCTCATCCAGCACTGGCTGGGCGCCGAGGGCATGCCGCGCCGCTACGCCGACTACCTCGCCGCCGATGGCTTCACCGCCCTCAACACGATCTCCACGATCGGGGCATTCCTCCTCGGCAGCTCCACGCTCCCGTTCTTCTACAACGTATGGAAGACAGCGAAGTACGGAGAGAGGATCGAAGTCGACGACCCGTGGGGGTACGGACGCTCCCTGGAATGGGCTACGCCCTGCCCAGCGCCGAGGCACAACTTCATCACGCTGCCCAAGATCCGCTCCGAATCGCCAGCGTTCGACCTTCATTACCCCGAGGTCGCCGCCATCGACCAAGCCGCCGCCACCGGTCGCCGGGATGCCGTCGAACCCGACCCTGACGCAGCGTCCAAGGGCGGAGACACTCCATCGTGAGCGTCCCATCAACCGGCCAGTCGGCACCTGACCCGCAAGCGGGCATCGAACGCATCGAACGCTTCCTTGCGGCGACGAGTGAGCGCACCCAGGCGCTGCAAGCTGCCGAAGCCTTCGCCGACCACCTGCCAAGCCTCACATCCACCGAGCGTCAGCAGCTTGTGCGCCTGTATGTCGGCGAGCGACTTGTTGAAGTCAGGCGCCGGCGAAAGCAGATCGCGCAGCAAGAAGCGGTCCAAGACGTACGCGAACGGCTCCGAGGGCGCTGCATCAGAATCGGTCTGCTCCTCGGTCTCTTCAGCGCTTCACTGACCTTGTGGTTGATCGTAGACATCGTGATGTAGCGACGGCGGTCCTTGATTACTAATCTTGTTTGTCAAGCCACCGCTGTGACTGGTGGTGCCGGCTCGTAGCACCGCCCGTCACGGAGCAGAGCCCACAGAACGTTGACCCGTCGGCGGGCGAGAGCAAGCACAGCCTGGGTATGGCGTTTGCCCTCGGCGCGTTTGCGGTCGTAAAAGCGGCGAGACTCGTCGCAGTAGCGGATGCTGATCAACGCTGAAGTGTAGAAGACGCGTTGGAGCCCTCTGCTGTATCGCTTCGGCCGGTGGAGGTTGCCGCTGATTCGGCCCGAGTCGCGGGGGGCTGGGGCCACGCCGGCGAAGCCGGCCAGGCGGTCTGGGGTACCGAAGACCGCCATGTCTCCGCCGGTGGACGCGAGGAACTCGGCGCCAAGCAATGGCCCGATGCCGGGCATGCTCGTGATTACCTTTGCGTCCCCGTGTTCGCGAAGCCGGGCCTCGATGAGCTTGTCGCTGTCGGCGATCTGCCCATTGAGGCGCATCACCTCCTTCGCCAGGGTGTGCACCAGCTGGGCTGTCGGCTTCTCTCCGAACACGCTGGTCTGCTGGCGCTCAGCGGCCTCCATGGCGGCCGTGGCCAGTTGGGCGGCGCCGCGGACCTTGCGGTTGCGCAGCCAGGTTTCCAGACGGCGGACACCAGCTCGCCGGATGGCCGCCGGCGTCTGATAGCCAGTGAGCAATATCAGCGGTCCTACGTTGGTCAGGTCCAGGGCCCGTTCCAGGCCGGGGAAGATCCCGGTGAGGTGGCCTCGCAGGCGGTTGACCACACGGGTGCGGTCGTCTGCCAGGTCTCGACGGTGACGAGTGAGGATCTTGAGTTCGGCGACGAGTTCGTCGCCAGGCCGCAGAACTTGAAGGTCTCGGCGAATCCGGGCCTGATCAGCGATGATCGCCGCGTCCTTGGCGTCGGTTTTCCCCTCACCCCGGTAGCCCTCTGAGGCTCGGTTGACCGCCATGCCGGGGATGTAGAGCACGTGTTGGCCGTGGCTGAGCAGGAGATCGATCAACAGGGCGGCGCCGCCATCGGCCAGGTCGATGCCCCACGTCACGTCCTCCCCCAGGGCGAGGGTGTCAGCGAGTAGCCGCAGCAGTTCCTCTTCGTCGTTCGCCACACGACGCGACAGAAGATGCCTGCCGCTATCGTCGATCACCACGCAGTGGTGATGGCCCTTACCGGCGTCGACACCAGCCCAGATCACTGTCACGTGCTCTCCACGGATCGTTGCCATGCGGATCCCGCAGACGACCTCGCTGGCCAGTCCCTACTCAGCGATCGGTTCGCAATTACTAATCAGCAGCCGAGTCGTCAGGGGGCGCCGAGCGGCCAATCGAGAACAGCCACACGGTCCGCAGACTACTGAGAGCCACACCCGGCACCCCTGGGTGAGCCAACCCTACGAATGGCTCGCTCATCCCGTGCAACAACGTAGGCACTACTGACGGGGCCGGCTTGCCGGCCATCGTGCACCCACATCGGGGGTGTTGAGGGTGACGGCTGTGCATGAGAACCGACGGATGCTGTGGTCGCCGATGGGGGTTGGTTACGGCTATGCAAAGTCGCGTCGGTGCTGCCAAGCATGGTGGGAGCAAACGCCGTCGGCGGGCTCGACAGCGCAATAGCCGGGATCCGACATCAGATCTGGTCGTCACCTTCCGTCGGTCGTCTCAGTACTCCCGCGCCGCCTCGCAGGGCCGACGGCAGCGAGCACCATCGCCACGGCCAGGACGAGAAGCCCGCGGACGGCAAGGACGTCCTGCTTCCGGCCGGCACCATCCCACGCCTCGCCCCGGAGACCGAGACGGTCCACATCGACCTGACCAAGGAGCAGATCAAGAACGCCCCACAGTTCGACAAGGACAAGCACCCCACGGACCCTCGCTATCGCGAGCAGCTCGCCGGCTACTACCTCGGCAACCACACCTGACCAAGGCACCTCGTCTTCGTTGCGTGAGGCCTGCCGGAGACACGACGGCAGGGCTCACGTACGAGCGGCCGTCAGCGGGTAACGCGGCCGACGTCCCGTACGGGGAGAGCGCGAGGCAGCTGTTCAGCCCTCGGCATGGTCAGCGCCCTCAGCGCAACGCCTGATCGTTTCATCAGACCAGCATGCTCTCTGCGATCTGGATCCCAGGGATCGGGTTGACGCACAATCGGCAGCCTTCCTCTGCCCGGGAGACGTGCAGGGCAGCCAGCGGCCTCTGCTCTTGGGCTGGTATACCCGCTGTAGCTGCGAGAGGCTGCTCCATCACTGATTGATCTTCAGCACACGGAGGCTACGAGCTCATGGCAGCAGCGGAGAACCAGCGCCCACCAGCCCCAGGTATATACGTTATCGATCAGGCCGCATCAACGGTCCGCTTCGCCACACGCGCCATGTTCGGGCTGCTCCCAGTCCGAGGCAACTTCGCCATCGGTCATGGCCGGATCACAGTGGCCGACCCGGCAGAAGATTCCTTGGTGGACGTCGTAATAGAGGCGGGTAGCTTCGATTCGGGCAATCAGCAGCGTGATAACCACGTCAAGTCCTCCGACTACCTGGACGTGGCTCGGCATCCCGAGATCAGCTTCCGGAGCCAGCGTCTGGAACGGTCCGGTGTTGGTGCCGCCTTGTATGGCGAGTTGACAGTGTGTGGCGCGACGCAGCCGGTCGCCGTAGCGCTCGGCACGGTTGCCCCTGAGGGCAAGCGGATGACAGCGAGCGGCACCACCACAATCGACAGGTACGCCTTCGGCATCACCAAAGCCAAAGGCATGACGGGGCGGCATCTCATGATTGCTTTGGAAGTCGTCGCGTACCGCTAAATCGATGGTGGTCCTCGAAGCAGTGCAGCCCCTTCCCACCGAGAGAATCCGGTTACACACAGTGCGAGACCTCCGGGCTGCTGCATCGCCGGAGGCTCCATACACCGGGAATTGGCTCAACGACCAGCCACTGGGCGGGACATGGGATCGATTCCGTGTCCCGCCGTACGATGATCACGTGACCTCCCGCCGCCCCTTCAACCCGGACCTCAGGCCGCGCAGAGCATCCGCGCCGCCGAGGCCGAGCTTCTCGGCTCCCTGCGGCTCGGTCTCACCTGCCCCGCCTCGGCCGCCGGCAGCGTCACCGACCGGTGCGGCTCAGCGGGTGCGGTAACGGGCATAGATCAGTCCGCTGCCGAAGGCACGCTCCTCGACCAACTCGAGATCGAGGCGCACACCGTCGGGGAAGAACCGCTTCCCGCCGCCGACCACGCTCGTGGTGATGAACAAGTGGTACTCGTCCACCAGGCCGGCCGCGACTGCCTGTGCCGCGAGGTTCGGGCCGTCGACAGTGAGGTCGTGATCAGCCTCGGACTTGAGCCTGCGCACCGCGTCCGGGTCGAAGCTCCGCTCGACCCTGGTCTTCGCGCTGGACACCGACTCAAGCGTCGTGGAGTGAACAATCTTCTCCGCGGCCTGCCAGTCACGGGCGTACTGCACGATGTGCGGCGGCTGGTCAGGCTCGGTGTGCGCGGTTTCCCAGTAGACCATCGTCTCGTACATCCGCCGGCCGTAGAGGTACGTGCCGACAGGGCGGAAGAGGTCGTTGATGAAGGTATGCACCTCCTGGTCGCCGGCCCCGGTGCCGAGGTCGCCCTCCGCCGCCTCGGCGTAGCCGTCGAGAGAGGTGAGCATCGAATAGATGAGCTTTGCCATACGTCACCTTCCGGTACGAGCGCGGCAGTCTGCCGGCGGTCATGCAGGCTCTGACCTCCGCACGACCCGGAACTCATCGATCGACTGGCCGACCGGTTCCGTCAACCGCAGATCCCGGACGAAGCGCACCTCGGCGGCGGGATGCCCGCGTTCCGCGCTCTCGTCACCTGCTACGCGAAGCGAATGGCCTACGGCAGTCGGAGATCATCATCACGGCCATCGTGTTGTGGCTGCGCATCGCCTACAGGACACGCCCTGGACGACCTGCGCTTCCGTGAAATGCTCGGAACGCGGGAAGCGACGCCCCAACCACGCGGCGGAGCCTCGGTGCAGGCGGCTGCTCGGCGGTGCTGGTATCGGCCACCACCTTGCCCTGCTGGATGGGGCCGGCGCTGGCATGGTCATCGGCTGTCCAGCCCGTCCTGACGCACCACCAGCACAACAAGTCGCGGCTGACCGTATTCAAACCCGAGAAGGCTTTCATCAGCCGACCATGGCCTCCGCGGGTAACGCCTCAGCCCGGGGCGCGACCCCTCCAAAGCCAAACAACCCCCGGGGGGGTGCCGTACATCGAGGTCAAGCCGCGAGTGTGACGGGTCGGCCTCGCCATCCCCTCACGCGCGCAGCCGCGCCTCGACGCAGCCGTCCGTGATGCGCGTCTCGAAGGCGGGCTGAGGGGCGGTCGCGGGGCCGCGCACGTTCCAGCCGTCGTGGAGGCGGAAGACGCTGCCGTGCCAGGGGCACTGCACGCAGCCGTCGTCGATCGTGCCCTTCGACAAGGGCCCGCCCATATGACTGCAGGAGTCCGCCAGAATGTGCACCCGGTTGCCACTCTCGCGCACGACGAGGATGGGGACGTTGTTGATGTGTCGCTGGACCGCCTGGCGGACGGGGAAGTCCGCGACGGCGCCGACATTGTGCCATCCCGGCGAAACAAGTTGCGGCACTACTTCGGCGTGATTGGCGCCGGACGCCTGCCGGTAGGCCATGTGGCCGCCGATGGCTCCGCCGAGGCTCACAGCAGCCAGCCCGGCAAACCCGAGGGCCTTGCCCAGGCCGACGCGGTCCTGTGTCCGGGCAGCTAGCGAGCCCGCGTATAGCCCCACTGCCGTGACGTTCGCCGCCGCATGCACCAACCCCACGCGCATTTGTCGGCGCTGCAGCTCCGCCCAATCGACCCAGCCTGTCACCGCGGCCGGCCCGGCGGCGGCCAGGCCCACGCCGATCAACGTGCTCGCTGCTCGCCGCTGACCTGGGAGCAGGTCGAGAATCGCCGCGGAGAACCAGGTGCCGATCGGCACTTGCACCATCAGGGGATGCACGGGATGGCCCAACCAGCGCCCGTGCAGCACATCTCGCCCACGGCCCAGAGGAACCTTCTGCACCATACTGCGGATGCTCAGTACAACGCCGTCCAAGGCGGCAGCGCGCTCCAGACCGTCCATACCCCGGATGATCCTGCCTGGCCCCGCAGCCGACGGCAGTACTCGTTTCAGCAGCCGCTCAAGCGCGCCACCCACATGGACACCATCGAACGGCTCCGGCGAATTGTTCATATACGACGGGTAACCGTTTTAGCGCCGACGAAAACGGCTGGACCGGCACCTCCCAATCGCTTCCCGCCGAGACCACCGCGCGCTCATGCCGGATTGCAGAAATCAGTGCGCTGTCAGCTGGAGACATGGATCTGGGCTGGCAGACCGGCCATCGATCGTCCTCACACCCAGAGCTCAACACCTGTCCCCGACCGCCGGCTACGACGGGGACGTGGTGTGAGGTGTGCTGACCTACAGTAGTAGCCATCAGATGCGCGGGCGGATTCTGCTCGGCCCGTGCAGACGTGGAGTACCGCCATTGCGTGGCCCCAACGGCGGGCGAGCCCTGGTTTGAGAGTGACGAAATCGAGCCTCCCGGAACGTTGTTACCCCGGGTGCATGAATACTGCGCTCGTGAGGGAAGAGTTTAACGGGCCGTGCAGTGAGAGTTAAGACAGCAACGACCAGCGTGGAATTGTTCCACGTACGCAGCCGTTGCGGCATGCTACTGTCGATCTCAGTTGCAGTTGTGGTTCCCAAAGACTTCAAGTGCCCTCAGCGGTTTTCTGAACCGGCGAGAGCACTTTTGCATTTCCGGTCATTTTCCGGGCGGGATAATCATCACGGCGACTCGAGGTCCGCACAGTGCGGTCCTCTGGGCAACGCCCCGAAGGAGATATGACATGGCCAGTGGCACCGTGAAGTGGTTCAACGCGGAAAAGGGTTTCGGCTTCATCGAGCAGGACGGTGGCGGTGCTGACGTGTTCGCCCACTACTCGAACATCGCCGCCCAGGGCTTCCGTGAGCTGCTCGAGGGCCAGAAGGTGACCTTCGACATCGCGCAGGGCCAGAAGGGCCCGACGGCCGAGAACATCGTTCCGGCCTGACGCTTACGCGCATTTTATAGCTGGGGCCCGCATCGTTCGGAGTGCGGGCCCCAGCTACACGCATTTTCGCCGCGGTTTCACCAGCGGGACTGGGAAGAATCCGTAGTCTCTCCACGCGCGGCTCCTCCTACAGGATGGCAGATGCACCTTGCAGAGCTACACCGCAGCCGACACCCGTCTAATTGTGCGCCGCGCGTCACTTCAGCACCTACGCCCAGTGCGCATTTCCGCTGGCTGGCTGCAAAAGGTCGGTACGTACTTGTAATTCTCGATGCTGCTCATCGTTGCGGCAGGAAGCTGACCTATCTCTGCAGGAGGCACCTTTTGACGCCGGTTCAGATGCATCCCCGCCCTGCAAGCGCCAACCCCATCCACAGGACAGTGGCTGAGGTCATGGACGCAGCCGGACCGCAGGTCTGTGACGACATGAGCGTCGAGGTGGCGCTGTCCGTCATGGCCGCCGCCCGCACGGGTCGACTGGTCGTCTGCGACCAGGACGGCCAGTGCACCGGCCTGGTCACCCAGGCCGAACTCACCGCCGTCCGCGACGGCTCCGCTTACACGGACCGTGTCCGCCTGCGCGACATCCTCGGCGACCGCTGGACCTTCACCTCACCCGTGACCACTGCGGCCGAAGCCGAGCGCACGATGCGCTACCTCCGGCTCGGCGCTCTGCCCGTGGTCGACGAGCAGGGCAGCGCCCTTGGCATCCTCGCCCTCTCCCGCTGAACCGCCCCACCCCGTTCGGACCGTTCGCGCTTTCTCCCGGTGAGGCTACATGCGCTGCGTCATCGCCCGCTTCCCCTTCGAGCTCACCAAGAGCGGCGTGCTGAACCGATGAAGGACATCAAGGCCGAACCGGGCACCGGCGAATTCGTGACCATCGGCCGCCGCCACTACCCCGTCAAGCAAGTCGGCCAGCTCTCACCCGGCAGGACCGCCGTGAATTCAGCGCCGCCGAAGTCCTCCGGGCCATGACTCAGCTCGGCTTCACCTGCCGCACCCTCCCCCAGCTGCATGTCCTTGAAGGTCCACCCGAGTCTCGGTAACCCGGCTCACGGCCCAGGCCTCCATGACAGGGTCGTGCGGCGAGCAGTGCAGTGTTAGCCGGACGACGATCACATAACTAGACGATACGAACCGTCTTGTTAGATGCCTGTCTGCAACAGGAAATGCTCCGCCAGAGGCGAATCGTGCTCGGTGACTGTGCCGTGGAAGACATAGGCACGTTTTGTCGCGACGGCAGGGAAGGCCTTGAGCCGGTTGATGGTCCGCTCGACTTCGTTGCGACGCCGGTATTGCTCGCGGTCGGCCGCTGGGCGAGGAGTGGCGTTCTTGACATGGCGTCTTCGCAGGTAGCGGCGGTTGCAGCAGAAGCTGTACGCCCTGTCTCCGCCGACATGACCGGGTTGGGTCTGGGCCTCCCCCAGCGGACGAGGTGCCCGGCCCGACGGCGGTAGATGCGGCCCAAGAAGCGGACCCGCGAAATTCGGACCTCCGCCCCTGACCGAACCGACGAACATGATCCGCCGGACCGGCCCTGGTTGGTGATGGCTGAAGGGTCCCCTACGGGTCCGGTGGCGCTTGCGGCTTTGCTGTGCTGCGGTTGGGTAGCCCGGGGACGAGAAGTACGCAGGATTGCTAGGGCGAGAGAGGGAACAGGGCCGTGGATGTGGAGCGCCGGGCGGGCAATGTTCGCCGGTCTGCTGGATGCCAGCCATCTGATGCCCCTCGACACCTTGCCGGACACTGCCGTTGAGTACGCCCGCGCGGCGGGTTTCACCGGCCTGCTCATTTATGTGGCGGACCTCAACCGCCAGGGGCTGCATCTGCTGACCGGCCCGAACGGAGCGGCGCCGGGCACCGAAACCGACATCCGGGTCGAGGGCACGGTGCCCGGGCGGGCGTACCAGTACGGGCGGCTTACGTCTGCAGCGCCGCAGGAGGCGGGAGGCACCGCTTGGTGGGTGCCTTTGGTTGACGGCACCGAGCGCTTGGGCTTGCTACGCGTACAGTCCACCTACGACGACGCCCGTGCCCTGATGATCCTGCGGAAGACGATGGGGATCGCCCTCGGTCACCCCGGCCGCAACGCGCCGCTCGGACGAGGTTCGGTGGTCGCGCTCGTGGCATGAGCGAGCCAATCGGTGCCGTAGGGTGGGGTCTACCGACGCGGGGTGGAGCAGCTCGGTAGCTCGCTGGGCTCATAACCCAGAGGTCGCAGGTTCAAATCCTGTCCCCGCTACTGCCCAGAAGGGCCCGGATCCTTGGCGGATCCGGGCCCTTCTGTCATGCAGTCAGGGGTTCTACCCGGCGTGGCAGGTGGGTGGACATTGTCGAGGAGGTCATGCAGTGCGTCGCATTCGACCTTGCCGTCCACGCGAGGTCCGGGACCCGCTTCGAGGACGGCGAGGAACTGCAAGCCGCTGTGACGCGCCGGTGCGGCGTGGCGGATGATCAGCAGCGCGGTCCTCGGCGGGAGATCGGGCAGCGGCACTGAGACCTCAACGCCCAAGCCGCGCACGGCTACCGGCGCACGGGTCCGGACCGGCGCCTCGCCGGACTGGCCAGTGCCGCGGGAATGCAGGGCGCGGGTGCCGGCCTGATGACCGCCGTAACCGCCTCCCGTCCGGGACCTCGCACGGGACGGGGGCGTGGAGACAGTTGCCACCTCCGACATCTCGGTGCGGGGTTGGGCAGCCACGCCGGCCGAGGGCACGAACCACCGGCAGGGCCGGGGACGATCAACATCACCGCCATCCTTTCCCTGACACGCTCCGACGCCCCACTGGTCAACGCCATGGCTACTGCGAACGAACGAAGGTCCCGCGCGCCAGCCGGACATATTGTGCGCACCGGCTCCAGCAGTGAGTGAGCGGTTTCGGTGCTGGGTAGCCGGGCGGGTGTCTCCCCCGTCCGCCGGTCCCGCTCGGTCTGTCGCTTCGTCGGCCAGGGGCCGATGTCGGCAACGTGCCGGTGGGCACGCTCCGGGTCCTGCTGCGGCGAGCTCGTGGGGCGGCGCTCGTGGGCATGTTCTGCAGGGCCCATCCGGCCGATGTCGTGCTCGGGGTTCACGGCGTCGGCCAGTTGGTGCTCGACGACGAGGGGCCCGCCCCCGTCCGGCTCTCTGGCGTCGCCGCCCTGTAGTTCGGCAACCGGTGCGGTGGCCGGTTCATCGGCGGGTACAGGCGGGTCTACGAGCGGCATAACGACAGGAAGGGCGAGGATGGCGGGTGAGGTCAAAGACTCGCGGTCAACATTTTCCCGGCCAGGCCACTTGGCGGCAGTGGCCCAGTGGGGGCAGCGGGCATGGACTTGGGATGGCCAGGAGCGTCATACCGTTCTCTTGGTGGCCAAGAGCACGATGGCGGCAACGCTTGCCTGGTTCATCTCCCATGACCTTCTTCGTGCACAGTCGCCTGCGTTCACCCCCTTTTCCGCAGTGTTGATCATGCAGGTGACGGTCTATCAGTCCCTGATGCAGTCGTTGCGCTATGTCGGCGCGGTGGTCAGCGGCGTCGCCGTACAGGCAGGCCTTGCCTTCCTTGTCGGCCCGGACCTTGCCACCTTCCTGATCGTCGCATTGATCGCGCTGATAGTCGGGCGATGGCCGCGCCTCGGGTCACAGGGAACACAGGTGTCAACAGCGGCGTTCTTCGCCTTTTCCACTTACACCGCTGCCACCGCGCATGCGGAAAAGCTCGCCCGGCTCGGAGAGATCATTCTGCTGGTTCTCATCGGATGCGTCGTAGGCGTCGTGGTGAACCTCATCGTCATGCCACCTCTTCGCCACCGCAGTGCCGAGCACGCGATCCACGGACTCGCCCAAAGCCTTGATGCACTCTTCAGCGACATGTACCCAGCACTGCGGTCAGGGCAGCTTGACCCTGAGGCCACCGAGCGGTGGCGAACGCAGGCCCAACAGGCGACAGAACTCGCGCCCCAGGCCAGGGCGGCGTTGCGGACCGCACAGGAAAGCCTGTACTTCAACCCGCGACGCCTCTTCCGCCGCAACCGCGACCGCGGCACCTTCGCCGGCTACGACGCGGTGCTCACCGCACTCGAGCGCACCCTGTATCAGAGCGCGGCACTCGCCCGTAGCCTGGACACGTGGCGCGGGGAGGAAGGCCAGAACAGGTACCAGCCTTTCCTCGAGCGCTATGGCGCCTTTCTGGAGAGCCTCTACGAAATGGCCCGTGTACTGAGCGTCCTCGACGAGAACCATCTGAACGACCAGTCACAGAGGCTGAGCGCGTTGGCGGAAGATGCGCAGAAGTGCCGCTACCAGGTGGCAGCACAGGCGGAGCACGACGCCCTACCGCTGGCTGAACCCAGCCGTCCCTATGGTGTTCTGGTCGTGGAGGCCACCCGCCTCATGGAGGAGTTTCAACAGACCAGCGACGCCCTGCGCCGACACGTGACGGCCTAGCAACCTATAAGACCCGTGGAGGCCCGCAGGCTCATCGCCACAACGGGAACCGGGTTCACCCAGGCAGGCGGAATGACCACAAGGCTGGGGGCGGTTCATCGCGCTGGCCACTCCCCTGCGGGCCGCCTACGCGCTCACCCAAGCCCGCTTGAACGCTATGGCGGTATCTACAGGCTGAGTCACAACATCGGTGGGCGTCAGATCCCCCCGGTTATGCTTGCATGCCAGATATGCGGTCGAACCTGTGTTCTACATCGTGTGGTGGGAGGTGCCGTCACGAAAAACGACAGGACCGCGGGGCATGATCGCCGGTGCTGTCTCTGCGCCTGCTCACCGAGCGACCGGCCAGCGTCGCTGAGGAACTCTTCCGGGCGACCCGAGCTGGTGGGGGATGCCACGCCCGTCGTGCTGGCAGTGCCGCAGGCCGCACTCCTGGCGGACGTATCCGGGAGGCTGCACTACGAGAATTCGAGACCCCCGCCGCTTGCCAGGTGACCTGTGCGCGGATGGCGGCGCAGTTTGCCCGCGATGTGATACCCAAGCGGGGTGAACACCGCCGGGCCATGCCGGCGTGAGGCCGACGACCTGCAGAAGGCACACCGTGGCGACCGAACACGGAAGTCCGCCCACGATGCGGACATGGCCGACCGGTGGCGCCGGCCTGGGGTGCAGGCGGGGTCCGTCGGGGCGCCGCAAAGCGCGGTGGCCGGCACTACTCGTGGCGATAGGACCTGCTGAGCGGCCCGACTCACGGATCTTTTCACTCCGTCGATGCCATGGATGCGCGAGATGCGGCCGGGTCGGGGTACCCGTGGTTCATGAGTCCTTTCCTCCGGCCGGCCGACGACGGGCACAGGCTCGCCGCCGGTGACGGCGCCCCCGCAGTCATCGTCTTCGTCCTGATCGCCGCCGCTCTCCTCGTCCTGCTCGTCGGGGTGGTCTGGCGGGTGGGTGCACGCCGGGGCCGGGCCCGGCCACCGCGTCCCGAGGAACAGCCCCGGCGGCCCGCACAGCGGTCTCACGTCGAGGCCCGGCGGGAGCCCGAAGACTTCGGGGCGGACGGGGAACGGCTGACACCCCATGAGCTCGGCGGCTACGGGAACCAGGGATCGAGGCCCGCCCCCGGCGGCCGGCGACGCGACGCCGACGAATCCGGCGGCTCCTTCGGCAGCGGCGGCCTCGGCGGCTGAAGGCCCGACAGCGGGTCAGGTTCCTCTCGGTGGTCGACGTCTTCCGCAGGGACTCCGCGCCTGTCCGTGAGGCGTCGCGCGCCTCACCGAGAGGCCAATCGGCTCCCGCGCTGTGGACAGCGACCTCGCGTTTGCCATCAGCGTTGGATCGGCGCGAGGCGCCCTTGGAGCACTGCACCGCCGCGGACGAGCGCTCGCCCCCGGCCGCGGGACACGGCTCGGGGGCGGGGCATGGGCTCAGAGGGAGGTCGGGAAGCGCTCCCAGACGCGATGCTGGCCGAGGAGCTGGACGATCTGCTCCAAGGCTTCCGTTCCCTCCTGGGTGACGACCACACCTGGCGCGTCCTCCGGCACGTTCGCCGCCGTGAGGACATCGCCCGCACCGGCCCATCCCCCGATCGCCTTGCCGTGCCGGAACGCCTCCGAGAGCATCAGCAGGACCCGGGGATCCGTCGTCGCGTTGCCGTTGCCGGAGGGATCGCCGGCCTTGGCATCGCGCGCGCCGAAAGCGTCACTTCCGGGGCCGGGTACGCCGACCAGGAGCACGGCGTCGAACTCCACGGACCGCGCTGTGGCGTATGTGCGCTGAATGGTGATGGGCTCGCCCTCCGGGTCGAGCTTTCCGCCGGTGGGCGCTACGACGAGCGGGACCATGCCCGCCTCGAGTACCGCCGCTCGTACCGCCCGGACGCCGGCCAAGTCGCCTTGGCCGTCGGAGATGATGCCGATGATCCGCCCGTCGAGCGGCCAGTCCCCGCCCATTTGGGAGAGAGCAGGGCTGGGATCCACTGGCACGAGCGGCACGGTGGCTTTCGGGGCGGGAAGGCCCAGGCCCTCGGCCACCTGGGAGCACAGCTTGGGGTCGATGTTGGCGAGTACTTTCAGCGCTCGCTCCTTGATCGCCTGCTCGTAGCACTTGTTCAGTTCGAATGTGTATGCCGCGATGATGTGCTCGCGCTCCACCGGCGTCATGCTGAGCCAGAATCGCCGGGGCTGGCTGAAGTGGTCGTTGAACGATTCGGGTGCCTCGCGCACCTTCCGCGCCGCGGGCACTTCCACGGGGACCTCGATGTAGGCGGCATCCTCGGCGCCGGCGAGGAACGGGCAGCCGCCGTCGAGGGAGTTGGGCCGGTAGGGAGCGGTGCCGCTGTGCACGGCTGTCTGGTGCATGCCGTCCCGCAGCATGTCGTTGACCGGGGCGTGCGTCCGGTTAATGGGTAGCTGGCCGAAGTTGGGGCCGCCGAGCCTGCTGATCTGGGTGTCGAGATAGGAGAACAGTCGGCCGCTGAGCAGCGGATCGTCGGTGATGTCGATGCCGGGCACCAGATGGCCGGGGTGGAAGGCGACTTGTTCCGTCTCGGCGAAGTAGTTCGTCGGGTTCGCGTTCAGGGTCAGGAGGCCGACAGGCTGCACCGGCGCCAGTTCCTCCGGGACGATGTTCGTCGGGTCCAGCAGGTCGATGCCCTCGAAGGTCTGGTCGGGGGTGTCGGGGAACGTCTGGATACCCAGTTCCCACTGGGGGTGGGCGCCGGCCTCGATGGCGTCGGCCAGGTCGCGGCGGTGGAAGTCCGGGTCCATGCCGTTCACGATCTGGGCCTCCTCCCACACAAGGGAGTGCACACCCAGCTTGGGCTTCCAGTGGAACTTCACCAGCGTCGTTGCACCCTCGGCATTGACCAGCCGGAAGGTGTGGACGCCGAAGCCCTCCATCATCCGGTACGAGCGGGGGATGCCGCGGTCCGACATGTTCCACAGCGTGTGGTGCGTCGCTTCGGTGTGCAGGGTCACGAAGTCCCAGAACGTATCGTGAGCGCTTTGCGCCTGTGGGATCTCACGATCCGGATGCGGTTTCCCCGCATGAATGACGTCGGGGAACTTGATCGCGTCTTGAATGAAGAACACCGGGATGTTGTTGCCGACCAGGTCGAACGTGCCCTCGTCGGTGTAGAACTTCGTCGCAAAGCCGCGCGTGTCGCGCACCGTGTCCGACGAGCCCCGCGAGCCCAGCACCGTGGAGAACCGCACGAACACCGGTGTTTCGACATCTTTGACGAGGAAGGCCGCCTTGGTGATGCGCTTGGCCGTTCCGTAACCCTGGAAGACGCCGTGGGCTGCCGCGCCGCGAGCGTGCACGACTCGCTCGGGAATCCGCTCGTGATCGAAGTGGGTGATCTTCTCGCGCAGATGGTGATCTTGCAGCAGGACGGGGCCGCGTGCCCCTGCCTTGAGCGAGTGGTCGGTGTCGTACAGTCGGGCCCCTTGCGCTGTGGTCAGATAGGCACCGCTCTGCGCGCGTGCGGAGGTGCTGGCACCGGTCGGCTTCCCCGTCGGTGAGACCGCCTCAGGACCCGACTGGTCCGGCTTGTGCGGCAGTGGTTCCTGCGGCTCCGTCGGTTGGTCGACAGGCGGTGACACCGGCGCGGGCTTGCCGGGCACTCCTTCCTCGGGTCCTGATTCTCCCGTCAGGAGATCCGCAGCCTTCTGGGCCGCGGCCTTTACCGGGTTCTTCGGGTCCATGACTCCTCCATCTACCGTGAATCGACGTCTGGCCTGGCCCACCGGGGAATCCCTTTCAGGCCGCGTCCGACCGATGTACACGAAAGGGATTCCTGCAGGGCTGTCCGAAGTACCCCGTGCGCCGGAAGTGAACCCGGTCGAGGCAGCCCGAGGAGTGACACGCCGGGACTGGACGGGGTGGCGGATGAGTACCCGCCCTTGGAAGGGCCGGGGGCCTTGGATGTCGGGTTCGGCCGTCAGCGTGTTCGTCGCTCCCGGCCTGATAGTTCGACCGTGAGGGTGAGCAGATCGAACAGGGCTGTTGACACCTGATGAGGGTCACGGGGTTGAAGGTGTCGCTATCGCCGCGCCCTATTCGATGGCCGAACCTGCTGGTGACCTGCCAGGCGCAGTGATGCCGCGCTCTCCCACTCTGCGTACTTCGGGGTTACGGCGCGCGAAGGCCCCATCGGGTCCTGCCCAGCACGGTCGTGGCCGTCGTCGACCTGCCATTCGGTCGGGCTCATCCGTTCGGGGTCATTCTGTGACGGCGCGGGGCTGGCCGCCAGACGAGCTTCCGATGCGTCCGCGTTCCGCAGGAATGCGCCGTGATGACTGCCCGGCTTGGCGGGGTATCCGACAGGGGAGTGCCGGCGGCAGGGTCGTGCCGGCTGGGGTCGGAGGAAGAAGGCGTTGAACCATGTACGGGCCCACAGATGAGAGCGGTCTGATAACGAGTCAGCACATGACCGGTGAGCCGGTCCGCACCTGCGAGCCGGCGGTCCTGGACGCTTCGACGGCGCCGGATACGCAGGAGCCGGACGGCGAGGAGTCGGCAATCGTGCGCGGCGAGGACTGACGAATCCGCGGCTGGTATGCGTGAATGCCGTCGCCTGGCTGTGCACGGATGAGCGTCCGACGGCCCGGCGCACGTCACGGAGTGACATACGCAGCGGGTCGTCGACGTGTGGCGCCATCGCATCGGTGCGTTAGCCGAATGCGTCGGCGGGTACTCATGGTGCGGTCGAGCCAGCGGAGGCAGGCCGGGTTGAGGGAGGCCCGTTGTGGACCCGTCTACGGATCGGATCGCGCACCCATGGGGCGGACGAACCCCCTACGCCCCCCACGAGCCGTGGCCCGTGCGCGTGGACACACATCTGGCCGACGGCGTCCGGACCGGAGAAGTCCAAAGGTGGGTGCAGGCTGCCTCACTCCTGCACTCCGACGGCGATGCGATGGACATCGCCGTCAAGGACGACCGAATCGTGGGCGTACGGGGACGCGCCGGGGACCGCGTCAACCATGGACGACTGGGGCCGAAGGATCTGTTCGGCTGGCAGGCGAACGCCTCTCCCGACCGCCTCACCCGGCCACTGATCCGCCGGCAGGGGCGTTTGGTGGAGGTGGACTGGCCGACAGCGATGGGCGCAGTCGTGGCTCAATCGAAGGAATTGCTGGACGAACAGGGTCCCGGATCCATCGGGTTCTACACCAGTGGACAGCTGTTCCTCGAGGAGTACTACACGCTGGCCGTAATGGCCCGCGCCGGAATCGGCACCAACCATCTGGACGGAAACACCCGGCTGTGTACAGCCACCGCGGGCGAAGCGCTCAAGCAGTCGTTCGGCTGCGACGGCCAGCCCGGTACCTATGACGACATCGACCATGCCGACGTCATCGCCCTCTTCGGCCATAACATCGCCGAGACCCAGCCCGTGCAGTGGATGCGCATGCTGGACCGGCTGGCGGGCACCGAACCCCCTCGACTCCTGTGCGTGGACCCTCGTCCCACTCCGGTCGCCCGGGCCGCGAGCATCCACCTCGCGCCCAGGAGCGGCACGAACGTAGCCCTCCTCAACGCCCTGCTGCACGAAATCATCCGCACCGGCCGCACCGACCCTGCGTTCATCGCCGCCCATACGGTCGGGTACGAAGAACTGACAGAGAACGTCAAGGACTGCACACCTGCCTGGGCTTCCTCGATCTGTGATGTGCCGGCCGCCCGCATTGGTGAGGCGGCTGAACTGGTCGGCTCCGCTGAGCGGTTGCTGTCCACGGTTCTGCAGGGCGTCTACCAGTCCCATCAAGCCACCGCAGCAGCTGTGCAGATCAACAATCTGCATCTGATTCGAGGCATGCTCGGGCGCCCGGGAGCAGGCGTGCTGCAGATGAACGGACAGCCCACCGCGCAGAACACCCGCGAGTGTGGAGCCAATGGTGACCTGCCGGGCTTCCGTAACTGGGAGAACGATGAGCACGTCGCCGACCTGGCCGAAGTGTGGAACGTGGAGCCCGGGAGCATCCCCCACTACGCGCCGCCCACACCGGCAATGCAGATGTTCCGCTACGCCGAGCAGGGCTCGATCCGGATGCTGTGGATCAGCGGCACCAATCCCGCGGTGTCCCTGCCCGAGTTGTCCCGCATGCGCTCCATCCTGGCGCAGGATCGCCTCTTCGTTGTCACCCAGGATCTGTTCCTGACCGAGACCGCCCAACTGGCCGACGTTGTTCTGCCGGCAGCCACGTGGGGTGAAAAGACGGGCACCTTCACCAATGCCGACCGAACCGTCCATCTGTCCGACAAGGCGGTCGAACCGCCCGGGGATTCCCGTCCCGACCTGGACATCTTTCTCGACTACGCAGCCCGCATGGGCTTCCGCGACAAGGACGGGGGCCCGCTGGTCCACTGGGCGGACCCGGAATCGGCGTTCGAGGCGTGGAAGCACTGCAGCGCCGGTCGTCCGTGCGACTACACAGGCCTGACCTATCGCCAACTCCGCGGCAGCACCGGCATCCAATGGCCCTGCAACGAGCAGGCCCCCAACGGCACCGCGCGTCTCTACACTCACGGGATCACCTGGGCCCACCCTGACGTGTGCGAAAGCTACGGCAAAGACCTGATCACGGGGGCAGCAGACAGCGTGGTCGAGTACCGCTCCCTCAATCCCGACGGCAAGGCCACCATCCGCCCCGGCGAGTACCTCCCGCCCCATGAGGTGCCCAGCGAGGACTACCCCTTCCAGCTGACCACCGGGCGCACCCTCTACCACTTCCACACCCGTACCAAGACCGGCCGGGTCCCCCAGCTGAACGCGGCCGCGCCCGAGGTCTGGGTGGAGATCTCCGCGAATGACGCCGTCGAACTGCGTCTCGACGAAGGCGATCTGGTCGAAGTCGCCACGCCCAGGGGAGCGATCCGCGGCCGACTCCGTGTGACCGGCATCCGTCCCGGGCTGCTCTTCGTACCGTTCCACTACGGGTACTGGGACACGCCGGGCGGGTACCGGCCCGAAGCCGACACGACCGGCAGGGCAGCCAACGAGACCACGATCACCGACTGGGACCCGGTCTCCAAACAGCCCGTCTTCAAAACCGCAGCAGCCAAGCTCACGTGCATCGAGAGCAGCGACGGCCGGGTCTCGCCCGCTCCGACCACCACCGCCTCCGCCCCTGTGGAAGGCAGCCACCTGCCCCCCACCAGTGGCGGTGTGCCTGCCCATTCCACCCAGGAAGTCGATCGCGAGACGGAGGTGAACGGGTGAACGGCATCGCGCTGATCCTGCGGGTGCTCCGTGACGGCGAAACGGAGCTCGCAGAAGGACTGCTGGCCACGGGCCAGCGCCACCGCGCCGAGCACGAGATCTTCCACGTCTCCACCGACCTCGCCCAATGGTCACGAGAGCACGCCCAGCGGATCGCTGAAGCCATAGAGAGGGAGGACCACGCGCGTCCGGAGGAGGCATCCGGCCCGCACTCGGACCTCGTACCTCGGTCGCAAAACAGGGAGCCGCGGCCAGAGCGGGCCTGCTCCCAGCCAGCGCTCCTACTCCTTCGGGATCTGCGTGATCTGCATCTGGGCGCGTCAGCGAACTCCCTGTACTGGGAGATGCTCGCCCAAGCTGCGCAGGCCCGTACCGACACCCGTCTGCTGTCCCTCGTCTCCGCCTGCCACCCGCAGACGGTGCGTCAGATGCGCTGGACCAACACCATGATCAAGAGTCTTGCTCCGCAGCTGCTGACGAATCTCTGAAGTCCTCACGGGCAGCGGGCACCATTCCCCGCGAGGAGACCGGTTCGTCGCGTCCGACACAGCGCCTCCCCCGGCACTACCCACACATAATCTTGCCGGACCGTCACAACCAGTGACCTTCGGCGACACCTTGTGGCCCCTGTAGTCACGAAAAGTGGCGTTATGCGCCCGCAGCAACGGGAACCCGTAGGTCGTCAGCCCCATGCCGCTCCCGCGGCTGTCGAACCGACGAAGAAGGGACCCGACGATGACGACGGCACGAGAGATCATGACGAGCGGTACCGAGTGCATCGGCGCCGACGAGAGTGTTCTGGACGCGGCGAAGAAGATGAAGGACCTCGGCGTCGGCGCGCTGCCGATCTGTGGCACCGACAAGAGGCTGAAGGGCATGCTGACCGATCGCGACATCGTCGTGAAGGTGCTCGGCGCAGGCAAGGACCCCGCCACGGTCAAGGCCGGCGAGCTGGCTCAGGGTGAAGCAGTGACCATCGGCGCAGACGACGACGCCGACGAGATCCTGCGCACCATGATCCAGCACAAGGTCCGCCGACTGCCCGTCATCGACGGACACGACCTGGTCGGCATGGTCGCCCAGGCCGACGTCGCCCGCGCCCTGCCCGACCCGAAGGTCGGCGACCTGCTCGAAGCCCTGTCGACGGACTGACCGCGCTCCTGTGGTTCTGCGCGGGCACCATGCCGGTTCCGGCGAATGGCTGCGGCAGCCACGCGCCCGCAAGGCGCCGGCTGCCGCGCCTCCGCCTCCGGGGCCTGCAAGGGAAACTGCGAGCAGAGCAGGATCGCGGGATCATGAGGGCATGAGCCACAGGGCCAGCGCCGTCGTCGTGATCGACATGATCAATACGTACGATCACGCGGACGCGCACCTGCTGCTCCCGTCGGCAAAGAAGGCCATACCGCCGATGGTGCAGCTGATCGACCGCGCCCGGAAGCACGAGGTCCCCGTCATCTACGTCAACGACAACTTCGGCGAATGGCGCTCACACCACGGCGAGATCCTTGAGACAGCGCTCGCTGGGCCGCATGCCGACCTGGTCGAACCGCTTCGTCCCGATGACGACGCCCTGTTCGTCGTCAAGGCACGGCACTCGATCTTCTACGAGACACCGCTGGCCTACCTGCTGAATCAACTCGACGTGGGCCACATCATCCTGTGCGGACAGGTCACCGAGCAGTGCATCTTCTATTCCGCTCTCGACGCCCACATCCGGCACCTGCACGTCACCGTCCCGGAAGACGCCGTTGCACACATCCATGCCGACCTGGCTGACGCTGCGCTGAAGATGATGCGCACCAACATGGACGCCGATGTCGTGCTCAGCAGCTCGGTCCGGTTCTGAGGTCCGCCGCATGCCAGCCCCGAACTTGCTCCACGTTTTCGAACACGTCCATCGCCGGGTCGCAGTCGCCCACGGCGGTGTAGCAATGACACTCTCCGGCACCCCGCGTTAAGCGCAAGCCGGAGCGGTCCACCTACCCTGGTACGCCGCTCCGGCTCTATATGGGAGCAATCGCAAGGGCTCGATAGACCGCTGTCTCACGCACTCAATGCCTGCCCGTCGCCGAGAAGCGCTTACGCAGCACGCGGACCGCTCCGCGACTCCGAACACCCTTCGCCTGCGCCACCACGGCGGGCCCATCGATGCATTCCAGCAGAGCTTGCTGCATCTGGCCCGGAGGCATGGCTGGCGCGTAGAGAGTCTGCTAGGTGTGGAGGATGCCTGAATCTGATGGTGCCGAAGACCCTGTCACACCGCAGGTGCTGAGTCGGCGCCGTCGCGGTCGTGTGTGGGTCGTCTGTCTCGGCGGCGACCTCAACGCGTGCACCCTGCCGCCCGTCCGGGAGACGTTCGACCGTCTCATGAACGAAGCCGGACAGCCCTTGATTGTGGACGGGACGGCAGTGCAATCCGCCGACAGCAATGCCATCGAGCTGCTCCTGACACTCCAGAAGGAGACGACGCTGATCGTCGCCGCTCCCTCCCCGCCCCTCCAAAAACTCCTCGCCACGGCCCCCAGCCCTGTCCTCTCAGCCTTGTCCCTCGGCGAAGCCCTGGACCTCATTGGCACCTGACGGCAACCTGTCGGACCGTCCGGTCCACCGACCAGGCCGTCCACCAGGCCAGCGACAGCCGCCAAATCATCTGGGAAACACTCGTCCGCCAGCTCCTCGGCAAAGGCGAAGAGTGTTGCCCCAGCTCGGCGGGACCACCGAGCGCAGGTAGAAGGAATGCGAATCGTGCGATGACCACTACCACTGGCGTTACCCACGCGAGTGCCCTGCCCAGGAGCCTCAAGCTGCCGGGAATCACTCTGGGAGTGGGACTGGGCGGCTTCGTCGACGGTATTGCGCTGCACCAGCTCCTGCAGTGGCACCACATGCTCACCAGCACGAATCATGACCGGATCGGCGTGAAGTACTACCCCGCCACCACCATCGACGGTCTCAGGATGAACACAGTGTGGGACGGCATCTTCCACACCGTCTGCTGGCTGGCTGTCCTTGCGGGACTGGCCCTCCTGTACTCGCGGGTGACACACCACCGTCGTCGGGTCTGGACCTCCCCTGCCCTGTGGGGCTGGGTTCTGGTCGGCTGGGGCTTGTTCAACATCGTCGAGGGTCTTGTCGACCATCAGATCCTCGGCATCCATCATGTCTACGCCGGAGCGCAGCAGGCATGGTGGGATGCGGGCTTTCTGCTCCTGGGCGCGTTGTTCGTCGCAGTGGGCTGGGCCATCCAGCGCCACGGCCGGCCGTTCGACCCCGAGGATGAGGCGAAGTCGTCACGGCCCGGCCCAGCCGGTGCATGAACGGCCACCCTGCGGGGCATCACCCCGCCGTCCCGGAGCGGCTGCTGGAGGTGCTGCTGCCGGCGACCGTTCTCCTGGCTCTCGGCGCGCTCTACCTTCTCCTGGCCGCGCTCGCCCGTCACCGCAACCCGGTAGCCGGGTGGAGCCGCTGGCGTACCGGCTGGTTCCTGACCGGTCTTGGCCTGCTCGGGATGACGCTGTTGCCGCCGGTGGGACCGTTCGCCCACGAAGACTTCCGCGGCCACATGCTCCAGCACCTTCTGATCGGCATGTACGCGCCCCTCGCCCTTGTCCTCGGGGCCCCGATCACCCTCCTGCTGCGCACGCTGCCGGTAGATCGGGCCCGGGGGCTGGCCGGGATGCTGCGAAGCCGCCTGATGCACGTCATCGCCAACCCAGCCATCGCCCTGGTTCTGAGCGTCGGAACACTCGGCGTTCTGTACTTCACGCCGCTCTACGAAGCGATAGACGGGCGACTGCTCTGGCACCAGATCCTTCACGCCCATTTCCTGCTGTCTGGGTGCCTGTTCGCATGGGTCATCGCCGGACCTGACCCCGCCCCCGCCCGGCCCGGCGTGCCCACCCGGCTGGTCGTCCTGGGTATCGCGATCGCCGCCCACGCCATCCTTGCGCAGATGATGTACGCCGGTCTCTACCTCCGCGTCCGCGCCCCTGCCGAGCAGATCCAAGCCGGCGCGGAGATCATGTACTACGGCGGAGACATCGGCGAACTCCTGCTGGCAGCCGCCCTCGTGGCCACCTGGCGCCCAACGCCCCGTACCAAGCAGACAAGCCTGCTGCCCAGCCACCCGAAGGGCAGCGGGGCGGCAGGCTGAGACATGGCCAGAAGGTCTCGATGAACGCACCAATATCAAGTCACTGCAACCGTCGCGGCGACACTGGTGCCGGAGGGCGAGGCATGCCGACGGGGCCCGGCCAAAGGTACCTCTTCGCCGGGCCCCGGGTTGTGCAAGGGGACGTCAATCGGCAAGGCGGTCTTTTCGACTCGCCTGCAGGGCACCCAGCAGGGTTTGCCTCATGCGTGTTCTCACATCGCTGAGGACCCGCGCGGGGTGGGCTGTTAGAAGAAGTGTTTCCGTCCACCGACCTTGCGCCCGCTCGCGCCGAGAACCCACAGGACGGCGCCGACCACAGCGAGGACCCCGCCGATCGTCGTCAGCAGCGAGACACCGGCGAGCAGGCCGATGATGAGCAGAATGACACCCAGGACAATCACTTGAGTTCCGATCTTCCCGTCTCTTCGGCGCCTACAGGCCCTCGCCTCCTCGGGCTGACCTGCAGCACCCTCTCCCCGCCCCGCTATCTGGACCGGCCCAGTAGAAATCCGGCAGGTCGCGCAATCGGCGGCCGCCGGATCCCTGTCATGCACGCTCCGTGTGCCCCGCTCTGGCTCGGCCCATGCCGCGATAGGCGAAAGGCCGCGAAGGCGCCCGTTTCGGGGAGGCGGGCGACTACGGAGCGCTAAAGTCCACTACCGTGGGTCGCCGTAGATGATGCCGATGGCGGGTCTGATCATCCGGTCGAATCGGGGTATTCGGCCCGACGTGACGTTCATTGCCCTGCCGGGCGTCTACTCCCCGCAAGATGACACCGCCCTGCTTGCAGAAGCCCTACGTAATGAACCGGCGCCACCGAATGCGGAGGCACTCGACATCGGTACCGGCACGGGTGCGCTCGCCCTCGTTGCGGCTCAGCGGGGCTATCGGGTGACCGCGGTGGACGTCTCCTGGCGCGCTGTACTCACAGCTAAGGCCAACGCCTGGCTGGCCCGCCTCCCGGTCCACGTGCTGCGCGGCAATCTCCTCGCCCGGCTTACCGGCCGCCGCTTCGACCTGATTCTGAGCAACCCGCCCTACGCCCCGACCCCGCCGGGGCTACCCCGCCGAGGTGCGGCCCGGGCCTGGCATGCCGGCAGCGACGGCCGTCTGCTGTTGGACCGCATATGCCAGGAGGCGCCGCCGCTGCTGCGGCCCGGAGGCGTTCTCCTGCTCGTCCACTCGGCGGTCAGCGGGGAGGAGACAACCCTGCGGCAGCTGCGGGAGGCCGGGCTGGAGGCGGAGGTGACCGACCGCCGCTGGGTGGCCCTCGGCCCCGTCCTGCGGTCCCGGCACCCCTGGCTGCACCTACAGGGCCTGATGGAAGCGGACCAGAGCAAGGAAGAACTGGTGATCATCCGTGCTCGGAAGTCCTGAGCTAATCAGGAGCCCGCACCTCGCGGCACGCGCGCACCGTGTTTTCGCATTCCGTTCGGGGGGCGGGGTACTCGGATGACATCGTCCTGTTTGTGATCACGTGAGGGGTTTGTCGTGGCGATCCGGCACCAAGTAATCGAACAGTCACCCGAAGCGGTGTGGGCTGTGCTGGAGGATCCAGACCTCTATGGCGAGTGGGTGGTGGGTACCACCGCTTCGCGGCCGCTCGACGACCAGTGGCCGCAGGTCGATGCGGCACTGGAGTACTCGGTGAGTCTGGGCCCCTGGTCCTACGAAGGTCGCACCACGGTGAGACGGTTCGAACCCCACCGCTGGCTGGAACTCGAGGCACACAGCGGCCGCCTGGGTACGGCACGTATTGCCATCGAGGTGCGGCCCTGGGGTGGACACACGCTGGTGATCGTGGATGAGCATCCGCTGCGCGGAGTGGGGGGAAGGTTGCATGCAGCACCGCTCGACCTCTTTATTCAGCTGAGGCACCGCACCATGCTCCCCCGCCTTGCGAAGACCGTGGCGAGCAGGAATCGCCAGGCAGCCTCCGCCGAGGCGCACGCTCCACTCGACGCTCCCCCGGGCGTGAGGAGCTGACCATGCTGGACGCCGTGGTCATCGGAGCAGGGCCGAACGGCCTGGTGGCAGCGAACCTTCTGGCCGATGCGGGCTGGAGCGTCGAGGTCCTCGAAGCCCAGAGCGAGCCTGGGGGCGCTGTCCGCAGTGACCGCGGGGTGCACCCCGACTACGTGAACGATGTGTTCAGCGCCTTCTATCCGCTGGCCGCGGCGTCGCCGATCATTCAAAGCCTGGAGCTCCAGGCCGAGGGGCTGCGCTGGACCCATGCACCGTCCGTGCTCGCCCATCCCCTCACCGACGGACGCTGTGCCGTCCTCGAGCGGTCAGGAGAAGCGACGGCCGATGGTCTGGACGCCTTCGCCGCTGGGGATGGACCTGCCTGGTCGCGGATGTGCGGCACATGGGCCAAGGTCAGCCGGGATCTCCTGGACGCGCTCTTCACTCCCTTTCCGCCGCTCAAGGCGGGTGCCCGCCTCGCGTTGCGGCTGCGCGGGCCGGTCGGTCTGCCCCTGGCCCGGTCGCTCTTGCTGCCTGCGCGACGGCTGGGTGAGGAGGAATTCTGCGGTGGCGGCGGGCGGCTGCTGCTGGCGGGGAATGCCCTGCACGCGGATCTGGCTCCGGAGGCCGCGGGCAGTGGGGGCTTCGGGTGGCTGCTGTGCATGCTCGGTCAGCACTACGGCTTCCCGGTCCCTGCCGGCGGGGCGGGACAGCTGTCGGCTGCGCTCGTGCGTCGTCTCGAACGCCGTGGCTGCTCAGTGCGCTGCAGCGAACGGGTGCGGGAGATCGTCGTGCGAGGCGGTCGCGCCATGGGAGTGCGTACGGCAAGCGGGGAGGCCATTCCGGTGCGTCGCAGTGTGCTGGCCGACGTCTCTGCGCCCGACCTCTACGGTGGATTGGTGGACGAGGAGCACCTGCCGCGCGAACTTCTGGAGAGCATGCAGCGCTTCCAGTGGGACTTCGCCACCTTCAAAATCGACTGGTCGCTGGACGGCCGGATCCCGTGGAACGCTGAAGCCGCCGGCGGCGCTGGCACCGTACACCTGTCCGACAGCGTCGACGAGCTCACCCGCTTCGCAGCCCAGCTCGCCGCCGGACAGGTACCCGATCGCCCCTTTACCTTGCTGGGGCAGATGACGACCGCAGATCCTTCTCGCTCGCCGGCCGGCACCGAATCTGCCTGGGCCTACACCCACGTCCCGCAGACCACCACCGGCGATGCGGGTGAGGACGGCATCACCGGAGCGTGGGACGTGCGCGAACAAGAGGCGATGGCCGACCGCATGGAACGGCACGTGGAGCGCTACGCACCCGGCTTCCGCTCGCTGATCCGGGGCCGCAGAATTCTGGCCCCCCCGACCTTCCAGTCCCTCGACGCCAACCTCCACGGGGGTGCGATCAACGGAGGCACGGCCAGCCTGCATCAGCAGTTGATCTTCCGCCCGGTTCCGGGCACCGGGCGCCCAGAAACCCCGGTGAGGGGTCTGTACCTCGCTTCCGCTTCCGCGCACCCAGGCGGAGGGGTCCATGGCGCGTGCGGCGCCAACGCGGCCCGCGCAGCAATCCGTAGCACCGCCGGTACAGCGCGCGTTCTCACCTCTGCGCAGCGGCTCCTCGCCGGCCGACTCCGCATACAGCAACACTGAAGGTGCCGGACGGCGCCCACCTCCGCACGCGGAGGAACCGCGAGAGCATGCCGATCAGATGGCGTCACCGCGTATCGCTGCCGCGCGGCCGCCCGCCCCCAGTGGGCCGGTCGCGGTGAACGGCGAGCGGGTGAGGGCGCGACGTGCGAAATGGGTCACCAGGCCCGGCAACGCTGCACGTACCACCTGCACGGAGCGGAGCCAGGCGGGGAAGTACACAGCGGACGAGCGCTGCTCCGCGGCTGTGACGAGCCGTGCGGCGACGGTGTCGACCGGGTAGATCTTCCTGGCGGGTTTGGGCATGTGGGCCCGCAGTTCGCGCAGCACGGCATGCTGATCCGCGTCGCGGATCATGTCGGTGTCCATCCAGTTCAGGTAGGCAATGCCCACGCCGACGCCCTGCGGGCCCAATTCGGCGCGCATGGCATGCACGAATGACTCGACGCCTGCCTTGGACGCGCAGTAGGCGCTCATCATGGGCGAGGCCCCCATGGAGGCCAGCGAGGCAATCTGCAGGTAGTAGCCGTGCGTCGCGGTCAGCGAGGGCAGGAAGGCGCGGAGGGTGATCGCACTGCCGATCAGGTTCACCTCGATCACACGACGCCAGAGTGCGGGATCGGATGCGGCGAACGGACCACCTTCGGCTATACCGGCATTGGCCACCACCACCGATGGTGTGCCGAGGGAATGACTCACTTCGTCGGCGACGCGTTTCATTGCCTCGTCATCGGTGACATCCACTGACCAGTGCTTCGCCGTCGTGGGCAAGGAGGCAGCGACGGTGGCCAGTTCTTCCTCTTCGAGGCCCACGAGCGCCACACGGGCGCCGCGTTGGGCCAGGTGCCGGGCGATGCTTGCACCCAGGCCACGGGCGGCGCCCGTCACGACGGCGACGCGGCCTTCGAGAGGACGCTGATGGTTCGTCACTGCACCCTCCAGATGCGGCGAGTCCTGATCAGGGAGTGAAGAGGACCTTCACGGCGCCGTCCTGCTTCTTCTGGAACATTTCGTAGGCATCCGGCGCCTGGTCCAGCGGAAGGCGGTGGGTGGCGAAGGTCTCGACACCGAGCGGATCGGTGTCGGTGAGGAGGGGCAGGATGTCGTCCACCCAGCGCCAGACGTTGGCCTGGCCCATGCGCAGCTGGATCTGCTTGTCGAACATTTTCAGCAGGGGCAGGGGGTCGGCCATGCCGCCGTACACACCGGACAGGGAGATGGTGCCGCCTCGTCGGACCAGGTCGATGGCCAGATGGAGGGCGGAGAGGCGGTCCACACCGGCGCGTTGCATCATCTTGGCCGCCAGCGTGTCGGGCAGCAGCGTGGTCATGTGCTGGGCGGCCTTCGCCACGGAGGCGCCGTGGGCTTCCATGCCGACAGCGTCGATGACGGAGTCGGGGCCGCGGCCGTCCGTGAGGTCGCGGACGGCTTCTACGATCTTGTCGCCGTATTCTTGGAGGTCCAGGGTGTGCACGCCCTGAGCCTTGGCCCGTTCCAGGCGCTCCGGTACGAGGTCGATGCCGATGACCTTGTCGGCGCCGCGGTGGGCTGCGATGCGGGTGGACATGTCGCCGATCGGTCCCAGGCCCAGCACCGCGACGCTGCCGCCGGGCGGGATGGCTGCGTAGTCGACGGCCTGCCAGGCGGTCGGCAGGACGTCGGAGAGGTAGACGAACCGGTCGTCCGGGGGGCCCGGAGGGACGGCGATGGGCAGCGTGTTCCCGAACGGGACACGCAGGTATTCGGCCTGTCCCCCGGGCACCTGTCCATAGAGCTTCGTGTAGCCGAACAGCGAGGCGCCGGAGCCGTGTTCGTGGACCTGGGTGGTCTCGCATTGCGATTGCAGGCCCTGCTTGCACATGAAGCAGGTGCCGCAGGAGACGTTGAACGGCACTACGACGCGATCCCCCAGGCGCACATTGGTGACTTCGGGGCCGACTTCCTCGACCACACCCATCGGTTCGTGTCCCAGGATGTCGCCGGCGTCCAGGAACGGGCCCAGGACTTCATACAGGTGGAGATCGGATCCGCACAGACCGGTGGTGGTCACCTTGATGATCACATCGGTCGGATCCTGAATCGTGGGATCGGGGACCGTGTCGACCCGTACGTCCCGCTTGCCGTGCCACGCCAGCGCCTTCATGCATCCTCCCTCGTCAGTTACTGCCGTCGCCCGATCCCGGTTCGGCCATCTTGCGGTGAGCCCCGGCCTTCGCCTTGTCAGGCAGCACCTTGTTGACCAGCCCTTGCGCCTTGGTCTTCGCCGAACCGGCGACGATCTTGTCCTTGCCGGCGAACAAAGCGTCGAGGCCCTGCTCGGCAACCTGTGCCGGATCGTCCTTCGCCTGTTGCCCGACCTTGGTGTCGTCCATATCGGCACGGTGGAAGAAGTCTGTCTCGGTGGGCCCGGGCATCAGAGAAGTCACGGAGAGCCCGGTGTCCTTGAGCTCGTTCTGCAGCGCCTGGGCGAAGGACTGCAGGAACGACTTGGACGCGTTGTAGACCGCCTGGAAAGAGCCCGGCATCGTCGAGGCGATCGACGATGTGATCAGCACGCGTCCCTCGTCATCGGTGGCCATGTCGCGCAGGACGCGCTTGGCCAGATGCACCGTGGAGCGGACGTTCAGGTCGACAATCTCCAGCTCGTCCACCAGCGCCGTGTCGAGGAACGCACCACCGCGGCCGACACCGGCGTTCAGCGCAGCGACCGCCACCGGCCGGCCCGTCGCCTGGACGGCGGCATAGAAGCGCTCAGCTTCCTCGAAGCGCCGCAGATCCGCCTGGACGGCCTGCACCTGCACACCTTCCGTCCGGATCTGTGCGGCCGCGTCGTGGAGCCGGTCGTGGTCCTCGGCATTGATGACCAGATCGAAGCCGCGACCGGCGAGCTGCCTGGCCAGCTCAAAGCCGATCCCGCTGGAGGCGCCGGTCACGATGGCCAAAGGCTTGACGGGAATCATGGTCTGCCGAGTACCCGCGGTACTCAATTCACACATAACACCCAGAACGAAATCTTCCCGAACGGCGGCAGCGGCCTGGACAAAGCGATTCAGCGGTCGGTCCTGCGCCTCAGGGGAACAGGACCGACCGCCGACCCCACGCTGGAGCAGAGCCCTTACAGGGGGTTCATCCCCATGTCACCGGGGCCCTCTCCGCCCGTTCGCTTGCTCTCTTCCGTCAGGTGGTTGGCCTTGTCCATGAGGCGCTTGCGCTCCTCCGGATCGGTGGCACGCTCGGCAGCATCCTTCAGCTCCTGCGCCTTCGCGCGCATCTGCTGGGCACGGCCGCCGGACTCACTCGCACTCGACATGATCACTCCAGGGACTCGGGGAGAGCGGACCACCTCAGCGAAGCAGCAGCCCTACCCGACTGCATCCCGAAGCCTCACGCATCGTGACGACGCCTGCGGTCCCCGAGCCCTGTCGGCCGACGATCTAGACGGCCGTCGTGCAGGGCCGGGTCCTCAGCGGCGCCGGTGCTGACCTTTACCGCCAGACCGTCCCTGCTGTTCATTTCGAGCATGCTTCGCAGCAGCGATTCGCAACGGTCTCGCCGCTCCCCTGAATGATCTGCCGGCGACGCCTACCTGCCGCCAGCGAAGTCTCATACGCCCGCACCATAGGAACCCACTCCCCGTCAGCCGTCTCAGTTGCCTGCAGTGGTTGCTTGGCCCTGATGCGCCGTCACAACAACGGTCTCCCTGGACTGGGCCCAGACCCGCCCCGCAGGTCAGACTCCGAGGCAGCCGCGCTGCTCGGTCGGGAGGCAGCTTTCGCACGCCGAACCCTCACCCGCGATCCGCTGCTCGCGGGTGAGACCATGATTCGTATGAGCATCACGAGCAGGAACAATGTTGTGGTGACCGGCCGCGAAGACGGGCGGGTCATGGTGCTGGCGCACGGGTTCGGCTGTGACCAGAACATGTGGCGCCTGGTCGTCCCCACCTTGGCCGAGGAATTCCGGCTGGTCCTGTTCGACTACGTCGGCTCCGGGCGCTCCGACGCGTCGGCGTGGAGCGAAGAGCGCTACGGCTCCCTGGATGGCTACGCCCGCGACGTCGTGGAGATCTGCGACGAGCTGGATCTGCGGGACGCGGTATTCGTCGGGCACTCGGTCAGCGCGATGGTCGGCGTGCTGGCGGCGGCCGCCGCCCCGGAACGCATCACCTCCCTGGTCATGGTCGGCCCTTCACCCTGCTACATCGACGACATCGGCTACCGAGGCGGTTTCAGCTCCGAGGACATCGACGAGCTGCTGGAGTCGCTCGAGTCCAACTATCTGGGCTGGTCCGCGGCGATGGCCCCGGTGATCATGGGCAACCCGGAGCGCCCCGAACTCGGCGAAGAACTGACCAACAGCTTCTGCGCCACCGACCCGGACATCGCCCGCGTTTTCGCCCGGACCACCTTCCTGTCGGACAGCCGCGAGGAACTGAAATCCGTGACGGTGCCGACGCTGGTCCTGGAGTGCACGCAAGACGTCATCGCACCACGGGAAGTGGGGGCCTTCGTGCACTCCGCGATTCCAGGAAGCCGCCTGATCACGCTGGAAGCGACCGGACACTGTCCTCAGCTGAGCGCCCCCGAGGCGACAGCCGCAGCAGTAGCCGCCTTCGCCCGGGAGCAGTGTTGATGTGCCGTACGGGGCAGGGCCCCGAGCCGGACAGAGACGAAGCCGCGGACGCGCTGTTCACCGCCCTACTGGAGGACAGCGCCGAGGAGCTCTACGAGTCCGCGCCGTGCGGCTACCTGTCCACCCTCATGGACGGCACCATCGCCAAAATCAACGCCACGCTGCTGACCTGGCTCGGCCGGGAGCGGGACGACGTCGTCGGTCGCACGCGATTCGCCGACCTGCTCACCGTAGGCGGCAAGCTCTACCACGAGACCCACTTCGCCCCGCTGCTTCGCATGCAGGGCGAGATCAACGGCATTGCTCTGGAGATCAAGGCGTCTGACGGCAGCCGGTTGCCAGTGCTGGTCTCCTCCCGCGTCAAGCGCAGCAGTGACGGTGAACCGATACTCATCCGAACCAGCGTTTTCGATGCCCGCGATCGCCGCGCTTACGAAACCGAACTGCTACGGTCCCGCAAAGCCGCCGAGGAAGCCCGCGCGCAGGCGGAAGCTGACCGCGCACGGCTTCAGGAGGCTCTCGCGGTACTGCAGCGGAGCCTGCTGCCCACCGCGCTTCCGGACGTACCGGGCCTGGAGGCCGCCTCCTACTATCACACCGCCTCTCCGGACCAGCTCGGCGGCGACTTCTACGACCTGTTCCCGCTGGACGGCACACGCTCGGCGTTCTTCCTCGGCGACGTATGCGGCAAAGGCCCTCAAGCAGCAGCCGTGACCTCACTGACTCGCTACACACTGCGCGCCGCAGCCCTCCATGACGACGACCCCATCGCTGCCTTGACCACCCTCAACACCGTGCTGCACGAGCGCTACAGCAGCGGGGACCCCCGCTTTTGCACCGCGATTTTCGGCATTCTGGAACCGGACGATTCCGGCACGGTCACCGTGCGTCTGGCGGCCGGCGGCCACCCTCCCGCGCTCATCCTCCGCGCCGACGGCCACGCCGAATTCCTGCCCACCCCCGGCGGGCTGCTCGTCGGCATCCTGCCCGCGCCTCACTTCACGCCAGCCCAAGCCACACTGCACCCAGGTGACACTCTCCTGCTCTACACCGACGGACTCACCGAAGCTCGCACCGGCCCGGACCGCGAACTGTTCGGCGACGAAGCCCTCCGCACCTTTGCCGCCGGCCTCGCACCCGCTGGAGCACACGAGCTCATTGAGGGCCTCATCGGCCTACTGACCAGCCTCGGCAACGGCCTGGACGACGACACAGCCCTCCTCGCCCTCGGCATCCCCACCCATCCCACCCCGCGAGTGAACGACTGACATGCGCGCACTGACGGTCACCGTCCGAGACGCCAGCACCGGTCCCGTAGTGGAAATCGCCGGTGACCTGGACTACGAAACCGCCCCTCGCCTGCGCCAGGCCGTTGAAGGCCTAGCCCTCGAACCCGGCACGTTGCTCGTGCTGGACCTGGCACGGCTGGAGTTGTGCGATTCCAGTGGCATCACCGCCTTCATCGTGGCCCGCAACCGAGCGATTGCCGCCCAGGCAGAGGTTGCCCTGACCGCGGTCCCGGCCCACACGGCACGGGTCCTGCGCGTCGTCGGCCTCGACCAGATCTTCAACCTGTACCCCGACGCAGATTCCGCCGCCCTGCCGTCTGCGGTTCAGCCACCACCCACCGCAAACAACCGGTAGCGCTCAGGTCGTTCGGTGTGGTGAGACGTGCCGGGGCAACTCCGCCCGGTTCGCCTCGTCAGTAATGCCGGCTCCGTCAGCCCGAACCGCCTGAGTTCGCCGCAGGAGTGCTTCTCAAGCGTCTCAACTCCCCGGCTGTTCGGTCGTCGTCGGTCCGTTGCGGAGCTCGTCGGTGTGGCGCGTGACGCTGTGGACGCGGGCGGCGAGGTCGGGGTGGCCGGCTGTCAGGTGGGTGTAGGTGTCGGCCAGGGGTGCGATGAGGTTGGCGGCGTCGTTGTCCGCGAGGGCGTCGGCGAGCCTGGCCAGGGGGAGGCGGGCCCGAGCCGGGAGATCCGTGAGGGCGGTGATCTGGCCGGCGAGCCGGCGCAGATCTCCGGCGTTGCCGCGGGCCCAGGCGGTGACGGTGCGGCCGGCGGCGCGGCGGTCGCGGGTGGCCTGTACCCGCTCTTCGCCGGTGCTGCCGGGGGTCCCGGGGCGTACGCGCAGGTAGCGGCGTTCGGCGGCCTGGCGGCTGGCGACACCGAGGGGGTGGGCGAGGTCGGCCCAGCTGGCGCCGGCCGCGCGGGCGGCTTCGATCAGTCCGGGTTCCCATCCCGCGAGTCGGTCCCTCAGCTCGCGCAGCAGGAGCAGGGTGGCCAGTGCCTGTTCGGGGCCGGCGGCCGGTGCGGGTTCGGGGTGCTGCCCGGCCTGCGGGGGAGCCTGGGCGGTGCGTACCGCCTCGTCGATGGCGCTCAGCGCCGCCGCGGCGGCGGGCAGGGATGTGGGGTCTTTGGCCTGGTCGGCGGCGGTCATGGAGGCCCTTTCCGTGTGTGTCACCCTTCTGACGACATCGTGCTTGTCATCGTTTGGATGACATGTTACAACGGTGTCAGGTGAAGCGCATTGGCAGTTTCTGCCTGAACCGACTGGAGGTGTTTCGCGATGTTGATGCGCACCGATCCGTTCCGCGAACTCGACCGGCTCACCCAGCAGCTCCTGGGCACACCCGGCACCTGGTCCCGGCCCTCGACCATGCCGATGGACGCCTATCGCGAGGGCGACGAGTATGTGATCGCCCTCGACCTGCCCGGTGTCGGAAGGGAAGCGATCGACATCGACGTCGAGCGCAACATGCTGACCGTCAGGGCCGAGCGCCGGCCGGTCGTCAAGGCCGACGATGTGCAGATGGAGCTCTCCGAGCGGCCACTCGGTGTCTTCTCCCGCCAGCTCGTGCTGGCCGACACCCTCGACACCGAGCGCATCACGGCCGACTACGACGCGGGCGTCCTGACCCTGCGGATCCCGATCGCCGAGCGGGCCAAGCCCCGCAAGATCGCCATCGGCGAGCAATCGCCCCGGCAGATCAGCGGCTGAGTCGCCGAACCACCGCACGAGCCGCGGAGAACGGAACCCGATCTCCCCCTCCCTCCCGTCCTCCGCGCGCCATGAAGAACAACCGACCCATGGCAGAAGGGGGCAGTGCCATGCGATGGGAAGCATTCCTCGAAAAGGTTCAGGACCGAGGTGAATACGGCACCCGTGAGGAAGCCGAACGAGCGGCCCGCACAGTTCTCGCGCTGTTGGGGGCGCACCTCGTCGGTGAGGTCCGGGCCGAGCTGGCCTCCCGGCTACCGGAGACCTTCGCCCTGATCCTGCTCAATCCGCTGCAAGCCGCCGAACCGCTTCCACCGGACCGCTTCGTGCGAGCCACCTCGGCCTGGATCGAGGGAGCCACCGAACAGACCGCCACCTGGGACGTCAGCGCGGTGCTGAGTGTGACCGCAGATGCCGCCGGCGAGGACCTCACGCGCCGCGTCCTGCTCCAGCTCCCCCCGGGATACGACCTGCTCTTCGGCCGCCCCGAGCCCACATAACTGCATCTCGCTCAGGATCAGAAAGGCAGCACTTCCGATGTTCGTCCAGCCTGCACCAGCCCCCCGCTCCCTGGAGATGACGTTCGACCAGATGCTCGAAAGGATCCGCTACGCAGGCGCGTACCCGACACGCGAGCGGGCAGCGGAAGCCGTACACGCCGTGATGACCGGCCTCGGCCGCCAGCTCTCCGGCGAGGAACGGGTCGAACTCGCCGCTCGCCTCCCCATCGAGGCCGCGATCACCTTCACCGCCCAGATCCCCACCGCCGAACCCCTCACCGGCTTCGGCTTCGTCAAGGAGATCGCCGCCCGCACGGGCGGAACCCCCGCAACCGCGCGCTGGGACACCGGCGCCGTCCTCGCCACCGTCGCCGACCTGGCAGGCCCCGACCTCCTCGACCGCATCCTGACCCAACTCGCCCCGGGCTACGCCCTCCTGTTCGGTCGCGCCGAACTCATCCAGGCCGCCTGACGGATATGCCCGCCGGCGGGACACCGGGTCCCGCCGGCTGCCGTGACCGACGGGCATGACCTGGTCGGCCAGGCGGACGTCGCCCGCGCGCTGCCGGACCCGAAGGCCGGCGACCTCCTCGATGCTCTGTCCACCCACTGCCCCAGGCAACGTGCTCCTGCCCGGGCGCTACCGGCCTCAGCACGGCGCCGCGGCAGCCACGCGCTTCTCGCGCGCCGACTGCCGCGGCGTCATGTGAGCGGTCTCAGGTTCAGCGGCCGACGGCCTTGCGCAGCTGATCCTTGTTCATCGAGGAACGGCCCTCGATGTTCTTCTTCTTCGCCTCCGCGTACAGCTGGTCCCTCGTCGGGCCCTGCGAACCGCTGTGAGAGCGCTCACCACCGCGCTGGGAGGCGGACTTCTTGTCCTTCGTGGACGTCTTGCTCGCCGTCTTCGACTCCCCCGACCTGGCGCGCTCCTTGTTGACCGTCCGGGACGCGATCTCCTTCGCCCGGCCGGCCGAGGCACCGCGCTTCTCGGCGCCTTCCTTGATGTGCTCGTACTGACGCTCCCGCTTGGGACTGGAACCAGCCGGCATGACACCTCTCCTCACCGTCGAAGGACTCAGCAGACCCGACGGCCCACCTCACCCAGCGCCTTCCCGCGACCACCCACCGCATGCCCGGCCCAGCAACCGCACCCAACAGCATCCGTCATTCCCTCGTGTGCCGCCTCCTGCGAGACAGCACAGGTCCCGGCTGCAGCGCCGATGCCAGGCACTCGCGTGGCACACGGCGGGCCCATGGCTTGCATCGCCACTTGGCAGAGAGAGCCGCACTGAGCCGCTATCCACTTGCATCGCCACTTGGCAGAGAGAGCCGCACTGAGCCGCTATCCAGCCGGCAGGCCGAGCAGCTCGCGCAGCACCGTGTATTTCTCCCTGAGTCGGTTGCGGGTGGGTTCGTCGAGGAGCGCGAGCCGGTTCGGGTCGGCGTTGTGGGCGAGGTCGGCATCCTTGATGAGGAGGGCGCCACGGGTCGTGAGGATGCGGCGGGTGTAGGACTCGTCGCTCTCCCCGGGCCTTTTGGTCATGGCGTCGACCAGGTCTTTCACTGCCTGAGCCAGTTCGGCCGAGTCGAGCCACTCCCGGGTGAGCACGTCGTTCTCCAGCGTGTCGTGCAGCCAGGCGGCGGCGAGTTGCTCCTTCGAGCCGCCCCGCTCCCGCACACCGTCGACCACCGCCTGGACGTGCTCCATGTAGGGGCGTCCAGTGACGTCCACCTCGTGCGCGTGCGCTCTTCGCGCGATGGCCTCGACCTGGTCGAGCGTGAGACCCGGCATACGCACGACCCTACGCGTGGAGTGCCAATGACGCTGTACCACAAGGCTTGGAGGCAGTGCGGCAGGTCGCCGGACGGGACCGACTCTCTCAACTGCTGGACAGCCGATCATGTGAGAGCCGGGAAGGCAGCGTTGACACCCGGCGCCGGCTACCCGATGGGCATGACCTGCTCGGCCTGCGGTCCCTTGGGGCCCTGGACGACGTCGAACTCAACCTTGGCGCCTTCGGCCAGCTCTTTGAAGCCGGTTGTCTGGATCGCGGAGAAGTGGACGAACACATCCGGCCCGCCATCGTCTTGCTGGATGAAGCCAAAGCCTTTGTCCGCGTTGAACCACTTCACCGTTCCGGTCGCCATGCGCTTTCCCTAACGAATTCAGGGTGCTGCCAACCGTCGTAGAACGCAGAGCAGCACAAGTAGCGGACAGTGCAAAGTTGACTACCCGCAGCGATACACGCTAGCCACAGCACCTCTTACTGTCATCCCGCCACAAGAAGCGGAGGGCCGAACTCGCCAGAAGATGTAGCCGGTACGGCTGAACAACCGGCCGGCCTGACCGAGCCGCACACCGCGCCAGGTGGATCCAATCAGCACCCCCGCCTGGCCTAGCGTGCCCGTTTCAGGGCATTCGCACCGATAGAGCGGTGGTACGACTGGAGGTGGCCGGGAAGGGAGGAATCCCCGTGGTTCGGGTGGCAGCGAACGTGTTCGGCGCTCCGTGCTGGCTGAGCCTGGCAACGCGGGATCGCCAGGCGGCAGAGCGCTTCTACGCGGCGGTCCTGGGCTGGTCATTCCGGCAGGGTCGTTTCGGCCGTGCCTTTTCGGTTGCGGAAGTCGATGGGGTGCCGGTGGCCGGCATCGGGGCAGTGGCGGCGGAGTTCGCCGTGCCGGTGGCATGGACACCGTATTTCGCCGCCTATGACGCCGACGAGGTCGTCGCACGGGTACGTGAGCGGGGAGGCACGCTCGGGGTGGGCCCAGTCTCCTATCCGCCTGGCGGCCGGGCAGCGCTGGCGGCCGACCCCCACGGAGCCGTCTTCGGCATATGGGACGGGGACGTTCTGGCCGAGTGGAGTGTCAGCCTGCGCCGGTCGCCTGCCTGGCTGGAACTCCGTACGGTCAACGCGTTCGACGCGGCGATCTTCTACGGCGAGGTCATGGGCTGGGGCAAGGACGACAGTAACGGCTGCTGCGACATCTCATACGAAGACGATCAGGTCGTGCTCCGGCAGCGTGGCGAACCTGTTGCCCGCCTGAACAGCGGCCCAGTCGAGGAAGGCGCACCGAAGCCTCACCTTCGACCGCGCTGGCTGGTCCACTTCAAGGTTCCCCACCTGGGCACGGCAGTCGCGCTTGCTCTGGACAACGGTGGAAGTACCGTCACCGACGCCGAATGGGCCGGCGGGCACCAGGCGACACTCCGCGATCCCGACGGCGGCCTCTTCACCCTCGACCAATCACCGGAGGCCCACGAGGCCGTATCTGACGAATAGATTCGCTCTCGACGCGCTCGACCGCGCTCTGGGAGCGATCAGTTGCAAGGACTGGCCGGGACCTCTGCTTCAGCCGAGGGCAATGCAGGGATGGTTCGGAGGGCCGGTACACCCAGCGGACCGAACGAACGCGGTCGGTGCCGGCCGAGGTCGGCCTCGCCCTGGCTGGGCCGCGCTGGTGCCCGGCTGGCCGACGTCTTCGGGGCGAGGGGCAGCCGGAATACGGTCCTGCGTCTGGTCGATGCTCTCCCGGATCTCCTGCCACAGGTCCCGCGTGTGGTCGGCGTCGACGAGTACGCGATGCGCAGGGGCCGTGTCTACGGGACCGTGCTGGTCGACGTCGAGACCCGCAGGCCGGTGGACCTGCTGCCGGATCGCGAGGCAGGCAGGTCGCGACCTGGCTGGCCGAACGCCTGGGCATCAAGGTCGTCTGTCGCGATCGCGCCCCGTTCTTTGCCGGGGGTGCGAGCATGGGGCGCCCACCGCGGTCCAGGTCGCCGACCGGTTCCATCTGTAGCGCAACCTCGGCGAAGCGGCAGAGCGGTGTATCTCCCGCCACCGCTCGTGCTTCCGCGCGGCCTTCGCCGAGTCGGTGCCGCAGACGGTTCCGGCTCCAGCACCGGCCGAGAACGGGTCGCCACGGCCCACCGGGCACCGGTTCGCCGACCGTACCCGGGTCAAGCCCGCCAGCGTCCACGCGCTGCTGGCTGCCGGCCACAGCCGACGCTCGATCCAGCGACAGCTGGGCATGACCTACCGCACCGTCCAACGGCTGGCAGACGCCGCGAGGCCGGAAGACCTGTTCCAGGGGCAGTGGCAGAACCGCCCGACCAAGCTCGACGATTTCAAGCCCTACCTGCACGAGCGATGGGCGGAGGGCTGCACGAACGCCTGGACCCTCTGGGAAGAGATCAAGACACACGGCTACACTGCGGCTACGGAACCGTCGCGCCTACCTCCAGCCGTTTCGCACAACCCCGACCGCACCGGCAGCCCGCGCCAGGGTGAACACAGTCCCCAGCCGCTCCCGTTCGACGAGCTCTTGCAGAGGGCCCGCGAGGGCGGCGCCGTACCAGGCGGCGAGCCCGTTCCCGACCCCGCGGCCGACGGCGGCATCGAACGTCACAATGGCCCGCAAACCCATGCACGTACTCCTTTTGTCGGATGATCTCCCGCACACCCTAGGCACCGGCGGGCCTGGGGCCGGCGGGTGGCCTGGCCCGATGTCCGCGCTCCGGGCTCGGTGGAGGAGATCCGCGAGGCGTTCGGACCTCGCTGTTGGATCCAGTACCTGCCGCACGCCGGTGCGATCGAGCTCCGTGGCATCGGCTGGGCGGGCTGATTGCAACTCGGACTGGGCCCAGGTCTGACCACCGCGCCGTTCGCCGGTTCCTCACGTTCCGAACAGTCCGATGTCGATAGCCTGGAATTCGTGGTTCAGGGGAGGAAATAGCTCGTGATCAGGCTCCGTGAGCATCAGGTGGAAGCGAAGCGGCGGATTATCAAGGCCCGTGCCGCTTCTGCACGCTCCCCGCAGTCGGGGCGTGGTCTGCGGGCGACGGTCGTCTCCGCGACCGGTTCGGGCAAGACCTACACCGCTGCCTCCGCCGCCTTGGACCTCCACCGGCACGGGCGGGTCCTGGTCATGGTGCCGACGCTTGAACTGCTGGTGCAGACGGCTGAGTCGTGGCGCAGGGTCGGGCACACGGCGCCGATGGTGGCGGTGTGCTCGATCGAGAAGGACGAGGTCCTGGACGCTCTGGGCGTGCGGACGACGACGAACCCGATCCAGCTCGCCCTGTGGGCCGGGACCGGGCCGGTCGTGGTCCTGGCAACGTATGCCTCCCTCGTCGACCGCGAGGATCCGAGCGATCCGTCGGGCCGGGTCCGTGGCCCGCTGGAGACCGCGCTCGCCGGCGGCCCGGCCCTGTACGGGCAGCAATTGGCCCCATTCGACCTCGCCGTCATCGACGAGGCTCACGGAACCGCCGGTGACCTGGGAAAGCCGTGGGCCGCCATCCACGACAACAAGCGCATCCCCGCAGCCTTCCGTCTGTACCTGACCGCGACCCCGCGGATCCTCGCACCGGCCCGGCCCGCCCGCGGCCGCGACGGCGAAGAGATGGCGCTGGCGACGATGGCCTCGGACCTCGACGGCGTCTACGGCGAGCGGATCTACGAACTCGGCCTGTCCGAGGCGGTGGAACGCGGCATCCTCGCACCCTTCGAGATCGACGTCCTGGAGATCGAAGACCCCGACTTCTCGGTCGGCCTGTCCGAGGACGCGATGCGCGGCCGCCGCCTGGCGCTGCTGCAGTCAGCGCTCCTCGAGCACGCGGCGAAGCTCAACCTGCGTACCGTGCTCACCTTCCACCAGCAGGTCGAGGAGGCGAAAGCGTTCGCGGCGAACCTGCCCGTCACGGCCGCAGAGCTCCATGAGACGCAGGTGTCCGAGCATGCGCTGGCCGAAGCCGATGCCCGGCCCGCATCCTCCATCCATGCCGAGCCGAACGACCTGGAGGACCTGGCACGGGAGCTGCATGTGCCAGCGAACCGGGTATGGGCCGACTGGCTGTGCGGCGACCACCCCATCGCCCACCGCCGTCAGGTCCTGCGGCAGTTCGCGAACGGCATCAACGCCGACAGCCGGCGCGTGCACCGCGCGTTCCTCGCCTCCGTGAGGGTTCTCGGCGAAGGTGTCGACATCGTCGGTGAGCGGGGGGTGGAGGCCGTGTGCATCGTCGGCGCCCGCGGGTCGATGGTGCAGATCGTGCAGAACATCGGCCGCGGTCTGCGCCCGAACCCGGATGGGACGGCGAAGACCTGCCGCATCATCGTGCCCGTCTTCCTGCAACCGGGCGAGGACCCCACGAACATGGTCGCCTCCGCCAGCTTCCAGCCCCTCGTCGACATCCTCCAAGGCCTGCGCTCACACGACGAACGCATCGTCGAGCAGCTCGCCTCTCGCTCCCTCACCCGTCAGCCCCGGGAGAAGAAGCACCACGTCACCACCAGCACGAGCGAGGGGGGCGGTGAGGGCGAGGCCTCCGAGACGGAGCCGGTGAGCGTGATGATGAACTTCGCCTCCCCGCGCGACCCTGCCACGATCGCCGCGTTCGTCCGCACCCGTGTCATCCGCCCCGACGCGACCGTCTGGCTGGAAGGCTGGCAGGCCCTGCAGAACTGGCGCACCCACCACGGGATCACCGGCCGCCGCCCAGTCCCCTACGACACCACCGTGACCATCAACAACGAGCCGTTCAACCTCGGGGCATGGATCCACGAACAGCGCCGCAACTACCGCGCAGGTCTCCTCGACGAGCACCGCCGCGAACTGCTTGACGCAGCCGGCATGGTGTGGGAACCGGGCGACGAAGCCTGGGAAAAGAAGCTATCCGCGCTGCGCTCCTTCCACCGCGCGCACGGGCACCTGGCCCCCCGGCAAGACGCCGTGTGGGAGGACGTCGAGAGCGGCGAGAGCGAACCGGTCCCAGTCGGGCAGCACATGGCCAACCTCCGCAGGAAGGGAGGCCTCAGCAAAGACACCGACCGCGCCGAACGACGCGCGGCACAGCTCACCGCGATCGACCCCGACTGGAACTGCCCCTGGCCACTGGACTGGCAACGCCACTACCGCGTGCTTGCCGACCTCCTCGACGCCGACGGCCTACTACCGGTCATCGAACCGGGTGTTCTCTTCAACGGCGACGACCTCGGCACATGGATCAACAGGCAGTCCCGCGACTGGAGCCAGCTCTCCAAAGCGCAGCAACAGCGCCTCACCCGACTGGGCATCACGCCAGCCCCGAAGCCGCTGACTGCGCCGCGGGCGAAGGCTGCCGCGAAGAGGCCGATGTCGCTGGCGTTCCAGCGCGGCGTGACTGCACTCGCGCAGTACATCGCACGAGAGGGCACCACGACGGTTCGCCGGCCGCACCGCGAGACGATCCTCATCGACGGTGAAGAACATGAACTCGCCCTCGGCATCTGGTACGCCAACCAGAAACAACGCCGCCAAGGCCTCACCGAACCCCAACGGGCAGCCCTCGCCGACCTCGGCGTGGAGTGGGCATGATCCGGCGTCCTGCCGATGGTTTGGTAGGCACGGCGTCGGCGATGCCTTGGTGGGCGGTCCTCGTGGGGTCAGAAGGCCATTCACGAGTACACCGACAGCGCCATGCCCACCGCACATCGCACACGATCCCAAGCTCCGCGCCATCTGGAGCCGACAACGACACATGTCTGCGACTGGCTCAGAACAGCACCCCTACTACCGCGCACTCACGCCGCTGCTCGACACCCATGCCGATCAACTGGCCGGGTCAATCGACGCATCTGAACCGATCGCCCAGGCGAAGGGCCGCGGTCCCGCCTGAGAAACTCCACCCATGTTCGACCTGACCGACGAATTCCTCCAGCCCCTCACCGGCGTGATCCGCTACCACCGAGCGGATCTCCGCCACCCCGTCGCCGGCACCTGGACCATCCAGATCCCCCTCGCGCCCTTCTCGGCGGACGACGAATACGAGCCCACGACCTTCCGCCCCGGCCTCGGCGGGCCAACGCTCATCGAGACCGAGATCAGCCTGGACTTCATCAATCTGCCAGCCACGCACCTTATGGCCCTGAACCAGCAAACCTTCCCCTTCGCCACGGACTTCGAGGAGGGCTTCATCGATGGCTCGATCTATCTCCTCGCCACCCACAACCGAGTGAACGTGACCCGTATCAACTTCGGCGTAGCCGACACGGACCAGATCACCGCCAGCCTGCACGCCGCCTTCGACTTCGAACACGCTCGCACGGGAATCCACAACCGAACCGCGGAGCTGGACACCACGCTCCTGTTCCAGCTCGTGGACAGACTCCCCGCGCCTCAGCCGCCAACACACTATGGGAACCCCCATCTATAGCTGAGGCGAAGCGACAACAGCCAGCACCACCGATGGCGACAACAAGCCTGCCTATGTGACAGCGAACGTGCTCCGGCTCATGTCAGCGGCGTGGCGCGCAGCGTGAGCCCGTCTACAGCTCGAACTGGATGTGCTCGACGTCGGTGAAACGGACCTCTTCCAGGCTGCCGGCGCGGCGGCCGCCATCCTGGAAGTAGACCTCCTTAAGGGCGTCGGCGGCGATCTCCTGCAACTGCCGCTCTGTTGCGCCTTGTTCCTGGGCGGTGAAGAGGCGGGCGGCGTACTGGGGCGGCAGGGCGACGGTGAGGTGGCGGATGCGGTCCTGGTCGGTGGAGCCGATCGGGGCGGTGTAGCCGAGGCGGGCGCGGAAGTCGATGACGATGCCGTCGCTGGTGGCCGCGGTCTCCTTGGCTCTTTGCCTGATCTGTGGCTGCCAGCGCTTCTTGACCTCGCGCTCCAGGCGCTGCGCCAGATCCTTCCGTGGCTTCTTGATCTGGTCTTTCACGTAGCGTTCGACGGTGCGCTGGGAGATCCGCAGCATCTGGGCGACTTGTTTGGTGCTCTTGTACTGCTTGACCAGGTAGCGCATCTGCGCACCTGCGCTCTTGGGGATGGGGCGGGTGAAGGCTTTCTGGACGGCCTGCTCGAGGCCGTCTCCGAACGTTGCCATGTGCCGCTACTCCCCCGTGTCCGTGTGGATGATGCTGCCGTCTTTGATGTAGCGGGCGAGGTTGAGTTCCGGGCCGTGTTCTTCGCGGACGCCTTCGCCCCACAGCACGCTCTGAGTGCCCTCGTGCTTGACCATCCCTGGGGAGACGCCGAGACGGAAACCGCCCGGCAGCGGCATGCCTTCCCGGTAGGGCAGGAAATCGAGCGGGCTGGGCCCGTCGGCGGCGTAGACGGCGCAGTCGGACAGGACCGCGACCGGGTACTGGCCGGTGAAGGCTGCGTGCTTGAGCATTTTGCGGTGCATGTTGGTGCGGGTCTTGGAGATGACCGCGGCGCGGATGTCCGGACGCCATGTCGGCCGGGCGAGGGCCCGCCAGGGCTGGCCGGGCTTCCAGCCCTCGCCGCGTGGTCTTTCGCGGAGCTTGCCAATGCCGCCCTTTACGGTCGCCTTGATCGCGGAGACGACGATCGCCATGTCGGGGTCGTTGTTGCGGTAGCCGTCCATCGCCGCAAGGAACGCGTCCGGCGCCAGATCGGCGGCGACGCCGAGGTCGGCCATCGTCGCGACGTAGGCGTCGCGGAGCCGGTTGTACCAGCCGTCCAGGTAGCGGCCGTTGTCGTTCCGCACGTAGGCCTCGATCGGGGTGACGTCGTAGCCGAGCTCGACCGCGTACGCCACCGTCGGTGTCGCGTACCAGGCCGGACCGCCGGGCCGTTCGCCCTTCGGCGTAAAGGGGCTCGGCAGCAGATCGCCGTCCAGCTCCACCCAGTCCTTGCCGGACTTCACGCGTGACAGGTCGACGTGGGAGAGGTCGACCAGCCAGGAGCCGGGCAGTTTCGGATCGAACACCGGGTTCGTGACGTGGGTGGGGGCGCCGAGGCCGACGACGGTGCCGTTCGCACCGGCGGCGAACGCCATGTTCACGTCGATACCCACCAGATGCCGCTTCGTGCACTCGTCATCGGTGAGCGGCCGGGCCCAGTCGTACGCCTCCTCGACGAGCACCTCGGCAGGTCCCCGCTGGTGGAAGCGCGGCAGGTGGGCCAGGAGCGGATGCCCGTCGGGCACTTCACAGGGCGCAGGATCGACCGGCTCCTTCCCGAGCGAGCCGGGGTTGTGCTCGCTGTGCCGCTTACCGTCCGCGTCCGGCTCGGACGCCCGGGTCGGCGGATGCAGCGCGGTCATCAGTTCCAGGCCGGTCACCGCGGTGGAGCCGCGTGGCGTCATCACCCGCATCGCGTAGGTGCCCAGGACCCGCGCGAGGTCAGCCGGGGGTAGAACTGCGGCGTCCAGCCAGTGGCGGGTATCGAGCGCACCCCACGACGGGATGCACAACTGCACGCACTGGCGCCTGCCGCCCTCTGCCGGCCGGTAGATCCGGGCCCACGGCCCGAACCCGCGCCTGGTCAACTTCCACTCGGCCCGCACCAACTGCTTGACCGCCTTGTGGCCCTCGGGCAGGCGCCCCGAGAGACGCTCCGCGTCGCTGAGACGTGTGGGGAGGCCGTAGCGCTCCAAGGCAGCTTCGGTGAGCACGATCAGGGGGTCGGCGTCCTTACCGGGCCCGGACAGCTTCGGCTGTCCCAGCTTCGCCTCGGTAAGGGTCCACTCGACCAATGCCGGCAGCGATGCGGCGGGCACGTCCAGCACCAGACCTCCGATGCAGTACGCGAAGGCCGTCCCGTCCTCGACGTCGACCACCGCGAGCGGGCCGTTCCCACAACGCCGATCACCCACTGCCGCAGGGGCAGGCATCGCTGCAGCCCGTTCCGCTCTTGGGCGCCTCGATGACGGTCTGGCACTGCTTTCCACCGGACGGGACATCGCGACAGGGGTGGGGGCGGGTGCCTCAACCTGCTGCTGGTCGACAACCGCAGCGGGCGCAGGACCGGTCAGCCCTCCCAGGACCCTGGTCACGTCGGAGGTGGGAGCCGCTTCGGGCTCTGCGGGATAGCGAGCGGCGAGACCCTCGAGGAGCCGGACGTAGGCGGCACGTTTCGGCTGCCGTGGCTCACTCCGCCCCGACTCCCAATTCCCCACTGCCTCCCGGCGTGTGTCCAAGGCCTGGGCGATCTCCGCCTGGCTCAGCCCCGCCGCCTCACGCAGCCGCCGACGCTCCGCAGGCGGCGGCAGATCATCCTGAGCCACCTGCTCCAGCAGCGCGTCGACCGCGTTGAACAGCTCGTTCTCCGTGGGCACAGAGGTCACCTCCGCCGCCACTTTACCCCGATCGCTCAATCAAACGCGCATTGAATCGCGCACCACATCTCTCACCCATGGCCCGTAGAGAGAGGCCTGAAATCCGCACCCACGGACGGCAGGTGCCCGTGCGCGCACTATGACGCGAGCATCAACCCCGGCACCCGGCCTCGACGCGCACTGACCGCGCGGATCGAAACGAGGGCTGCAACGAACACGCTTGCCGGGGTCAGCCGTGGTCTCCGCCAGAAGGGGGCTGGGACGACCGTCCCTGCATGCCTGCGAGCGCGGCGAGGAGATCGCAAAGCCCGACGGGGCCATGTTCCTCAGTGGATGGCCGTTGGACTCCGCACAGGAGGCGCAGCAGCCCCTTGCGGGTGCGCTGCGGCACGAACCGGCTCGGCGTGGTCGGGGTTGGGCCTGCTCCGAAGCGCAACGAGACCCGCACACCGGTGGTGCTGTTGGGCACCCCCGTCCCATAACCTCGTGGATGAAGACGTCGAAGGCCATGCGTATCCACGCGGAGGAGGCGATGGTGCCCGGAAGAAGCAGGCGGCTAGTCGCGGGCACCGTGATCGTGGCCTGCGTGGTGCTTGCCGGCCCCAGCGCACCGAACGGTGGCCTCTTCGCCAGGTCACTGCCCGTCGGAGCCGCCAAGGATGTTGTACCGAACCGGGTCATGACGTGGAACATCTGCAACCCCTGCGACGAAAGCAACACCGACCGGGCGGCGGAGATCGCCACACTTGCGCCCCAGGTCATCGGCCTTCAGGAAGCCTGCGTGCGTGACGTCGAGAGGATCCGCGACAATCTGAAGAGGCGTCACGGGCTGGTCTACCACGTCGAGTACGGGACGGTTCTTCGCAATTGGCGCCGCTGCGGAGGCATGCCGTGGAGCCCGGGGGCCTTCGGCCAGGCGATTCTCTCAGCGGCACCCATGACAGACCGCCGCCACAGGGAATACCCCGAAGGAGGATCCGAAGACCGGGGGTACATGGCAGTCACCACCCAGGTCGGCGGCCGGCCTGTCCGGGTCTTCAACACGCACCTCGCCCAACGACGCCAGGAAGCAGTCCGAGCAGAGCAGACCCGCGTACTCGCCGCAGACGTCGCCCAGCACGACCGCGCGATCGTACTCGGCGACTTCAACGCCGAGCCGGCTACTCCCGAACTCGCCCGCCTATGGGCACTGGCCGCAGATGCAGACCCTCAGTGCCGTCCCACGCCCACCGGCACCTGCACACCGACAACCGACTGGCAGACCACGTTCGACTACATCTTCCTGCGCGGCATCACCCCACGTGAGCACCGAGTACATCCCACCCCGCACTCGGACCACCACCTGCTCCACACCGACATCAACCCCACCTGAGCAGACATCCCGCCCAGCCCAGCCGGCCCGGCCCGTGAACCCGAGAGCCGACATTCCGCCACGCCCAGCCCATACCTGCGCGGCCTGCCGGCGCCATCACCGCCCGAGAGAAGCCACTGAAGCAGGCCCACTCGGCCAGGACCCGCCCCCTCCCTCGACGTCCCCGGCCCCCCACTCCCCCGATCCCACCCATCAGCACTGCCCGGCGGCGCGTACGGAATCAGCGAACCGATCTTGTGCTCGGGCGACGATCAAGCCACCTGGGCAGTCGACTGTGTGTGGTCGTGTCTCAGCAGCTCGTGGCCCAGGTGTGGGAGTCGCCTTGGTCGTTGGCCACGGTGTTGTGGCTGACCTCCTGGCCGGGCGTGAGGCAGATGGTCATGTGCTCGCCCCGCAGGGAAGCGTGGAGGGCGCCGTGGCCGACCATGCCGGACGCTCTCTCGCCGTCGTGGTTCTTGCCCGTGTCGCCCGCTCTCTCTACGACTTGAACGGCAGGGACAGCGTCTCACGGGCGCGGCTCCAGCACCTCCAGTGCGCCGGTCTGAGTGTCATAGCTGCGCAGAGTGGTGAGTCGGGCCGACAGCGGCGGCGCGGGCAGCAGTTCAGCGATCCGCCGGTCAGCGAAGGCACCGGCCCGCCGGGTCCGGCCGAGTGTGATGTGCGGACTCCAGCGCCCGGGTTTGTGGAAGGGGTTGAGGGTCTCGGGCTGGCTGTCCGAGGCCACCGCCTCCCACACCCGGCGGTGTAAACCGGTCAGCGCGGAGTCGAGGTCCAGCGCCCAGGCCAACACCGAGGTGGGCCGCTCGAAGCGGACCACGCCGGTGAACCGCACCGGCAGCGGCAGGACAGCAGCCACCTCTGCGAGCTCCCAGCGAATCGGGGCGGTCAACTCCGGGCAGGCAGCCACGGTGAGGTGCGGTCGGTTGGTCGGTGAGCGGAGGTGCGCCTGACTGGGCAGCCCCGCGTCCGCTAGCCGCCGCCAAGCCTCCCAAACCGCTAGCTCTGCCGCTTCGTCCAACAGAAGCTCGACCGTTCGCACCGCCGCAGCCTACCGGTGATCGCCCGCGGATCCGGCGGTGCACCGCGGGCGGCTCGAGGGCCCGTCCCGGGGGTTTGAGGGCTTCTCTAGCCGACATGGGAGGCGGCGGAGCTACGGAGGGAGGAGTTCGCCCCGTGGGCCGGTTGCCGTTCGGTGCTGGACAACCTGATCGATATGCCGTCCAACGTCACGACCGCCCTGCGGTTCTTGGCCGCCGCGTCCTGAGTCCCGGGTGACCGCCGGTCGCGGGCTATTGAAGACCTCTGGCGAGGGCGGCGGCCGGACTGTCGCGAGGCGGTCGACGATGGCCGCCCAGAGGCGGGGGTCGGTGAAGCTCTTCGTCCAGCCGGAGAGCGATTCGTTCGAGGCGGTCGCCACGTTGTTCTTTTCCTCCCGCTCGGTCAGAACCTGGTAGACAAGTTCAGCGCCACGGCGGTCGAGTCAGGGCTGCGGACACACCGTCCGCGTCCCGGCGAGGGGTTCCTTCTCGAACGGGTCGGGCTGCCCTTCGGAATTCATGCCGGTCCCGACCAATGTGTGTTCACGCGCTGGAGGCCGCCCCGCTGAGGCTCACGGCTGTGAGGAGGCGTAGCGGTCGGCCGTTTCGGGCCGGGGGCAGCGGTGTGCTGCTGTGTGCGGGCCAGGATGGCCCGGTGCGTGGCTTCGGCGCGTGCGTGGTGGTCGATGCCGTCGGCGTGGTGGGCGCTGCCAGTTGGGGGCGGCGTCGCTACCCAGGCGGGTGTGAAGGTGCGGTGCGCCAGTGGCCGCGGCGTACCGGTGCCGATAGTGGTGTCCGCGGCAGTGGGTGTTCAGTGCGGTGTCGACGATGGCGTCCTGAGTGCCGGGTCGTGCTGGTTGTCCGTGCAGGGTGCGGTTCATCCCAGGCCCACACCGGACCGGGCCTTTGATGATCTCGACGGCGAAAGAGCGACCACGGGCCTCCGGGAGACGGTGGTGCCACGAAACGGCTCGTCGCGCTGGGGGACCTCGTCGTCAATCTTGCCCCTGTCCGAGAGCCACGCTGGCCGGGGACGGTGTAGTCCAGGTCAGAAGTGTTGACCGCTTGAGCCGCCGATCCGTAGGTGCTCGGTTTCACGAGGAATGTGGCGGCGAGTAGGACGTCTTTCCCGCTTCACTTCTGGCTGTGGCCGACGCCAGGAGACGGAGGCCCCGTTCCGAGGCACTGTCGGGCGGCGCAGTCCAGATGACCAGGTGCTGGTCAGGGACTGTGGAGCTGGTGAGCGTGTCCCAGTCGAGGACGAGAGTGCCAGCCCGTGGATGGTGGAAAAACCTTGTTCCCTGTGCCTTGGACAGCGACCTCGTGTGCCTGCCACCAGTGCTCGAACTCGGCATGGTGGCTCATCCGGTTCAGGAGGTGTTGGAGGCGGGGATCGTCCGGATGGCGTGCGGTGTCGGGCATTCATGTCCGGCCGTCGCACATGCCACCCGGCTGACGCCGCGCGGGCTGCCCGGCCCGCGGTTCAGACGTAGGAGGCCCAGACCGTGAGCAGCGTGCCCGAGTCGCTGAGACTGCGGAGAGAGGTTTCCCGGCTGGAGCCGTTCGACGACCTCGTGTTCGTCTTCGCGGTCTCCCAGCTCTCGCACCACCTCGTGGAACACCTCACCTGGCGCGGCGCCCGCGAGTTGCTTCGCCCCAACGAGGACGCAATGCAGAACGGCCTAGAGTGATGGCCGTATGACACGCGGACTCGCCCGCTTCTGGGCGTGCAGCCTACGGTGGCGGCATCGCAAACGGCTCGCTGCTTTCTCAGCCGTACATGTCGTACGTCGCGCTGCAGCGAAGCCCGCGGATATCGGCGGACACGCTCTGGGGTTTCCACGACGGGCGCCGAACTGGATGGCCGTCCCTAGACCGCGGCCTTGGTCAGGGGAGGCTGTCGCGAAGTCGGCGCACTCAGGCCGAGTCCGAGATGTCGATCAGGAGTTCGCAATCTCGGTGACGGTGAGCCGGAGATCGACGCTGCTTCTGTCGAGGTCACCACAGAGTGGGTTCCTGTTCTGGTTCGGGTGCTCCGGGCAGGCCAGGCGGGACGGCGGCGACGACGAGGTGTTCCCAGCTCTCGTAGCGGTCGGCCATGGCGATGAGGAGCTGGGCGGTCGCGTAGGCGTCGAAAGTGGCGCGGTGACGTTGGGCGGGGGCTTCACGCAGGTCTGGGGCTACGTGCTCGATCAAGGCGTCCAGGCTGTGCTTGGGCAGATCGGGGTAGGTGGCCTTGGCCAGCCGGAGCGTGTCAATGACTCCGGCCGGCTGCCACTTCGGGAGGTGTGCGGACAGGACTCGGTAGTCCACGTGGGCGTTGTGGGCTGCGATCCACGCCGTACCGAGCATCGTGTGGACCTCGTCCCGGATCTCGTCCCAGCCTGGCTTGTCTTCAAGCACCTGGTTGGTCAGGCCGTGCACCCGGGCGGCGAAGGGCGTGACGGGGCGGTGCGGCTTGGTCAGCCATGCGCCGGCCGTAGTTTTGTCGGCTTGTCCGTGGCGTACGGGGAACGCGGCGACCTCGACCAGGTCGGGCGGGTTGTTGCCGTTGCCCTCGATGTCGGCAACGAGCAGCGTGGGCCAGGAGGAGAAGTTCATACGGCTGGTGATCCGTCCTCCGCCAGGCAGCAAGTGTCCGCTCGGCCGTCCTGGCGGTAGTGGTGGGGGCTGTGCTCGGTCGTGGCACTGGTAGCCAAGCCGTGCTGGAGGTCGTCGCGCAGCGGTTCGTCCAGTCCCTTAACGACGACGCACGGTCGTTGACCTCGATCGGGCCACTCGCGCCGAGTCCCAAGCCACCCTCTACCCGGGCGTGACCCAGACCTGCTCCGTGGATCTCCCAACAATCCGGCGCCTGACCTGCGGCTGGAGGCAGCCATCGGTGACTCATCAACGCAGGACCCTGACTGCAACACCGCACATAACTTGCTCGTCTGGATGACAGCGCAGGTAGGCGGTGACCTCGGCGTGGATGCGTGGTTCGGGAATGACCGGGCCGCACCCATGCGTCACCTTCCCGAAAGCCCGGCTCCGGCAGGAGACGGGGCCACCCGGGCATCGCACGTTGCGGCGCTGCGGCCTAGTGCAGGACGGAGTTCGCAAACTTCGTCCTCGCGGCCGCCTGGCACTCGTCGCCGAAGGTTCTGAGGGTAGCCTTCGGTCCGCCCGTTCACGGTCCGCCACGCCCGCATTCGACCTGTGGGTGAGCGCGGTCTGGGCAGTTCAAGCCATCCCGCCGCCCGCTTAACCGCCGGACTGTGCCGACCGGTTCGATCCTTTCTCCCGGCTCCGCACCAGGTCATCCAGCAGGGTTGACCATCCGCGCCCGCCGCCGGAAGGGGCGCTCGGATCGTCCGGATCCCGGCATCGCTCCGCCTCATTGTCAGTGGCGTGGCCGAGGGTTCCGTCCACGGCCCGCATTCACGCCTCACGAGGAGACCGGTGCTCTCGATGCCCTCGCGCAATCCCCCGCTCGGCTTACGGCGTCGTCCCGTCTCCTTGACGAGCGAATCGAACGGGCAGGGGCGCCGACCACACTTGCCCGCCGCACCGGGCTTCGAACCTGCATCGATCATTCCCCCGGGTCGCCCCGTATCGGCCCCGCGATCAGCGGCGTTGTCCGGGGCGCTCGATCCGATCCCCTCTGAGGAGAAATCCGTGAACCCGTGCGCCTACTTCCCGCCGCCCATCCTGCGTTCGAAAATCCTCCCGCTCAGCCCGTCAAGTCCGCGGTGATCCTGCGCCCGGCGGACGCGCGCCGTGCCCCGTTCACATCCGCATCATGACCCTCACCGAGGTGGGGGCATGCGCGACGCGAACGCTCTTCCCCCGGCACTGCGCGGCTGGGCCGAGCGAGAAGTTGGATGCATATCCGGCGTCCGGAACGCCTCGCACCCGCGGGCAGCTCCCGGGTCTGGGAGCTCGTGCGCGCCGACGGCTGCCGGTTCTACCTGAAGATCTCCCCCTCCGCGTGCGGCTTGCCACGACCACGCAAGCCGCACCGCGTCGCATCACATCGCCAACTCTCGCACGCAAACTCGAAGTTCACGACTACTCCCGGCTGACCTGCGTGATCTCACCGGCCAGATACGGCGAGTCGACATCGGTGGCACGGCAGCTCAACGGGACAAGGTGGGGATGAATACGTCGAGCCACGCACCTGTTCGGTGTGTGGCTCGACGGGGCATCGAAGTCAGAGGCGAGCGAAGACGAAGGTCAAAACGGAACCGACAGCCCTGCCTCGCGCAGCTGGGACAGGGCTGTGGACATGCATTGCTGCACGGTCCTCCCATCAGCACGCATGCCATGCTCCAAAGGACCCCCACTGGCGGCAAAGGTCCACGCCGGCGCGCTGTCAGCCACCCTCTCGGCGTCCACCCTGATCATGGCGTTCACACCCTGCTCACCCAGCCATTCCAGGATGAGGAGTGTCACGTCTTCGATGCCACCATCCTGGTCGGTCTTTGGCCAGCGGCCACGGCTTCCTGTCATCGCCCAGACTCTACCGAGGGCTCCGGACGGACCTGCCCGAGCATCGACCGTTCACGCTCATTGCCCGCTGCGGAGCTTGTCGATCTGCTTCTCGAAAGCCTTCGTCTCCGCGATCAGCTGGGCGCGGGCGTTTTCCTGCGTCTTGTCGCCCTGGTCCTTGAATGCCGCACGGAAATGTGGCTTGAGTTGGGTCCACCAGCCGTAGTCCAGCATCGCCCATGCCTGCGGACACAACGGGGCGCGGGTTTTCGGCAGGTATCCCGCACTGACCAGGGGTCCGTGGAACCTCTTCGGGTCGCTCCCCTCCAGGTAGCAAAGGAAGTTGAAGACCCGCTGTTGGGTGACGAGGTGATCGCTTGAGAACCCCTCCAGCGTCAGCCTGCCCTCCTTGCGTGCGAGCTCGTCGAAAAGCATCGCAGCTGCCAACGACGGACCGGGTCCAACCTCGTTGACGGTGTAGAACGACGCGAACCCGTCGGCGGCATCCTCCTCGAGGCCGAGGTTCGCCAGCAGCAGCTGACGCTGCAGAGCATGGCCCATCTCGTGGCCGAAGATGAACTGAGTCGACAGCGCGGTCAGGTCGTCGGCGTTGAACTTGGCACTAGGGAACAGGGCGGGACGCTCGACGGTCTTGACCACGTTACTGAGAACCCCTTCGATCTGGGTCAGGAACGGCGGGGGCACAAAGATCGTCCTGCCGTCGGGCTGGGTAACCGCATCCGTCACCCCCGGTGGGACCTTGTCGGTGACTTTCACGACCAGGTCATGCGGGAGGGCGAGCGACTTGTTCACCCAGTCGGCGACGTCCTCGAGCACGGCGGACTTCCGGACAACCGCCACGGCATGCCGGTCCTTCGGCTTGATCGTGGCGTCCGCGTAGACGACCGTGACCTTGCCGCCGGCGCCGACCGCATTGCCGTCGCCGCCACACGAGACGGTGGCGCAACCGGCAATGAGCAGCGCTCCCACGAAGGCAGCCTTCAGCTTCGCCGAGTACCCACCACTGCTCAACACCACGGTCAGCTCCTGTCCTCGGTCAAGGCGTTGCGGCGGGCGGTTGTACTGGTATGGCCGCCGGAGCCCTCCTCCCGACGCCGGAGGATGGGCTCGAACGCAGCGAACCGAAACCGCGAGCGGCACCGCAGAATCGATCACGCCGGAAGACGGAAGCAGAACTCGAACCTGACACGCGGATTATGATCGACGCACCCTTTGTCCACAAGAACCCGTATGTGGCGATTTGACCCCAGGGTTCGGGCTGGCCGTGATCTTGCACCACGGCGCAGAACCCGGGACGGTCAATGGCCCAGAGGCGCCATTACGCCAACAGCAGCATGCCACCGACCATCACACCGGGTGGCTGTCGATCACACCGCCTGCCCCCGCTCGGTTCTCGTCGACAGGGATGAATGCGCCCGGCGACACCGCGCTTGATGGGGGGCCTTGCGGTCCCTTCGGAAAACCTGAACTCGCAGCGACGGATGGCGGTCGAGTCGGCCCCCAGGCCGTACGAGAGCCCCGTGACACGTATGTCGAATGCCCCTCTTTCGCTCGCTGGGCGTGGTCATGGGAAGGAGGGTCGGCTGCGGCGAGTAGGATCGATGACGCGGGCATGACACGGGCTCCCCGATGGGAGTGTGGAGGGTACGAGCCGGAGCGAATGAGCAGCGCGGGTGTCGACGCAGGGCGTCGTGTAGGGCGCTGCACATCACGCAGAGGCGGGGAGAACCGCGGCCCGGCGAGCTGCACCATCACCCCCACCTGATCAACCACGGCAACCCCCACCCCAAAGGCATCGAGACGGGCAGGACGGGCGCGACCCGGCAGGCGCGACCGGCCCACTGACGGGCCGGGAACGGCGTCAGCCGAGCTGGGCAGCAGTGGACGGCCGGGCGCAGCCCCGGTGACCCCCGGCCAGGACATGGCTACGGCCCCACCGCTGGATGCAGGGAGGGCCGTAGCGGAGAAGGAGGTCCGCGGCGGTACACGTTCTCCCCCGAGCAGGCGCAGCGCGCATGAGCAGGTCCCCAGCTCCACCCCGTCTGGAGATCACCGGGCATGCCCGGTGAGGTCGACCGGCCGGCCGGGTGTGCTGTCCGGGAGAGCGGAGGTGGTCTTCCACTCGCGGTCCGAGCCGGACGAGCGCGGCGAGGTGGCCGCCGTGATCGAGATCGTGGCCCAACCCACCCACGACAGCATCCCGGAACCGGCTCCAGGAGCGGGCCCTGCACAACGAGATCAGCCCGCTGCTGACTCCGCCCGGGGCCCAATCACCGTGGTGGAACACGCGCCTGACCCTCACCTGGGGCAGCCGCGAACCCCGCAAACAATCGCGAGCCTGCATATGCGACAGCCTTCTTCGTGAATCGTGAAGACGACAGCGGCCGAAGCGCCCGCCCACGACGGCTCAGCCTTCCTCCGCAATAGGTCTGCGGGGCATTCGCATCACTGCTCCTGTGCGGGAGGGGGTGTCCGCAGTGCGATCATGGCGACGTCGTCGTCATTGTCGCTGGGGCGGACCTGGTTCAGCAGTGAGTCGCAGAAGGAGTCCAGGGGGCGGTGGGCCAGGGACGCCGCGTGTCGGCGCAGCCGGTCCAGCCCATGATCGATGGAGTGGTGCGGGGATTCGACCAGTCCGTCGGTGTAGAGCACAAGCGTGGCCCGGGGTGGCAGGACAGTGACGGCGTCGGGGCGAGGTCTGGTGACTCCGGTGCCGAGCAGCATGCCGTGAGCCTCGTCGAGGTAGCGGGCCTGACCGTCATGGGTGATGAGCAGGGGCGGCGGGTGGCCGGCGGTCGTCCAGCTGAGGCGCCACAATGCGTCATCGCCGAGTGTGAGCATGGCGAAGATCATGGTCGCCATGGGTACCTCGGCTATGTGCATCACCGCCTCGTCGAGCCGTGTGACGACGGCGCTGGGCGCGGCGTCGGGGTGGGACCAGGCGAAGGCACGCAGCATGTTGCGGACCTGCGCCATGCCGGCTGCGGCGTCCAGATCGTGCCCGACGACATCGCCGATGACAAGTGCGTGGGTATGGGCGGCCAGAGCGAAGGCGTCGTACCAGTCACCGCCGACGGAGGAGGCGTCCGGAGCGGGTACGTATCGCGCGGTCATCTCCAGCCCGGGCAGGACGGGCAACTGGGGCAACAGGTGCCGTTGCATGGTCTCCGCGACTTTGCGCTGACGCTGGTACAGACGCGCATTGTCCAGCGCCAGGCCCGCCCTGCGGGTGAGGTCCTCCAGCAGCGGCAGGTCGGCGGCAGTGAAGGCGTCATGGCGCTGTGCGCGGCCCAGGGTCAGGGCGCCGAGTACGTCGCGCAGACCGCGAATGGGGGCAATGACAGCGGAGTGCATGCCCGTCGCAGTGAACAAGCGCTGCTGCTCGACCGCGATGCCCGAATCCGGCGGGCCCTGGTAGGTGGCGGGGCCGGCCAGAGAGGAGGAGGCACCGCGCAGAGCTCGCGACAGGGGCATCGGCGACTCTGTCGGCACGGGAGGCATCGGACCTTGGAGGTCTTCCCGTTCGACGAGAATGCCGTCTTTGTGTTCCATCACGAGGACACGTCGTACTTCATCATGTTCCGTGAGCACGTCGAACACTGCCCAGTCCGCCAGCCGGGGCACGGTCAGAGCAGCCAGTCGGTGCAGTGCCTCGTCCACGTCCAGGGTGGATGTAAGTTGCGTGGTCGTCTCTGCGAGCAGGGCCAGGCGGTCCAGTTCCGTCAGGGGCCCGGAGGGCCCGACATCGCTGTGGTGCGAGTCCTCCTGCTTCGGCTTCGGCCCGTACAGCATCACCAGCGCACCGATCACGTCCGAGCCGGGTTTGCAGGGCGTGACCAGCCAGGACATCTGGACGAGAGTGCCATCCTCACGGGCGAACCACTCGGCATCGCCATGCCGGGTGTCCCCCGTGAGAATTGCCTTCCTCATCCGGCAGCGAGTGCGCGGCATCGAGTGCCCGTATCTGTCCCGGTGCAGCAAATCGTGGAAGTCCTGGCCGACGATTTCCCGGGCAGCCCAGCCCAGCAAGCTCAGGGCTGCCTTGTTGGCCGCGACGATGAGACCATCCTCATCGACCGCGATGGCAGCCGCCTGCAGGTTCTCCAGCGTGCCGTGGACCAGGGCACCGGACCGCGACTGATGCCCGGCCACGGGAACACCTTCCCTGCCAGAATCGCCGACGTCGTCCATGTCCCTCCTCCGTTCAGACACGAAAGCATCCGAGTACCCAGTCCCAGAACCTGCATGCAACGAGGCACACGTTCCGACACAGCTCGCCGGGGACGGCGGTGTGCGGGGCCGTTGATGGTGCCGAGTCAGCAGGCGTAGGCACTCGCCGGGCTGCTCAGCCGCCAACGGGCCCGCTCCCTGCCCTGTTTGCGCATCAGGGCAGGGTGACGTCAACGACGTCCGTCGTTGGTGAATCCTAGGTTGTCCTCAACAATCGTAAGGGGACCGCGGGCGGAGATGCGGACCACGCCCGTGAGCGGGGCGCTGAAGCGTTCCGGGCGACGTGCATGAGGTCGGCAGCAGCTGGCTGTTGGACGGGAACAGCGGTCTCAGGCCGCAGCCGTCGGGTTCGCCGTTTCGGCGGAGCGGCGGTATTCGGCGTTGATGCGCTGGGCCTCTTCGAGCTGGTCTTCGAGGATGACGATGCGGCAGGCAGCCTCGATGGGAGTGCCCTGGTCCACGATTTCCCGGGCGCGGGCGGCGATGCGCAGCTGGTAGCGGGAGTAGCGGCGGTGGCCGCCCGGAGAGCGGAGCGGGGTGATGAGGCGGGCTTCGCCGATGGCGCGGAGGAAGGACTGGGTGGTGCCGAGCATCTCGGCGGCCCGGCCCATGGTGTAGGCGGGGTAGTCGTCGTCATCGAGACGGCCGAACGAATCGTCTGCTGTCATTGCACCTCTCTGTGGAACGCGTGGAGGGGCCCTGGTGCCATTGGCACCAGGGCCCCGAAGGAACTGCTACACCATCTGCCGGCCCTGGTACTGCACCGGCCTACTGTGTCCGCATGCCCACCCGGGAGAGGGCAGCACATGCGGGGATCGCGGTTGCTCGACCGGAGACCACCTCACTATCGATGTCCTGCGGTACCCGGACTCAACACTCTCTGCCCGGGCGATCCTGATGGCGCCTGGCTCCTCCGTTCTTCCCTCTGGGATCACATACCTACTACTGGTACTGCGTACTGCTCTGTACTGCTGGTACTGCGAACTGCTGGTGGCCTGCCCTAGCGCCACTCTTCGGCAGCCAGCCCCGTCGCCCGTCCTGCATCCGCTCTGGCTTGGAACCCCACTGCCGAACCTCCCGGCGCGCGCGCCCGCAGCCGACGCCTTCACCGAGGTACTGCTCACTGACTTCACTGCGGGGTACTGCGAACTGCACTGACAGGTACTGCCACTGCGGTACTGCTCACGGCGGCCCCTGATCACTGCGGGCCACCCGGTCCGGCCGTCAGCCCCGTCGCCATCCTGCAACCACTCCGGCTTCGGAACTCCACCACCGCACCGCCCTGCAACTACATACTGCTGCCCGCCAGTTCGTGTCTGCCGGGCCCTGCTGATCTCGGCTACGAGAGAAACCATAACCACACCACCACCCAATGTCTACTCCAGCCGACACAGATTTCCGCGTGTCCGACAGCGAGGTAATCGAACTCGACCGGTGACGGAGAGCAGGAGTAGGGGCATCACCGGCGGTTTGACGGCTGATAACGCGGCGGCCGAGCGGCGGCGAGCAGTTCCGCAGCACACGGAGGGCGGGCTGGGCACGGTGAAGCTGGACCGCGGGCACCTGACCCGGCGACGTCGGCGTAGAGACCCAGAGCTGTTTCGCCGCCTGAGATCAGTCGGCTTCCTGCTCCACGGGGGAGCCGGCCTCCTGAGTGGCGGCCCAGGAGGCGAGCAGCCGCAGTCCCTCTTCGGAGGGTGAGGCGGGCTCAGGCGGTGTAGACGGCGAGGGTCAATCCGGGTTCGGAGGCCATTTCCAGGCCCTCGTAGGCGAGGATGAGGTCGCCGACGGCGTGGTGGTGGAAGCGTTCGGTGCCGGTGCCGTGGGTGGCGGACGCTGTGGGCGCCCCAGCGGGTGCGAAAGTCGTCGCCGCGGGTGGACAACTCGCCGACGAGGTCGTGGAGTTCCTTGTCGTGGGGATGACGTCCGGCTTCCGTGCGCAGGATGGCGGCAGCGATGCCGGCGGCCAGCTCCCAGTCAAGGTAGAAACAGCGGCAGGCCAGGTCAAGGAACTGGAAGCGGGCCAGGTTTGCCTGGTTGCCGGCTGTGGCGTGGGCGTCGGCGTAGAAGGCGCGGGCCAGCTGGTTGGCGGCCAGCAGTCCATCCGGCCGTTGCGAACACGGCCGGTCCGGCGGTGACAGCGTCGAGGGCCCATTGCAGGCTGCGGTGCGGAGTCCCTGACCGGGCGGCGGGGCCGGCTGAGGGCTTCGGTGCCGTCGGCAGCCTGTGCCAGGTTCAGCAGGTGGGAGCGCTCGGCGTAGTCGAGCTGAAGGTCGCGGGCAACGGCTTCGAGGACGGCCGGGGAGACGCCGGCGAGGTTGCCGCGCTCCAGCTGGGCGTAGTACTCCACGGTCACATCGGCCAGAGCGGCTCGCTGCGGCGCAGGCCGGGGACCCGCCGACAGTTACCAGGGCAGCCCCGCCCGTTCGGGGGTGATCTTCGCGCGCCGCGAGGTGAGAAACTCGCGGGCCTCTGCTTGGAAGTCCACGTCTTCGACAGGACGTCCCGCCTGCGGCCATAGGGATGTGCTGGCGGTACACCCATGGATGGTGTCTCGCTACCCGCGCCAGGAGCGGGCTATCCGTCACAAACCTGGAGCGCAGCACGGCGACTCGCGCGACTCTGCACCCCAAACCCGGATGACCGGAGCTCTCAGTCCCTGGCGCCATCGTCAGGGGCCCGCGAGCCGGGCCGCGAGATAGGGCGCGGTAGCGCTGCGGCGGGCCCTCGCCACCTTGGCCGGCGGGCCCGCTGCCACCACCCTCCCGCCCGCGTCGCCGCCGCCCGGCCCGAGGTCGATAATCCAGTCGGCGGTGGTGATCGTGTCCAGGTCGTGCTCGACGAGGACGACCGTGTTGCCGGCGTCGACGAGCCGGTGCAGCTGTCGCAGCAGCAGCGCGATGTCCGAGGGGTGCAGCCCCGCCGTCGGCTCGTCGAGCAGGTAGAGCGCGTGCCCGCGGCGGGCTCTCTGCAGTTCGGTGGCCAGTTTGATGCGTTGCGCCTCACCACCGCTGAGTTCCGTCGCGGGCTGGCCCAGCCGCAGGTACCCCAGTCCCACCTCGCGCAACGTCTCCAGACTGCGGGAGGCGGCCGGGACGGCGGACAGGAACTTGGCGGCGGCGTCGACGGACAGCGCCAGCACTTCCGCGATGTTCTTGCCGCGGTAGGTGACTTCCAGCGTTTCGGCGTTGTACCGGGCGCCCTGGCAGGTCGGGCACGGCGCGTAGGTGCCGGGCAGGAACAGCAGTTCCACCGCGACGAATCCTTCGCCCTGGCAGGTCTCGCACCGCCCTTCGGGCACATTGAAGGAGAACCGCCCGGCCGAGTAGCCGCGCGCTCTGGCTTCGTCCGTCGCCGCGTACAGCTTGCGCACCGCGTCGAACATCCCCGTGTACGTGGCCAGGTTGGACCGGGGAGTTCGACCGATGGGCCGTTGGTCGACCCGGACCAGCCGGTCGAACGACTCGACACCCGACGCGTCCTGGACGTCGACCTCCAGCTGCGCCTCGTCGGGCTCCTCGGGTACGAGTCCGAGGTGCCCGCGGACGACCTCGGCGAGCACCTGCGTCACCAGCGTCGACTTCCCGGAACCGGACACGCCCGTCACCGCCGTCAGTACGCAGAGCGGTACGTCGACGGACACGTCGTGCAGATTGTGGCGGGAGACGCCGCGCAGGTGCAGCCAGCCGTGCGGTGTCCGCGGGCGGTGATCGAGCGGCTGGGCGCGCCCGAACAGGTACTGGCTCGTGGCCGACTCCGCGACCCGCTCAAGACCGGCGACCGGGCCGCTGTACAGCACGCGTCCGCCGCCCTCGCCCGCGCCGGGGCCGATGTCGACCACCCAGTCCGCCCGCCGTACGACGTCCATGTCGTGCTCCACGACGAACAGCGAGTTGCCCGCCGCCTTGAGGCGGTCCAGCACGTCCAGCAGCGGTTCCGCGTCAGCCGGGTGCAGGCCCGCGGAGGGCTCGTCGAGGACGTAGACGAAGCCGAACAGCCCCGAGCGCAGCTGGGTGGCGATCCGCAGGCGCTGCGCCTCGCCGGGCGACAGGGTCGTCGAGCGGCGCCCGAGGCTGAGATATCCGAGGCCCAGGTCGAGCAGGACGTCGACCCGCGCGACCAGATCGCCGCAGATCCGGACCGCGACCTCGGTCGTCTCCCCTGATCGGGCGGTCGACGTGGTGGCGTCGGCCTTGGACCGCCGCGCGACGGGCCGCAGGAGCGCCACGACCTCGGTGAGGGGCATCGCGTTGATCTCGGCGATGGAATGTCCGGCGAAGGTCACGGCGAGCGCCTCAGGCCGCAGTCCGCTGCCGTGACACTCGGGGCACGGCACACTTCTGACGAACCGGAGCGCCCGTTCTCGCATCTTCTCGCTCTTGGAGTCGGCGAGGACGTGCATGACGTGCTTGCGGGCGCTCCAGAACTTGCCCTGGTAGCCGTAGTCGACGCGGTCCTCCTCCGGCTCGATGTACACGGAGGGCTGCTCGTCCGTGTACAGCAGCCAGTCCCGGTCCTTCTTCCTGAGCCTGCGCCACGGTCGGTCGATGTCGATCCCCAGGCCGCTCACGACACTGCGCAGGTTGGCGCCCTGCCAGGCGCCCGGCCAGGCGGCGATCGCCCCCTCGCGGATGCTGAGCGAGGGGTCCGGGACGAGCAGGTCCTCGGCGACGTCGTGCACGACGCCCAGTCCGTGGCACTCCGGGCAGGCGCCGGCCGCGGTGTTGGGTGAGAACGACTCGGCTTCCAGCCGTGCGGCCCGGGGCGGATAGGTGCCGGCGCGGGAGTACAGCATGCGCAGCAGATTTGACAGCGTGGTGATGGTGCCGACCGTCGAGCGCGAGCTGGGCGACCCGCGTCGCTGCTGCAGGGCCACGGCGGGTGGCAGTCCGGTGATTTCCTCCACGTGCGGTGCGCCGACCTGTTGCAACAGCCTTCGGGCGTACGGTGCTACGGACTCGAAGTAGCGCCGCTGAGCCTCCGCGTAAAGCGTGCCGAACGCGAGCGAGGACTTGCCCGAACCGGAGACGCCGGTGAAGGCGACCATCGCGTCCCGCGGAACGTCGACATCGACGTTCCGCAGGTTGTTCTCACTGGCGCCCCGGACATGCACGAAGGGGTCGCTCGCGTCCTTGTTCACCGTTCCTGATTACCTGATCGCGCCGGGAACCGCGCGACAGGCGCCGCCCCCCGGGCCCCGCTCACACGAGCATCCGGAGAGTCCCGGTTTGATCCGCTCCCAGGGAACATTCGAGGGTGTTTCACCGTTGGTCCATATGTGGGCGTGAAGGGAACTGTGTCCCCGGGCCTCACCCTTTGCCCATGAGGACGATCGTTCGGCTGAAGCCTTATGGAGCCCCCGCCGCGAGGCGACCGCCCTTCTCGCCCACTGTCGATCGGCCCCGGCTGGGGATCCCCCGAACCAGTCGGGGCCTTTGTCTGCCCCCTGCCGACGCCCTTCGGTGAACGCGGTGGTCCACCTCCCGGTGGAGTACTCGCCCCGGCGGCTCAGCCTCAGGTCGCGAGCATGCGACCCATGGCGGCCATGACCGAGGGCTCGACCCGCGCCCGTCGCGACTGCGACTGCCACGACAGGCGAAGTTGTGCGGGGACATTGCGCGAGTCTGTTCTCATGGACAGGGCCGACCGCTCTATGTCTCCCCCGGCTGCCCTTCCCGCTCCTTCTTCTCCTCCCGCAGCTTCTGCCACCGCTGGCGCTGACGCTCGCCGTACGCCGCGTTGCGGACAGTGCCATCGTCTTCGAGTCCGGAACCGAACGCACCTCCGACCATGCCCATGGAGCTGACGAACCAGGCCAGCACGGCGTAGTCGTGGATTGTTGCGTCTTGCCCGACGACCTTGCCCAAGACCGACGAGTTCAGGATGAGCAGGGTGACGCCGAAGAGGACGAGGAACAGGACCAGATAGAGGGACAGCACACCGAGGGTGATCGTCACGCAGGTGACTGTGTTGTAGAGGCGGGAGAAGGGGCGGGAGAGTGAATCGTGAGGGCGTTCCCAGAGCTCGTGATCGATGATGATCCATGCCGTGAGGGCGAGGAAGGACAAGACGCAGGCCCCGAGCAGTCGGCCCACGTCCATGCCCGAGGAGATGGTCCAGGCCGAGGTGTTGACCAGGCCGAAGGCGGCGGTGGCGAAGACACCGGCCAGTGCCCGGGAGAGGGTTGCGAAGAGCCGCCAGGGGCGGTTGGCCCGCACCATGCCGGCGACGAGACGCAGATGGCCGCGCAGGCCGGGCACGATGAAGCGTTGCAGGCCATCCTCGCTGGTCTCTGAAGTTTCCAGCCGGCCGGCTTCCTCCGGCGCGGGAGCGAGCTCGGCCCGCTCGCGGGTGAGTCTGCCGATGACATCCGCGACGACATGCCGGGCGCGCCGTCTCATCCGCCAGGAGCCGAGCGCCGGCAGGGACACCAGCGCGATGCGGTCCTCCAAGCTCACCTCGACGCTGACCGGGCGCAGGCCGGCTCGTCGAGGCAGATCGGTGAGGAAGACTCCGGCCTCCCAGTCTCCTTCGGGGAGGAAGGGGCGTACGACGTCGATCGCGGAGGAGACGTCCAGTTGCTCGTCCGCGACCAGGGGTGCCGTGCGCGCCGTAACCCGCCAGTCGACGTCCGCGCGGACCCGCTGCCTCAGCAGCTGCGGCAGCTTGTCGGCCAGTTCCTGGACAATCTCCGTCGCCACTCCGGGGTCGGCGACCAGCACGATCCGCACCGCGTGCGCCGCAGTGGCCGGCAGGGAATCTGTCACGGTCTCAATCCGGTCGGGGTAGGCGCGACGGCCTTTCGGCCCGAGGTTCCGTTGTACGCCCTCCCATGTGGCGATCGAGCGCGACAGGCGCCTTGGCGCCAGGTGTCCCCCGTTCAGCCCGGCACTGGGTAAGCAGGTCAGCGGAGAACAGAAGGCGGCGAGGGGACCCGCTCAACAACCCCCGACGAAACGGATGCTGACGGAGTTGCGGGGCGGAGTGAAGGGCTGGCGTCGCCGACCGATAAGGCAAAACGTGGCCTGGTTCAGCGGGCGCGGGCTGATCCGAAGGACCGCCCCGTGTTGCCCCGGGCCCTCGGCACTCCGGCCAGCCATGATGCCGCCGCACCGCCTCCGGGAGCCAATTGCGCCGGCTCGGGTCACTGCGACGGTTCGTCGCTGGGGCCGTTGCGGAGCATATGGCGACGTTCCTGTTCGCGCTTGGAGTAGGCGGCTGCCCGGATCGCTTCGTCGCTCTCCAAGCCTGATCCCAGCGCACCGCCCACTGTGGCAATCGACGCGACGAACCATGACAACGTCAGGTATTCCGTGGCGTGCAGCGGGGTTTGTGTCGTGGATGCGAACACGCGGTCGTTGACGATGAACAACGCCCACAGCAAGTTGATGACGACCAAGCCCCCGTAGCAGACCAGCACCCCGATACCCACGGTCATGACCGTAGAGGCGTTGTAGAGCCTTGCCCTCTGCCTGGCCTCCCGCGAGAGTTCGGTTGATCGGTGCCACAGCTCCCCGTCCACGATCAGCCACCCGATCATGATTCCGAGTGACCCGACCGTGGCAATCACGAGGCGCGGCACGCTCAGGGCCCCGGCCAGACTCCAGACGGTGGAGTCCAGGGTCGCGATGGCCCCCGTGGCAAGTGCGGCCGCCAGGGCTTTCGACAGGCCTGGCACCAATCGCCACGGACGATTGGCGCGGACCATGCCGAAGAGCACTCTCAGGTAACCGCGCAGCCCGCTGACGACATATCGCAGATCGGCGGTCTCCTCCTCACCGACCGGGCTCGGGTGGATTGGCGTGAGACGACCCGCAAAGGGTCGCAGAAGCGGCGGACTTGGCGCAGGTCCTTCAGCCTGTGTGGCCTGCGGAGCTAGCAAGCCGAGCACGGCTGCTTCCACGACCCGCCTGGCTCTCGTCTGCAACCGCAAGCCCCCCAGCGGAGGCAGAGACAGCAGTGCCAGGCCGTGTTCGTGACTCAGGTCCACAACGAGCTTGCGTCCGTGTGAGAGCAGCGGAAGGTCGGTGAGGGCGATGACGATGTCCCAATTCTCTGCACTTCCGCGATCCATGATCCGGCGCATCAACGTGGGCAGGTCCTCGGCCCCAGAGGTGAATGGCTCGCTGACCACCTCGACCTCGAACCTTCGCCCTTGGCCTGACTTGTCGGCGAGCCGAGCAGGAAGTATCCGGGCCATGCGTTGCGCGATCTCAGTGGGCGCATCGGGATCCGCCAGGAGAGCTACGACCGTGACGCCCTGAGACGGCACCCGCATGTTTGGACCCTTCGCTTCGGCCACCCCCACGATCGCAAGTGCCCACAGAATGCCCCCGAGGAATCGTCAGCGCGGCGTGACACGCTGGCCCCGCCAGCAGGTGCTGGCGGTACGGCAAGATCTCCTCTTCTTCCCAGGATCGGGGCCTGCTCCACCAGTGGCCACGCTCGGGGTGCGCACCATGCCCGTGATGAACCGGAGATGACCGTACCGGCCTGGCACTACGCAACGGTCCGGGGCTGGCCCCCCGGCCGCGGGCCGAGCGGCCGCTGACCCGTGGCTGGCGACTTTCGACGCCCTCGAGGAAGGACCGGCCAGCAGCACAGGCAAGTTGGGTTCGGCGGCGGTGGTGGCACTCCTCCTCGGGTGAGAGGCGGCCGAAAGGCCAACGACCACGGGAGCGTCGCAGGCGCAGGCATCGCCTCGGCGTAGGAAGCAGCCGGAGGAGGCCGGGTCTGGGTGGTCTGTTCGTGGAGAGCAACGTCGAGACCTGCTCAGGAGGAGCTGCACGAGGGGCCTACACCTGTCGTCCGACCCCGAGGACGTCGAGCATCGCCCGAGTTGCCGGGCTGGGGTTGAATCGGCTCCACGCCAGATATTCGATGCGGTGCGGCCCGTCGACCACCGGGACCAGCGCCAGTTCGGGGTCCTCCTCGGCCAGCGGCCGGATGAAGGCCGACGGCAGCAGCGCGATGCCGAGTCCGCGCGCGATCAGCCGGGTCACCAACGCGGCTCCGGCCTCGTACGCGACGTCACGGACCAGGCCCGCAGCGGCGAACGCCTGATCGGACTGGGCCCGTCCCGGCGTTCCGTCCATGAAGTCCACGAACGTCTCCTCGGCGACCTCCTGCAGCGTGACCCGAGGGGTGCCAGCGAGACGGTGGCCGGCCGGCACCACCAGCACATGCTCGTCATGATCGAGAACGACGGATTCCACACCGGATGGCCGCTCGCTCTCCGGCAGGCCGAGGAAGGCGATGTCCAGTTCGCCGTTCCGGATCGCCGCCGCCAGTGTGTCGCTGCCGCCGGCACGGAGGGCGACGCGGACGTGCGGGTGTTGGGAGCGGTACCGCTGCAGCAGCTCGGGTACGTCGACGGCGGCCGAGGTCACGATCATGCCGACGGCGAGCCGGCCGCGTACTACTCCGGTCGCGGCGGCAGCGTCGGCGGCCGCGCGGTCGGCGGCGGCCAGACACTCGCGCGCGCCGACGAGAAACGCTGCTCCAGCGCTGGTCAGCTCGGTGCGGCGGCTGGACCGGGCAAACAGCTTGACCCCGAGTTCCCGTTCCAGCCCCGCTATCCGGTGGCTGAGAGCCGACTGCACCACGGAGCAACGCTCCGCGGCGCGGGTGAAGTTACGGGTTTCGGCGACGGCGACGACGTACCGCATCTGCTGGAGATCCACACAACCATCGTTATGGTTCATGGCTGGCATGACAAGCATGCTTTGGATTCATGGTGAGCAGGGCCAAGACTGCATCGCATGCCTACCTTGACCGCACCGGCCCCGCTGCGGACTTCGCCCCCGCTGCAGGCGGCGACCGTCGCACTGACCGCACTCGCCCCCGCGTCCTGGGGCACCACGTACGCCGTGACCACGGAACTGCTGCCGTCCGGGCATCCGTTGTTCGCCGGGCTGATGCGCGCCCTGCCCGCCGGGCTGCTCGCGCTGGCGATCACCCGTGTGCTCCCGCGCGGGGACTGGTGGTGGAAGGCTGCCGTCCTCGGCGTACTCAACATCGGTGCTCTGTTCCCTCTGTTGTTCCTGGCGGCCGAACGACTCCCCGGCGGCGTCGCAGCGACGCTCGGCGCCGCCCAGCCGCTGCTGGTCGCCGGGGTGGCGATCGCGGTGCTGCACGACCGGCCGACGGCCTGGCGATGGGCCTGGGGTGTGCTCGGCGTGGTCGGCATCGGATTCGTCGTGCTCGGGCCCGAGGCCCGGCTGGACACGGTGGGAGTGCTCGCCGGGCTCGGCGGTACGGCCGCCATGGCGGTTGGGGTCGTCCTCACCAAGCGCTGGGGCCGTCCCGCAGGGGTCGGTCCCCTCACCCTGGCCGGCTGGCAACTGACGTTCGGCGGGCTGTTGTTGCTCCCGCTCACCTTTGCCATCGAGGGAGTGCCGCGGCGTATCGACGCCGGAGCTGTCGGCGGCTACCTGTGGCTCGGCAGCGTGGGCGGGCTGATCGCGTACGCCCTGTGGTTCCGCGGGATCGGAAAGCTGCCGGTCGGCGCGTCCGCACCGCTGGTGCTGCTGTCCCCGCTGGTCGCGGCCGTCATCGGCATCACGCTCGGCGAGTCCCTGAGCCTGCTGCAGACCCTTGGCTTCGCCCTCGCCCTGGCCGCCTTGCTCGCCGCGCAGCTCCGTCCCCCGAACCTGCTCGGCCGTGTTGCTCGAAGCAGGACAGCGGTAGATCGAATACGCGAAGACCGGATTCAAGGAGAACGGACTCGATGAACGCGATGAAGAGGAATGCGACGAAGACGGGCATGACGATCGCTGTGCTCGGCGCCACCGGCATGGTCGGCAGCCGGGTGATCAGCGAGGCCGGTGCACGCGGTCACCATGTGCTTGCCCTGTCCCGGAAGCCGGCGAGCGAGCACCCGAACGTGACGCCGATCGCGGTCGATGCGCAGGACTCAACCGCCGTACGCGAGACCCTTGCCGGCTCCGCCTCCAACGGAGCCGCGGACGCCGTCGTACTGTCCGTGCGGACCATTCCGGTCGACCAGGAGTTCTTGGTCGGCGCCACCCGTACCGTGCTGGATGCCGCCGCATACCTCGGCATCCGCGTCTTCGTGGTCGGCGGCGCCGGTGCCTTGCGCAGCCCCGGTGACCGCGAACTGCTGGTCGCCGACAACCCCGCCTATGTGCCTGCCGAGTTCAAGACCGTCGCCGCCGCTGGGATCGCCCAGCTGCGGACCTGCCAGGCCCATGCCGGTGCCGATTGGGTCTACCTGAGCCCGCCGGCCCAGCTCGAGCCCGGCACACGGACCGGCCTCTATCGGCGCGGTACGGACACCTTGCTCACCAGCGCCGACGGTCAGTCGTGGATCAGCGCCGAGGACCTGGCCGTCGCCGTGGTCGACGAACTCGAGGCCCCCGGCACCGACCGCCTCATCACGGTCGCCCACCGCGACGACGACTCGTCGGCGTGAGCCGGGCCTTGTCCAGTTCAGCGGCTGACAGCGTCGAGGTGCCGTACAGGGGACTGTAAGACGTTCGGCCCTGTTCCGGGGGTCGAGGTCGTGGGCCGTGACGGATCGACGACGTACGCGGAAGCCATCCGCCTGACGCTGCCCGACGCCGTGCAGGTCGGTGACCGCCGGCATGTGCGGCACGGCCTGTGCGCAGCCGCCCTCAACGAGGTGAGAGACACGGCGGATTCGCAGCGCTGCTGGGCCATGATGACGCCGATCTCCTGGTCGATGACCGGCCGCCGGTCGGCGGCGCGATCGCGACGACCGCCGCCGTCGCGATCGGCCTGGTCTTCGCGCGGGTGGAGGTCCGGCGGCTGTCGGTGGGCCGGAACCACGGACATCCACGGGTGCGCTTCGTGCCACGGGAGCGGCGGGACGAGCGGCTGGTGACCGTGGCCGGACCGTCGTCACCGTCGCGGCTCCCGCCTCCCAGTACCGGCAAACCTCCGACTTGCCTATCGGGAAAGTCAAGAGTAACTTTCCTGGTAGGAAAGTAATCGGGGACGGGAGGGCGATGACCGTGAGCATGCCGGTGGATGCCGAACAGGCATGGAAGGATCTCCAGCGCATCCGAGTGCCGCAGGAGCGGGTGTACGACGAGTTCGAACGCTCCGCGTCCGGCGGGCGCGGCATGACCTACGGCCTGGCCGCGCTCATGTGGGTGTTCCTTGCCGGCGTCGGCATGGACCTGCCCCCGTGGGGCGTCGGACTGTTCGTGGCGGCCTACGTCGGTCTGTTGACCGTGCTGATCGTGGTGAGGAGCCGCAGGAGCCGGATGCAACTGCACCACACTCGCTGCCCCGGACGTATGTGGGCCTCGTTCGGTGCGGTGGCGGTACTGGTCGGCGGGACGATCGTGCTGGCCGACCACCTGACCGAGCCACTGGAGCCGATCTACGCCGGCCTCATCCAGGCCACGGCCGCGGTGGCCGTGTACCTGCTCTCCCTCGGTCCCGCCAACCGCTGGGCGGCCGACTCGGTGCGGAGCGGCGGCGAACCGGCGGCCGACGAGGAGTCCGGCCGATGAGCACCCCCGCCGGCTTCGACGAGCTGATCCACCCCGCCACGCGACTGTCGGTGGTCGCGCTGCTCGCCGCCACCGAGTGGGCGGACTTCGCGTTCGTCCGCGACAGCCTCTCGCTCAGCGACTCCGCGCTCTCCAAGCAGCTGCACACCTTGGAGGCGGCCGGATACCTGGACACCCGGAAGGAGGGCGGCGGCCGCAACCGCCGTACGAAAGTACGGCTGACGGACCGCGGTCGCACCGCCTTCGAGGGACATGTGGCGGCACTCCGGGCCATCGTCGACAGCGCCGGACCCGCGTCCGGGGCGGCACAACAGCAGCCCCACGCGGAGGCGGGCCGATGACGACGTCCGGGCGCACCGACGTCCAGCCCGTGATCCGGGTACGCGATCTGACCATGGCGTACGGCGATGTCGACGTCCTGCGCGGCGTCGATCTGGACATCCAACGTGGCGAGGTCTTCGCGCTGCTCGGGCCCAACGGTGCGGGGAAGACCACCACCGTCGAGATCCTGGAAGGCTTCCGGCAGCGCTCCGGCGGGGAGGTGAGCGTCCTCGGTACGGATCCCGAGCGGGGCGGCGACGCCTGGCGAGCCCGGATCGGCCTGGTCCTGCAGTCCTGGCGCGACCACCGCCGCTGGCGGGTCGCCGAGTTGCTGACCCACTTCGCGACCTACTACCCCGACCCACGCGACCCGGCCGAACTGCTGGCCCTGGTCGGCCTCACCGACCAGGCCGGCCGGCAGGTGGACCGGCTGTCCGGCGGCCAGCGCCGGCGCCTCGACGTCGCGCTCGGCATCGTCGGCCGCCCCGAACTCCTCTTCCTCGACGAGCCGACCACCGGCTTCGACCCTCAGGCGCGGCACGAGTTCCACGTCCTGGTCGAACACCTGGCCCGCGACGAGGGCGTCACCGTCCTGCTCACCACCCACGACCTGGCGGAGGCCGAGCGGCTCGCCGACCGGATCGCCATGCTGGTCGGCGGCGAAATCCGGGCCTGTGGCACACCCGCGGAACTGGCCCGGCGAGCCGCCGCCCAGGCCGTGGTCCGCTGGATGGCCGACGACGGGACGCCCCGCCGCGAACGCACAGCAGATCCCTCACGGCTGGTCTGGGAACTCCACCGGCACGCGGACGGCCCGATCGCCGACCTCGAGGTCCGCCGCCCGACGCTGGAGGACACCTACCTGCACATGGTGCACCGGGAGGCCGACGGCACGGACAGGGACACGAACGAGGAGGCACCGGCCGCATGAGGGGGGCATACATGACGAACAGGACGAACAGCTGGCATGCCGGGCTCCAGCGCGGCCGAATCGAACTGCGGCACCTCCTGCGCAACGGCAAGGAGATGTCCGGCCACCTGACCAACGTGGTCGTCGCGCTGCTCGTCGCCGCCTACGTCAGCGACGATGTGCCCGGGACCCGAACCCCGATGACTCATCTGGTGCTGGCGGGCTTCGCCGCCTACCTGCTGTTCCAGGTCGGGCTGATCAGCCTCCCGCAGATCCTCGTGACCGAGCGGGAGGAGGGCACCCTGCTGCGGCTGCGTGCCACGCCCGGCGGGATACCGGCCTACCTCGTCGCCAAGTGCCTGCTGGTGGTCGTCCTGGCGGTCGGCACCCTGGCGCTCCTCCTGGCCGCGGTGCGCTGCTGGCGGACGGGCCACTGCCGCACGGGCCGGGCGACTGGCTGACGCTGCTGTGGGTCACCACACTCGGGTTGCTCGCCGTCGTACCGCTCGGCGCGGCCATAGGCGCCGTACTGCCCAACCCCCGCGAGGCCCTGGCGTTGATCATGCTGCCGACGATGGGGCTGCTGCTCACCTCGGGGACGGTGTTCCCGATCACCGCACTGCCCGTGCCGGTCCAGCAGGTGGCCTCGGTCTTTCCGCTCAAGTGGATGGCGCAGGGCCTGCGTTCGGCGCTGCTCCCGGACTCCGCACGGACCGCCGAGGCGGCCGGCTCCTGGGAACTGCCCATGGTCGCCCTGGTCCTCACGGCCTGGGCGGTCCTCGGGTTCCTCCTCGCGGTACCGCTCCTGCGCCGCGCCGCCCGCCGCGAGTCCGGCTCACGGCTGACCGCCCGCCACCACAAGGCGGCACGGAGCGGCGCGCCGGCCCCGTAGGCGGTCTCGCGACTACCGGGCTACGCCGTCGCCTGCCTCGATGGCACGGCCCAACTGGGCCCTGCGGGCCAGCACTTGCCCCGGCCGCTCTTCGCAGGTTCTTCCGACGGGCGTGCGCGGCTCCCGCTGGGACTACCGGGCGTCGCGCCGCCGACGCGCGCGCTCGAACTCGGCGACATCCGACATCCAGGGACCGTACTGTTCGAGTGCGGCGCAGCCGCCGCGGACGAAGGCGCTCACCAGGTCCCGGTAGCCGCTCATGCCGTCGACCAGGCTGTACTCGACCCGGTACTCCGGATCCGACCCGCCTCCACCAGCGCGCAGCGTCGTGATCCGGGCGATGGAGTCCGCGTAGAAGTGGAGCTGGATCCCTTCGCCCATCTCCTCGTCCTCGATGGTGAACACTTCATTGTCCGCGGCAGAGCGATCGCCGACGAACTCCCAGAACTCCGCGGCGGCAGTGCGGGGACTGTCCCGCAGCCACTTCTTCTCGACGTCCTTGTCGTCGGGGAACGACAGGACCGTCTTCCTCGCACTCCCGCCGAAGTCGGCGCGGTGGCCGGCAGCCTCCTCGTCATCCTCCATGGGTGCGCTCCTGGAGCGGTCCGCGGCCTCCGAGCACATCAGGAAGCTCACGGTACGCACCGCGTCATCGACGAGGTCAGGGTGTGCACGGCGCACGGCCGCTTCGACCGTCGTCTTCATCCGATCCCAGTCGCGCCTGTCCGTGGCGCGGTTTCCCCGTCGCGGATCGCGGCCGATCCGCATCCCGGCGCACGCCTGCTCCGCAGTGGCGATCACCCGCATGACCTCGGGCAGCAGCGCGGGGGCGACGGCATCGGGCAGCCGCTTCGGAACCGTCGCGCCGTGCAGATACTGGCCCGTGTACCGCAGAATCGCGGCGTCGAGCGGACCGAGTACGGCTCCCCGCTCGGCGCGACGGCGGTCCGCTCGGTACTCCTGAGCTCGTTTCCCGTTGGACGTCTCCGTCGCCGCGCGCATCGCCGCACATACCTGACCGCGCTCAAGGAGACCTGTGTCGGCCCCATGGGCGATGAGCCGGCTCCTGTCCCACCGGATGCGCCGGAAGAGCGCGTCGACGTCCGCGGGCGCGGCAAGAAGGATCGGGTCCAGGAGCGCCACGGCAGCGTTCTCGTCGATCCCGCCCCGGGTTCCGGCGTCGTCGCACAGCGGAAGGACCGCACTCCACAACAGCAGGTGCCTGGCCAGGTCCTCCCGGATCACCGCAAGGTGGGCTTCGCTGATCGGGAACGTGAACGTGCGAGGCTCGTGGTTGGCGTCGGCCCCGGCAGCAAGCATCAGCTTCAGCTCGCCGTCTTCGCGGATCACGTTCGGGATCCAGCCGCTCATGCGCGTGAAGACGATCTCTCTCATGGACCCAGTGCTTCCCGGAACGGCACCGGCCCGGCATCACGCCGATGTTGCGGCCCCACCCCGCGCCCTCCGTTCACGACCACCGTGCACATTCGGCGTCGAGACGTGGGTCGGTGCGCACCCAGACTTCGCCCCCCGCGGCCTCGGCAGGGGGGTCGACTCGTTCGATGCCGAGGAACTCGATCAACTGGAGCAGTTCGGCTCGTTCGGCACGGTCGTCGTCGACATCATGCGAGCCGAAGAAGATGTAGTACTGGTCGCTCGGGTCCACGTAGCCCGAATCTGCCCAGATCCGAGCGATTTCTTCGATCGCCGCTGCTTCCGTCGTGATCGTGGCGGCGCGGGCGGCACCGCGAGTCTCCGGTGACGCGTCGAGGTCGGCGCGGTCGGAGAACCACTGGCCGAAGCGGTCGAGGCCGGCATATCCGTTCTCGAAGAACAGCATCGCGCTCGGAAGGTAGCGATTGCCCCTGTCGACCTGGAGGTATTCCGACCGGGGTTGGTCCGCATCCTTGATCCGGGAGATCACACCTTGCCCGGGCATGAGTACCAAACTCTGCCCCGACGGTTCATCGTTGATGGTGTAGGTGTCAGAATCTCGATCGCGGAAGAACGCAGAGAACGCTACATAGGCTTCCTGAGGGTCGCCCACGGAGACCTGTTGGTCGTTGCCATCACCGACAGCGAAGACGAACTGTTTCGGTCCGGGGTTGTAGGGGCGAGCCATCTGCGTCCTTCGTTCACGTGTGTCAGCTCCACCAGCGTAGTCGAACCCGAACGGACGGCCTTGGCGTTCATCGCCGACGAACAGCCAGGAGAACTGGCAGATCGGCATGCCCCCGCACCCCGTCAGTCGTCGGCCCGTCAGGCACGCCTCGTAGACGGCGATGGCAGCCTCCACCAAAGGCCCGGCCTGCGCGATCGTCTGGCCGGCTCAGCGGTGGGGACAGGCACAGCCGGCCGGCCCGCTTGAGCAGGCCGCAGCCCGGCCTCGAGCGCCACGATGCGGCACAGGTATCAGTCGTCGGTGTAGTGGGCGGCATACTCCTCGCCGGGCGGGACGACGGTGATGACATCGATCAGCACATCGTCGGGGGCGGCGACGATGAAATGACGTTGGCCGAACTCCTCCGTACGCAGGGGCAGTACCTCGTGCAGGTCGCCCTCCGCCACGAGCCGCTGGTGCTCGGCGTCCACGTCGTCCACCTCGAAATTCAGCAGCAAGCCGCCCCGGAGTGCGACCCGGTGACCCTCGGGGATGGTCGGGTGGGCGTGGTCGAGGAGGGCCAGCTCGTACTGCGGCGCGTCGGGACGGCGCAGACTTACGTACCAGTCCGCCTCGAAGGTGACCTCGAAACCGAAGTGACGGGTGTAGAAGTCGCGGGAAGCGGCCACGTCCCGGGTGGCGAGCACCGGGTAGAAGCCGCCGAGCTCGGTCGTGGGCGTGGTCCTGGTCGTGGTCCTGGTCGTGGGTTCGTTCGTCATGGCAGAGGCCCTTCACATCTCTTCGCATACCGAGGGTATGCGAACTGTGGCGTTAGCATACCTCGGGTACGCGAAATGGAGAGGGCGGTGCGCGTTATGGCGGTCAGCCGGTCGGAGCAGCGGGCGTTCACGCGGCAGGCGCTGCTTGTCGAAGGACGGCGCCGGTTCGCCGCCGACGGGTACCACCACGTAGTGCTGGCCGACGTGGCCGGGGCCGCCGGGGTCACCAAGGGGGCCGCCTATCATCACTTCGAGAGCAAGGCGGGGCTCTTCCGAGCCGTCGTCGCCGAGGTGCAGCAGGAGTTGGGCGAGCGGGTCGCGACCGCAGCCCAGGGGTACGACGACCTCTGGGAGCAGCTCCGGGCCGGCTGCCGGGCCTTCCTGGGTGCGGGCACCGACCCCGCGGTGCGACAGATCCTGCTGGTCGATGCGCCGACCGTGCTCGGCTGGGACGAGTGGCGGGCCTTCGACGAGGCCTACTCCGCCCGGCACCTTACGGACGCCTTGCAGGCACTCGCCGCAGCCGGGATCATCGCCGACCAGCCGGTCGAACCCCTGGCTCGACTTCTCTCGGGGGCAATGAACGAGGCCGCCCTCTGGATCGCACGAGGTGGGAACCCGCACGCAGTTGAGCAAGCCCTCGACCGACTCCTGACGGGACTGCGCAATCCAGGCTGACTCGCGAAGACACTCATGCGCCTTTCGCGTTGTGCAGAGAAGAATCAAGAGGCGATCCCGCGACAGCACGGAAGCAATCGTCAGTGCGGTCACGGGTACGGTCCTTGTCCGAACGCGCTCCTCGTTGACGGCTACACCCGCGCCGACCGGCTCCGACTCGTCGCCCGCCCCCACACTGGACAACAGTGCTCACCTGTCGCCCGAGTACTTGCGCCAAGCCCACGAACGGTTCGACCGCAACACCCCCGCCCACAGCGGGCCCGACCAACACGCCTGCGGACCCTGGCGCGTCCTGGGTTGAGCGTCCCGCATGCGCGGCGGCGAGCAGCGCTCTCCGCGAGCGCCGGCACCAATGAGGCACCTTGGCTCAGGAAGGCTGCGCTGCGCGACGGGGCCCGGAGTGCTCCTGAGGCGGCAGCCCGCCGTCCGAGCGCCCCCAGCCGGGTTCGCGGCCATGGCCGTGCCGGAATCCCCACGGCGACCTCGACAGGGACACGGCACCGACCGGGCCGAGCAGCCTCGGAGACGGGCCACGTCACACGTATGCGGCTCACACCTCCGGTTCCCCCGTCTCCTTCAACTCCCCGTCGGCCAGCCGCAGCCAGCGGCTGATCCCGATCTCGGCGAGAAACCGCTCGTCGTGGCTGACCACCATGAAGGCGCCCTGGTAGGAGTTGAGCGCGCTCTCCAGCTGGCCCGCGCTGACCAGGTCGAGGTTGTTGGTGGGCTCGTCGAGCAGCAGAAGATGCGGGGCGGCGTCCGCGCACAGCACACAGGCCAGAGTGGCGCGCAGGCGCTCGCCGCCGGAGAGCACGCCCACCGGCAGATGGGCCCGCGCGCCCCTGAAGAGGAACCGGGCGAGCAGGTTCATCCGCTCCGCCTCGGGACGCTCAGGCGCGAACGCGGCGAAGTTCTCCGCCACGGTGCGGTCCAGGTCCAGCAGGTCCAAGCGCTGCGACAGGTAGGCGATTCTCCCGGCGTTGCGCTTGATCTCCCCGCTCGTCGGGACGAGATCACCGGTGACCAGCCTCATCAGGGTGGTTTTGCCGGCGCCGTTGGGCCCGGTCAACGCGATGCGCTCGGGGCCCCGGACGCTCAGGTCGACGCCACTGGAAGCGAAGACCTCCTTGTCGCCGAGGTGGACCTGCATGCCCTCGCCGAGGAACAGGTTGCGGCCGGAGGGCACCTGGGTGCCGGGCAATTCCAGCGTGAGCCGCTGCTCCTCGCGCAGGGCCCTGCCGGCCTCGTCGAGGCGGGCCTTGGCGTCGCTGACCCGGGAGGCGTGCATCGTGCCGGACCTGCCCGCGGCCTCCTGCGCACCGCGCTTCATGTTGCCGGCGAAAATCTTGGGCAGACCGGCGTTCTTCAGGTTCTTGGTGGCATTGCTCGCCCGGCGTTCGGCGCGCTCGCGGGCCTGCTGCAACTCCCGCTTCTCCCGCTTCAGTTCTTGCGCGGCGTTGCGGACGTTCTTCTCGGCGACTTCCTGCTCGGCGCGGACGGCCTCCTCGTACTCGGTGAAGTTGCCGCCGTACAGGCGTAGTTCGTCGCTGCCGAGTTCGGCGATGCGTTCCATGCGGTCGAGCAGTGCGCGGTCATGGCTGACCAGGAGCAGACAGCCGTTGAAGTCCGACAGCACGTCGTAGAGCTTGTGCCGGGCCTGGCGGTCGAGGTTGTTGGTCGGCTCGTCGAGCAGGAGGACGTCGGGGCGCTTGAGCAACTGGGCGGCGAGGCCGAGGGAGACCACCTGGCCGCCGCTGAGCGTGCTCAGACTGCGGTCCAGGGTGAGGCCGGCCAGGCCCAGACGGTCGAGTTGAGCGCAGGTGCGCTCCTCGATGTCCCAGTCGTCACCGATGGTGGCGAAGTTCATTTCATCGACGTCGCCGGACTCGACCGCGTCCAGGGCGCGGATCACCGCGGCGACGCCGAGTACTTCGGCGACGGTGAGGTCGCTGGTCAGGGGCAGGGTCTGCGGGAGGTAGCCGAGCATGCCACTCACCGAGACCGAGCCGGTGGCGGGCTTCAGCTCACCGGCGATCAGCTTGAGCAGGGTGCTCTTGCCTGAGCCGTTGGGCGCGACCAGGCCCGTACGACCGGGGGGAATGCTGAACGACAGGTCGTGGAATACGGGGGTGTCGTCGGGCCAGGCGAACGAGACGTTCGAGAAGACGACGGCGGCGTCGGACATGGCAGTGACCTCGGGGATACAGCGGGCAGCGCATAGATCTCTGCCCTGGGCAGACGTGGGAAAGGGGTACGACGAAACGGACCACCTCGGCAGCGCTCCTGAGCGCAGGCCGGTGGCCGTCAGATCCGGATCTCACCCGGAGATGTCGTCGTCACCCACCACGTCTATGACTCCTCGATGTACGTCCTACGTATGTCACCCAGCATAACGACCCGTTCCCGCTTCCCATTCCCGTCGCTGCTCCCCCGTGATCACGAACGACGGCTCCTACCGCCGGCCCACGACCGCCCTGCGCCTCGCGGTCCCGCAGGTGCATCCGTCCTGCCGATGCCCGAGCCAGAGGCGAGACGCGGGATCGAGCTCCAGCGCCAGTAGCGTGCCATCCGCGCCATCGCATGGAGGCTCCCAACGCGGCGGAAAGCTCGGTTCATCCGTTGTCAGTGCGTCTGTGCCGAGCTACGGCCGAACCAGTCGAGGCACACGACCAAGGCGTCGTCGTCCGCGTCGGCGTCGCGGTACTCCGTGAGTTCTTGCAGCACCGCCCGAGGGACCGCGGCAGCAGGCAGGAAGCTGACCGCCTGGATCGCTCGGGCAAGCGCCCGTTCGCCATAGCTCTCCCCCGCCTTCGAGACGGCGCCGTAGACACCATCACTGACGAAGACCAGGCGGTCGCCGGGCAGGGCTTGGAATTCCTGCGCCTCGTAGGCGGATTCGTCGAACATCCCCAGCGGGAGCTGTGCGTTGAAATCGACGCGCTCCACGGCCTTGTCACGGTAACGCCAGAGCTGCGGGGATCCGGCGTCGACCACCTGCACCCGTCCCGTGGCCAGTTCACAGGACAGCAGCAGGGTCGAGACATACTGCTCACCGCGATACTGGGCGTAGATCGCCTGATCGGCGAGCGCAGCCTGATCGGCGATGGCGATGCCGGCCCTGCGGGCGTTGCGGAGGGCGTTGACCGCCAGATTCGTCAGCAGTGAGGCTTGGATTCCCTCGCCCATTCCGTTGGTGATGGTGAGGGTGAGGGTGTCGGCCGTGGTGGCCCAGTCGAAATTGTCGCCGTGGATGTCGTAGGCGGGCTCCAACTGTGCCCCGATGGCGTATTCCCGGCGCGCGCAGGCACGGGCGGGCAGAAGTTGCCATTGCATCTCCGCCGCCAGGGTGAGCCGCCGGCTTCGGCGGGCCTGCAGGTAGAGATCCGTGTCGCGTTCCGCCACGATGATTTCGTGCCCCAAGAACTCGGCGAGACCTGTCATCTCGTCTACGGCTTGAGGGGTGCATCTGTGTTCGGGAAGGCGGACGGTCAGGATCCCGAGTCTGTCGCCGCGTACGGTCACTGGCAGATGCAGGTCGACCGCGCCGTCCTGCGCGATGTACTGGCCATATGGCTCCTGGCTGCCGAAGGCACGGCCCTCTGGACTGGTCTGTACGGACAGGGGCTGGGCAGTGTGCGGCAGTGCCGTCACCGGCTGAAGAACGGTGAGGCTGTAGTCAGCCATGAGCAGGTTGACCTCGGTGGCGTCGAAGCGCTCGATCAACGCGGCACGCACCGTGTCGAGCAGTTCATTGGGAGCCCCTGTGCGGACAGCACGCTCAACGGCCTGAAAGTCTGTCACGCTGGGCGCCTTTTCTTCGGAAGCGGTCAGAAGACTGGGTGGCACGCGGCCTCAGAGCGTGGGTCCTGCGATCCGGTTCAAAGGAATGCGGAGAGTTCACAACTGCATGAGACACCATGACCTACCAAGAACGTTGTCATACGACAACTATCAACTCTATCCTGCACGAAGCACCGCGTGGCGCCATCACCGGTCACCGGACTGTTGATCCACGTAGGCGTGAGCGCGCAGGCGGGCGCGAGCCTGCGCGTGAAGGCCCACCTCAAGCCGACGACCCCGTCCCTGCGGCGGCGAGTCTCGACTCGGCCGCGGTCGGCTCAGCTGCCCGCACCGAGGCCGACCGCGCTGCCAGGGTGACTCGGCCTACGGAACTTCGTTATCCCTCACATCGGCGCCCTGACCGGGGCGCGGATCAGGCGTCGGCCGCCTTCCTGGAGACCACTGGGAGGGAAGCGGACGACGACACCGCACTGCTCCCGCACCAATCCGCGAACCCGCCCGGCTACGAATTGTCGAGATGAGCACGTTGAAGATCGCCGCGCGCGACGCGGCCACCGGTCCCGTAGTCGAGATCACCGGCGACCTCGACTACGACACCGCGCACGAGCTGCGCGCCTTCATCACCACCCTGGTCCTGCATCCGGGGCAGCGTCTGGTCCTGGACCTCGCCCACCTGGAACTCTGCGACTCCAGCGGCATAGGCGCCTTGATCCTCGCGCGCAACCACGCACAAGCGGCCCAGGCCGGCGTCGCCCTGGCCGCCGTCCCCGGCAATACGCTGCGCGTCCTGCGGATCCTCGGGCTCGAACAGGTCTTCGCCATCTATCCGGACACTCGTGCCGCCACCCGCAAGGACATGCCTCCCGCCATGCGCCGTAGCGGCTGAACCCTGCTCCGAACGATCGGGAGCCCGGCCATGGCTGACCAGGTGAGGCGGCCTTCGAGGAGGAAAGCCCGCGGGATCATCAGCCTCGGGGCGCCGCAGGGGGGCGAAGGCAATGTCGCCGAGCGCCGACGGGGCCTGTCGGTCCTACGAGCCTGGCTGCTCGCACGCTCCACTGCACCGAATCCGGACGTCACACGGCCGGCCCGACTTCTGCACGGATTCAGGCTGCGCTGTGGGCACCGGGTCTCTCGTGCTCCTCACCGGCGGCGGCGGTGAGCTGATGCCGAAGTTCTGCCAGTCCTATGGCCAGGGCACGGCGTTCGACGGAGGGCATGTTGTGGATGGCCCGGTGAAGCATGCTCTTGCGCTGCTCACGGATGCGTTGCAGGTGCCGCTTGCCCGCGGTGGTCAGTCGCAAGGTGATCTCGCGTCCGCTGTCGGGGCACGGCAGCCGTTCGAGGAAGCCAGTGGCCTGCAGGCGGTCGCACATGCGGGAGACGTTCGGAGGCGAGGCGGCGAGCAATTTGCACACCGCCCGCATCCGGACGCCGTCCTGCCGCTCGACGACGTACATCAGGCGCAGTTGTGAGGCCGAGGCCGGGGCGGTGGCATCGGCGGTGGAGTCCTGGACGCGCCCCCACATCACGTCGAGGAGTTCGGCGATGCCACTGGCGCTCTGGGTCGCCTCGTCGCAGATGCTGCTGGGGATGGCGTCTGGTGCGGGCATGGCTCCCCGTCGGTGGGTGCTTCTGCCCGGTGATCGGCCGGGCAGTGGCTCTCAGGTGCTGTTGTCAGGTCCGGTCGGGCGGGCCGCTCGCGCTTCCTTCGCGACCACGGGAGGCGCAGACTCCTCGTGCGACATCGCGGCTCCGGTGGGGGACGTCACAGTGAAGTACTCAAGCGTACCGGTGACGTGGAGGAGCCGGTCCAGCTTCTCGGGCCGGTCCTCCAAGTGGAGGCGCACCCCTGCTGCGTCGGTGCGTCTGCCGATCATCAGCAGGATGGACAGCCCCATGGAGTCCACCGTGCCGATACCCGCGCAGTGCAGATGCAAGTCCGTCAGCTGCGGGCGGGCGGAGAGCTGCGCGGTGGCCTCGTCCAGCAGCAGGTCGGCGTTGTCGTAGTCGAGATTCCCGCTGATCTCTATGCGGACTCTGTTCTCGGCATCCACAGTGGTCAGGTGCAGGGCGGGGGGCAGCGTCGTCATGCGGGCTTTCCAGTGGTGGTCCGAGGTGCGGTGGTGAGCGCTTCAACGCCGCGCTGCAGGATGCGGGCCGCCCGGGGGAAGTCCTTGAGCTCACGGGCGAAGAGGTTCAGGGCAGGCGGCAGAGACTGCGCGGGCACGCCCCGTGCGACAAGAATCTGCGCGGTCCAGGTGATGAACCAGGTGAAGAGCTTCTCGTCACCGAGGTAGAGGGCGGTCGCGAGGAACTCCACGATGTGCGCGAGGTCTTCGGCGGTTCGCTCCCGCTGCATGTCGTCGTAGGCGCGCATGGCGGGGAACGCGTCCTCCAGCGCGTGGAAGACGGTGCGCACCAGGTTGTCGCTGTTGCGGGTGACCATCGTGTATTCCTGGTCGGCCAGATGCGGCAGGTCGTCCATCTGCTGGTGGTCGACCTGCGGGCGGGGCAGCGGTCCCCCGGCGAGCCGGTCGGCAGCGGTACGGGCGTCCGGCGCCCAGGCCTCGGCCCCCAGCAACCGCGCGTACCGGCCGTCCGGTCCGAACGCGGCACCGCCGACCAGGACGGGCACTCCCACGGCCTGGCAAGCGGTGATCGCCGCGTGCGCGGTGGGCAGCCTCGTCGCGATCGAGCTGGACAGCGCGACCGCGTCGGCTTTTGTGGTGTGCAGGTGGGAGATCAGGTGCGGGGCGGGGACCTGCGCGCCGAGGTAGTCGACCTGCCATCCGCGCAGCTTCAGCACTTCCGCCACCATCCGGGCCGGCAGCGCATGCCACTCGCCGTCCACGCACGCCACAGTGATCCTGCCAAGGGTGGGAGTCCTGCGGGCGGCCGGGTGGAGGGCGAGCGCGGCAACGGCCCGTTCGTTGATGGACGTCGCCGCGTGCTCCTGAGCAACGCTGATCCGGTTCGCGGCCCACTCCTCGCCGACCTTGCCCTGCACCGCCGCGATCACGTCCAGGAGCACGCTCTCCGGTTCGATGCCGTCGTCGAGGGCGCGCAGGACGATCTCGGTGGCGGCGTACTCGTCTCCGGCCGCCACGCCGTGCCACAACTGGTCGGCCAACTGCGCGAACTCGGCGCCGCATGGGAGGCGAGGTGGTGTGCTCGTGCTCAAGCTCATGCGGTGTACCTGCCCCGAGTGTGACCATCCACCGCACTCAGATGGTGGGTACGCGGTGCAGAGATCGCGACGACGGCCATGTCATCGTGACGGCGGTTGCCGAGCCACTGGGACGCGAGCATCTGAATATGCTCCACGATGCCCTCGGACGGCATTCCTGCGCACCCGGCGAGGGCGCGCTTGAGGCGTTCCTCTCCGAACTGGGTGTCACCCAGCGGACCGCCATGGGCCTCGGTGATTCCGTCGGTGTACAGAATGCAGGACTCCCCCGGTGCGAGGGTGATCGTCGTGGTGTTGGCGGGAACGGTCGGCATGACCCCCACCAGCCGCCCGCAGGTGTCAGCCTCCTCCACGGTCCCGTCTGCGCGGATGACCAGCGGTTTCGCATGTCCGGCGCTGGTGAGCCCGAGCTCGACGTTGCTGCCCCGACGGGCGGCGGAGGCCAGAACCAGCGTCGCGAACCGAGTGTTGTGGGAGTTCAGCAGCGCGGTGTTCAGCAGCGTCAGCATGCGCTGGTGGTCGTCGGCCATGGGCAGCAGAGCATGCAAGGTATTGCGGATCTTGCCGGTGAGGACAGCGGCCTCCAGGCCCTTGCCGCACACGTCCCCGAGCGTGACGAGCGAGGCTTCCCCTTCGACGGTGGCGGGGTACACGTCGTAGAAGTCCCCGCCGATCCGCTCATGGTCGGCCGACGGGCGATAACTGCCGGCGAAGTCCACCCCGGCGATCTGGTGCAGGGTCGGGGGAAGCAGCTCCCGCATCAGCACCTCGGTGATAGCCGTCTGCTCCGCGTACAAGCGGGCAGCTGACATCGCAGCCCCCGCACGCGCCGCGAAGAGTCGGGCGAAGACTTCTTCCTCGTCGGTGAAGGAGGCACTGTCCGCCTTGCGAAGCAGCACCAAGGCACCGGCAGGGACGCCGTGCCCGGGTAGCGGGGTGATCACTATCGAGCCGATGGGCCCGAAGCCGTCGGGGATCATCCACGCCGGGGCACAAGCCGGGTCGATCCACCGCGAGGGCACCGGGGGGAATCCCCGCAGCGCCTCGCCGAGGCCGGGGACGTCGTCCGGGTCCACCGTTTCCTGTGACGTGGTGGGGGTGCCACCACGCAGGCAGGTCACCACCGGCAGCCGGTAGCCCCGGGCAGGCGCGATGGCCAGGGCGGCATCTGCGAGGTTCTCGGCGGCCAACTGCGCGGTCACGTCCATGCAGCGTCCCAGGTTGAGGGAGGAGAGCAGCGTGCTGGACGCTTTCGCGAGGAACGCGGTCCGTTCTCTCTCCATCAGGAGTGCGTCACGGGCGAGCTGGTGGTCGGTGTCATCGACCAGCCACCAGGCAACCGTGCCGTCGGCGCGGGCGCTGGGGTGCGCCTCGAAACGGCGACCGTCGATCCCACCGGAGAGCGGTGTGTCGGCGTCGTGGGCGGCAGTGGCGCCGGTCGGACGCATCGCCTCGTGGGCCGCGAACAGCCAGCCCGGGGCCACGTCCGCCAGGGGCGTGCCGGGGAGGGCTGCGGGCAGCAGTATCTGTGCGGCGTCGTTGCACTGCACGACGGTGCCTACCGGATCAGCGACCAGCACGGGGTACGGGGCACGGCCCCATGGAAAGTCCGGCTCCGTGTCTGCGACGGTCTGCGCTTGAGTGGACACCAAATATCGAGGACCCGCTGGGCGAATCCCTCACCTCACCAACTCGTACGGAAACGTTGCCTTTCGGCAACCATCCCGCACGGGACGCCCTCCTGACAACTCAGCACCTACCCACCCCACCATCCGCACATATGTGAAGGTGACGTGCGCGTGCCGCTCGCCGTACTGGCCCGCGAGTTCACATCCCCCTGGACGACCACGCCGACGCGGGCGCGGCAGCCGGCGAACTGATCCAGGCGGGTCGGTCGAGCGACGCCCTGCCGTTCAGCGAGGTCGGGAACCGGCGGTCCAGCCCTTCCGCCGGGCCCTCTGATCAGGACGCCCGCGGACAACGGGCCCGTACCGCACGCCATTCCAGGTGACCGGTAGCGTGATCACCGGGAGCGACCGCGGGTCATCTCGGTGCGCCGTGATGTTGTAAAGATATGCCCCATGTCGAGTGATGAACTGGTGGTGGCTGTAGAGCCCTCGGCCGACGGTGTAGTGCTGATCAGCGTCCGGGGCAGCCTGGACGGATGGTCGGACGGCGATCGGCTGGTCGACGCTTTGACCAAAGCCGCTGAGGACCGAGGCAGGCGGACCGTCGTGGACCTGTCCGGTCTGACGTTTGCCGATTCCACGGCACTGCACGCCTTGCTGCACGGCCGGCGCAGTCACGCGGCAGCCGGCGTACCGCTGGTGTTGGCGGGCCCGATGAACGTCAAGGTACTCCGCCTGTTCGAGGTCACCGGAACGCAGGAAGCCTTCCAATTCGCGAGCAGCGTCGAACAAGCGCGCACGTGCTGATCGTCCCTGCCGAGCCGCACTCCGAACATACGCGCGGGTGTGTGCCCCGGCCGACCGGGCACGAGGACAACGCGATGAATGTGGAATTCGAGGCACCTGACCAGACTCCTCGTCCGGAACACGCACCGGACGAGGCCGAGACGGCTGCCGTGCGAAAGCGCGGGAAAGCGACGCAACCCCTGTCACCGGTGCCGCACAATGCCGCCGCAGCGCGGGACATGGTCACCAGACTGCTGAACTCACGCTTCTGCGGAATGCACGGGGAAAGTCTGGCGGACGTGGTGGTCGCAGACGCGCTCCTGGTGACCTCGGAGTTGGTGACAAACGCATTCCGCCACGGCGGCGGCCTCACCGAATTCACCGCGGAAATCACCGACGAAGGACTCCTCGTCGTCGTCGGTGACACCAGCACCCGCACACCGCTCGTCCCCGACAACGACGCCACGGAACCACCACGGATCGGTGGCTACGGCTGGCCACTGGTACGACGCCTCGCCGACAAGGTCACGATCACCCTCCATGCCCGAGGCAAGCACATCACCGCGCTGGTTCCTCTGGCCTGAACCAGAGCCGGTCTCGTGGCAGTTGCCGCGGTCGCCGCCCCGTTCGGAGGCGGCGTCGTCCGCGGTGGCGCGGACTCCTGGGCCTGCCGTGGGTGCTGACGACGCACCGGCTCCGGGGCCCGTGACGTTGAGCTGACCTGGCCGGCAGCCGGTGGATCATCGCCAACTCGCGGGTGCGGGGGTGAAGGGTGCGGCCGGAAGAGTTGCTCGAAGTCATGGATTTCAGCCTGCGGAGTCTGATGGCACGCCACGTGCGACCCCCATGCCTTCTCGGCCGCACGGCCGCGGAGCGTAATCGGTGAAGAACCGTGCCAGGAGCGGAGGTTGGTCAGCGGTGACGATGAGACACGGTTCAGGGCGCGCAGCTGTACTTGATGAGCCCGTCGATGAGCGGGGGCGCATCATCCATCGGATCCGGTCGAGCCGTTTGGTGAATTCGGCGTCTGTCTCACCGCCAGTGTGAACAGCTCCCGACAGGATTGAGGCGCCGACCACTGAGCAGCGCCGACTATCAGGAGATCGACCTCGCCGATGAGGAGCCCGGGGCCACCAGCGTCGTCGACCTGATGTCGGTCCTGGAGGGCAGCATCGATCGGGCGGACGGCACATGACGTAAGAAGCCCTCGGCACCGCGCCGGCAGACGTGCGCCGACCGCGACGGGGCACGAAGACCGGCCGCGAAGCAGGCGAAGTCAGCCGGACGGCAGCGGGCGCAGGCCCGCGAAGACCGTGCGGGCCACTGCCCGTGCGAACTCGTCGAGCGGACGGACCGGCTCGCTGCCCGGGAACGCCTTGAGGAACGCGCGCTGCAGACAAGCGCCCATCATCAGCGCCGCAGCTGCGTCGGTGTCCGCGTCCGGCGCGATCCGGCCGGCCTCACGCTCCGCGCGCAGATAGCCGGAGAGCGCATCGATCGGATGGTGCGGACCACTGCCCAGCGCGTGTACGCCCTCGGCATGGCGGCGCAGTAGCGCAGGCTCGGCGAAGAGCGAGGCGCCGATCGCGAAGGTGGACTCGTAGAAGGTCGCGGCCTGCCGGACGACCGTGACGAGGTTCTCCTCGACGCTGTGGCCGGCGGGTTCTTCGGTCAGCTCGACGAGCAGCGGACCGAGCTTCGGGAGGCGTTCCTGGAGGACGTGGAGGAAAAGATCTTCTTTGCTCGCGAAGTGCTTGTAGAGCGCGGCCTCCGAGCAGCCGGCTTCCCTGGCGATCTCCTTGGTGGTGGCACGGGCGAGCCCGATAGTGCGCATGAGCTGGTCGGCGGCGTCGAGGATGCGGGCCCGTGCAGGCTTCACGTGTGCGCTCCGGAAAGGCTTGACGGAGGGGTGGGTGAACACTCACCCTAGTGGTGAGTGAATACTTACCAACCCAGGGGGCGTAGCGATGAAACTGACCGTTTTCGGAGCGACCGGGGGCGTCGGGCACGAAATCGTCCGGCAAGCGCTCGCATCCGGCCACCAGGTGACCGCAGTGGTCCGCGACGCCGCTCGACTGACCGTCGACGACCCGGCCCTGCGGGTCGTCACCGCCGGGCTGAACGATCCAGAAGCCCTGCGGCCGGCCGTGGCGGGCCGCGACGCGGTGCTGTCAGGCGTCGGCGCGCGCGCCATCAAGCACGCAGGCGTCGCCACCACGTGCACCCGGACGATCCTGCGGGCCCTGGAGGCGGAGGGGGTGCGCCGCTTCCTGGCAGTGAGCGCGGCTCCCATAGGCCCGGTGCCGCCCGACGAAACGCTCCTGCTGCGCGCCGTGACCCCACTGATCTCGCGCGTGTACCGCAACGTGTACGCGGACCTGACGACGATGGAGGACGAAATCCGCCGGAGCACCACCGACTGGACGGTCGTACGGCCGCCCAAGCTCACCAACAAGCCCATGACCGGCGTCTACCGGACCGCGCTCGGCGCCAACCTGCGCGGTGGCAACGCGATCGGCCGGGCGGACGTGGCCCACGCGATGCTGCGCATGACGGACGACGCCTCGACCCTGAAGCAGGCAGTGGGCATCGCGTACTAGCCGCCGCGCCGTGGACGGCCCGGACGTCTGCACCACCCATCCCGCTCAATATGCCGAGCACCACGCCTCCCCTCCGCAGACCTCTCTCGATCAGCTGAAGGACTCCCCCACGGCCCTGGTCATCACTGACGAGGCGAACGTCCTGCGTGACGAGGGCGAGCAGTACGCCCAACACGCTCCGCGAGGCCCGACGTCGATGTCACCTCCGTCCGCGTCGCCGGCACGGTCCACGACGTCCTCCTCGTGGACAGCCTTCGCGACACCCGAGCCGCAAAGGTCGTTCGCAAGCTCGCTGTCGATCTTCTCCGCACCGCACTGCACGACGGGCGATCCTGCGCGCCTGCAGCGCATGCCCGGTCAGGCCTGGCCTGTCGGCGCCATCTCGGCGCCGACAGGCCAGGGCCCTTGTCGCCCCGTTCTGCTCTGCCGGCACCCGACCGGCCGCGCGACTGCGACGCACCCCACACCTCTCAATGTTTACGCTGATTACATCGATGCTCTAATGTAAGTAGTGCATACATCGTAAGCAATCGAGATGGAAGAGAGAACGGGATGACCAGCGAGCTGTTTTCGCCGCTGACCCTGCCCTCCGGCCAGGTGCTGAAGAACCGGATCGCGAAAGCGGCCATGGAAGAGAACATGGCCGCACAAGGCCAGCTCCCCGACTGGCAGTTGCTGTCGCTGTACCAGCGCTGGGCCGCCGGCGGTACCGGCCTGCTGATCACCGGAAACGTGATGGTCCATGCCCAGGCGCTGACCGGGCCCGCCGGTGTCGTGCTCGACGAGCACGCCCCCCTGAAGCCCTTCGCCGACTGGGCGAAGGCGGGCAAGTCCGGCGGCGGATCGATCTGGATGCAGATCAACCACCCCGGGCGGCAGGTCGCCTCGGACATGCCCGGTGTCGTGTGGGGCCCGACCGACATCGGCGTCAGCCTTGGCAAACACAGCAGCCGCTTCGGCCGCCCCACCGCCATGACCCCCCGGCAGATCCTCGAGACCGTGGCGCGCTACGCGGTGACCGCCCGACGCGCCGAGGAAGCCGGTTTCGACGGTGTCGAGATCCACGCCGCCCACGGCTACCTCCTGTCCCAGTTCCTCTCCCCCTTGGTCAACAAGCGCACCGACGAATGGGGCGGTTCGCTGGAAAACCGGGCCCGGATGCTGCTGGACATCGTCCGCGCCGTCCGTGCAGCCGTCTCCTCCTCCTTCACGGTCGCGGTCAAGCTCAACTCCGCCGACTTCCAGCGTGGCGGTTTCGGCGCCGATGACGCCCGCCAGGTGATCGAGATGCTCGCGCCCCTTGGCGTCGACCTGGTCGAACTGTCCGGCGGCAGCTACGAAAGCCCCGCCATGACCGGCCGCCCCGCCGACGACCGCACCCAGGCCCGCGAGGCCTACTTCCTCGACCTCGCCGCGGACCTCGTCAAGACCAGTCCCCTGCCGGTGATGCTCACCGGCGGCATCACCCGCCGCGTCACCGCGGAGAAGGTGCTCGACAGCGGCGTATCGGTTCTCGGCATGGGCACCGCGCTCGCCATCACCCCCGACCTCCCCGAACGCTGGCGCCAGGGCCGCGAAGCCGACCGAGCCATGCGACCGGTGACCTGGTCCGACAAGGCCCTCGCCTCCGCCGCCAGCATGGCCCAGGTGCGGCATCAGATGCGCCGACTCGCCCGCGGGCGCAGGACCAAGCCCGGCACCCACCCGACGATCGCCCTCGTCTCCGAGCGCCGCAAGCAGCAGCGTGCTCTGCGCAGCTACCGCGCCTGGCTGGCGCAGCCCCGGGCCACCCAGGCCTGAGGCTGTGACCGATGGCGCCTCGGTCCACACCGTCCACCGCGCGGCGCCATCGGCCACCCGATTCCCATTCCTCAAAGGAGCCGTCGCCCGCCGGTCCGGAGAAGGAAAGTCAAACCGAACCCGCGGCCCTGCCGGGAGCGTGAGCACAATCTGGTCCAGCAGTCTCTCCACTGCATACCGCCGACTCACGCAGGGCTGACACAGCACCCATCCAGTCTCGCGATCGAGCGGTTCGTGCGCGGCGATCGAGGGACTGACGAAGGGCCTTGCCCGTGATCGCGGTCCGCCGTGATCGCCATTCGGCAGACTCTGGCGATCGCTGCGAAAGAGCGGCCACGGCCCGGACCGGCCAGCGGCGGCGTGACGCTCCCGGCCTCGCCGCTGAGATGCACCCCAAGAATCCAGCATTCCCTTGTTGACAGCCCTTACAGCCAAACCTAAAGCGATGTGTACATCGTTTACATAGGATTGAGGAGCACGTCATGTCTTCGACACTGAAGGACACCGTGAGGGTCGACCTGGGCGGCCGTGAGGTAACGGTCCCGAAGGGCGGCCTGTACGACCGCTACCGGATGAACCCCGACCTCGACGAGATCGCCCGCGACCCCCGCGTCAGCAGCGTGGACTTCTTCCGCCAGCTGCCCAAGATCAAGGCGGACTCTCCGATCGGCCCCACGCTCACCCCGAACTTCTACTACGCGATCTCCACCACGCGGCTCACGATGATCGCGCCGACCCGGGCGATCCGCAGCCGACTGCCCGAGGAGCTCTCGCCGCTGGAGATCACGCCCGGCCTCGGTCTGGTCTCGGTCATGTTCTTCCGCTACGACGTGGCCGACATCGACTTCTACACCGAAGCCGCCGTCGGCATCGCCGTAAGGCCCGCCCGGCACGGCAAGTTCGGCTTCTTCGACCTCGTCACCGGGCTGAAGAACGAGCACCTCTACTCCTACGTGCTGTCTCTTCCCGTTAACTCGGACATCGCCCAGGTCCGCGGCCACGACGGCTATGGCTTCCCCAAGTGGGTCACCGAGCTCGACGTCGACATCGACGACCATCGGACGACCGCCCGCGTGGCCAACGACGCCGGCGGAGTCGACCTGTCGCTCCTGGCGAACACGCCGGCCCAGAGGGCCTACATGAGCGGAGAGCGCGTCGGCTCGCTCACCTCGTACACGTCGATCAACGGCTCGTGGCACTCCACGCTGAACCAGACCAACGTACTGAACGCCGGCACGACGCACAGCACCAGCGGCATCACCCTGCAGCTCGGTGAGGGCCGCATGTCCGACGATCTGCGGTCGCTCAAGCCGAAGCGGACCATCCAGTTCGACGTCATGACCGAAGGCCAGGCCGCCCTCCACATGCCGGTGCCCAACTCGGTCCGGAGCCGGAACAAGTAGCAGCAAGCGACAAGGAGTCCGACCCCATGGTCACCGACCACGCCAGCCGCCCCACCACCGGCCGCGGCCTGGGCCTGCCCGCGTCCATCACCCCGGCCCTGCTCACGCAGCTGACCGCGCAGGTCGCAGCCGCGCCGAATGCCGCGCGGGTCACCACCAACGCCCCCTACACCGGCGTGCCCCTGGCCGACTTTCCTGTCTCCACCCCTGAGGACGTCGAGGTGGCGTTCGGGCGGGCCCGGATCGCGCAGAAGTCCTGGGCCGCCACGCCGATCGCGGAGCGCAAGCGGATCATGCTGCGCTACCACGATCTCGTCCTGGCACGGCAGAATGAGGTGCTGGACCTGATGCAGGCCGAGAACGGCAAGACCCGCCGCGACGCCTACCTCGAGGTCGTCGACATCGGCATCGTCGCCCGCTACTACGCCCGCAACGCCGGCAAGTACCTCGGCCCCAAGCGCCGCCGCGGCGCGATCCCGCTACTGACACACACGACCGAGCTGCGGCACCCCAAGGGCGTCGTCACCGTCATCTCGCCGTGGAACTACCCGCTCAGCATGGCCGCCAGCGACACCATCGCGGCCTTGATGGCCGGCAACGCCGTCGTGCAGAAGCCCGACACCCAGACCGCGCTCACCGCCCTGTGGTCGATGAAGCTCATGTACGACGCGGGCCTGCCGGCCGACGTCTGGCAGATGGTGATCGGCCGGGGCAGCTCCATCGGCGGCGCACTGATGGACAACGCCAACTACATGATGTTCACCGGCTCCACCGCCACCGGACGCCACATCGCGAGCGACGCCGGCCAGCGCCTCATCGGCGCCTCCCTCGAACTCGGCGGCAAAAACGCCATGATCGTCCTGGACGACGCGGACATCGGCAAGGCCGCCGAGGGCGCCGTCAACGCCTGCTTCCCCTCCGCCGGGCAGCTGTGCGTCTCCATCGAGCGTCTCTACGTGGCCGAGTCCATCCGCGACACGTTCGTCGCCGCGTTCGTCGCCCGCACCAAGAAGCTCAAGGTCGGCGCCGCCTACGACTACAGCATCGACGTCGGCAGCCTCACCACTCCGTCCCAGCTCACCACCGTCACGACCCACATCGCCGACGCCGTCTCCAAGGGCGCCACCATCATCGCCGGCGGCAAGGCACGCCCCGATCTGGGACCGCTGTTCCACGAGCCGACCATCCTCACCGACGTCACGCCCGAGATGACGCTGTACGACCACGAGACCTTCGGCCCCGTCGTCTCCATCTACTCCTACCGCGACGTCGACGAGGCGGTCGCGCTGGCCAACGCATCGGCATACGGCCTCAACGCCAGCGTGTGGTCGGGCAACGGCGCACGCGGCCGAGCTGTCGCCGCCCGAATACACGCGGGCACCGTCAACGTCAACGAGGCCTTCGCCGCGGCCTGGGGAAGCATCGACGCCCCCATGGGCGGAATGGGCGACTCAGGACTCGGCCGGCGTCACGGCGCCGACGGCATCCTCAAGTACACCGAAGCCCAGACCGTCGCCCACCAGCGCATCCAGGGGTTCTACCCGCCGGCCCGTATCTCCCCCAAGACCTGGGCCACCCTCCTGACCGGCGCGCTGAAGGTCATGAAACGGGTCGGAGTCCGCTGAACAGCGTGTGGCACACAGCCGTGGCCACGATCGGGCCACGCCAGGAAAAGAGGGCGGCTTGTCCGCTCGACCGGCTCGCCCTCTTCGCCTGATCAACGGGCCGGCACCACCGCTTGTGAGGTGCCCGTCTGTTGCTGCCGGCAGATGCGGGACGCCGACAAAGGCCTCTCCAGGACCCCGTCCCGCGCCACAACCCCGCGACCTGCGCAGGTCCGAGCCCACGCCGGAAGACTCTGCCGCGACCCGCCAGGTTCCCCTGGGGCGACGCCCCCACGACAGAGGGGCCCGCGTCCCCCGATCCGCTGGGGATACCGGTGCCATCCGTCGACGTCGCCGCAAGGGTGGTCCACCGCCCAACGACGCACCGCCTCTTGGACGACCAGGCGCGGTAGCTGCCCAGGGCTACTCGCTGCCTTCGGCCCTCGGAGATCAGTGCGATCACCGAGTGGGTGCCAGGCTGGGGGTGCTCCTCCGGGCGAGGCGGCGCATCAGGTGCCGGACCCGAGCCATGCCGGCGGCCGGGGCGAGAGCCTTGCCGAACCATGTGACCGGCTCCAGCAGACGATCGGCCTCGCGGTGGTTCTTCCAGCGTTCGGGGAGATCAGGGGTGAGGGTGAGGGCGGTGCTCATCCCGACAAGCGCAACACCACACCGCTGTCGAGGCCTCTCGCAGCTGTGACGCGGCGGGTGCGCCGCCGGTGAGCATCAGCGGGATGGGGCCGGCCTTGACCAGGTCCCTTGGCGAAGTCGAGGAAGCAGGCCTCGCGGGCCTGGGCGCGGTTGTCCGCGGGACGGACGGCCGGTCATCGCGGGGCTTTCGCAGCTGCCGCCGGGGGTTGGACCAGGTCCACGCCGAGCGGTTCGACCACCGGGAAGGCCGGCCTTGTGCCGCCGTGTTCTCCTCCATGCCCGCCATGGCGATCCGGTTCTTCGGTACCCGGAGCGCATGATCGGAGGGCACGAGTTGCGGCGAGAACGGCTCACTGGTCATCCCAGTTCCCTCTCCCCTCTCAATCACCTATGATGTATGCGCCATAAACATAAGGAATGGTGACCTGTGTCTCAAACCGGCGGATACCACCATGGGGATCTACGTGCAGCCTGCCTGAGGGCCGCGAGAGAGCTGCTGGAGGAGGACGGCAGCGCCGCGCTCTCCCTCCGCGCGGTCGCCCGACGGGCCGGCGTCTCGGCCACGGCCCCCTACCGGCACTACGCGGACCGCGACGACCTCGTGTCCGCCGTCGCCGCGGAGGGGTACCGCGAGCTCGCCCAGCACCTGGCCGCGGCTCACCCCGCGCCCTCCACACCCGACGACCTGGCCGCCGTCGCAGTCGTGTACGTGCAGTTCGCCCTAGAGCACCCCGCCCTGTTCCGGGCGATGTTCGCCGAGCCCTGCGATCCGACCAGCGAAGAACGCGTCGCCGCGACCGCCGTCATCACGGAGTACGTCCAGAGCCTCGTTCGCGACGCCTTCCCCGGCGCCGACGACTCAGGCGCCCTGGCGACGACGGTGTGGGCCCTCGTACACGGCCTCGCCTTCCTCCATCTCGACGGCAAGCTCGACACCTCCACTCCTGAGGCCGTCGCCGCGCAGGTCCGGGCCTCCGTATACGCACTGTTCGCCGCCTCTCCGGCGCTGTCGCAGGCGGTATCCGCGCCGGTCGGCAGGTGACGGTCCAGGCGCACAGTGCCGGACACATCCGCCGGGCATTGTCAGCGGTACGTGGGCAGATGGCGTTGATCGCCCGCGAAGTGGGCGTGCCCGTTGGAGGTCAGGAGGGTGGTCCCGGACTTACCACCGTGAGGGTGGTGCGGAGGCGTTCACGGCCACCCGGTGGAGGGCGACGACGTCATCGTCTGTGCCTCAGTCGACGCAGAGATCGAACGAAGCCAACCGAGCCAACAGGCAAGCAGCTTGACCCTTGTCGCTGCAGCAGCCTGGCGCAGTCCACCGCCGCTGGCCCAGCCACCGAGAGGCATCTCGCACTCACACCGACCGTGACCGGAGGGATGACTGCCCTCACGACCACGGGCGACATGGGAGTTGCAGCAGCCTCGGCGAGTGCGCGAGGCGGTGTTTCGCGCACTCGCGTCATTCCTGCCCTGGGCAAGTTCCGTTTGCAGACGGGCCCAAGTGTCCTGCGCCAGAAATCCGTTGGTGGTTGTGCTGCGCGGCTGACGTTGGATCGTCCACCGTCCAACCGCGCCGGCCGTTGGCTGCCCTGCCGGAATACCCACCAACTTCAGACGCAGAACACGAGCCCGCAGGCCAGTGTGGGTTCGGCGTGCCGTCATCGCTCATGTGCGCCCGTCGCCAGATTTCGTTCCAGTTGAACGGGGTCTCCGGCACGAACCGGTGCCGCTGCCCGCACGGACATGGCGCCAGCGCCCGCGCGCACCCACGGCACAGCTCGACCCAACCGTGCCCGGTCGAGCTCAGCACTCGCGGTCCCTCATCCCCGCAAGCCGGGCAGCCGGGCAGCTCGGCACCGTCCAGAATCGCGTTCTGGCGCCGGACGTACTCGGACAGCCGCAGCGACGGGTGGCGAAACGGGTCTTCGTACCAGGCACGGTCGGGGCTTTCCCACCAGCTCTGCAGCCACCACGGCCGAGGGTTCGGTACAGCCCGCCGCCCAGCCTGCTTCTCAGCCCGGCGTTGCGCGGCGTACTCCTCCGCCCGCGCGAGCCACAGCACCCGCGCCTCATGCAGTTCCTCCACCGCCCGCACCGGCGCCTCCGGATCCGCCTCCAGCTGCCGAGGGATCGCGGCGTTGAGCGTGAGGTGGTGGTACGTCGCCCGGAAGCCGTACGGCGCAAAAAGGGTGAGGCAGGTCCGCAGCGCGCTGTGCCGGCGGCGGAGGGGAAGGCCGGCGTCGTGCACGCGCGCTCGGTGGGTCAGGAAGCTGGCCATGGTGTGGGCGCCAGGTCCAGTGCCCGTGCCAGGGCGGCGGTGACGGCGGCAGCGTGTGCCGGCAGGTGTTGTTCAGCCCAAGTTCCAGCAAGCTTGAGGAAGTCCTGCAAATCCTGTTGGGCGCCGGTGACGAGCCTGCGGACCTGGTCTACCGACAGCTCGATCACCGGGGAGCCGTCCGTCGCGTCGGCGTCGAGCGTCAGCCGGACGATGTCGCCAACGCGCTCGGCCATCGAGGACGGATCGTGGCCGAAGTAGGCGCTGCCGGTGCCATCGAGCACCTCCAGCCAGTCACGCCAGGTCTCCAGGCCGTTGCAGCAGCCCGGCTCGACGAAGACGGTGTCGGTGGCATTGTCGGTCACCCGGAGCCCTCCGGCGGCGAACAGGTCAGGCATGGTGAGCAGCCCGTGCAGGAATGTGCCGAGCGGGTCGGTCGGGCACGGCCCGTGCTCCTCCTCAGGCTCGAAGTCGTTGCAGCAGGCGATTCGCATCACCGCTGTGCCGACCTCCGCCGGAGTCAGCTCCCCGTTCAGCACGAGGTAGCCAAATGACTCGTGCTCGCCAACAGGCCAGAGCGCGAAGTCGTCGGCAGCGGAGATCTCCAGAACGGGGTGCATCACGATCACATGGGGATGATGCCGGACTCACTGCCACGCCGCCACGGGCTTTCACCTGCGGCATCGGACCTGGGCAATTCCGCGGTGCGCTCCGGGCAGGCGGTGCCGACATGGCGCATGGCGGTCTGCTCGGTGATACCGAACAGGAGCATCAGCCGGAGCGGGTCGGCGCAGTCGGCCGCCTCATTGAGGATGCGGTGTCGGCGGTACTGTCGGCCGATGGAGTCTGAGAAGTCGAACGAGTGCCCACTGCACGGTGCTGGGGTGAGCGCGCAGAGCTTGGTGGGTCGTCGGCTCGCGGAGGTCGTCGGGTCGTGGCACTTGTACGGCAGTGATGGCCCCGCGGGCCCGCTGGATGTCTGGCTGATCGATGATCGGGGTGCCGCCATCCACCTCACGACCGGATCGGATTGGTGTCTGATCGTTGGGGCGTCGAAGCCGCACGCCGGCTACGACATGGGCGCCTGGGGCGCGTCACGGTGGGGGCGACTGGTGAGGAGACACCTTTCGCGGACCACGTCGGGCAGGATGTTTCGGGGGTGCGGGAGGAGCACGCACCGAACACCGGGTGCGTCGCCCTGGAGCTCTCATTCCCCACGGGTCGGGTCCGTTGTGAGAGCTGGGCTGGGGACCTCCGCTTGACCTCGGTGTGATGATCTTGCCGTGGCTTGTGTGATCACGGCGTGAGAGTCGTTTGGGGCAGGCCCATTGGGGTGTCCACGTCGCTGGCGGGCCGCATCATCGACCACCTGATGCCGATGCTCGCGCTCCAGCCGCGCAAGCGGTTCGCCATGCTTGGCACTGCCCGCATGTACAACGTCGCCTTGGCCGGATAGCAGCGAGCGCACGCACCGCAACTGCCCCTGCCCGTCGCGACTCGACAATCGATTACGGGACAGCGCTCAAGGCGGGCCACGACAGGCCCAGCCCTGCGCCATTGCGCCTGACGTGGCAGCCGTGCCGCTGACCAGGCGTCTGCCAGGGACCGCTTTTGAGACGCGCGAAGCATGGGCAATTGGTGCTCTTGCGGAGTCGGAGTAGTTCTAGTGCGATTGCGGGGTGCTTCATCCCTGCCCCTCACTGAGGAAGGCCCTGGCATGACGTCCAATCCATTGCACAGCGTGATGTTCCGCTGGACCGGCGCGCGGGCGCTCGGCGTGAGCCGGACGTGACGCTGCGCCCGACGGGGGTACCGCCTGGGTCCTTGAGCGCCGAGCGCAGACCGATGCAGAGGGAGTCGTGATGGCCGTTACCAGCAGCAGTACACACGCGAGTGCTCCACCCAGGAGCCTCCAGCTGCCAGGAGTCACCCTGGGAGTGGGGCTCGGCGGGTTCGCCGACGGCATCGTGCTGCACCAACTTCTGCAGTGGCACCACATGCTCACCAGCACGAATCACGACCGGATCGGCGTGAAGTACTACCCCGCGACCACCATCGACGGCCTGAAGATGAACACGGTGTGGGACGGCATCTTCCACGTCATCTGCTGGGTCGCCGTCCTTGCGGGACTGGCCCTGCTGTACTCACGCGTGACCCACCACCGGCGTCGGGTCTGGACCTCGCCCGCCCTGTGGGGCTGGATCCTGGTCGGCTGGGGCTTGTTCAACATCGTCGAGGGTCTCGTCGACCATCAGATCCTCGGCATCCATCATGTCTACGCCGGAGCACAGCAGGCGTGGTGGGACGCGGGCTTCCTTCTCCTGGGCGCGTTGTTCGTCGCAGGGGGCTGGGCCATCCAGCGCCGCGGCCGGCCGTTCGACCCCGAGGGTGAAGACGAGTCGTCACGGTCCGGCCCGGCCGCTGCATGAGCGGCCATCCCGCGGAGCAACACCATGGCGGCCCGGCCCCTCAGCTGGACGTGTTGCTGCCGGTGACCGTGATCCTGGCGCTGGGCTCGCTGTATCTGCTCCTCGCGGCACTCGCCCGTCACCGCAACCCGGTAGCCGGGTGGAGCCGCCGGCGCACCGGCTGGTTCCTGACCGGCCTTGGTCTCCTCGCGCTGGCTCAGTTGCCGCCGGTGGCACCCTTCGCCCACGAAGACTTCCGCGGCCACATGCTCCAGCACCTGCTGGTCGGGATGTACGCTCCCCTCGCCCTCGTACTCGGGGCTCCGGTCACCCTCCTGCTGCGCACGCTGCCGACAGACCGGGCCCGGATGCTGTCCGGAATCCTGCGGAGCCGCCCGCTCCGGGTGATCACTCACCCCGCTCTGGCACTGGTGCTGAGCGTGGGATCACTCGGTGCCCTGTACTTCACACCCCTGTACGAGGCGATCGACGGGCAGTTGATCTGGCACCAGGTCCTCCACGCCCATTTCCTGCTCTCAGGTTGTCTGTTCGCGTGGGTCATCGCCGGTCCCGACCCCGCCCCTGCCCGGCCGGGCGTGCCCACCCGGCTGGTCGTCCTGGGCATCGCGATCGCCGCCCACGCCATCCTGGCGCAGATGATGTATGCAGGTCTCTACCTCGGCGTCCGCGCCCCTGCCGAGCAGATCCAAGGCGGCGCGGAGATCATGTACTACGGCGGAGATATCGGCGAACTCCTGCTGGCAGCCGCGCTCGTGGCTACCTGGCGCCCCACACCCCGCACCAAGCGGCAGTCCCACAGCGCCGCCACCCGGTGAAGAGTGGCGTTCGGGCCATCAGCTGATGCCAGAGGGCACTCGCAGCATCGCTGACCGGCCTCCGGGAGCCAGCCCGATTCGCGGTCACCGTAAGGGGCCATGATCTCTCGACCCATGTCAGCTCCAGCCCAAAGCCGCTACGCCGACCTCGCGCCCGACAAACACGGACGCCAACCCCACCCGGGCCGGCCAATGAGCCAGAGCGAGCAGCCCGACGGACAGCAGCAATGCTGCAGTCGCGGCGCCGCAGGATTGCGGTGATCCTGTCAGGGGAGCGTGGCTGGCTTCGCACTGCCGGTGTGCGTCGTTACCGCGCTGTACAGAAGGGCGGCAGCCATGGCGGCGATGCCTGACAAGGCACGACTCGGGTCTGACAGCAGCGACAAGATCAACGGTGCGTCCTTGTTCGCCGGAGCCGCACTGATGCTCAGCGGGCCGCTCAGCATTCTCATGGGTGCATCCGGCATCGCGCAGGACACCGTGTTCGCCATCTCATCCCACTACGCATACCGGTTCGACCTCACCGCTTGGGGCGTGATTCATCTGGCGGTCGGAGTGGCACTCGTCATCGCTGGCCTGGGCGTCGTGGCAGGCAAGAGTTGGGGTCGCGGGGCCGGCGCAGCGGTGGCAGGAATCAGCCTGATCACTCAGTTCATGTTCATTCCGTACTACCCGGCGTGGGCCATCACCGTGATGACACTCGACCTCTTGATCGTGTTTGCATTGACGAGGGCCCATGTCGAAACCAGAGGCGGTCACTGAACCGAACCACAAGAATTGAGCCGACATGCCCGCGGTGTGCCCGATCAGGCTGACTGCCAGTCGGCAATGCGGGGAGTGGCCCGCATTACCTCTGCATCGAGCCGTGCAGCGAGAACTCCTGGCTACAGCCGGGCGAGGCCGTCACCGTGTCGCCGGTCAGCCATGGCATCAACGTGGAGTTCACGGTGCGCGTCGCGACCGAGCTGTTGAGTGTGTGGCTCAGCGAAGACGGCGATCGCCAAGTGGCGAAAACCTCGCAATTCACCTGGTTGGCGCGTTTGAATGGCCGCCACGACCAGCGCGGGCTTCCCTTTATCTGGACCGCAATGGCGTTCGAGTGGGAGGTGGCCGATGTACAACATGTACGCCGACCGCGGAGAAGCAGAGAGCGGCACCGACATGCTGGGGTATGCCGTCGACGGCAATGGCCATGCCTTGTGCGCCCGGAGTTTCACCGCGATGCAGACGCCACACGGTGGGTGCGACCGCGAGGACCACTGCTGCGGCCGTATGAACGCCGTCGCCGGGGCAGTTCGCCCTTCTCCCCTTCTCGTGGGGGATCCACGTACGCCGGGCGTGGGGGGCGGCCCCCATGGTTGCTGACACCTCCCCCCAGTTGAACCGGCATCGGCCGCGGCTTGTCGCCCGATGGCGCGAATCGGCAACTCAGCACCTCACTCCCACGAAGAGGTCGCTGATCGTGACGTGGATCGCGTTCGGCGTCACTTGGGGGACCGTGCGAACCATCACCCATGGCATCCGCGGCGGATGGCTTCCCTGGGGGAACATCTCCGCCGGCGGCCGGCACCTGCACCACTACAACATCGGCATCGGCACTCTGGCCGGCGTCGGCATCATCGCCGTACGCGGCGATGAACGCGCCGTCGGCCACCCCGCCGTCGCCGCAGCATACGGCGCGGGAACCGCACTCATCGCCGACGAATTCGCCCTGCTCCTCGACCTGCAAGACGTCTACTGGACCCAGCAGGGACGCCTCAGCGTGGACGTCTCCCTCGGCATCCTGTCCGCACTCGGCGCCTACCTGACCGCCATACCGTTCTGGCACGAGTGTGCTCGAGTGACTCGCCACCACATCGCCTCCGCGGCCAGGCGAAACCTGAAGGTCCCCGGCTGACCACCAGGCGCGCTCCTGCGGCGCGGGGTGACGCAGCCGGCCCTCCGGGATCGCGTGCGCGCCAGTGTGTGGTGCGGTTCAGCTTCTGCTGCGATGTGGAGAAGGGGAGGCGCCCGCCGACGTGATTGACGACCTCTCCGTCCAGGACGACGAACTGTCCAGGGGTCGTGCACGGCCCTGTGGACCGGCGGGGCCGTGGACGAGGACTCTGACGGCTCCCGCCAACCGATTCACCCAGCCGCATTGCCGACGTCGAAGCCAAACCGCTCGAACCTCGGACCAGATGAAGGCAGGCTTCGCCCGGATATGATGCATTTTGTGATCACGCCCGGGCGGCTGCGGCGTCGTCGTCCCCACGACGGCCGGTGGGAAGCTGCCCGGCTGTCACCGGTGATCCTTACCGTTCTCATCGTCGGCCTGGCATTCTCCACACCGCGGGAGATCGCCTTCAGCCGCCTCCTGCCCGCCGCACCCGCCCTCGCCGCCGCGATGTGGCCCGTGCTCCCCACGCTCCTGCTGGGGACGTTCTGCCTGCTGGTCATGATCGGCCTCAGCTTCGTCTACACCGACCTGGGGACCCCGTACACGGCGGCCGCGATCGTCGCGGTCACCTTGGCGGCCGCGTACGCGAGCCATGTCCGCCTTCAGCGGGAGGAGACCCTCTTCCACGTCCGGCTCGTCGCCGACGCAGCCCAGAGGGTGCTGCTCCGTCCTCCACCGCGCCTTGTCGCGCACCTGGAAATCGAGTCGCTGTATCTGGCAGCCCAGGAGCAGGCCCGCATCGGCGGCGACTTCTACGAGGTGGCCGATACGCCCTACGGGGTCCGGATGCTGATCGGCGATGTACGGGGCAAGGGCCTGCCCGCGGTCGGAGCGGCCGCGGCAGTGGTCAGCAGTTTCAGGGAGGCCGCGTACGACGAGCCGGACCTGACGGGCGTCATCCATCGCCTGGAGACCAGCATCACCCGCCACAGCGCCACGTTCCCCGCCCAGGACCTGCCGGAGCGCTTCGCCACCGCTCTACTCGTCGAGATCCCCCACGGCAGAGGCCACATCAGACTCCTCAACTGCGGGCACCCCCCGCCACTGCTCGTGCACCGCGGGGAGATCCGCGTCCTGGACCCCACCGCCGCCTCACCGCCCCTCAACCTCGCGACGCTCATCGGAGACCGCTACTACGTCGACACCGTCGCCTTCACCCCGGGCGACCAGCTCCTGCTCTACACCGACGGAGTAACGGAGAGCCGGGACAGGACCGGCGAGTTCTTCCCCCTGTCGGACTGGATGCGGCGACAGGGCCCGGTGCCGCCTCGCGAACTGCTCGACCGACTTCACCGGGCCCTGCTCCACTACAGCGGCGGAAGGCTCGACGACGACATCGCAGCCCTCGCCGTGCGGTGCCCGGACAACGGGGCCCAGGAGCACCCCGCGTAGGTGCCCACCCCCGGGCCAGTGGGGCACGCGTGGATCCCGGCCATCGCCACATGGCGTCGCGTACGGGGCAGGCGTAGCGTCGATGGGGGGCGAGATGGGCACGTGGGGGCTCTGGCGTGCACCGACCGACTTGCCGGGAGGTTGCGGCATGGTACGGGGTATCCGCAACACTGTTGGAGTGATCTTGGCCCTCGTCGGCGCCGCCGCGGCGCTCTGGGCGCCCTTCCGCAGTTGGTACAACGGCCGTCTCGGACATGACTTCCGGGTCTGGGAACTCTTCACCGGAGCCGGCGTGACGAACTCGGGCGCGGGGCTGTTCGCGTCCCTGTTCCTGCCCCTCCTCGTCGGCGCGATCGTCACCCTCCTCGGCGTGATCTTTAGATCGCGACTGCTGGTCCTCGTCGCCGGAATCATCACCCTCGGATTCGCCATCCTCTGGATGGTCCGGCAGGGGCAGGCAGAGGGCAGTCTGACGGTGACGGGAGACAGCAACGGGCTCGGCAGCGGAGTGGCACTCGCCCTGCTCGGCGGTCTCCTCATGCTGATCGGTTCGGCCGTCATGGGCGGACGCGAGTCCCGGGCCGTGCGCAACGCCCGCGACGAGCAGCAACAGCGGGAGGCGATCCACGCCGAGGACCGGGAGCACCTCGGCGCTGGGACCGACCGCCCGTACGGCATGGCCGCCCGGGACCAGGACACAGCGGACGCGACAGCTCGAGACAGCGCCGAGGACATGCGGCCCGCGGCAGGCACCGGTTCTGCCCGACAAACCGCACCGGGAGGCGGCACGCCGCAAGGATTCGCACGGCGGCCGCAGCCGGCATCGCCACCGCGCAGCCGCCCGGTCCCCGCGAGGGAGACGGACAGCCCTGACCGGGGACGCGGCGATTCCGACCGTACGCAGTACGAGCAGAACGACGAGACCGGCGACTCCCGTGCATCGGACGAAGACCGCTCGGGCCACGGCAGGCACCGCCGTGACCGGCCCTGAGCAGCGCCGGTCCCGTCCGGGACGAGAGACCGGCGACACCGCGGGCGGGTGATGTCGGCCAGAGAGTGCTGGTGGCGTCCTGCGGACGCCGACGCGGATCTCCCGCAGCGCCAGTGGACGCCCACCTGTTTGGGGGCTACCGGCGGGCGTGCCGGTCAGCGAGCGCGCCGGATGCCCGTGCGGCTTGATCGGCGACGGACTGCGGGGCGTTCCAGGGGCAGGGAGCATGCCCTGCTGCTGGAACAGGGCCAGTCCGTCTCCCGGCCGCCGTCGCGGCCCATCCCGGCGCCGACGCCAGCGGAACCAAGAGTGCGATGTCGCACTCGTCCGCGCCCAGCCGGACCGCGTACGCCGCGATCCGCCCGCTCCTCCTTCAGTCGCCCGCCATAGGAGCCCCCCATCCTGCGCGCGGCGACCGACCCGACCGCCCGAGGGGGCAGTACTACTGCCCCCTCGGATTCCAGCGGAGCAACGCCTACCCCACAACCGTGAGGCCGAGCGCTGTGTCGTACGACGCGACCACACAGCGCCGTCGCTGGGACACCTGCCCTGATCACCGGTTCGGCACGGCGCTTCAGGCAATCGGCTCCGTACTGAACTCGGCGTGCAGGCGACGAAGATGGTCCACTTCCCGTACGGGGCCGGTGAGCGTGACCCGTGAGGTGAGCCGTGGCTCCGTACTCGATGCGCCGAACCTCAGCTCCAGCTCCCCCGGTTCCACGATGCGGAGCCCGTCCCGGCCGGTGAAGGCGGCCAGGTCCGCGGGGACCGTCGCGTGAACGCGTACGGCCTGGCCCGGGGCGAGTTCCAGCCGGACGTAACCGACGAGGCGCTGAACGGGCTGGACCACGGAGGCGACCGGGTCGTGCAGATAGAGCTGCACCAGCTCGGTGCCCTCCCGCGTGCCCGTGTTGCGGACGGTGAACGCCAGCCCGAACGCGCCGTCCGTGGCCGCCTCGTCGCACTCCACGGTCAGGTCCGTCCACGCGAAAGTGGTGTACGTCAGGCCGTGCCCGAAGCCGAAGGCGGGTGTCGGGTCGATGTTGGAAACCTCGCTGGAGTGACCGAGGCGTGCCGCCAGATAGGTGGACGGCTGGGCGCCCGGGTGACGCGGGACGCTGACCGGGAGCCGGCCGGCCGGAGCGGTCCGCCCGCCGAGTACGGAGGCGATCGCTCGTGTGCCCTCCTCACCGGGGAAGAAGGACTGGACGACGGCGGCCGATTCGGTCGCCGCCCGGCCCAGCGCGTAGGGCCGGCCGGCCACCAGCGTCACCACGACCGGCGCCCCGGTGTCGAGAAGCGTGTCGAGCAGCTGTTGCTGGACGCCGGGCAGTGCCAGCGACTCGGCGTCGCAGCCCTCACCGCTGGTGCCGCGGCCGAAGAGTCCGGCACGGTCACCGAGGGCCACGATCACGATGTCGGCGCCCCGGGCGAGTTCGGCGGCCGCCGCGAACCCGGTGGTGTCGGTTCCGTCCACGCTCGCGCCCGGAGCGACGACGATCTCACTGTCGGGAAACTCCGCAGCCAACGCCTCGCGCAGCGTGGGCAGTTCGATTCCGAGCGGGACCTCGGGGTGCTGGACGCCGACGTGGACCGGGAAGGCGTAGCAGCCCAACACGGCTGTCGGCGCCTCCGCGTTGGGGCCGATGAGCGCGATCCTCGCCGGCGGTGCGCTCCGCTTGGGTGCGTGGGCGGGAGACAACGGCAGGATGCCGTCGTTGCGGAGGAGTACGACGGCCTGTTCGGCGATCCGGCGGGCGAGGGCCCGGTTGTCGTCGGAGTCCAGGCGCACCGAACCGCGTTCCGTCCCGGCGTCCGGGTCGGCATCGTTGTCCGGGCCCGCTCCGGCGAGTGCCGGCGGCGCAGCGCTCCAGCCCCGGTCGAGCAGACCGAGTTCGGCCTTCTGCACGAGGACGCGGCGCACGGCGCGGTCCACCAACGCCTCGGGCACGCGTCCCTCGGCGACCGCTTCCAGCAGGGGTTCGCCGAACGTCTTGACCGTGGGCAGCTCCACGTCGACGCCCGCGGAGAGCGCGGCACCGGCCGCCTCGCCGAAGGTCCCGGCGACTCCGTGCAGGGTCTTGAGGAACGCGATGCCGAAGTAGTCGGCCACGACGGTCCCGGTAAAGCCCCAGGTGTCCCGGAGAAGCCCGGTCAGCAGCCGCTCGTCGGCGGCGGAGGGGATGCCGTCGGTGTCGGTGTAGGCGTGCATGACCGACCGTACGCCGCCCTCCCGCACAGCCATCTCGAACGGCGGCAGGATGACATCGGCGCGCTCGCGGGCTCCCATGCCGACCGGAGCGAGATTGCGCCCGGCCCGGGAGGCGGAGTATCCGGCGAAGTGCTTGAGCGTGGCGACGATGCCTGCCGACTCCAGGCCCTGGACGTAGGCGGTGGCGACGGTGCCCACGAGGTAGGGGTCCTCGCCGATGGTCTCCTCGACCCGGCCCCAGCGTGCGTCGCGCACGACGTCGAGGACCGGGGCGAGGCCTTGGTGGATACCGACGGAGCGCATGTCGCGGCCGATGGCGACGGCCATCTCACGGATCAGCCCGGGGTTGAAGGTGGCGCCCCACGACAGCGGCACCGGGTAGGCGGTGGCGCCCCAGGCGGCAAAGCCCGCGAGGCACTCCTCATGGGCCAGGGCAGGGATGCCGAAGCGGTTCGCGCGGGCGATCCGCCGCTGGGTGCGGGCCAGCGAGAGCGCGCCGACCGCCGGGTCGACAGGTGCCGTGCCGAACGGCCGGGTCAGCTGGCCCAGACCGTACGGCAGCAGCTCGTCGAGGTCGATCGCCTCTTCCATGTCGTGCTGGTGGGGGGCGACTTCGCCGCCTTCGTCGGATGCCCCCACCCAGACGCCGAAGAGCTGGGCGATCTTCTCCTGGAGGGTCATCTCGGCGATCAGGGCGTCGGCGCGCCTGCCGGCGTCGAGGGAAGGATCGCTCCAGAGGGGGGCGGTGGAGTCGCTCTCCACGGCCACGTCGTCCTCCACAGCCACGTTGTCGGTCACTTTCCTCCGACCCCCATCAGCCCCTGGACCAGAGCACGACGGGCGAACAGGTAGACGAGCAGGATGGGAAGCATGGACAGGACCACGGCGGCGAGCAGGCCGGGAATGTCGACCCCGTGTTCCGTCTGGAAGTCGTACAGCCCCATAGTGATCACCTTGGTCTCGGCGGACTGGGTGAGCACCAGCGGAAAGAGGAAACCGTTCCACGCCTGGAGGGCGGAGAAGACCACGATCGTCGACAGGCCGCTCCGGGAGAGGGGGACGACGAGTTGGAAGAAGGTCCGCCAGGGGGATGCGCCGTCCACGGTCATCGCCTCGTACAGCTCCGGGGTGATGTCACGCATCACCCCGGTGAGGATGAGCGCGCACACCGGCATCGCGAAAGCCGCGGTCGGCAGGATGACGCCGATGAGGTTGTCATAGAGACCGGCCTTGCTGATGACGTAGAACATCGGAACGATCACGGCCTGCGAGGGGATCGCGAGGCCCAGGAGGAAGAGCCGGAAGACGACCCCGGTGGTCCTGCCCTGACTGCGGACGATCGCGTACGCCAGCGGCGGTACGAGCAGCAGGACGATGCCGACGACCGCCACGGTGACGATCACCGTGTTGAGGAAGTACTGCGCGAAGCCGTCGTTGAGATCGTTGATGTAGTTGTCGAGCGTGAAGTTGTCGGGGAAGGCGAGCGGGCCGTTCGCCGCGTAGTCCGCCCGGCTCTGGAAGGTCGCGATCAGCATGACGTACAGCGGCAGACCGACCAGGAAGAGCCATACGAGCGAGCCGAATCCCGCCAGGTAGTTGGGACGGCGCTTCATCACACGCCCTCCTGGGTGCTGCGCATCTTGTCGTAGCCCGACAGCCGGACCATGATCAGCGAGATGAGCGTGGCGACGACCACGAGGAGCAGCGCGATGGCGGCGCCCGTGCCGAAGTCGAAGCTCTTGAAGGCCTTTTGGTACATGTAGTAGGCGCTGATCGTGGTGTCGGTGCCGGGGCCGCCCTGGGTGAGGATCAGCACGGTGTCGAAGGTCGTGAGGCCGCCGACGACCATGAGGATCACCGAGGTGATGATGCTGTTGCGCAGCTGCGGCAGCGTGATGTGGATGAACTGCCGGACCCGGCCGGCCCCGTCGATCTGGGCGGCCTGGTAGAGGACTTGGGGGACCGCGCGGGCGGCGCCTTGGTAGATGAGCGTGTGCAGGGGCGTGAACTGCCAGGTGGCGACGAAGACCAGGACGCCGATCGCGGTCGCCTGCTTGCCGAGCAGATTGCCGTCCCCGAAGAGCCACTCGGCCTGCGAGGGCACGCCGAAGTTGGGGTCGAGGACGGCGCGCCACAACACGGAGACGGCCGTGATGGAGAGCAGTAGCGGGACGAAGTAGACGGCGGTCAGGACCGCCCGGTTCCGCTGGCGGCCCGCGGCCCAGACACCCAGCAGGATACTGACCGGGGTCTGGACGACGACGCCGAGGAGGGTGAGCAGGACGCTCAGCCAGAGGCTCTCCAGCATGACGGGGTCGTCGAGGAGCTTCGACCAGTTGTCGGGACCGACGAACTCGGGTTCGCCGAGGCCGTTCCAGCTCGCGAAGGACAGCACGACGAGCATGCCGAGCGGGACGATGGCGAAGAGCCCGAAGAACACGGCGGCAGGGGCAGCCCAGGCGAAGCCCGGGCGGCCCACGCCGGTGCCGGCCCGTCCGGGGGTCCGGCCGGTCCGTTCGGGGGTCCGGCCGGCCCGTTCGGACTGCTCGCTGTCCACGGCGGATGCGGTTGCGGAGGTCATGTCACCTGATCCGGATCAGTGGTGGGGTCAGGCGGCCGGCAGGGACTGCATCTGCTTGATGAAGGCGTCCGCGTCGATCTGGCCGTTGAAGAACTGCTGGACGGCCGCGTGGATCGTGGTCGTCGCCGCGGGCGGGTACGCCTGGTCCCAGGAGAGCTGGAACGCCGGGGCCTTCGCCACCAGGTCGTACTGGAACTTCGAGTACTCCGGGCTCGCCGAGGTGTCGAGGAAGTCGGGGGTGTTCGTCGTGGTGGGCAGATTGCCGATGGACAGCTGCGCCTTCACGAACTCGTCCGAGTACATGAGCTTGAGGAAGTCGGCGACCGCTTCGGGGTGCTTGGTCTTCTTCAGCACCGAGTAGTAGTTGTTGGTGTTGCCCGCGAGATTGCCCGGGTCGCCCTTGCCGCCGGATATGGTCGGGAAGGTGCCGTAGCCGAGGTCGCTCTTGGCGAAGTCCGGGTGAGCGTCCTGGAGGGTCGAGTACTCCCAGGAGCCCATCAGTTCGAAGGCGGCCTTGCCCGTGGCGAGCAGGGCCGGGGAACCGCCGTCGGTGAACTTCACCGAGTCGTAGTTCGTGCCGAAGGCGCCCGCGTCGACCAGCTCCTTGATCAGGGAGAGGGCCTTCTTGCTCTCGGCGCTCTCCCAGGCGCTCTTGTCGCCCGTCATGGCCTTCTGGAACAGCTCGGGCCCGGCGACGCGGTCGTACACGTACTGGTACCACATCTGCGTCGGCCACTTGTCGCCGCCGCCGAGCGCGATCGGGGTGACGCCCTTGCCCTTCAGGGTCTTGACCGCCGCGAGCAGCTCGTCCCAGGTCTTCGGCGGGGTGATTCCGGCGTCCGCGAGGACCTTCTTGTTGTGGAACATCATCACGGGCTGGGTGCCGCGCATGGGCACGCCGTACGGCTTGCCGTCGACCACCGCGGTGTTGAACACCGAGGGCAGGAACTTGTCCTTGAGGCTCTGGTCCTTGGCGATGAAGTCGTCGAGCGGCATCAGCAGCCCGGCGTCGACGAACGGCTTGATGGAGCCGCCGCCCCAGTTGAAGAAGACGTCCGGAGCCTGCTTGCCGCTGATGACCGTCTGCAGCTTGGCCTGGTAGTCGGCGCCCGGGATGGTGTCCAGGACGGCCTTCACGTCGGAGGTCTTGTTGAAGGTGTCGACCAGCTGCTTCTCGACCTTGTTGGCCGCATCGCCGTAGACCAGGACGTGAATCTCGTCGGCCCCGCCGGCCGAGCCGTCGGAGTCCCCGCCGCAAGCGGACAGTGAGAGCGTCATGGCCAGCGCCACCCCGCCGATGACGGTGGCCCGGGAGAACCGTACGCGTTGCTTCATCGCCTCGCCTCTCGAAACTATTTCGGTACGACTACCGAAAGTTCACGAGAGGGGACGCTAGGGTTCCCCACTTGGGGGGTCAACCCCGGAACACCGCGTTACCAAAGCGTTACGCTGCTGCGGCGCTGGTACGTGCCTTATGCTCCCTGCCATGCGCGATGACGAGGAGATGGGCCGCATCACCCTGGCCCAGGTGGCTCAGAAGGCCGGCGTCTCCATTTCGACAGTTTCGAAAGTCCTCAACGGCCGGCAGGACGTGGCCCCTCCCACGAGGACCAAAGTGGAACGCATCCTGGAGACCCACGCCTACCGACGCACGACGAGGTCGTCCCAGGAGGCGCCGCTCATCGAGATCGTCTTCCACGAGCTGGACAGCATCTGGGCGCTCGAGCTGATCCGCGGCGTGGAGAACATCGCGAAGGCCAATCAGGCGAGCGTGGTGCTGACCGAGAGCGGCACCCGCCACTCACCGGATCCCGACTGGATCGAAGGGGTCCTGCAGCGCAGGCCCATCGGCGTCGTCCTGGTCTTCTCCGCCCTCCCCCAAGCGGTCAAGCAGCAACTCAGAGCCCGTTCCATTCCGTTCGTCATCATCGATCCGGCCGGCGACCCCGACCCCGACGTACCGTCCGTGGGATCCGCCAACTGGGCCGGCGGACTTGCCGCCACACGGCATCTGATCGAGCTCGGACACCGGCGTATCGGCATCATCACCGGCCCTGACGACATGCTCTGCTCCCTGGCCCGCCTCGACGGCTACCGCTCGGCGATGAGCATGGCCGGACTGGCGACCCCACCCGAACTCATCCGGTTCGGCGACTTCCACGTGGAAGGCGGATACGACCGGGCGATGGAGATGCTGAGCCTGCCGGAGCGGCCCACCGCCGTCTTCGCCGGCAGCGACCTGCAGGCCCTCGGCGTCCTGGAGGCGGCACGCGTCAACGGGCTGCGCGTCCCGCAGGACCTCTCCGTGGTCGGCTACGACGACGTCCAGGTCGCCCGCTGGTCCAGCCCGGCACTGACCACGGTCCACCAGCCTTTGCGCCAGATGGCCGAGGAAGCCGCCCAGATGCTGCTGCGGCTGCGCACGGAGGAACCGTCGTCGACGAGGCTGGAACTGGCGACGAGCCTGGTGGTGCGAAAGAGCACCGCGCCACCGCAGACGGACTGACCCGAGCGCCGTACCGAGCGCCATCGGCGAGCAGGACGGACGGCTAGCCGTGTACGGCGGTGGTCACGGGAGCCACTCCCCCGCAGCCCGAGGCATCCGGTCGGCTCCCGGGCATCCATCAGTGCCCCGCGCTCTGTCCGCCGGCCACATGCGAGACCTCTCCAGTGACGAAAAGGGGCTGCTCCAGGCAGAGGACGGCCCGGAGTGTCACCGCCTTGCCGCCGGAAGTCTCGTCCCGCCGAGCCGACGTGCGCGGAACCGTGAGCACCGGCGCAGGACCGGGTCATCCCTCCAAGCCGTAGCGCCGGCGTGCTTCGGCCGCCGTCTCCGGCGCGACCTCACCGCGACGAGCCAGTTGGTCGAGGGCCGCCACCACGATCGACTCGGCGTCCACCTGGAAGTAGCGGCGTACCGCGTCCCGGGTGTCCGACAGGCCGAAGCCGTCCGTGCCCAGCGACGAGTAGTCCTGCTCGACCCACCGGCTGATCTGGTCGGGCACCTGCCGCATCCAGTCGCTGACCGCGAGGACCGGCCCCTGCGCTTCCGACAAGGCGCTCGTCACATACGGCGTACGCTCCTCACCGCGCAGCCGCGCGGCGTCCGCGTCCAGCGCGTCGCGGCGCAACTCCGTCCAGGACGTCACCGACCAGACGTCGGCGTGCACGTCCCAGTCCGAGGCGAGAAGTTCCTGGGCCTTCAACGCCCAGTGGATGGCCGTGCCCGAGGACAGCAGTTGGATACGCGGGCCGGTTGCCGCCGAATCCCCCTGCCGGAACCGGTAGATACCGCGGACGATGCCGTCCTCCACCGACGGATCGGTCGGCATGGGCGGCTGCAGCTTGGGCTCGTTGTACACCGTCAGGTAGTAGAAGACGTTCTCCGGCTGCTCGCCGTACATGCGCCGCAGCCCTTCACGGACGATCACCGCGATCTCGTAGGCGAAGGCAGGGTCGTAGCTGATCGCCGCCGGATTCGTCGCGGCCAGCAGGTGGGAGTGCCCGTCGGCGTGCTGCAGACCCTCACCCGTCATCGTGGTGCGCCCGGCCGTCGCCCCGACGGCGAATCCGCGGCCCATCTGGTCGGCGAGCGCCCAGAACTGATCGCCGGTGCGCTGGAACCCGAACATGGCGTAGAAGATGTAGAACGGGATCATCGGCTCGCCATGTGTGGCATAGGCGGTCGCCGCGGCGGCGAACTCGGCCATGGAGCCGGCCTCGGTGATGCCCTCGTCGATCAGCTGGCCGTCGCGTGCCTCCTTGTAGTACAGCAACTGGTCGGCGTCGACCGGGTCGTAGGTCTGCCCGTCGGGTGAGTAGATGCCGGCCGACGGGAACAGCGACTCCATACCGAAGGTGCGGGCCTCGTCGGGAATGATCGGCACCCACCGGGCGCCGGTCTCCTCGCCGCGCATCAGGTCCTTCACCAGGCGCACGAGAGCCATGGTGGTCGCCACCTCCTGGTTGCCGAAGCCCTTCTTCAAGGATTCGAAGGGCCGCTCAGCCGGCTGCGGCAGGGGGTCGGCCACCACCCGGCGTACCGGGGCGGGCCCGTCCAGAGCGACCCGCCGGTCACGCAGATAGCGCACCTCCGGCGAGTTCTCGCCGGGATGGAAGTAGGGCACCAGGTCGCCGCTGAGCGCGCTGTCGGGGATGGGAAGTTCCAATCGGTCTCTCATCTGCCGGAACTGTTCCATCGTCAGCTTCTTCATCTGGTGGTTCGCGTTCCGCGCCTCGAACGCCGGGCCGAGTGTGTGTCCCTTGACCGTCTGCGCGAGGATCACCGTCGGCGCGCCCTTGTGCTCCACCGCGGCCCGGTAGGCGGCATGGACCTTGAGCGGTTCGTGACCGCCACGCGAGGTGGCGAACATCTCCATCAACTGCGCGTCGCCGAGTCCGGCGGCCACACCGGACAGCGCGTCCCCGGTGAAGAAGTTCTTACGGATGTAGGCCGCGTCTCTCGTGGCGTAAGTCTGCATCTGGGCATCGGGTACCTCGCCCAGGCGGCGTACCAGGGCACCTGTGGTGTCCTGCTGAAGCACCGGGTCCCAGGTTTCGCCCCACAAGGACTTGATCACGTTCCAGCCCGCGCCGCGGAACCGGGCCTCCAACTCCTGGACGACCTTGGAGTTGGAGCGGACCGGTCCGTCCAGCCGCTGGAGGTTGCAGTTGACGACGAAAGTGAGGTTGTCCAGCCGTTCGCGTGCGGCGAGAGCGAGAGCTGCCATCGACTCGGGCTCGTCCATCTCCCCGTCCCCGAGAAAGGCCCACACCCGAGAACCGGAGGTGTCCTTGATACCCCGGGCCTGAAGGTAGCGGTTGAATCGCGCCTGGTAGATCGCGCCGAGCGGGCCCAGCCCCATGGACACGGTCGGAAACTCCCACAACCACGGCAGCCGGCGGGGGTGAGGGTAGGACGGCAGCCCGTGGCCGTCCGCCTCACGACGGAAGGCGTCCAACTGCTTCTCGCTCAGGCGCCCTTCCAGAAACAGGCGGGCGTAGATGCCCGGCGTGGCATGGCCCTGCAGAAACAGCTGGTCGCCGGAACCGTCGGTGTCCTTGCCCCTGAAGAAGTGGTTGAACCCGATCTCGTACAGCCAGGCCGCCGAGGCATACGTCGAGATGTGGCCGCCCAGTCCCAGACGGGAGCCGCGGGAGACCATAGCGGCGGCGTTCCACCGGTTCAGGGCGGTGATCCGGGACTCCATCGCAAGATCGCCGGGAAAGTCCGGCTGCGCCGCCACAGGGATGGTGTTGATGTAGTCCGACGACACCAGGCCCGGCAGAACTATCCCGGACCTGGTCGCATGCTCGTACACCCGTCGCATCAGGTACGCCGCGCGCTCCGGCCCGGCGCTTTCCACGACGGCATCGAGGGAGGCCTGCCACTCGGCGGTCTCCTCGGAGTCGCGGTCGGGAAGCTGGTCGAGCTCGCTGATTGCGGACGGGGCGGTGGGCTGGGTGGCCGGATCACTCATAACAGCCTTCTCACAGCATGGGGGCCTGTGCGGCACCGGGGCGGGCCATCGGCCGCCGCTACCGACGGCCGATGTGTCATGGCGAGGCAGCGTCGACGAAGCCGACTCACCACACCTAGGACAAGGCCCGTGCCGCGGTTGTGACACCGCGCGCCAAGCTGGGATCCACGTCACATTCCGCATGGTCGGACGGGCGTGCGTCCTCTCCATGGAGCGGCCCTCGGCGAGGAGACCCCCATGCGAACCGGGCGAATGACCGCTTGTTGGGCGGGGGTGCCCGAGGAGACGTGGACGACGTCAGTAATGATTTAGCGTTCAATAACGTGCTGTGTACAGTGCATGTGCCGGGCCGGCCGGGACTTCCGGCCCCGGGGCCCTTGCCACACGTTCCGTGGCATCAGGCAATCCGAGGTCGGGCTTCAAGCAGGGCTGTGCGACACAGGTCATGTGGGAGACAAGCGATGAAGACAGTTGAACTGGGCAGTCAGGGACTGACCGTGTCCTCTCAGGGATTCGGCGCCATGAGCATGAGCGGGGTGTACGGCGCCAGTCATGACGAGACGGAATCCATCGCGACGCTCAATCACGCCGTGGACCTCGGGATCACCCTGTTCGACACGGCAGAGTCCTACGGCCCCTTCGAGAACGAACGACTCCTGCACCGCGCACTCGGCCATCGCCGCGACGAAATCGTCCTGGCGACGAAGTTCGGCCTCGACTTCACCGACGAGGGTGCACCCGGACCGCTGGACGGCCGGCCCGAACACATCCGCCGCGCCGTCGAACGGTCGCTGCGCCACCTGGGCACCGACGTGATCGACCTCTACTACATGCACCGCCTGGACCCCGACACCCCCGTCGAGGAGACCATGGGCGGCATGGCAGAACTCGTCACGGCCGGCAAGGTGCGCTACATCGGCCTGTCGGAGGTGTCCGCCGCGACGATCCGGCGCGCCCACGCGGTGCACCCGCTGACCGCCGTGCAGTCGGAGATGTCGCTCTTCAGCCGCGACCTGCTGGACAACGGGACCAAGGCCGTCCTGGACGAACTCGGCATCGGGACCGTCGCGTACTCGCCCATCGGCCGCGGATTCCTGTCCGGCTCCATCCGCAGCGTGGACGACCTGGCGCCCGACGACTCGCGCCGAGGACTCCCCCGCTTCTCGCCGGAGAACATCGCGGCCAACCTCGCGCTGGTCGACCACGTACGCGCCATCGCCGAGCGACGTAATGCCACGCCGGCCCAGGTCGCGCTGGCCTGGGTGAGCGCACAGGGTGCGGTGGCGATCCCGGGAACCAAGCGCCGCAGGTTCCTCGAGGAGAACGCCGCAGCCCACGACATCGAACTGAACGCCGAGGAGCTGTCCTCCTTGGACCAAGCCGTCCGACCGGACAACGTCAGCGGCGCACGGTACACCCCGCAGCAGCTCGCCTCGACCGACCGCTGACGTCCCGGATCCGTCGGAACGTGCTCCTACGAGGAGTGGAAATCGATGCGTGAGTGGGTTCCACGGTCTCTTTGGACAGCGGCAGCGGCCCGGGCCTGCTTGCACTGAACACCGCGGCGCGGCCGCGTGCCTGGATGAACGCCACCATCGGAGCAGGCGCGCAGCGGGCGTTGATGGGTAAAGGCAGCGTGCGCTGTACACCGCTTTCCGATGGCGTACTCACCTTGGGTTCCGCTGCCTGCGCTACCACCGTCACGGACGCGCAGGGACCCGCTAGCTGCTCTCCTTCGGAGTGAGGTCCACGTCCCGACCGCGTTTGAGATCTCAGTCGATCGTGGCGTCTTCGTGCTCTACCCTCTGCGGGTGATCGATGAGACGTTCCCTTTCGTCGGTGAGTTCAGAGAGCTTGGGCACGGCAGGGCGGACGGAGCGTCGCTCCGGTCCGCCGTTCGCGCCCAGGAACCGGAAAACGCTCGCGAGTTGGTCGAGTACCTGCGCGCTGGTACGGTCCTGGCCGCCACGACCACGCTCGTGCACGACGTGCTGAGCCCCAACAATGCCGTGATCGGCGGGTTGCACCTGCTGACGGACGGACGCTGGTTCTGGTACTCGGACCTGGCCCACTATGTCGAGCGTCATCATGTGGCGCTCGACCCGCGGTTCATCGCGCACGCCTGCAGCAACGACTGGACTGCTCCGTGCGTCAGTGACGCTGACCTGCTCGTGCTGGAGGCGAAGCTTCTCGGGGACGCAGTTGACTGAACGTCCGCTGCGAGCCGGCGTGTCCGGTCAGCTTGCAGCGAATCGGGTGAGCGGCCGGGGGCCAGGCCGTGACGCCGGTCCTTTGCGGGTGAACCGCCGAAGCATGATGCCGATCATCGCCCGACAGATCATGGTCTCGGAGTGGGCCGGGCTGGTCTCGTAGTCCCTTGCCAGGCGCCGGTGGGAGGCGAGCCACGACAGCGTGCGCTCTGCCGCCCACCGCTTGGGCTGGACTTGGAAGCCGCGCCGGCCGGGGTCCTCGCGGACGATCTCCAGGTCGCGGCCGTGGATCTGCGCGGCCCAGTCGACCACGCGGCGTCCTGCAGCCCTGTTTCGCATCGACCCCGATCCGCGACGAGTTCCGGGAGCACTGCTGTGGCTTTCAGGACGGGGCCGGCCCGTCCTCCCGGCCTCTGTCTCTGTCTCTGTCTCTGTCCGGTTCGACAGCACCGTCGGCTGGGGGAAGCAGTGCGTCCCTGAGCTCCAGGCTCTGTTCCTCGGCATCCAGGTGCCGCTGCACCCTGCGCAGCACGATGTCATCGATGCGCCCCTGGTTGCGCAGTTCAGCGAGGGCGGTGCGCTTGACCTCCAAGAGGGCTTCCTCGAGGGCGAAGACGGCACTCACCTGACGGCGCATACCACTGGCCCCCGCGTCGTGCAGCTCGCCGGCGCCCAAAGCCATCTGCTTGTTGAGATCGGCGGTGATGTAGGAGCAGGCGTCACGGGGGACGTCGAATCGGCTCACCAGGGCAGGCATTTCGGTGAGCGCGGTTGCGGCGAGGTGACGTACGGCGAGGTCGACCTCGTCCGCTTCCGTGACGTCTTCGCTGAAGTGCGCACGGCGGACGACCGGGGGAAGGGCGGGGCCGAGGAGAGCCAGGGTGACCACGATGACGACGACGGTGATGAAGATGACCGCGTCGCGCTGTTCGAGGGGCCGGCCGTCCGTCGTCGTCGCCGGGATGGCCAGTGCCGCGGCGAGGGAGATCGCGCCTCGCATCCCGGCCCACGCCAGCGGGAGTCGTTGGCGAGCACTGATGCGACGCTCGCGCTGTTGCGGTCGGCGATCGATGAGCCGGACCAAGTAGGGCACGGTGTAGAACCATGCGATACGGACGCTGATGACGGTGGCACTGACCGCTGCCGCGATGCCCGCCGCCTGCAGCAGTGAGATGGAAGTGAGCGCCCGGACTGCGGCCGGCGTCTGGATGCCGATGAGGACGAAGAGGGCACCGTTGAGAAGGAAGGTCGTGACTTCCCAGAAGGAGACGGACTGAAGACGGGCATCGGGCCCGATGATCCTCGGGCCCACCCGATTGGTGATCAGCCCGCAGGTGACGACAGCCAGGACACCCGAGACATGCAGCGCCTCTGCGGGCAGAAAGGCGATGAAGGGTGTGGCGACGCTCAGGCCACTGTGCAGAATCCCCTCGTGCAGATGGCGGCGCACCGGGATCAGGGCGAATGCGATGGCAGCACCGATGGCCACGCCACCTGCGTAAGACTCTACGAACCGCAGCGTTGTAGTGGCCCAGGAGAAGGGCTCACCGGCGGTCAGCAGTTCCAGGCCCACGGCGAGCAGGACCAAGGCGGTTCCGTCATTGAGCAGGCTCTCGGTACGCAGCAACGTCAGGATGCGACGGGGCATGGCTCTGGCGACTGCAGCCACGGCGGCCACGTCGGTGGGGGCCAGCACGGCTCCCAGGACGAAGGCGAGTGGCCACGCGTACCCGAGGCCATGCGCGACCGCGGCAACGGCGAGTGCTGTCACCAGCACCAGTCCAGTCGCCTGCAGGGCAATGGATCGGAAGTTGCTCTTGATCTCGCGCAGGGAGGCGGTGAGCGACTCCCAGTACAGCAGTGCCGGGAGGAAGATCATCAGGATGACGTCGGGTGGGATGTCGACATGCTCGAAGGGTGGCGTCAGGCCGATCAGGATGCCGCCGGCCAGCAGGAGCATGGGTTCACTCAGGTGCAGTCGGCGTGCCGTCCAGCTCATGAGGAGAACGGCGGCCAGGACCACCACGATGAGCTCCAGACCTGCCATGGATGCTCCTTTCCTGGCGTCGCCGTGATGTGGCGGCTGGAGTTCAGAGAAGGTACTGCCACTTGGTCATGCGGTCCTGGAGATCTACCGTCTCGCCGTCGAGTGTGAACGTGCCGTCACCACGGTGGTGGAACATCTGCGGGTCGGTGCGTGAAGGGTCGACCCAGGCTTTGACCGCTTCGAGTACGAACAGGTCGTACGAGTCAACAAGGGCCGTGTCGACGACGCGGCATTCGATGTTGGCGAAGCATTCGGCGATCAGCGGCGCCTGGACGCTCTCTGCGTCCACGGGCGTCAGGTCGAAAGTCTGGAACTTGTCGACCTCCTGGCCGGAGCAGTTGCCCACGTCGACCACAATCTCGGCAAGTTCGCTGCCGGGGATCGAGATGACGCATTCATCGGTTGCGCGCAAAGCGGCGTAGCTGTGATCCCAAGGTCCGATGGTGCATCCGATCAGCGGCGGTTCGTGCCGGACCATCATGTTGAAGCCGTTGGTCATCACGTTGGGGATGCCCTCATGCCGCGTGGTCACCAGAATCACGGGGCCGGGCTCGATCAGGCGATGCACCTGATTCAAAGGGTGTTCCTGCAAGTCACTGGCAGTGGTCATCGCTGGCCTCTCCTGGACGTACGGGTGAGCCGGGAAATGTGCGCCGCTGTTTGTCGCGGTGTTGTTTCCTCAGCTTCTTGTTGTACGCATCAGTCTGCCCAGCACGCGACAAGGCTGAAAGGCCGGGATTTTCCTGGGTGCACGACAGCCAGGCTGTGGTCAGGACGCCGCAGTGAGCGTCCAGGAGCCGTTGTGCGCGGCTAGCGGTCGACGCCGGCCCGGTCCGAACCGGCCTCTTCGCGCTGAGCTTCGAACGTGGACCGGAGCTCGATGAAAGCGGCGGCCGTCCGGCTGGCGGGTTCGGCCTGGTAGACGACCAACTGCTGGTGGGCTGCCCCGTTGACCGTGAAAGCCGAGAACTGGATCTCCAGGTCGCCGACCTGGGAATGCCGAAGAGGCTTGGTCTGTCGAGTTTTGGCCTTCACGTCGTGGCGTGCCCACAGATCCGCGAATTCCGGGCTCTTGGTAGAGAGGGTCCGGACGACTTCGTTGATCCGTGGCGACTCCGGATCGTATCCGTAGGCGGCACGGAGTTCGGCGACGCAGGAGTGTGCGGCTCTCTCCCACGCCTGGTAGAAATCGCGTCCGGCAGGGTCGACGAACACCATGCGAGCCAGGTTGTCGAATCGCTGGAATCCGCTGTGCAGGGCAGCAGCAAGACTGTTGCGGGCCAGCACGTCCAGGGCCGGGCCCAGGACGAAGGCAGGGGTGTCCGGCCAACTGTCGAGGAGCTGCAGAAGCTGAGCATCGACCTGCTCATCGCCGGCCACGAGGCGGCGGCTTTCGTACGGCGCCCGGGTGAGCCTGCGCAGGTGCTCGACAGCTTCGTCATCAAGCTTAAGGGCCGTCGCGACTGCATCAACCACCTGAGGCGAAGGACTCTTCTCGCGACCCTGCTCCAGGCGCATGTAGTAGTCGGAGCTGACGCCGGCCAGCAGGGCGACTTCCTCGCGGCGCAGGCCGGGAACTCGCCGGCGGCCGTGCTCGGGCAGTCCCACATCCTGCGGCTTGAGGGCTTCGCGCCGTGCTCTGAGGAAGTCTCCCAGCGGGGTACCGTCGCTCATGGTGCAAGGCTAGTCGAGGTGGGTGGCTCGGGCACGGGTCCAGACATGTTCCGGCTCCTCGTCCTCATGGCTGACTGGCACGGTCTGCGCACGGTCGACGGCGTCCCCGCCGGACCAGGTCGCGAGCAGTCGCATCGCGGTTTCGGAGGGTGACTCCGGCTCGGTGGTGTAGATGAAGAGTGTCTGATCGGTGTTTCCGGGCAGCATCAGCGCCTGGTAGGTGACGGCCAGGTCACCGACAACGGGGTGGTGGTAGCCCTTTGCCCCCTCGGTGCGTTCGTTCACTCTGCGCTCGGCCCAGTACTCACGAAAGCTCCGACTGCGGGCGGCGAGTTCGCCCACCAGCTCGCCGAGCTGCGCATCAGCGGGGTGTCGTCCCGCGTCCATGCGGAGCAGGGCGGCCGTGTCGGCGGCGACCGTCTCCCAGTCTGTGTACAGTTCCCGCGCCTCGGGGTCGAGGAAGACGAAGCGGGCCTGGTTGCGTTCCTTGGCCGGCATGGCGTCGAAATCTGCGATCAGCGCACGGGCGAGTGGGTTGGTCGCCACGACGTCGGTACGGCGCCCGAGGACGAAGGCGGGGCAGTAGGCCGTGTTGAGAGTGGCCAGCAACTGGTGCACCGCGGGGCTGAGCCGCTCGGGTGGCGACATGCGGGCCCGCTGAGGCTGGACAGGCCGGCGATGAGCCAGGTCGAACATGTGTGCGCGTTCGGTGTCGTCCACATGCAGGGCGGTGGCCAGCGCGTCGAGTATTTCAGGCGAAGCTGTCCGGCTGCGTCCCTGTTCCAGCCGCGTGTAGTAGTCGACGCTGACGCCGGCGAGCAGAGCCAGCTCCTCACGCCGCAGGCCGGGGACGCGTCGGCGGGCCGTTCTGGGCACCCCCGCCTCGCCGGGGTCGAGTCGGCCGCGGCATGAACGGAGGAATTCTCCCAGCTCCACGATCTGTTCCATGCAGACCATTCTCCGACGCGCTCGGCGCTGAGTGGAGAGATGAGCGTGGCCGCAGCACACCCAGGAAGCCGAAGGCCAGGCTGCAAGGTCGCAGGCAGCCCGACGGTGCCGGCTCAGGGGCAGCAGCGGGCGGCGTGACCGGCGGGGCCAGTCACGGGGGCGTTTGCAGCGCGGGGACGGCGCTGAGAGACCCGAGCAGGGCGAGGGCGTCGACCGAAGGGCTGCCTGCTTCGGCTTGGTAGACAACAAGCTGCTGATCGGCGGCGCTGTGGATGGTAAAGGCCTCGTAGTGCAGCTCGAGGTCGCCGACCGCGGGGTGTCGGAACAGTTTCGCCTCACGCGTCTTGCCCTGTACGTCGTGGCGTGCCCAGAGGTCTCTGAACTCTCCGCTCTTGACGGACAGTTCGCCGACGAGCTCGATCAATCGTCGGTCGTCCGGGTCCCCACCGGCAGCCTGGCGAAGGGCGGCCACACACGATACGGCTGCTCGGTCCCATTCCCGGTAGAAGTCACGTGCGAAGGAATCGAGGAAGGTCATGCGAACGAGGTTGTCGCTGTAGTTGAAGCCTGTGTGGAGGGCCTCGGCGAGCTGGTTGCGCGCCAGGATGTCCAAGCTGTGGCCGAGGATGAAGGCAGGTGTGTCGGACCAGCTCTCGATGAGTTGCTGCATCGGCCGGCCGACGCGTTCGACTCGGTGGGAGCGGCGCATACGGCGGGCACTCGGCACGGCCACCTGGTAGAGGTAGGCCACCGCGGCATCGTCCAGTCGCAGAGCCTTGGCCACAGCGTCGAGGACCTGCTGGGAGGGATGCCGTTCGCGGCCCTGTTCCAGGCGCATGTAGTAGTCGACGCTGACGCCGGCGAGGAGGGCGACCTCTTCACGACGCAGACCGGGCACCCTACGGCGGCCGGACGTACTGAGTCCGGCGTCTTCGGGGCGCAGCTGGGCGCGCCGCGCACGGAGGAAACCTCCCAGCGCGCTCTCGGCGGCCGGGCGCTTATCTGAGTCCATGCAGTCGAGGCTAGGTGGATGAACGGCCCTGCGGTGTACGGAAAAGGGGGTGCGCTTTTCCCAGGAGCGCTCTACCTGACCCGCGCCCGGCGCAGGCAGTCCTCGCCGATGCGGCTTCACACGCGCTACGCCGAGCGAACCGTGGGCTCCTGAGCCTTGGGGTACCCATTGCGGCCGATGTTCCTAGCGGACGACCGTCTGAAGAGTGATCCAACCGGCCTACGATGCCCCGCTCCCCCTGCCGGCGCAGCGACATGGTGAGCATCGACGGCGGTGCCTCGCCTCGATGAGGAACTGCCAGGGAGCCTAGGAGTATTTCTCCCAGGAAACTCTCAGCCTTCCTGCTGCTGACGTCCACGGGCAGACTCGAATGCGTCGGGATAGAGGCCCGATGAGCGGAACTCGAACGCAGAAGAAGAAAGGCATAGTCATGGCTACTTGGTTCGTCACCGGCGCATCTCGCGGGCTCGGCGCAGAAATTGCGCGTTCCGCGCTCGCCGACGGCAACAACGTCGTGATCGCGGTTCGTAACCCGGACCGGATTCCGGAAGACTTCAAGGAATCCGACCGGGTTCTGGCCGTTGCCCTGGACGTGACGAGTACCGCGAGCATTCCTGCAGCCGTCGAGGCTGCTGTCGACCGCTTCGGCGGTATCGACGTGCTGGTCAACAACGCCGGCCGTGGTCTGCTCGGGGCTCTGGAAGAGGTCACCGACGCGGAGGCCCGGTCGCTGTTCGACCTCAACGTCTTCGGCCTGATCAACACCACCCGCGCCGTCCTGCCCGTCATGCGCAAGCAGGGGTTCGGCAAGCTCGTTCACATCGGCTCCCGCTCCGGGTTCGAGGGCGAGCCCGGCGTGAGCCTGTACAGCGCCTCCAAGTTCGCAGTCGCCGGAATCAGCGAAGCCCTGTCCGCGGAAATGGCGCCCTTCGGAGTTCAGTCGATGGTGGTCGAACCCGGCGTATTCCGCACCGACTTCCTCGACTCCAGCTCTCTTTCCGTGGCCGCCGACCGTATCGCGGCCTACGACGGCACCCCGGCTCATGTGACGCTGGACTGGATCGACAAGGCCAACCACGCGCAGCTCGGCGACCCGGTCAAGGGTGGGGCGCTGATCTACGAGGTCACCTCCAGCGAGAAGCTGCCGACTCACCTCTACCTGGGGGCGGACACCATCGAGCGCCTCGAGGTCAAATACCAGCAGGTCCAGAGCGACCTCGCCCCCTGGCGCGAGAAGTCCGCTGCCACTGCGCACGACGACGTGTAAGCGGCAGAACCTGGCGCCCGGCCTCCTGCCGGCCCGCCCAGCAGCCCGGTCGGGCCGTGCCCCTCCTGCCGGCCCGGTCGGATGCCATCCCACGGCGCGAACGCCTGCCTGCCACCGTCACCTGATCTCCCTGAAAGGAACGTGCCATGTCCACTCTTCTGTCAGCCTCGCCTCTCGCGGGCCGTGTCGCCGTTGTCTCGGGAGCCTCCAGCGGGATGGGGGCCGCCACCGCGGAGCGCCTCGCCGGTCTCGGCGCCAAGGTCGCCGTTCTGGCACGCCGCCAGGACAAGCTCGACGAGGTCGTGAAGAGCATCGAAGCTGCGGGCGGCACTGCCCTCGCATTCGCCGTCGACGTCACCGACCGCGACGCCGTTCAGGCTGCTGCTCAGCAGATCGCTTTCGAACTCGGCACCGCTGACCTGGTGTTCAACAACGCGGGTGTCCAGCTCATCTCCGGCATCGAGGAGCTCAAGGTCGACGACTGGCAGCGCCAGATCGACCTCAACGTCACCGGCGTCATGAACGTCATCGCCGCATTTCTCCCCCAGCTCACGGCAGCAGCGTCGCAGGGCCGGCCCGCCGACCTGATCAACACGTCATCGATCGCCGCCACCCGCATTCTGGAGAAGTTCTCGATCTACTCCGGAACCAAGGCCTACATCAGCCACCTCACCCGGCTGTTGCGGGTTGAGCTCGGCCCCAAGATGGTCCGCGTCGCCACGATCGAGCCCGGCATGGTCGAGACCGAACTCCCGGACCACGTCGAGGACCCCGACGCCAGTGAGCTGATGGCGGGGCTGATCCGCGACATCGACTGCCTCCAGTCCGCGGACATCGCCGAGACCGTCGCGTTCATGGCTGCTGTGCCGCGCCACGTCAACCTCACCGAGATCACCATCATGCCGACCGCTCAAGCGATCTGACGCGTACACCGGCTGCCCCGTGTGGAGGAGCAGCAGTGGTGTCGACGAGGAGGGGCTGCGCCGGACAGGGCGCGGCCCTCCTCGCGGCTCCTTGGAATACCGAGTCGCATGGCCTCTCGAAGGTCCGCACCGGGCATTCTTTCGTCAGTCATTCCTCAAGACACAGGGCGTTGTTGGCCATGGGGCGGGCTCACTGGGTTCATTGCTGCCGCCTTCTGGGCGAAGACGAGACGATCGCCGAACTGGAGATGATCGTCGGGTTCGACGACGACCTGGCCGGCGAGGCCACCCGGGTGGCGAACCGGCTGCACGGCCCGCTGACCCAGATCCATCCCTCGCTGGAACGGGTCCTGGGGCCGCGGTTGCAGCACCCAGCCGTTCTCACCCTGCTGGAGCGGTTCGGGTCACCGGCCCAGATACGCAAGGCCGGCCGACGACGGCTGATCACCCTGCTGCGGCCGAAGGCGCCGAGGATGGCCGAGCGGCTGGTCGAGGAGATATTCGCCGCCCTGGACGAGCAGACCGTGACCGTCCCAGGGACCGAGGCGGCCGCGCTGATCGTCCCGAGCCTGGCCGAATCCCTGGATGACGTCCTTGAGCAGCGGAAACTCCTGGCCGGACGGATCGAAGAACTCCTGGAGGCCCACCCTCTTTCCCAAGTCCGTACGTCCATGCCGGGAGTCGGCGTCAGGACCGGAGCACGGATCCTGATCAAGAGGTCGGCGACGGCAGCACCGGCGTTCGCCGCCCTGGGCGATCCGGCATCGCGGGCCTACTACGACAAGAAGATCACCCAGGGCAAACACCACACCCAAGCGCTGCTCTGCCTCGCCCGACGACGAGCCGACGTCCTGTTCGCCATGCTCAGAGACGGCACCTTCTACGAACCTCGGACAACCGAAACGAGGTGAGGGCAACCAACCTGCCTGCGAACCGAGATCGCGCAGGCCATGACGGCAGCCCTACATGTCGTGGACCTCCACGTAGAACCCCTCCGCAAGGACAGAGTTCAGGTGCTCCGCATGCGCACCAAGCCATTGGCGAACCTCAGAGAACTTCGCCGACAGTTCGACGAGCACGTAGTCCTCGGCGCCATCAGTCGACCCACCACAGACGCAGCAACGCAGACGCTCACTCACCGCACCCGTCCACTCCGGTCCGCTCCCGCCCGCTGCCACCGACTCATCATCAACATGCACGAGCACATCGTTCCAGACGCCCTAGAACAGCCCCATCTACCTTGGCCAAAGAGATAGGGGCACCCCCCGACGACGGCCCGCCCGGCGGCTGGACCAGGTGCGCATCTCAGAACGGCACCTGCTCCGCCGCTGCGGGACAGCCAGTGATGTACGGCGCCTTCGGCGCGTTCACCACCATCACGGCCACCGGGAACACACCCTGCACCGACGCCACGTTCGGCGACCCGATACACCGCAAGTCGAAGGTCTGCTACACCGCCACCGGAGGCCCACCCGGCTACACCACCGCCTGCTCCGCCGAAGACGGAACCTGCGCCTTCAGCGAGCAGCAGACCATTTGTCTACGGCGCCCGGGCCGCTTCGTCCACAGATAGTTCACCGGGAGCGCCCGTTGCACGACGGCCGCGTTCGGCAGCGACCCACTGCCAGGCGTGGGCAAGACCTGCTACCTCACCCCCTGAGGAACACGGGGACAGGCTCGGACGGCGAACAGGTGCGGCACCGGACGTCGTCCGCCGGCGCGGGTGGACCTTCGCCGAGCAGCGGCACGCAGCTGCAGTACGCCGCTGCTCGATCCCTCCGAACACGACCACCTGGAGTGCCCGTGTTCAGGGGGCCGGTGGCCGTCCCGCCCCGGCCGTCACGCCCAGCCGGCGACGGAACGCGGTCTCGGGCTACGAGCGCACGCTACTGTCGCGCCACCGGCGGCACTTGACTCTCGCGATGGAGCACGAGGTGTTCGTGGTAGAGGACGCCTTCTCGGACGTCGCCGGTGGCAGTGAATCCGGTGTCGTCCGTGTAGTCGATGTGGTTGCCTGTGACGGTGTAGCTGCCGGTGTACGCGCTCTTGCGGTTGCCGCGGGCCTCGTCATAGCGGCCGTTCGGCAGGAGCTCCTGGCGGATGTGTCCGTCTGCGGTCACCCACATCCCGACGTACGGGTGCGGGCCGCGGGGGATTTCGTTGCTGGTCATGAATCCAGAATCGGCCCGGCGACCCGTCGCAACCAGGCCTCCGTCTCCCCAGGTGAGGGCTTCCTGGGGGCAGCCCACCCACCTTCACGAGCGACAGGATCCGGTTCATGACGTGGTCGTTCCGAGCGGCTACGCCGTATGGAGCCTCAAGGCTCCCGAGGGCATCAGCGGGTCGGTGACAACCGCCCGCGCGTCCCGCACACCCAGTCTGCTCAGCGGGCTGAGGTCCACGGGGGGCAGCGCCGAGTGAAGCGGTATCCGGCATGGTGCAGTGTGCCGTCGTGAAACTCGCCGAAGGCCCAGAAGCCGAGGTCGTCGAGGTAGTCGATGCGGGTACCGCTGACCCAGTAGCGCCCCTGGTAGGCGCTGGGTCGATCCCCACGGGCCTCGTCGTAGCGCCCGTTGGGGAGGAGTTCCTGGCGTACGAAGTCCTCTTCATCGACCCACATCCCCGTGAACGGGTGTGTCGAGTCGAAGACGTGCACCCCGTCCGGAGGAGCGGCAGCGGAGGCTTCGTCCAGAGGGCGGCCGTTCCAGAGGCGCACGTGGCCTCCGGTGACCAGGATGTCGAGGTGCGAGCCGCGGGCCGGGACTGCGCCGACCGGAGTTCCGGGGGCGTCGGCCAGCTGGAGGACCGCAATGTCGGCGACATTGCCTGGGGTGAGAGTGCCGCTGCCGGCGGGCGAGGTGAAGTCGGTTGCGGCCGGCAGGACGAGGGCACCCGCGCAGTCGATGACGATCATGTTGTCGTCGCCCGCGGCGGTCAGCAGGCCGGGGCCGACTCCCACGATCAGCGAGCCCCCGATGAGGACATCGGCTTCCTGCCAGCCGCCCATCAGCGGGTTTCCGGTGATGACCGCGCCGCCGGACAGCAGCAGGGGCCGCCCCCGAGGGAAGAGCAGCTCACGCCGGACCGCCTCGTCACGGTGGGGACTTACGGTTGTACGGATGTTCGTCATGGCAATTCCTGTTGGTCGCCGACAGGGCCGAGGCGCACATGGGCCTCGGCCTGACGTCATGGTCATGATTCATGTGTGCGCATCGGGGCCGCGCAATGCCCGCTCCAGCCCCGCTTCCCCGGGGTGCCCGCTGTGGCGCCGGCCCGGCGTCCTGGCGATGAGAAGGAGCCGTGGGACGCTGCGTGAAAAGGGCTTCAGTCGGTGGAGTTGTTCAGGATGTACTCGCGCGATGCGTATACCTGGCTTCGCAACGCGGGCAGGTCGACGTCCAGGACCTGGCCATCCCACTTTCGCGGCTCACCATTGACAAGGACGGCGGTGATGTTGCGGGCGTCCGAGCCCAGCACGATGGTGCCGATCGGATCGTTGAGGGGCATGTTGTTGAGGCCCTCGGCCTCGATGACCAGCAGATCGGCCTTCTTGCCAGGCGTGAGCGAGCCGGTAACACCGTGCAGGCCGTTGGTGCGTGCACCCTGGAGGGTGGCGAAGTCCAGCACATCGTGCGTGCTGATGCGCATGACGTGCTGGTCGGTACCGTAGGCGGCGTTGACCGCGCGCATACGCTGTATGGCGTGCAGTGCTCGCATCTGGGTGAACATGTCGCTGGCCAAAGCGACTTCGACGTCGATGCTCAGTCCCGGCCGGATCCCGACGGCAAGAGCCTCGTCGACGGCGGGGACCGCGGTCTCCAGACCGATCTGTGCGTCCGACGTGGGCGCGAGCGCGACAGTGGTCCCTGAGGCACCCATCTCCTGCCAGGCCTCGGCGGTGAGGCCCGTCGCGTGGATGAGGGTGACGTCCGGGCCGAGGATGCCGGCCTTGGCCCAGCCCAGTACTGCCTCGGATGACGATGCGCCGAAAACGGCGTCGACGCTCACACCCACACCCAGGTCCTGTGCGACACGGGCGAGTTCAGGTCCGTAGGCGAGTGCCGGTCCCGCGATCTCGTCGGTGGAGAGGGTCGCCAGGCGCAGGGTCAGCAGTTGGTCGTCGGTGCTGAAGTACTGGCTCTTGATCCGGGTCAGGTCGCCGGGCCACTGCCGGTGCCATTCTCCGAAGTGCGGTCCCATGGAGGCGTGCACGCCGCGAATGCCAGTGTCGAGCAAGGCCTGGATGGCGGCGTCGGAGTGATCCCGGGTACGGGAGTTGTGCGAGAAGTCGAGCATGGTCGTGATTCCGCTGTCGATCGCGGTCAGGGCAGCCAGTTTCGTGCCGATGTACATGTCCTGGGGTCGGTAGACGGTGGCGTAACCGGCCAGGGTGGTCATCACATAGGCACCGAGGTCGTCGATGTCCGGCATGATCCGGCGCAGTTGGGCTTCCCACGCGTGGCGGTGGGTGTCGACGAATCCGGGAGCCAGGATCGCGCTAGTGGCATCGACTACCACGGCGCCGTCTGCCGTCAGATCGGGCCCGACGGCGGTGATGGTGTCGCCTTCGACGAGCAAGTCACCGCGGGCGAGGACTCCGAGGTCCGCATCCATCGTGACGATGGTCGCGCCGGTGAACAGGATACGTCGGTGTGGGTCGGAGGACTGGCGCTGTATGTGGTCGAGCAGGCCGGCGCTGGTGGTGTCGTCGGTGTCCATCGGATGTCCTTCCCGCGGAGGCGCGGTCGTCGCGCAACGGCTTGGAGACACCAGCGTCGTCCGGGCTCGCCGGGACAACCAGGCCGTGGTTTCCCCGGGTGCCCCACACCCACTGTCACCGCCGTTCTGGACAACGGTGGAGTGAGCGGGGGAATGCAGATGGCCTGCATGGCTCGGTGGTCAGCGACGACTGGCTGAACTCCGGCCCTATGCGCGGCTGACTCGCCGGCGGATCAGGAGCCACATGGCACCCGCGACGACCACCGTGCCCGCCGCCGCGACCCACATCAGGGGCGACGGCGGAGGCGCCGGCTTCGCGTCCACCAGGATGGCCGCCGTGTCGTTCGCGTGCGTGCGGTCGAAGGAGCCGACGGCCCGGATCCGGCCACGGGCACCGGCCACCTTCTTGTCGATCCGGATGTGGAATTCGATGGTGGTTTCCCGTCCGGGCGCGAGCCTTCTGAAGGAGTCCGTTGCGAGATCGCAGACGAACGCCTCGGACGGCTTCTTCGGTCTGTCGCAGACCCAGTCGGGTCCGTTGTCGTCACTCACGTAGGGAATGGACGTGACTGTCGTGCCCTCGGGCGGGATCACCTCGAAACGGCCCGGCTCTTCACCGGGATCCCCCGGGCCCTCATTGTGTACGCCGAGGGCAAGGCGGATGGTGTCACCGATCCTGCCCGTAACGGTCCCCGTGACCGGTCGGTAGTCGGCCTGCTGGGTGGTGCGCACCTCGACAACACGGTGCGGGGAGCGTTGCGCGCCGAATCCTTCGACGGCGACGCGTGTCAGCGTGAGAGGGGCACCCTTGCCCCGCACTGTGTGGTCGGCATCTCTCCCCACCTGGGACGACACCTCGTACACCAGCGCGTCGGCCATGACGCCGGAGTCGGCCGTGGCGACGAGGGGCCTGCTGAGCGCGTAGGCCGTTCCGGGTGCGACCGGAGCGGGGAACATGCACCAGGCCGAGTCCGAGCGATCGCCGGGAGCACCGGAGTTGTAGAAGCAGTTGTCGTGCTCCCGGGCGAAGGTGAGGCCCCGGCCGGACGAGTGGATCTTCATCGCCACGCCCTTGTCCGCGGCGTACCGGCTGTGGTTGGCGAAGGCCGGAGTGATGCGCACCGTTCCGCCGGGACGCACTCCGTCAACCGGCGGTTGCTCGCGCAGATCCAGCAGCGGACCGCCGACCTGCATCCGGGTCGTGGCGGTGACGGTGGGCGCGTTGTCGGCGGACGCGGTGTACGTGATGGTGCCGCCGTCGCCCGGTTTCACTCCGTCGACACCGCTGATGGTGAACGGCGTCATGCTCTCGCCGTCGTTCGGGGAGCCGTAGTCGCAGGTGAACACCTGCTTGTGCCGCTTGCAGTTGGAGTTGCCGAGCCGAGCCGTGCCCGACAGTGCGGTGACGTCGATGGTGAGCTTGATGTTCCTGGCTTCCGCACCTCCACCTCCCGTGACACCCACCGGCACGGTGAAGGTGGTGTTGAACGCCTTCGCGCCCTCGTCCGCGGAGTACATGACATACGTCGCGGGAGCACCGATGGTGAGCGTCACGGGCGCAACTGCCGGGACGGGAGCCGCCGTCGAGCTGTTCATGCCCGCCAGGAGAACGGCGGCGCCCAGGACCGGCACGACAGCGTGACGCCGACCCAACCGAAAATCCATGCGGGCGAGTATCGCACGGTGACCATTCCTGCGGCGGCGAGCGGGATCCCGCCGACCACCTTCGCCCCCGTAGCCCGTCACGAGGAGTGCCGAACGGCAGCAGCGGTGACCCGGATTGACGGCTCCCGGACCACAAATCATCGGCGGAAACGAGGTTGCCGATATCGCACTTGACCAGCGACCAGAAGCCTCGTGCACGTTGAGGTTCGGGGCGTGCAGCGGCAACTGGACCACGGTGAGCCCTTCGGCGTTGGCCGCGAAGCACTCCCGCAGCAGCGCGACCATGTGCATGCCCGCGTTGTCCCCACCGGCACGATCGGCCCGAGGGGGCCCTTCAGCTGATCCCAGCGGCCCCGGGGCCCGGCACGCGGCCGGGAATCCAGGACGGTGACAATGCCGCGATCACACCAAGCCCACCGAGATTCTGGCTCCGCCACCAGCGATGCATCAGATACGGGAACTCAGACGCAGGGCAAGCCGGCTGCGTAGACGTGAAGAGGCCCCGCGGCCGAGCCTCCTCACCTCGTCCGCCCCTAGCTCCTGCCGGCCCGCGAGAGCCAGTACGGCGGCGTAGGGCCGTTCCCCCTCCTCGAGCTTCGCTGCCACGGCACCGAGCACGGCTCGCAGAACGATGCGGTCCGCGCCGGGATGTTCTGCCAGCAGGCGCAGAAGCCTGTTGTCATTCCAGACGCTGTCGCGGGCCCTGCTCAGTTCCAGAAGAGCTGCCGGCGGCGTGTGGGGATTTTCGGCCAGGGCGATCCAGACAAAGGGATAAGGGAATTGGGCGAGACGCCGCAAGACATGACCGTCTGTCGCGGCATGTGCCAGTGCGAGATGGTCGGCAGGCGTCGGCACGAGGATGACCTCTCGGGAGCGTCGAAGTCGTCATCTTGCCAGAGCACCTTGACCAGCAGCGGGCACCGGGGGCGAATCTCGCCCCGGCCCCACCTCCAGTTCGGCCACCTACGACGCATCTGATGCTCTGCCCACGCCGGCGCTCACGACGCGCGAGGACCTCGGGCCCGCTGAAGATCCGCTTCCATCAGCGATCGTTGGGGCCCCTGAACAGAGGGCCAGCCGGGTCCATCGCGGTGATGCGCGCCTCGACGGGGGTCTCCTCTTCTCGCTCGTTCGGTGCCTTGGCTGACTGGTCAGCCTTGACGTTCTTCTCTTGCGGGTCCGTCTTGTTCTTCTTCTCAGCCACGGCGTCGTCTCCCAACATTCGGGGGCTTCCAGCATGACACCGATGGGATCTGCGGGCATCCGCCGAAGATCGCCGCCCCTCACAGAGCCGCCCAGTACGGGTCCGGCCAGGTACCAGCCAGCCACAGCCCTGGGTGCTGGGGCCTGACCGGTAACGGCTCCTCGGCGCCCCGGTCCCGGCGCGCTCGCTCGTCGACGCGGTCATTCCTATGATGGATACCTCTCGCACACATGGCGCATATGGCGATTCACCCGTTCTCTGAATGAATCAGAGGTGACCGCGGATGATCCGGCTCAGCATGCTGAGAACGGTCCTGACGGCGCTCGTCGCCCTCCTTCTGGTGGGTGCGGGCACCGCGCCCTCGCAGGCGGCACGGCAGGAGGACTTCGACGCCGCGACCGTCGAGCAGCTGGCTGAGAAGATCACCGAGATCATGGAACGGGCGGACATCCCCGGCGTGACCATCGGCCTGTGGATTCCCGGGCGAGGCGAGTACGTGAAGTCGTTCGGGGTCTCGGACACGAAGACCGGCACCCCGATGACGTCCGACCTCCACATGCGGATCGGCAGCGTGACCAAGACCTTCACGGTCGAGGGACTGTTGCTGCTCGTGGACCAGGGAAGAGTCGGGCTCGACGATCCCATCGCCACGTACGTCGCCGGTGTCCCCCAGGGCGACCGCATCACCCTTCGCGAGTTGGCCGGCATGCGCAGCGGCCTCTTCGACTACTCAGAGGACGAGAGCTGGATGCAGTCCCTGCTCGCCGACCCCCAGCGCAACTACACACCACAGCAGTTGCTCGACTACGCCTTCGCGCACCCCCTCAACTTTCCGCCCGGGACCAAGTGGGAGTACAGCAACACCAATCTGGTCCTGCTCGGCATGGTGATCGAGAAGGTCACCGGACAGCGCCTGGGGGCCTATCTGGAGCAAGCGGTCTACCAGCCGCTGAAGCTGTCGGAGACGTCGTTCCCCACGACCAACGGGATTCCGGACCCGTATGCCCAGGGGTACACAGACTTCACGAAGGACGAGAGCGTCACCGCGGCCACCAACTGGAACCCCTCGTGGGCCTGGGCAGCCGGAGCCATGATCTCCACCCTGGACGACCTGCACACCTGGGTACCGGCCCTGGCCGACGGAAGACTCCTCGGCCCACGGACGCAGGATCAGCGTCTGGAGTTCCGCCCGGTCGGCTACCCGGGCGTCTCGTACGGGCTCGGCATCATGCGGGTGGACGGCTGGATCGGCCACAACGGCGACCTCCCCGGCTACGAGACCCTCGCGGTCCAGCTGCCGTCCCAGAAGGCCACGTTGGTGATCCTCATCAACTCCGACATCAACTACAAGGGCGACTCTCTCAGCACCATGCTCGGCCGTGCCGTCACATCCGTCGTGACCCCCGACCACGTATTCGACCTGCCGTCAGCCGCGCAGTCCAGGCAGCAGACCCCGACCCCTTCCCCGTAGGACCGGACCGCGGTCAGAAACAGTCAGAAACAGTCCGACAAGACACTCGCCGCCCAGGTCGGTCGACGGGCGTGATGTCGTGCTGTCAGCTTGCGGTGCGGTTCTGCTCAGACCATGTCCGCGCCTCGCAGCAGGAGCTGAGCCACAGCAATGCCGGCGACCACGATGGCCGCCCGGAACGGCCACCGGCTCCGCGTTCCCGAGGCCACAGCCGTGCCCGACACGGCGATGACCACGGCAGCCGTCGCCAGCGTCCAGTCCATGGCCGTAAGCGGCCCGGGTGGCCCGGCCACGAGCACACTGACTGCCGCCAGCATCGCAAACGGGCTCAGCCACCGGCACGCTGCCCGCCCCATCCTCTGGGGCAGTCCACGCACGCCGGTCGCGAGATCGTCCTCGATGTCCGGAAGGACGTTCACCAGGTGCGCGCCCACGCCCAGGAGTGCGCCCGCCACCAGAGCCCACCAGGCCGGCCATGAGGACGACGGCAGACCAAGGGTGACGAAGGCGGGCAGTGAGCCGAAGCCCACGGCGTACGGCAGCGGGGAGAGCACGGTGTTCTTCAACCGCAGGTTGTACGCCCAGGCGGCTGCCGTGCCGACCAGATGCACCGCGCCCGCGGCCGCGCCGCTGAGCAGAGACAGCGGCACGCACAGCGCCAGCGCCGTGCCGGCCGCAACAGCCACCACCCGGCGCGGCAGTTCACCGACGGCCACCGGCTTGTCACGGCGACTGCAGAGGGTGTCGCGTCGTGCGTCGACCGCGTCGTTGCACCAGCCGACGGAAAGCTGACCGGCCAGTACCGCTGCTGCTACCGCCGTCGAACCCGCCGGCCCGCGGCCGGAGGCCAGGGCCAGCGCGGTCACGAAGACGGTCACGGCCAGCGCCGGCTCCAGGTGGCAGGAGCGCAGCAGCGCCGGGATGCGGTGTGTCGTGGGGGCAAGGGCCTCGGACGGGTGTAGAGACACGAGTGCAGGTATAAGTCATGTGCCCCGAGGAAGGCATTACCGACATGCGTGTCCCCGTCATCACCGGCGCTGATGCCTTCTCCGTCCGTACCGCGCCGCCCCGGCCGACCACGCCCGCCAAGGCCACCAAGATCGCCGCCGTCCGCACCGCACTGCCGCCGCACCGTTACGCGCAGGACGACCTCACGGAACCGATCGGTGACCTGTGTCTGCCCCCGGGGGCAGACCGCGCTGTGCTGCGCCGCCTTCACGCCTCCGCCGGCGTACGCACGCGCCACCTCACCCTGCCGATCGAGCGATACTCCGACCTCCGCGACTTCGGTCAGAGCAACGACGCCTGGATGGCTGCGGGCCTCGAACTGGGGGAGGAAGCCCTCACCGGCGCGCTGCAGGATGCAGGGCTCGAGCCGGCCGACATCGACCTGCTGGTGTGCGCCTCCATCACCGGCATCGGCGCCCCGTCACTCGATGCCCGTCTCGCCGGACGCGTGGGGCTGCGGCCCGACATCAAGAGGCTGCCGGTGTTCGGGCTGGGGTGCGTTGCTGGGGCAGCCGGGCTGTCCCGGGTTCACGACTATCTGCGAGGCCATCCCGACGACACCGCCGTACTCCTCACCGTCGAGCTGTGCTCGCTGACGCTCCAACAGCGTGACCACTCCCCCGCCAACCTCATCGCCGGCGCCTTGTTCGGCGACGGCGCGGCAGCGCTCGTCGCACGCGGAAGCGACTGCGCCGACGGCCCCGCCACCGAGCCGGGCAACGCCGGACCCTCAGTGGTCGCGACGTGCAGTCGGCTGTATCCGGACACGGAACAGCTCCTGGGATGGGACATCGGCGCCAGCGGGTTCCGCGTCGTGATCGACGCCGGTGTCCCTGGCATCGTGCGGGACCACTTCGGCCTGCACCTGCGCGCGTTCCTGGGTGAACACGGCCTCACCGTCGACGACATCGAGACCTGGCTGTGCCATCCCGGAGGCCCCAAGGTGCTCTCCGCGGTGACCGACACCCTCGGCCTGCCCGACGACGCCCTGGACAGCGCGTGGCACTCACTCGCGACGGTAGGGAACATGTCGTCCGTCTCCGTGCTGCACATCCTGCAGAACACCTGGCAGTTCCGTCGGCCGGAGCCCGGTGCATGGGGCCTGCTGATGGCGATGGGCCCCGGGTTCTGCTCCGAACTCGTCCTGCTGCGCTGGTGAGCGGCCATATGAACTGGTACACGCTTCTTGTCCTGGCCGTCGCCGTCGAACGTGTCGCCGAACTCGTCGTCGCCCGGCGCAACGGGGAATGGACCCTGGCTCGCGCCGGTGTGGAGTACGGCCGCGGCCACTACCCGGTCATGGTCGCCCTGCACACGGGCCTGCTCGTGTGCTGTCTCCTCGAACCCATCCTCGCCCACCGCCCGTTCCTCCCCGCCCTGGGATGGTCCATGCTGGCGCTGACCCTGCTGGCCCAGGCACTGCGCTGGTGGTGCATCACCACACTCGGGCCGTACTGGAACACCCGCGTCATCGTCGTTCCCGGAGCGCGTCTGATCAGCGCCGGCCCCTACCGCTTCCTACGTCACCCCAACTACGTCGCCGTCGTGGTGGAGATCGCCGCCCTACCCCTGGTTCACTCCGCATGGCTGACCGCGACAGCGTTCACTTTGGCCAACGCCATGCTGCTCACGGTCCGTCTCCGCTGCGAGAACACAGCCCTCGCACAGGCGTTGCCCGCGTGAACGGCGGCCACGACCTGCTGATCGCGGGGGGCGGACCGGCAGGACTGGCGACCGCCCTGTACGCCGCGCGCGCCGGTCTCGACACCGTCATCGCAGAGCCACGTCAGGGGCCGGTCGACAAAGCGTGCGGCGAGGGGCTCATGCCCGGCGCCGTCCACGCCCTCACCACCCTCGGTCTTCAGGTCGCCGGACACCCCATCACCGGCATCCGCTATGTCCAGGGCACACGCAGGGTTCAGGCATCGTTCCGCCAAGGCCCCGGCCTCGGTGTGCGCCGCACCAGCCTGCACAGCGCACTGCACCAGGCCGTTCTCAAGGAGGGTGTGCCTGTACTGCCCGTGCGAGTGGAGGACGTACAGCAAGACACCACAGGTGTTTCCGTCCCCGGCACAGGTCTTCGCGCCAAGTGGCTGGTGGGCGCCGACGGACTGCACTCACCGGTGCGCCGCTCCGTCGGCCTGGCAGCGCAGCCCTCCGGGACACCCCGGTACGGGCTGCGCCGTCACTACGCTGTGCCCCCCTGGTCTGCGTATGTCGAGGTGCACTGGGGACCGCATGCGGAGGCGTACGTCACCCCGCTCGGCCCCGAACTCGTGGGTGTCGCCCTGCTGACCGCCCATCGGGCCCCCTTCGACACCCAGCTGGCTCACTTCCCCGAGCTCGCCGCCCGCCTCCCCGCTGAAGCGGCCGCGACCGTGGTGAGAGGCGCGGGGCCGCTGCGCCAAACCGCCCGCGCCAGATTTCGGGGCCGGGTACTGCTCGTGGGCGACGCCGCCGGATACATCGACGCGCTCACGGGCGAAGGCATTTCCCTCGCCTTCGCCGGCGCCGAAGCCCTGGTCCACAACGTGCGCCGAGGCACGCCGTGGCGCTACGAGACCGACTGGAAAGCCGCGACCCGCCGCCACCGCCTGCTGACCCAACTCTTGGTGCGGGCCCGACAACAACCCGCGCTCGCACCGCACATCGTGCCCACGGCCGAACGCCTGCCACGGGTCTTCGCAGCCGCAGTGAACGCATTGGCATGAGGGACCAGCCCGACCGGGTCGCTACCGGGCCTCGGCCGCAGCGCCCGCTACGGCTCGAAGTGCCGTTCCCGGGCCCGCGCTTGGACGGTGAAAGTCATGTCCCGAGGTCGAGGCGACCGGAAGCGTCAGCCAGTCGCGCTCTGAGCAGATCGTTGCCGCGTTACGTCGGGGCTCAGGTCTCGTCGGAGTGGGCTGCGACGCGGACGGAGGTCCGGCTGGCGGCCAGCCAGGTGCGGGCGGGGCCGGCGGGGGTTGCCGTGTCCACGGTGAGGTGGAGGCGTGTGTCGCCGTCGAGGCCGGGATAGCTGCGCTGTTCGGTTCGGGCGAAGCCGCCGCGGAGGGCTTCCGCGACCGCTCGGGTGGCTTCGGGCATGTGCGCGATGATCCGTAACCCGGCCTGCCGTTTGCTGTGTCCGGGTCTCGATGTGCCTCACGTGGCCGCGCTCCTTTCAGGGTGGGCGCAAAGCCGGCGAGTGGGGGCCGTAGCGCCCGCCCGCTGCCCCCGCGGAGGAAGGTCTGTTTCCTCACCGGCCGGCATCCGTGCGGTGGGCTCGACGACCGTTGTCGTCCGGCAGACCGTGAGGTCTCGGCAGGGGGTCGCTGAAGTGATGAGCCGCGATCCGCGCGTCGAAGACGATGGTCCCCATGTCGCTCACCTCCACGTGCTTCCGGGCAGCGGGATAGCGCGTCTGCCCGTCGGGTTCCCGAACAAGGACATGCAGGCTCCGCCTCCACTCTCTCAGGTGGCTTCCCGCCGCACGGCGTCCCGGATGCCGCGGACGACGTGCCACCGTGCCCGGACGACCACAAGCAGCGCACAACGCCAACGTCGGGAGGCTGCCGGAGCAAGCGACGGCCCACCGGCAATGGGCCGTGCCCGCTCCCCCGGTCCGGCGCCGCTGTTCGGGCGGGCGATGAGGTAGTGGCGCGCCGGGGTGGGAGGCACTTCAGTGGAAGGCGCCGGCGCCGGATGGTGCCCCATGGGCGGCCTCCCCACCGATCAGCTGCCGGCGCTGACGGCCCCGCTCCCCGCCAGCGGCGGAATCCGGATGCCTCCCCCTTCTCCCATCACGCTCGACGGACACGAGCACACCGGGCTTGCACCCGAAATACCCGGGGACTTCACCAAGTTCAGCCGTAGTGGCCTGGCGAGCTGTACAAGGTCTCGGGGCTGTCCGGGACAGAGGTGTAGTGCATGGAGCCGTGTCGGCGGTGGCGGCCGGCACGGTTCGCGTCGTACGCCGGCGTATTCGGCATCAGGCGTCCTTCGGCGGCGAGCATCTGTGCTCGCAGAAGCAGGTCTTTGGAGTTCAGGCCGAGTTCTTCCGCCACGGTCTGAAGATCAAGGCCGGATTGGCAACTCCACTGCAATACGGAGTCCATTCCAGGTGTCCAGGACACCGGGGCATCCGAAACGCCACTTTCCACGGGCGGATGGGCTGGCGTTACGGCTTCCGGGCGCGGATGGGGCACATGGGCGGGCACTGTGTCGGCGTGCGGCTCCCATACGGGATCCGGGACGGGCGGCACCAGCGGGGTGGGCGCTTCTGTCAGAGGGCTGAGCAAGTGGTCGGCGACGGCGCGGGCGTCCTCCTTGCCGACCGTGCGACGTGCGATGCGTACCTCGCGTTCGTTCAGCCCCATCAGGTCGGCCACCGCCCCGTCACTGCCGACAGTCACGGCAAACGCGGCCAATGCCCTCGTCCGGCTGGCTAGCGCCTCATCCATCACCGCCTGCGCCTCACGCACTCGATCATTCGTACTGCAGAACGCCTCAGCCAGAAGCGTGTTGCGTTCCCATAGTTCACGTGGCTCCACGCAGGCACCAACGTTTCCTCACCGCTGGAGATACCCCATCACGGCCAAATCACCCAAAGTGCTCATTGGCGGCCCTGGACAGCAGCTGATCATCACAACCGATCGTCAGCCCAACTCCGCGCCACGCTGCCACACAAGGACCACCACCCAGCTCCGCTTCCTCATCGCCCGCAGTGTTGCGCCGTCGCGCCGACCGGCACACCCCAGTGACGGCCCTTGCCCGTCTCGATGCCGACAGGGGCGGGGGCGAGCCCGGCGAGACCTTGGCTGATTAGCGGGTCGGCCCGCCGTCTGGACGCCCTCGCGGCAGTGCGGCCACAGCAACAGCCCGGGGCAACCTTGAGGCGAGACCGCTCCATCTGCCAAGCGGCAGGTCACGCAACGCGTGCCGCACCAGACAGTCTTCTCGCTACCAGATGCCGTCGATGACTTCCTCGAAGGTCAGGTGCCACTGCGAGCCCTCGTCCTGGAAAGGCAGAGGATCGAACTCAGTGATCTCGGCACGGAGTGCGTCCACGCGTTGCTCCACGTCTTCGCCGTCACTGGCTTCCAGTTCCTGCTGGAGGATCCGGAACTTGGTCAGAGAGTGGACGAGCGATTCGACGTCACGGTGGAGCGCCGTGTGGACGAGCTGCGTCTCACCGTCGCCGAGGGCGTAAACCGTGCCCGTGGCCGGCGCGAGCGCGAGCACGGTGTCGGCGAACATGCCCAGCACCAGCCAGTCGTGGCACTCCTTGGGCACCGTCCCCCTGTCGCCGTACCACTCGGTGAGGTTGATGGAGTCCTCGGCGCGGAGGCCGGCTTTGGACATGAACCATTCGGTGTCCGGTAGGCCGATGCTGCTCAGGAAGCGCGCCGCGCGGTCGTTGAGCTGGTTGTGCGGGCCACTGCAGCGGGGGAAGTAGACGACACCCGTCAGCCCGAACGCGGAGCGCACTTCGTCCGGGGACACGGCGAAGTTCATACCGAGAAACCTTTGCGTGCTGGGCCCCCGTGCCGTTCTTGAGGGCGTCGTCGGCGGTCGAGCCGCGTTCGTCGGCCCGCGGTCGTGGTCGTGGCTCGCTCCGCAGATGGGTCCGTCGGGCCGAGCGGCCGTTCGGGGCCGATCTGGTGAGCGGGTTGGTGTTGGGCGTAGCTGCCGGCGTTCATCTCTACGGGGTTCTTCGGAGAGGCCCGGGCGCGGCGCGCCCTCAATCCGCGTCCACGTCCTCCTCCACCGGGGGCATGAACGCCCGTAGCCACCGTTCCGTCTGGGCAACGTGAGCCTGAGCCGCGCCCGCGGCTGCGACCGGGTCGTGGTCGGCGATGGCCGTTGCGAGGATCCGGTGGTCCTCGTCGCTCTTGCGGCGCAGTTCCGGCCCCTCGGGAAGGGTGAAGACCTGGTACTTGCGCGAGCGGGCGCGGAAGACCGACAGCAGGGACGCGAGCGTCGGGTTGCCGCCGATCCGGGCGACCTCCGCGTGGAAACGGTGGTCGAGCTCCGACGCCTCGGTGGGGTCGTCGGTGGCCTCCATCGTCTCGATGAGCGCGAAGAGGGCAGCCACCGTCTCCGGCGTGGACCGTGCGGCGGCCTGGGAGGCGACATGGGCCTCCAGGACCCGCCGGATCTCGTAGACCTCCAAGAGCCCGGTCAGCGGCAGCAGTTCGAGGGTCAGGGAGAGACTGCCGATGACGTCCTCAGGCCTCAGCTGGGAAACGTAGGTGCCGGAGCCGTGCCGGGCTTCGATGACGCCCAGGGCCGCAAGCATCCGCACGGCCTCACGCAACGAGCCGCGAGAAACCCCCAGTTCCTCGCAGAGATCGCCCTCGGGCGGAAGGCGCTCACCCGCGCCGAGGCGCCCAGTGCCGATCATGTGCCGTAGGCCGTGAAAGGCCCTGTCTACTGCGGACATCGGTCTCCTCCCCTGACGGGCCGGCTCCGTGGCCGTGTCCCCGCTGCACTGTACCGAGGCGAGACATCAAATGACTTCTGCACATCCGGCAGATTCATCAGATGACTTGTCGTGCACCAACCCTTGAAGGCCCGATTCCGCCATGCCAGGATGCCGAGTCATCATACGTCTCTCGGACGGCGTCTGATGTCCCAGACGCGTCCACACCCGGCAGAAGTGGGGTCAAGTGAGCGAGACCGAGGTCACCACCGCGCCCAGCCCTCTCATGCTGGCCGACGGCCGACCCGCCGCCGTGGCGTGGTCGCTGGACCCCGCACTGCGGCATCTGAACCACGGCTCGTTCGGAGCGGTCCCGCTGGTGGCGCAGGAGCGGCAGCACCGGCTGCGTGCGGAGATGGAACGCTCACCCGTGGTGTGGTTCCCGGCGCTCCCCCAGCGGATCGCCACCACCCGCGTCGACCTCGCGGCCTTCCTCGGCACCGCCCCCGACCGCCTCGCTCTGGTGCCGAACGCGAGCGCCGGAGTGAGCGTCGTCTACGCCTCCCTGATGCACCGCCACCGCGGGGAGATCGTCGTCACCGATCACGGGTACGGAGCCGTCACCATGGGCGCGGAACGGCTCGCGCGGCGTTGGGGCGGCCGGGTCCGCACCGCCCGAGTGCCGCTGAACGCCGGCGAGCAGCAGGCCTACGAGGCCGTTGCGGCGGAGCTGAGCGAGGACACCGCCCTGGTCGTGGTGGACCAGATCACCTCACCGACGGCGCGCAGAATGCCGGTGGACCTGATCGGCGCGGAGGCACACCGGCGCGGCATCCCGTTCCTCGTCGACGCCGCGCACGCACCCGGTCTGATCGCCGCCCCACTCACCGGCGTCCAGGCCGACTTCTGGGTCGGCAACCTTCACAAGTGGGGCTGCGCCCCGCGCGGCACAGCGGCGCTGGTCGCCCAGGGCCCGTTGAGTGAGCAGCTCTTCCCGCTGATCGACTCCTGGGGGGCGGCCGATCCCTATCCCGACCGCTTCGACCAGCAGGGCACGGTGGACGCCACCGCCTACCTCGCGGCACACACGGCCCTCCACTTCATCGAGCAGACCTGGGGCTGGGACACAGCACGCCGCTACATGGACGATCTGGCGTCCTACGCCGAGCAGATCATCGCTGCCGCGTTCGCCGAGGTGACCGGTTCGGACGAACCCGTGGACGTCGGTATGCCCGTGCCGGGCATGCGGCTGGTGCGGCTGCCCGCCGCTCTGGGCGCGAGCCGCGTCGAGGCCGACGCGCTGCGCGACCGGGTCGCCGAAGAACTGGGCGTGGAGGCGGCCTTCACCAGCTTCGACGGCGTCGGGTACCTGCGCCTGTCCGCCCACGTCTACAACACCGCTGCCGATTACGAGTACTTCGCCGAGGCCTGTGTGCCCATTCTCGGCGAGTGGGCCAGGACGGCCCGCGCATCACACGTCGCGCCGTAGCGGCGCCCGCACGCCCCTGCTCCCCTCCCCGAACGAGGTCGCACCATGAGAAAGACGACGACAGTCCTCGCCATCGGCACCGCCGCCGCGATGATCCTGACGGGCTGTTCCACGATGAGTCCCACAGCAGGCGGGACCGTCACCCTCAACATGGTCGAGAGCCTGACCAACCCCGCCCGCACCGACCTGCTCAAGGACCTCATAGCCGACTTCGAGCAGAAGAACCCCAAGATCAAGGTCAACCTGGTCTCGCCACCCACCGAGCAGGCCGACCAGAAGATCCAGCAGATGCTCCAGTCCGGCAGCGGGGTGGACACCCTCGAGGTGCGAGACATCACCGTCGGCCCCTGGTCGAACAACGGCTGGCTGTACGACATGAAGAAGGACCTGGACGGCTGGAAAGGCTGGCAGGCCATGACGGAGAACACCGTCAAGGCCTCCAAGGACGCCAAGGGCCGGACCTACTTCGTCCCCTACGGCTTCTACGGCCTGAGCCTCTTCTACCGCACCGACCTGGTCAAGAAGGCCGGCTTCGACAAGCCGCCCGCCACCTGGGATGACCTGCTGAAGCAGGCCTCCGCCCTCCACGACCCGTCCGAGCGCCGGTACGGCTACGCCTTCCGGGGCGGCGCGAACGCCAACGGAAACGCCTCCGCGATCATCGAGGCGTACGTCGCCGACGACGTCGACCCCGCGAACGGCTACCGGTTGAAGAACGGCGGCACGATCTTCTCCGCACCCGGCGCGCTCGACGCCATGGAGACCTACCTCGAGCTCTTCCGGAGCGCGTCGCCGAAGTCGTCAGTCTCGTGGGGCTACCCCGAGATGGTCCAGGGCTTCTCCAACGGCTCCACGGCTTTCCTGCTCCAGGATCCCGAAGTGATCGCCACCGTCTCGGAGTCCAAATCCATCTCGGCCGACCAGTGGAGCACCGCGCCCCTGGTGGCCGGTCCGAGCGGCAAGACCGTCCAGCCGCTGGCCACCGCCGGATGGGGTGTCGCCAAGGGCAGCAAGCACAAGGCCGAGGCCGTCAAGCTGGTCGAATTCCTGTCCCAGAGCGAGGCGTCGACGAAGTTCACCAAGGCGAACAGCCTGGTGCCGATCCTGAAGTCGGCGACCGAGGACCCCTTCTACAAGACCGGCCCCTGGGCCAGTTACGTCACCATGACGGAGAACCCGGGCAAGTACTTGGTGGTCACTCAGCCGCGCGGCGTCGCCTGGTGGACCGAGTGGCAGCAGAGGGCCGACACCGATATCCAGAAGATGGTCCTCGGCAAGCTGACACCCCAGAAGCTCCTGGCCGGCTGGGACACCTACTGGACCGAGAAGTGGAAGCAGCAGTGACCACCGCCTCCACGACGAAGACGAAGCCGGGGCGCACCTCCCGCAAAGGCGGCGCCGCTCCCCCCGCGGCGCCCCGCCGGGGCCGCAGAACGGAGTTCACCACCCGCCGCGGACTGCTCATCGCCGCGTTCATGGCCCCGGCCGCCGTCTTCGTCGCCGTCTTCACCTACTACCCGGTGCTCGCGGGTGGCCAGATGGCCTTCCGCAACTGGAAGCTGACGGACCTCACCGACACCTCCTGGGTGGGCCTGAAGAACCTGCGGGACGTCTTCGCCGACCCCGCCTGGGGCACCGTGCTCGGCAACACAGCCCTGTGGGTGGGCGGTTCGATCGTGCCTCAGCTGGTGATCGGCTTCGCGCTCGCCCTGTGGCTGCGCCGCCACTTCCGGTTCCGCGGTCTCTACCAGGCACTGATCTTCTTTCCCTGGGCGATCTCCGGGTTCCTCATCGGCATCCTCTTCCGCTGGATGTTCAACAGCGAGTTCGGTGTCGTCAACGATCTGCTGCAGAAGACAGGACTGATCGACGAACCGATCGCATGGCTGTCCGATCCCGACACGGCGATGACCGCCGTACTGATCGCCAATGTCTGGTACGGCGTCACCTTCTTCGCGATCATGATTCTGGCCGCGTTGCAGTCGATCCCCGACGAGCTCTACGAAGCGGCGGCCCTGGACGGCGCCGGCAAGGCGCGCACCCTGTTCCAGATCACGATTCCCTACATCAGGACCACGCTGGCGCTCACCGTCCTGCTGCGGATCATCTGGATCTTCAACTTCCCGGACCTGATCTTCGGTATGACAGGCGGCGGCCCCAACGACGAGACGCACATCGTGACCACCTGGATGATCAAGATCACGCAGCAGGGCGACTACGGCAAAGCCTCCGCGCTGGGACTGATCGTGGTGGCCGGGCTGCTGCTGTTCGCGACGTTCTACCTGCTGGCCACACGTGAGAAGCGCGAGGTGAAGTCATGATCGGCAAGGAGACCCCGGCCGGCCGGGCCGTCAAGGTCGCCTTCCTGGGAGTGTGGCTGCTGTTCACCGTGTTCCCTCTCTACTGGATCACGGTCACCTCGCTCAAGGCACCGGGCGACATCTTCGCGTTTCCGATCGCCTACTGGCCCGAGCACTTCTCGCTGCAGAACTACAGCGAGCTGTTCGGCACCGCCGACTTCGGCACATACCTCACCAACAGCCTCGTGGTCGCCACCGTCGCCGGCGTGGTGGCCACTGTGATCTCGATGCTGTCCGCGTACGTGCTGGCGCGCTTCGAGTTCCGCACGAAGACCGCCCTGCTGATGGCCGCGCTCGTCACCCAGATGATCCCCTCCTTCATCGCACTCGGGCCGCTGTACCTGCTCATGACGGACCTCAGGCTGGTGGACAACCGGCTCGGGCTCGCCCTCGTGTACATCGCCGTGTGCATCCCGTTCTGCACGGTGATGCTCCGGGGGTTCTTCGAGAACATCCCGGACGCGCTGGAGGAAGCCGCCATGATCGATGGCCTGTCTCGGTTCGGGGCGCTGTTCCGGGTACTGCTGCCGGTGATGCGTCCGGGAATCGTGGCCGCGTTCATCTTCAACTTCGTCAACTGCTGGAACGAGTTGTTCCTGTCGGTGACTCTCATGAACAGCGATGCCAACAAGACCGTCCCGACCGCGCTGAACGGATTCATCTCCAGCTTCAACATCGACTGGGGGTCGATGTCGGCGGCGGCCGTGCTCACCATCCTGCCCACGATGGTCCTTTTCGCCTTCGCCAGCCGCCACATCGTCCAGGGGCTCACTTCCGGCGCCGTCAAGGGATGACCGGACCATGTGATCGCTGAACTCGTCGCGGAGACCGGTCTGTTGTGCACCGGCGGCGGCGGGCCGTGCTCAGGTCCCGCCCTCGGCGCCGGGTGGTCGAAGTCGGTGCGCAGCACAAGCTCCGACCACCCGGGCTCCCGCCGGCGTCGACGGTTCGGGCGGGGACCGCCGGCGGCGGCGGACACGTTCATGAGGGCGATGTCAGGCCGGCAGTCATCAGGCGTTCGGTCTCCGCCATGTAGGCCTCGGACGCTTCGCGGGCGGCCGGGGTGTCGCGCGCGCACACGGCCTCCGCGAGAGGCTCCAGCCGTGCCGCAGCCACCTTCGCGTCCCGGAAGGGCTCCGAGAGAGCAGCTCGCAACGGCAGGTACGCGTTGAGCAGCGTGTTGGTCAGCAGGGTGTAGACCCGGTTGCGGGAAGCCACGGCCAGCAGGCGATGGAACTCGGCGTCGGCGAGCTGCGCGTCGTCCACGGATTGCGCCTCACCGACCGCCTTCACCTGCCGGCGCAGATCCGCGTGATCCTCCGGGGAGGACTCCGTCGCCGCCCGGACCGCGATCAGCGCACCCACGCTCTGCCGGACCTCGAAGACCTCGGCCAGCCATGCCGGATACGCGACGACGAGGGCCGGAAGCAGATCCGCACTTCCCAGCCGGTGAAAGTCCCGGACACGCGTGCCCACACCGTGGCGGGTCTCCACGAGACCGACCTGGACGAGTCGCACGAACGCATGCTTGAGCGTGTTCCGGTTCACGCCGTACCGGGCGGCCAGTTCGCGTTCCGGAGGAAGGAGGGTGCCCACGGCGTACCGGCCTCCGAGTATGTCCTCCTGCAGACGTCGCTCGAGCTGGTCGACCGCGGATTCCCGGGAGATCGGTTCCACTGACACCTCTGTCCTCATTCCTTCGTCCCACCGGATTCCTTCGTCCCACCGGTCGGCCACGATTCCCCGATGGCTCGGACGGTACGCCACTGATCTTCTCAGCACGACCTGTGGAGACGTCCAGCGCCATGGGTCCCGGCCCTGCCCGAGACAGGGGTAACGGTTGCTTGCGATCGAGAGGCACTTCGTCCGGCTCGTCCACCGCAAACACCTTCGCCCTCGCGACGCTCAGGGCGAGTTCCGCACCCTGGTCATCCAACTCGCCTGCGGGAGACCCTGGTTGAGCAGAGATCGCACCTGATGCTCAAACGATCAACAAACTCTGCGGCACCGCGTCCCCGCGTCCGCAATCTTGACGGTTCACGCACATGTGTGAATGACTGGAATCGACCATCCAGTGGCTGGACCACTGAGCCACCATGGTGCAGAGGAGCTGATCATGTCCTTGTGCTCGAGCCTCCACCTGGCAGCGGACACACGGGGACACCTCGCGGCGACCCGGCCCTGGCGTGCGCCCGCTCTCAAGTCGATCGCCTTCCGGTACGCGATCGGCTGGATCTAGCCCCTTACCCGGCCTCCGGACCCGGCCCCTTCCCGCCACCGACCGCCGCAGCGGTCTCCGCGCCACATGCCCGGGTCGAACGCTGAGAATCCTGGTTCTCCGTACCCAGCGCCGCTCTGTGCACAACCGCTCGCCACCCCTCACGCACGCCGGACGGCACGCGACACGCACCTCACCCGTCGCGCACCCATGCCGCTCCCTGGAGAAGCACATGACCACAACCCCCCTCGCACCGCCGTGGCCGCTCATCGGCAGGACGGTCGAACTGGCAGGCGCCACAGACCTCCTGACCGCTCCAGGCAGTCGCGGCGTCATCATCCGCGGCCCGGCCGGCGCCGGGGCCACCCGACTCGGACACGAGGTCTGGGAATCGGCCCGCAAACTCGGACACCCGGTCATCCGGGCCGCAGCGACCCACGCCTCACGTTCCGTGGCGCTCGGCGCGCTGGCTCCGTTGCTCTCTCCGGGCCCGCACGGCCGCCTCACACTCCGCACCGACCGGCCCCGGACGGCCGAAGGCCGTGGGCGGCGCCCGCCGGTGCTCCTCCTGGACGACATTCACCTGCTGGACGACGAGTCGGCCGGACTTCTCCAACCGCTCCTTGCAACAGGCGAGTTCCTGCTCATCGCCACGGCCGCACCGGAGTGCCGCCAGGAGTCCGCGAGCGCCCGCCTCGCCGGGGACCTGAACCTCGTACCTCTCGAACCGCTCTCCTGGACCGTCGTGCAGACCCTGCTCGAACGCGTCCTCGACGGTCCGGTGGAGCGGCGCACCGCACGACAGCTCCATCGCGTCAGCGGAGGAAGGCCCCTCTACCTCAGGGAACTTGTCAGCGGAGCCCTGAACGGGGGGCAGTTGGTGCGCGAGACCGGCCTGTGGCGGATCACTACTCCGCTCGCTCCGCCGCCGCGCCTCGTGGAACTCGTACGGTTCCGCCTGGCGACACTCGCACCACCGAGCCACGCCGTGCTGGAGCATCTCTCCCTGTGCGGACCGGATCGGCCGGCGCTCTTCCCGCCGGACGTGCTCGAAACGCTACGAGAAGCCGGACTGCTGCGTATTCAGGGGGAAGGTCCGCAGGCGCTCGCCGAATTGACCGATCCGCTCCACGGCGAAGTGCTGCGAACGACCGCCACGTTGCACCGGAAGCGCAGGATGCTGCTGGCCCGAGCCGAGCTGGCCGCTGTCCCCAGCGGCAACGGTCCGACCGGAGCGGAGCTGCTGCGGTCGACGCTCTGGCGACTCGACGCCGCGGTCGAGGTCCCCCCGGAAGACCTCCTGCAAGCAGTCGAACTCGGCCGCGACGCACACGACTTCCGTGCCGCGCTGCGCCTCGCCACTGCCCTGGTCGACGTCCGTCCCGACGCCCAGTCGTACCTGCTGCTCGGGGAGTTCCAGCACGCATGCGGCTGCCCCGAGCAGGCGGAGGACGCGTTGGCGCGCGCGCTGGAGCTGGCCACCACACCCGACGAGCGACTGCTCGGCGTGGTGCTGCGCACCCAGAATCTGGCCCAGGGCCTCCTGCGGATCGGCGAGGCGTTCGCCATCAACCAGCTGGAACTCGGTGGTACGCCCCACGGCGACAGCGCCGCCGTGCTCAAGGCCAACGAAGCAGCCCTGTGGACCCTTGTCGGTGACATCGGCAAGGCGCGCGCTCTCCTCAAGGAGGCGGCGGCGGACGGGAGTCGGCGGACCGCGCTGATGGCCGCCGTTCCGAGCGTCTACTGCCTGTCCGAGTCCGGGCACCCGGACGATGCCCTGGCCGCCGCCGATCAGCACGCCGAACGGCCCGAGTGCGCCCGCGCGGCCAGCGTGGCACACCCCGCCATGTTGCGCAGCGCCCGGGCCCGGACGCTCGCGGAGGCCGGGCGGCTCGGCGAGGCGGAGGACCTGGCCCACCGTGCATACGACCATGCGGTGGACACGCGGGCGGGGACCGCCCAGATCCGTGCCGCCACGGACCTCGCCTGGATCGCCTACCTCCAGGGCGACATGGCCAGGGCCCGGTACTGGTTCGCCTCGGTCGTCTCCACCTCACGGGATCAGGGCTTCCTGTCCGGTCTCTGGTGGGGGCAGGCAGGGCGGGCTCTCGTCTGCGCTGTGACCGGTGACCGGGCGGCTTCGGACGACGCCTGGGCCGAGGCCGACCGGATGCTCCCCGACCACGACCGACGTCCCGAATGCCGGCTCGTCGAAGGCTGGCGGGCCGCTGCCCTGGGACGCTACGGCGATGCGCGCGCCCTGCTGAGCGACGGTGCGCGGACAGCACTTCGGACCGGGCTGGTGGCCCTCGCGTCCCATCTCCTCTACGACGTCGCCCGCTTGGGTGACGCCCACGGCGTCCACCCGCAGCTGACCGAACTCGCGATCCGCTGCCCGAACCCCCTGATCGCCCTCCGGGCCCGTACGGCCGGGGCGCTGGCCGCGCACGCCGGCGCCGAGCTGGAGCGGTGTGCCGAAGAGGCGGACGTCATGGGCGCGCGGCTGATGGCTGCCGAGACATGGACGGCAGCAGCCGGGGCCCACAGCCGCAACGGATCACAGCGAACGGCGGCCTCCTGCCGAGCACGGGCGGAGCGGCTCGCGCCCCTGTGCGGGGCCCGTACACCTGGGCTGGCACCGCAGGGTGTCCGGGACAATCTGACCGACCGGGAGATGGAGATCGCGCTGCTGGCGGCGGGGGGCCTGGGCAACGCCCAGATCGCGGACCAACTCGCCCTGTCGGTGCGCACGGTGGGAAATCACCTGCACCGTGTCTACGCGAAGGTCGGCGTTCGCGATCGCCGGGTGCTCGGTCAGGCACTGTGCCCCGAACCCGTGCCCCACGAGAAGCGCATGGACGGTCCGCGGGACCGGAGGAGGCAGCCTGCCGAGCGGCGTCGGCCGCCCACCGGACGAGGGTATGAGTAGGCACGACTCATGCGCGGTGGGCGATCGAACGTCCATGCTGGCAGTGGTCTCCCGGCCGCATCGTCAGTTACTCCGGACCGTGTGTCCGGACGATAGGGAGTAGTGCGTGAAGTCCAACCGGTTCTCTGCCCTTCCCCTCGGGCGGCCGGATTTCCCGTCCGGCCCCTCCTCGGAACCGGCATCGCCCGTGCGCCGGCGGTGGCCCTTCACCGCCCGCCAGGCCGAACTCGACGCCTTCGCCGCCTGTCTGGAGAGTCCTGCCACCACCGCTGTGCTCATTCACGGCGAGGCAGGAGTGGGAAAGAGCCGCATCGCCGAGGAGTGTCTGACTCTGGCCGCGCAAAACGGCCACCGGGTCGAGCGGGCCGTCGCCACCGCCTCGGCGGCCACCTTGCCGCTCGGGGCGCTGGCACACCTGCTGCCTTCCGACGCCGTCTCGGACGACGCCGTCACCGCGTTCCACGCCGCGGCCCGGACCTTCGGACTGCACCCGGGGCGCAACGACGGCTCGCAGAGAGCCGCCCGGCGGGCCGTGCTCCTTGTCGACGACCTGCATCTGCTCGACAGCGCATCGGCCGTCCTGCTCGGCCATCTGCTGTGGGCCCGGGCAGTCTTTTTGATCGCCACGGTCCGCGACGGCGCACCGCCGTCCGACGCGGTCGAATCGATCGACCGCAGCGACTCCACCCGCCGTATCGCCGTGCACCCCTTCACCCGCGTACAGGTCCGGAACCTCCTGCGCCGCTGCCTCAGGCACCCGATCGAGCACGCCGCTCTCGAGACCCTGGTGAGCTCGTCCCGGGGGAACGCACTCTTTCTCTACGAGCTGGTCAGCGGAGCTGTCGGCGACGGCACCCTGGCACTCGGCGACGGCCTGTGGCATCTCAACGGCCGGCCCGGCGGGACGAAGCGCCTGTCGTCGATCATCCGTCGGCGCCTGGAAGGGCTGTCCAGTCCTCGCGAGGAGATCATGGAGCTGGTGGCGCTCTGCGAGCCGGTCCCCCTGGCCTCACTGCGTTCGGTGGGCACCGATCCCGGTGACGTCGAATGGCTGGAGAGGCATGGGCTGATCCAGATCCATGCGACAGGCAGGCGGACGTACTGCACGCTGGTTCACCCGTTGTACGGCGATGTGCTGCGCCGGCGCATCCCACCGGGGCGGCGCCGGGCCATCTACACCGCGCAGGTGGAGACCCTGCGATCCCACGGAGTACGCCGCCGCGAGGACGCGTTGAGGCTGGCGTCCTGGCAGTTGGCCGCGGGTCTCCCGGTCGACCCCGAGTTGCTGATGTCCGCCGCTGCCATGGCTCGCCACGTACGCGACTTCCCCACCGTGCTCGAGCTTCTCTCGGGCCCGTCCCAGGTCGCGGAGTCCGACGGCGCGTCGGCTCCGTTCAGCGTATGGCTCATGCGAGGGGAGGCCTACCACCACACCGGTGACTGGGAGCGGGCCGAGCACTGTCTTGCCAGGGCGCAGGAAAAGGCGGTCGGGGACACGGAGTTCCTGACCGCGGTCATGGAACGCACCCAGAACCTCTTCTGGGGCTTCGGCGACGCACGGCGCACTCTCGAGGTGAACACGTCCGCCGGTGCCGGACTCGGCCCGGGCGCTCGCCGGGTCCTGCGGATCAACGAGGCCGGCTATCTCATGTACTGCGGCGACATACGCCGAGTACTGCCGCTGCTCGATGACGCCGAACAAGTACAGGTCCCACGGCTGCGGATGTGGGGCCAGTTGCAGAAGTCCCTCGCCCTCGCGTATCTGGGGCGGACCCGCGAAGCAGTGGAGCTGAGCAGGCGGGTCCACGAGGAGATGACGGACGCCGCGGGTGAGGGCGGACGGTCCGATCCGTCCGCGCACTGCAGCGGCCCCGCCATCTACCGCGTGGTCGCGCTCACCGAAGCGGGCCGCCCGGACGAGGCACGGGCTGTGGGCGAAGAGGCCTACACCGGCGCGGTGGGAGCCCAGGCGGTGTATCTCCAGGCCTGGATCGCTGCCCACCTGGGGCGGTGCGAGCTGATGGCCGGGCGGCTGGAAAGGGCTCGCGACTGGTACGGCGAGGCCATTTCGCTCGCCAGGGCGAACAACTACCCCCGACCGCTGGTGATCAGTTGTGCCGGAATGGCCGTGGTGCACGCGCAGTCGGGGTCGGCCGCGGACGCGCGGGCGATGTTCGACACCATCGGCCGGGCACCGGCGGACCAGCAGCAGTCGGCGCAATTCTCCATAGAGCTGGCCGCTGCCTGGGGCGCGGCGGCGGCCGGGGACCTCGCACGCGCCAGGAGGCTGCTGACGGACGCGGCGAGGCGGGCCGGTGAAGTGGGCATGTACGCCTACGAAGGCTGGCTGCTCAGCGATGTCGCCCGGCTGGGTGGAGCAGCCGGGGTCCACGAGCGCCTGAGCGAACTGGGCCGGACCAGCGACAGCGCCCTGGCGCGAGCGCGGGCGGCCGCCGCCGCGGCCCATGTGGTGGGTTCGGCGCAGTCGTTGCGCGACGCGGCGGAGCTCTGCCGGTCGGCCGGCGCGGACCTGCTGGCCGCCGAGACCGCGCGCGAGGCGTCGCGAGCCGCTGAACGGGAGGGAGACACTCGCTCGGCCGCGGCGGCGGCGATCCTGGCCGGGCAGTCGCTCGCTCGGTGCGGCGGTGCACGGACCCCGGCGCTGGGCGTCGGCGTGGTCCGCCCGTTGACGCGCCGGGAGTCCGAGATCGCCTCGCTGGCGGCGGAGGGCCTCGCCAGTCAGGAGATCGCGAGCCGGCTGATGGTCTCGATCCGGACGGTCGACAACCATCTGCTGCACGCGTACACGAAGCTCGGGATCGATTCGCGTACCCAACTGCGCGTCGCGCTGGCAGCCCTCGCCGAGGTCGATGTCTCTCCCGGTGGCTCCGGGTCGTCCATGGATTCCCCTCACCTCTCCTGCGAATGACGAGGACGTACCCGGCCCGGGACCGCGGCGGGGGGCCGCCGCGGAGCCCGGGCCGCACGCCGCCGTCTCCCCGGGTCAGCCCCGCAGCGTCAGGGTGCAGCACTTGACGCTTCCGCCGCCCTTGAGCAGTTCGGACAGATCCACTCCCAGGGGCTCGAAGCCGCGGGCCGACAGCCGCTCGGCCAGGTGGGTCGCGGCCTGCGGCAGGACCACATGCCGTCCGTCGCTGACCGCGTTGAGGCCCAGCACCGAGGCGTCCTCGGCCGTGGCCAGGATCGCGTCGGGGAAGAGGCGCTTCAGCTCGGCCCTGCTGTCCGCCGAGAACGCCTCCGGGTAATACATGATCTCGTCGCCGTCGAGCACGGACAGAGCAGTGTCCAGGTGGTAGTAGGCGGGGTCGACGAGTTCGAGGCCGATGACCGGTCTGCCGAAGAACTTCTGGGCCTCCGTATGGGCCTCGGGGCTGGTACGGAAGCCCTGTCCGGCGAGGATGAAGCTGTCGGTGAGGAGGAAGTCGCCCTCCCCCTCGTTCACCTGCTCGGGGTCGTGCACCGCGGTGTAGCCGGCGGCCCGAAACCAGTCCAGGTACGCCGAACCCTCCGCCGCTCGCTCGGCGTTGCGGAACCGCGCGCCGAGTACCTTGCCGTCGATGACGGTGGCGCCGTTGGCCGCGTAGACCATGTCGGGCAGGCCGGCAACGGGCTCGACGAGGTGCACGCGGTGGCCCAGGCTCTCGTAGAGAGCGCGCAGCCGTTCCCACTGGACGAGCGCGAGCGCGGTGTCGACCGGCTTCGAGGGGTCCATCCAGGGGTTGATCGCATAGCTGACGGTGAAGTGGGTCGGAGCGCACATCAGGTAGTGGCGCGGTGTCGCGGTCCGGCCGGTGGTACCGCCTTCGGCGGCGGGGTCGGGCGTGACGGCGTTCATGGGGCTCCATTCGGAATGCAGGAGGTCGGACCGCCGTGGGCGCGGCGGCCAGGAGCGGTGCAGGGTCGTTTCGTACGGCGGGCCTCCGCAGTACGCAGGAGGGGCGCCGGGATTCGGCGAAGACCGGGTGGTGCTGCGGGACCGCGGGTCACGGTGTGGTGGACATCGACCTGATCCCGCTGCTGAAGGTGGCAGTGACCGCGGCGACGGCCACGAGCAGGGAGAAGACGAGCATCGACGCCCCGCTGGAGACGTGCGCAAGGAGCAGGCCCGCCAGCCCGGGTGCGAGGGCTGCCGCCGAGGTGGCGGCCAGGAAGATCACGCTGACCACTCGGCCCTGGAGGTGGTCCGGGGTGACGGCCGCCTGGTATCCGAAGAGGGCGGCGTTGCAGGTGGGTCCGAGGAAGACCGCCGCGGCCAGCGGCACCGCCGCAAGCACGCTGGTGGAGAACAGGGCGCTGACCGCTATCAGTGCGGCGGTGGCCCACGCCAGCACCAGGATGAGGCGCGGCAGACGCAGCCACTTCTGGATGACCGGGGCGGCGAAGGCGCCGAGGAACCCTCCCAGGCCGAAGATCATGCTCGCCAGACCCACCAGGAACGAGGAGGTACCGGAACGCTGCAAGGAGACGACGATCGCGAAGATCATGCCGGTGAAGGCCATGTTGAGCGGGGCCGCGATCATCAGCAGGGCGCGCAGGAACGGGTTGCCCAGCACGAACCGCAGGCCCTCGAGCCCCGCCGCGCCGCCCGACGTGGTGGGCTCCTGACGGGGTTGCTGCAGTGGCCGGCGGATGAGCAGGACGGCCACCAGGGACAGGAGGTGGCTGAGGGCGTTGCCGAGGAACGGCAGCGACCTGCCCAGTCCGAACAGCAGTCCCCCGATCGGCGGTCCGGCCAGCGAAGTGCCGTAGGACCGCGCCTCGTTGCGGGCGACCGCGGTGGAGAGCTGGTCCGAGTGGACCAGGTTGCGTATCGCGGCATGCTCGGCGGTGCTGAACAGGGCGTTGGCCGCGGCTCCGGCGATCACGACGACCAGCACCATCACGAGACTCGCCGCCCCTGCCACGACCGCGCATCCGAGCACCGTGTACGCGGCGATGCGCAGCACATCGCAGACGATCATCAGCCGGCGCCGGTCGAGGCGGTCGGCGAGGACCCCGGCGGGGAGGCGGCAGACCAGGGTGACCAGCAGGCCGGTGGTGCCGACGAGACCGGCTTGTGCCGGGGATCCGGTCAAGTGGAGTACGAGCAGCGGCAGGGCCAGATTGGCCATGGCGCTGCCCAGGTCGGAGAGGCACTGGCCGGCCCAGAGCAGATTGAACTCACGGTTGCGCCACAGGCTCGGTGGTCTCCCGCTCTCCGTGCGGGCGGCGTTGGTGCCGGTCGGCGCCATCATGTCCTCCAGGTCGTGCGGGGGTTGGGGCTCCGGCCGGGTCCGGCGCCACCGGGAAGGGACGGCGGCGCGCCTCATTGCGGCCACCACGAGCCGAGCGCGGGCCGCAGGTCGTCGAGCCATTCGGCGGCCGGGTCGTGGTGGGCCAGGAACTGCCGGCCCACCAGGCGGGCATCGCGGGCCTGCAGCATCCGCAGGCTGAACACCTCGGTACCGCCGATGTCGGCGACGCCGTCGATGAGTACCTTGCCGGGGGCGGCGGACATCACGGGTCCCCGGGCGGTACGGGCCAGACCGGACACGCTCCGGATGGCGTCCGTGTAGATCTGCACCGCCCGGGTCAGGGGCAGACCGAAGTAGCTGCGGGCGCCCGTGTCGCGTTCGACGAACATGTAGTAGGGCACCACCCCGAGTTCGACCAGCTTCTGCCAGAGCGTGGCCCAGTCCTCGGGCCGGTCGTTGACGTGGGCGATGAGCGGTGCCTGGGCCCGGATCACGGCACCGGTGGCGCGTATGCGGCGGATCGCTTCCCGCACCACAGGGCTCTCCAGCTCGCGCGGGTGGGAGAAGTGGGCCATCACGGCTACGTGCCGGCCGCGGGCCACCGCACGGTCGAACAGCCGCAGCACATCGTCGGCGTCACGGTCCGTGGTGAAGCGGGCCGGCCAGTAGGAGAGGGCCTTGGTGCCGAAGCGGATCGTACGAATCCGCTCCAGGGCCGGGGCGAGCAGCGGCTCGATCCACCGTTCCAGCACCGTGGAACTCATGATCATGGGGTCGCCGCCGGTGAAGAGGACGTCGGTGACCGACGGGGTGGCGGCCAGGTACGACACGACCCGGTCGATGTCCGATGCGGCCTGCCGGATGTCGGCGTTGCCCACGAACTGGGGCCAGCGGAAGCAGTAGCCGCAGTAGGAGTGGCAGGTCTGCCCCTGTGAGGGGAAGACCAGGACCGTCTCCGCGTACTTGTGCTGGACGCCCCCGAGTGGCTCGCCGCCGTGTGTCGGTACGTTCGTGTCCAGTTGGGCGCCCGGGTTGGGGTTGAGCCTGCCATGGACCTCCCGGGCGGCCTTGCGGATCACGTCGGGAGAGGCGGCGGCCAGGTGCAGCGCCGACATGCTGTCGAAGATGTCCGGCGGCAGCATGTCCCGGTGCGGGAAGGTGAGCCGGAAGATCGGGTCGTCCGGAGCAGCGGACCAGTCGATGAGCTCGTCCACGACGTACTCGTTGACCTTGAACGGCAACACCGACGAGACCACCCGCAGATCGTGCAGATACTCCTCGGGCATGCCTCGATCGCGGGCGAGTCGCTCCAGACGCCCATGGGAAAAGACCCTCATTACCCGCTGCCTCACTCTGTGTGCTGTTCTTCTCATGGTTGCTTTCGGCGCTGGGATGCCGGGTTGCCGGCACCGCCGGCCGGTGGATCGCGGCGGGTGGCCAGGCCGAGCACCGGCCACCCGCCGCGATGCCGTCGAGTCACTGCTCGGATGCGGCCATCCGCAGGCGCAGGCTGAGCGGCCGCATGTCCGTCCACACCTCGTCGATGTGGGTCAGGCACTCGCTCTTGGACCCCTCGAATCCGGTGGCCGTCCAGCCGGCCGGCAGCTCGCGCCCGGCGAACCAGATCGAGTACTGCTCCTCGTGGTTCACCACGACCCGGTAGCTGCGGTTGTCCTCGTCGACGGACATGTCGGTTCTCCTCGTTCGTGCTGGTGGGTTGGTTGTCCCGGCTGATGTCCGGTGACGGATGGAGGGGCCCGGCCGGAGGGCCGGTCCCGTACGGGGGTGGCAGCAGCCGCTACTGGAGCCGTACCGGCAGCGACTGGAGGCTCCGGTTGAGGAGCGACGACTGCCAGTTCGCCGGGGCGGCGGTGAGCGCCAGGTCCGGCGCGGCGGCCAGGAGGTCGGTGAGCGCGGCCCCGGCCACCAGCCGGGCCAGCGGTGCTCCCAGGCAGAAGTGCGCTCCCTGCCCGAATCCGAGGTGCGGATTCGGGTGCCGTCGCAGGTCCAGTTCATCGGGGCGGTCGAACCGGGACGGGTCCCGGTTGGCCGCCGCGGTGACCAGGTAGAGCCGGTCTCCCGCCCGCAACAGCCGTTCGCCCAACGAGAGATCGGTCTTCACCTGCCGGACGGACATCTTCGACGGCCCGTCGAAACGCAGCAGCTCCTCCACGGCGCCGGCCGCCAACTCGGGCTCGGCGCGCAGCAGATCGAGCTGGTCGTGCCGGCGCAGCAGGTTCCACACCCCGACGGCGATCAGATTGCTGGTGGTCTCCCCGCCGGCGAACGCGACATGGGTGAGCATGGCGACGAACTCGTCCTCACTGACGGAGTCACCGACCAGACCGCTCTCCAGCGCCGCGCTGATCAGGTCGGCCTGCGGGTCGTCCCGCCGCCGACGGACCAGCCGCCGGAGATAGTCGAAGAGATCCAGCAGGGCCTGTTGGGAACTCTCGTGCTCCTCCGCCGACTGCACTGAGCCGAGGGCCAGGTCACCGACCTGGATCGCCCAGCGCTGGAACCGTTCGGTGTCCTGCTCCGGTACCCCCATCCAGGCCGCCGCCACGGTGGCCGGCAGAGGCCGCGCGAAGTCGGCCACCAGATCGGTGACGTCGCGGCCCTCACGGGCCCGTGCCGTCAGCCGGGCCACCGCCTCCTGCACCATCGGCCGGTTGCGTCGGATCTGCCGGGGACCGAACGCGCCGCGGAAGACGCTGCGCAGCCGGCGGTGCTCGGGCGGGTCGACGAAGACCATCCAGCCGGCCATGATCCCGAAAGCGCGGGACGCATCCGGGCTGAGCAGGTGCAGCGGTGTCTGCGCCAACATCGGGGATATCCGGTCGGCCGATACCGCGGGGTCGCTGAAGCAGGCGGTCGCCTCGTCGTATCCGGTCACCAGCCAGGCCCGGTGGACCGGGCTCCAGTGCACGGGTGCGGTGGTGCGCAGGTGCGCGAGGTAGGGGAACGGGTCGGCGACGATCTCGTCGTCCAGCAGGTAACGGTCGGTGATCTGACCGGTCGTGGTCATGCCGTGCGCTCCATCAACTCGGCGGCGAGGGCGGCAACGGCCGCGACCTCGGGATCGGCGACCATGCTCCGGTGGGTGCCGGGCAGGTGGTGGAGGGTGAGGCCCTCCGGGAACAGCTCGCGGCACCGCCGCTCGTAGGCCGGGTAGCTCTCGCCCGCGACCACGGACGGGCGTCCGGGCCCGGCGTCCGCCGCCTCGGCGGTGACCAGCAGGTGCACCGGCCCGTAGTACGGATCGGGGCGGTAGGTGGAGGCGGCGCGCAGCAGCGCGGTCCACATCGCCACCGGCCAGTCGGCGCCCAGATCGGCCTCCGCACTGTTGACGCCGGCGGCGAGCAGCGTGGTCACCAGCTCCCGCTCCTGGCTCAGTCGGGCCGGGGTGCCCGGGGAGAGTTCACGGATCGCCTCGCGCATGGCGACCGCCCGGTCGAGCAGCTCGAGCGCCTCGGTGACGGCGAACATCCCGGCCTCGTCCGGCACGGCCGGCTCCAGCAGCAGCAGGGTGTCGACCTGCTCGCCCTGCGCGGTGAGCTGAATCGCCATCTCCTGGGCGATGTTGCCGCCCATGGACCAGCCGAACAGGGCGTACGGCCCCTCCGGTTGATGGGCTCGCAGCCGCCGCACATAGTCCTCGGCAAGGCCCTGCATCGTGTGGGCGTCGACGCCGCCGTCGATGCCCCGGGCCTGCAGCCCGATCACCGGCCGCCCGGGCGGGAGTGCCTTGGCCAGCGGGAGGTACCAGGCGACGCTGCCGCCGCTCGGGTGCACGCAGAACAGCGGACGCTGCGTGCCCTCGCGCAGCACGACCAGCACATCGCCTTCCCGGCGCAGCGCGGTTCCTTCGCCGGCTGGTTCCCGTGTGGCGATGGCGGCGGCGAGCGACGCCACGGTGGGGTGCTCCAGGAGGTCGGCCACACCGACCGGCAGCCCGAGGTCGCAGGCGCGGGCGGCGACCCTGACGACGGCGAGCGAGCTGCCGCCGAGTTCGAAGAAGTCGTCGTGCACGCCGACCCGGTTCTGCCGCAGCGTCTCGGCCCAGAGCTTGGCCAGCCTCTCCTCGGTGTCGGTGCGCGGCGCCACGTACGGGCGGTCCGTGACGGCGGGCCCGGTCGGTGCCGGCAGGGCCGCCCGGTCGAGCTTGCCGTTGGCTGTCACCGGCAGTGCGGGCATCGGCACGAACGCCGTCGGCACCAGGTAGGCCGGGAGACGGTCGCGCAGCCAGCGGCGCAGCTCGTCCGCGGTGGGCGCGGCGACGCCGGCCGCAGGAACCAGGTAGGCCACGAGCCGGGCGTCGCCGGGCTCGTCGGTGCGGGCGACCGCGGCCGCGACCGCCACGTCCGGCCGCGACGACAGCACCGCCTCGATCTCCCCGAGCTCGATCCGGCGGCCCCGGATCTTCACCTGGCCGTCGAGGCGTCCGCCGAACTCCAGGGTGCCGTCCGCCCGCCAACGTCCCCGGTCGCCGGTGCGGTAGAGCCGCCGGCCGCCGCCGCGGGGGTCGGGAACGAAGCGGTCCGCGGTCAGTCCGGCCTGCCCGGCGTAGCCGCGGGCGAGGGAGTCACCGCCGATGCAGAGTTCCCCGGCGACACCGGCCGGGGCGGGGTGGAGCTCGTCGTCGAGTACCAGGACCGTGGTGCGGTCCAGCGGGCGGCCGATCGGGACGCTGACCGCGTCCGCGGGGACGGTGCGCACCGGGTGGGTGGTGGCGACGAAGGTGCATTCCACCGGGCCGTAGCCGTTGGCGATGCGCATGTCCGACCAGCGGGTCCGCAGTTCGCGAACGTGTGTCGGGGACGCCGCCTCGCCCCCGAAGAAGATCTGGCGCAGTCCTCCCAGGTCCTCCAGTCCCTCCTCCACCACGAGGTTGAACAGTGTGGTGGTGAGGAATGCCGTGGTGACGCCGTGCCGGCGGATCGCGGCGACGATGCCGGCCGGCGTGATGGGCTCCGCCGGGTAGACGGCGCAGGTGCCGCCGGTCAGCAGTGGCCCGAAGATCTCGAAGATGGCCGCGTCCCAGTTGAAGCTGCTCAGGTGCAGGACCGTGTCGGCAGCGTCGAGGGCGATGTCCCGCTGCTCCACCAGGGTGTCCACGATGGCCCGTTGCGGCAGGGCTATCCCCTTGGGCAGACCCGTGGAGCCCGAGGTGTAGAGCACACAGGCCAGGTTGTCGGTGTCCGGTCCGCGGTCCGGGTCGGTCGTCGGCTCGCCGTCGAAGCTCGTCCCGGCGAGGGTGATGACGGTGCCGGCCCGCTCGGGCACGACGTGACGCCATGTGGGCTGGGCGAGCACCAGGTCCGCACCGGTGTCGCGGATGAGCCGGTCCAGGCGGCGGCCCGGGTCGCGCGGGTCCATGGGCAGGTAGGCCGCCCCGGCCTTGAGGATGCCGAGCATGCCCACGACGAGCTCGACGGAGCGCTCGGCGCACAGCCCGACGACCGCCTCGGGTCCGGCGCCGTGTCTGCGCAGATGGTGGGCGACGCGGTTGACCTGCGCATTGAGCTGCGCGTACGTCAACTCGCCCTCAGCGGTGGCAACCGCCACCCCGTCCGGGTGAGCGGCCACCTGGGCCTCGAAGACGGCCACCACGCTGCGCTCGTCACGGACCTGGTCGGCGCTCTCCCCCGACCGGAGTGCCTCGACCGGGATGCCGGGGACGCCCTCCGGGTCGTCGACCATCGCGGTGAGCAGCGCGCAGTACGCGTCGGCGAGACGTTCGACCTCGCTCTGCGACATGCGGCCGGCGTCGGACTCGAACGACACGCCCCCGGGGCCGGTGGTCACCATGAGTCCGAAGTTGGTGCGGGCGATCTCCTCGATCTCCTGCTTGTGCTCGCTGCCCAGGCCGTGGAAATGCACATAGTTGAAGGCGGTGTCGACGAGCACCTCACCGGCCCACTGGCCGCGCTGCATCTCGGCCAGCGGGAAGCGGCGGTGCGGGATGACCTCCTGTTCCGCGGTGAAGACGTCTCGCAGCAGGTCCACCCAGCTGGTCGCGGTGGAACGCACGCCGAACGGCACCACGTTGAGGAAGACACCGCGCATCCCCTCCGACCCGGCCCGCTCCGGACGCCCGTTGGTGGCGATTCCGGTCGAGTAGGAGTCGCCGTCGGCGAGCTGCCCCATCAGGTGGTAGTAGGCGGTGAACAGCACCGTCTTGCGGGGCACCCCGGCCCGGGCGGCGAGAGCGTCGATGCCCGCGTGGAGATGGCCGTAGCTTCTCAGCGCCTCGCAGGTGGACTTGTCCGCCTGGTCCCCGCCGGCCGAGCGCGGGAGCCGTACCGGCGGGAACGACTCCACCATGGCGTCCCAGAAGGCGTGCGCGGCCGGGTCGGCGACGGCTTCCCGTTCGAGTACCACGTACTCGGCGAACCGGGGCACCGGTGGACCGGCGGGCGCTGCGGCCGCGCCGGTGCGCTCGCGTCGGTGCCGGTCGATCAGTTCGGCGATGAGGGAGGTGAGGCTCCAGCCGTCCAGGACGGCGTGGCAGTCGGTGATGGTGAGCCGGTACTCGGCGTCGTTGAGCACATGCACATGCAGCCTGATCAGCGGGGGGACGGACAGCTCGAACCAGCGCCCGGCCTCCGCGTTCAGATATCCCCGGACCCGGTCGGCCTGGGTGGAATCGTCCAGCCCTCGCAGGTCGTCCACACCGACCGGGAGATCGGCGTCCGGGTGCACCAGTTGCAGGGGCTCGTCGTAGCTGCTCCAGTCGAAACCGGTGCGCAGGATCTCGTACCGGCGGACCACCGCGTCGGCGGCACGCTGCATCACCTCGGCGTCGAACCCGGCCGGTTCCTGGACCCGGAAGCTGGTCACGTTGTGGTACGCGCCCTTGCCGGCGTCGGCCAGCAGCTCGTAGAGCATGCCCTGTTGCATCCGGGTCAGCGGGTAGGCGTCCTCCAGCCCGGCGGGCAGCCGGTCCCGGTCACCCGGCGCGACCATGGCGAACCGCTCCACGGGCACGGCGTGCCCCGGGGTGCCCCTCTGATCGGCGGCCAGGTCCACCGCCCGGGCCAGCTCACCGAGCGCCTGGTGGGCGAAGACGTCGCGCAGCGCCACGGTCAGCCCGCGCCGCTCGGCCAGCCCCACCACGCGCAGGGCCAGGATGGAGTCACCGCCGAGGTCGAAGAACCGGTCGGTGACGCCGGGTCTCTGGACGCCGAGCGTGTCGCACCACACCTCCGCCAGCGCACGCTCGGTGGGGGTCGCCGGCGGGACGTGGCGTCCGGCGGAGGTCAGGGTGGCGCCGTCGACAGCCGGCAGCCCCTTGCGGTCGACCTTGCCGTTGGCGGTCAGCGGCAGGGCCGGCAGCACGGTGAACGAGGCCGGCACCATCGGCTCCGGGAGTTGGCCGAGCAGCCACTGGCGCAGGTCGTCGCGGGCCGGCTCACCGTCGACGACCAGGTACGCGTGGAGCCGGTACTCGCCGGTGCGGGAACCGTGGGCCACCACGGCGGCCTGGTCGACAGCGGGGTGGCGCAGCAGCGCCGCCTCCACCTCGCCCAGCTCGATCCGGTGTCCGCGGATCTTCACCTGGTCGTCGGCGCGGCCCCGGTACTCCAGACGACCGTCGGCCAGATGCCGGGCCCGGTCTCCGGTGCGGTAGAGCCGGGCACCCGGCCGGTCGCCGAACGGGTCGGGAATCAGCCGGTCGGCTGTCAGACCGGGCCGGCCGAGGTAGCCGCGGGCCGCCCCGGCGCCGCCGACGTACATCTCGCCGACGACGCCGGCCGGGACGGGCCGCAGGTGACGGTCCAGAACGTGGATCGTCAGGTCTCCGAGCGCCCGGCCGATCGGCGAGACGGACTCGCCGGTGAGGTCGGCGGCGGTCACGGTGTGATGGGTGACGTGCACCGTGGTTTCGGTGATGCCGTACATGTTGACCAGCCGCACACCGGCGCCGGGTCCGTCGAGCCAGCCGTCGAGTTCGGGCAGGTCGAGCTTCTCCCCACCGAGCACCACGGTCCGCACACCCAGGTCGGCGAGCCGCCGTTCGCCGAGCGCCGCGCGCAGGTTGCGGAACGCGCCGGGCGTCTGGCTGAGCACCGACACCCTCTCGGCACCGAGCAGCGCGGCGAACCTCTCCGGGTCGCGGGCGGTGGCCTTGTCGACCAGGACGACGCTGCCGCCCCGGGTCAGGGCTCCCCACAGCTCCCAGACGGAGAAGTCGAAGGCGTACGAGTGGAACAGACTCCACACACCCGCCTCCGGCAGATCGAGGGCGTCCTCGCAGGAGTCGAGGAGGCGGACCACCTGCCGGTGCGGGATGCAGACGCCCTTGGGCCGGCCGGTGGATCCGGAGGTGTAGATGATGTACGCGAGTGAGTCGGCGCTGCCGGCGGACGGGAGGTCCTCCACCGGTTCCCTGTCCAACGCCGGGTCGTCCAGCCTCAGTTGACCGACGTTCACGGGCACCTGTTCGGCAAGACCCGGGGAGACGACGGCGAGCCGGGGGCCCGCGTCGGCGACCATGAACTCCAGCCTGTCCCGCGGGTGTTCCGGGTCCAGCGGCAGATACGCGCCTCCGGCCTTGAGGATGCCGAGGATGCCGACGGCCAGGTCGAGGTCGCGGTTGACGCAGAGCCCGACCACCGACTCGGGGCCCACCCCGCCGGCGCGCAGCCGGTGGGCGAGCTGGTTGGCCCGCCGGTTCAGGCCGGCGTAGTCGAGCCGCTCCTCCCCCGCGACCACCGCGACGGCGTCCGGCCGGACGGCGGCGTGCCGCTCGAACCGTTCGTGGAGCCGGTCCTCGCAGTCGTACGAACGCAGCGGGGCGGCCCATGCGGCGAGTTGCCGGCGCTCGGTCTCCGGCAGCAGCTCCAGGTCGGACAGTGGCGTGTCCGGATGGGCGAGGACCAGCTGGAGGAGGCGCGTGTACTGGTCCGCCCAGCGGCGCACGGTCTCCGGGCGCCAGAGATCGGAGCGGTGGAAGAACGCCGCGGCCAGCCCGTCGGGGCGCCGGGCGGTCTGCAGGATCAGGTCGAACTTGACGGCTTCCACGTCGAGTTCGAACCGGCCGCCGGTGGCCTCGCCGAGGTGGACCGGCCGGTCATCGGTGTCGTCGTCCAGACTGAACATGGCCTGGAACAGCGGCGTGCGATGGAGGTCCCGGCCGGGGCTGACCTCGTCGACGACCCGCTCGAACGGGACGTCCTGATGCTCGTACGCGCCGAGGGCGTCGTCGCGGACCCGGGCGAGCAGATCGGCGAAGGTCGGGTTCTCGGCCAGGTCGGCCCGCATGACCACGGTGTTGACGAAGAAGCCGATCAGGTTCTCGACCTCGGGCCGGTTCCGTCCGGCCACCGGGGTGCCCACCCCGAAGTCGGTCTGCCCGCTCCAGCGGCCCAGCAGCACCTCGAACGCGGCCAGGAGCGTCATGTACAGCGTCGCGTTGTGCTCGCGCCCGAGCCGCTCCAGGCCGGAGACCGTCTCGGGCTCCAGTGCGAACTCGCAGACGGCGCCGGTGGTGTCGCGCTTGCCGGGGCGGACACGGTCGGTGGGCAGCTCCAGCGGCGGCAGCCCCGCCAGCCGGTTCCGCCAGTAGCCCAGCTCCCCGGCCGCCCGGTCCCCGGCGAGCTCACGGCGCTGCCAGGCGGCGAAGTCGGCATACCTGACAGGCAGTTCAGGCAGGGTTCCGCCGCCGTACAGGGTCTCCAGATCGCGCACCAGCACACCCATCGACCAGCCGTCCGCGACGATGTGATGCATCGTCAGGAGGACCACATGATCGGTGGCGCCGAGGCGCCACACCGTCACCCGGAGCACCGGGCCGGCCGCCAGGTCGAACGGCTCGCGCGCCACTGCGCCGGCCGCCTGGACGACCTCGTCGACGGTGCCGGCTTCGCGCCAGTCCACGCCGCTCCACCCCGGGTCGACATCCTGGCTCACCACGCCGTCGACCACGGTGAACCGGGTCCGCAGGGTCTCGTGCCGCGCCACCAGGGCGTCGAACGCTGCGGAGAGCCGGCCGCGGTCCAGCGGTCCGGTCAGACGCCAGGCCACCGGAATCGTGTACGCAGGGCCGGGCCCTTCCAGGCGGTCGAGGAAGACCAGGCGTTCCTGCCCGAACGACACCGGAAGGTCGCTGCTGGTGCCGGTGGAGCGGGTGATCCCGTCCGGAGCCGTGCGGTTCTCCGCGCGCCCCGCCAGCCGCTGGTGGAGCAGCTCCAGCTGCATGGGGGTTAGGCCGTTCACGGCGTCTCCTTCAGTTTCTGGGCAAGGTTGGTGATGGTCCGGGCCTCGAAGAAGGCACGGAGGGTGACCGCGGTGTCGAGCCGGGACCGAAGACGGGAGATGACTCTCAGCGCGGTCAGCGAGTGGCCGCCCAGGGCGAAGAAGTCGTCCTCGACGCCGACGTCGGGCCGGTCGAGCAGCTCCGCCCACACCTCGGCGATGATCTTCTCGAGGGGGGTGCGCGGTGCGACATGCCCCGGTCCGCTCTCCGGGGCGGTGGCGGTGATCTCCGGCAGCGCGTGCCGGTCGACCTTGCCGTTGGCGAGCAGCGGCAGGCAGTCCAGGATCAGCAGTTCCGTCGGGATCATCGCGTACGGCAGACGGGACTCCAGGTGCGTCCGCAGTTCGGCAGCCGAGAGGCGGGCCCCGGGGGAACGCTGTGCATAGCCGCTGAGTTTCCAGCCGTTCGGGCCGTTGGGGCGGGCGACCACGGCCGCCGAGCCCACGGCGGGGTGCAGCGCGAGGCACGCTTCCACCTCGCCCGGTTCGATCCGCACGCCCCGGACCTTCACCTGGCGGTCCAGCCGGCCGCGGAACTCCAGTGTCCCGTCGGCCAGTCGGCGTGCGGCGTCGCCGGTGCGGTACATCCGGGCTCCGGGCGGGCCGAACGGGTCGGGTACGAAGGACCGCGCGGTCGTGCCGGCCTGGTTGCGGTAGCCGCGGGTCACTCCGGCGCCACCGATGTGCAATTCCCCGAACACCCCGACCGGCACGGGTCGCAGTGCCTCGTCGAGTACGTGCACGGTGGTGGCCGGCATGGGCCGCCCGATGGACACCGTCGCCTCCCGCACCGCCGGGTCCAGGTCCTCGAATGTGGTGGTGAGGGTGCACTCGGTCGGGCCGTACTGGTTGACCACCCTGCGCAGCGCCGGCAGCGCCTCATGCAGGCGGGCCAGCAGTGCCGGAGTGGAGGGCTCGCCGCTGAGCACCAGCAGGCGCAGCTTCGGCAGGCTCACCTCGCTGACGTCGCCGCCGTCGAGAAGCTGGTGCAGCAGGGACGGGACCATGCTGAGGACAGCCGTCGGCGCGGGCCGGCCCGTGAGATCGGTGACAAGGGTGGACAGGTCGGACTGCCCGGCCATCAGCACGGTCGCGCCGACCGTCAACGGGCCGATGCAGTCCCGCAGGAACGCGTCGAAGGACGCAGAGGCACGCTGGAGGACGACATCGTCCGGGCCCAGCTCGTAGTGGTCGAGCACGGTGTCGAGGTGGCCGGTGAGGCCGGCGAACTCGACCAGGACACCCTTCGGTGCCCCGGTCGAACCGGAGGTGTAGACGACGTACGCGAGGGTGCCCGGGTCGCGGATCAGGTCCGGTGGAGTGGCCGGACACCGGCCGAGCGCCGGATCGTTGAACATGTCCTCGTCGACGACCAGCCGGGCTCCGGCATCGGCGCCGATCCGCGCGAGGCGGCGTGCGGGCAGGTCGGGGTCGAGTCCGACGAACGCTCCTCCGGCCTTCCAGATGCCGAGCACGCCCACCACGGTGTCGATCCCGCGGGGCAGGCGCAGTCCTACCCGGGTCTCCGGACCCACGCCCCGGCCGACGAGGTGGTGAGCGAGCTGGTTCGCCCGCCGGTCCAACTCGGCGTACGTGACCTCGCGATCACCGCAGATCACCGCCGTCGCGTCCGGGGTGGCCCGGACCTGGTCGGCGATCCGTTCCAGCAGCGGCCTGGACGCGCCGGGACGCAGTGCCACGGCCGCGGGTGCCGTGGCCGGCGGGGCGAGCGGCAGATCACCGGTCCGTGTCGCGGGATCGGCCACGACGGCACGCAGCAGCAGAGTGAACGCCTCGGCCATCCGCCGGATCGTGGCGGTATCGAAGATGTCGGTGGTGTAGTCGATGGCGCCGGCCAGTCCGTCGGGACGCTGCACCAGTTCCAGGGTGAGGTCGAGCTTGGCCGCCCCCCGGTCGACGGGGACCGCCGTACCGGCCGCCTGGCCGAGCCGCAGAGTGTCCAGCCTCCAGTCGTTGAAGCTGAACATGGCCTGGAACAGCGGGGATCGGCTGAGGTCCCGCTCCGGGCGCAGCTCCTCCACCAGACGACCGAACGGCATCTCCTGGTGCTCATAGGCGCTGAGAGCGTCGCCGCGGACCCGGCCGAGCAACTCGGTGAACGAGGGATCTCCACTCATGTCGGCCCGCAGCACGAGGGTGTTGAGGAAGAACCCGACGACATCGCGGACCTCGAGCCTGCCGCGGCCGGCGACGGGGGTGCCGACGCCGAAGTCGGTCTGACCGCTCCATCGGCCCAACAGCACCTGATAGGCGGCGAGCAGGGTCATGAACAGTGTCGCGCCGTGCTCCCGGCTCAGCCGTTCCAGTCCGGCGACCAGCTCCGCGTCGACCGTGAACTCCACCGAGCCGCCGGACCCGTTGCGGCGGACCGGGCGGGGACGGTCGGTGGGCAGCTCGAGTGTCGGCAGGCCGGACAGCCGCTGCCGCCAGTGCGTCAGCTCCCCCGCCAGCCGTTCCCCGGTGAGCCGGTCGCGTTGCCACACCGCGAAGTCGGCGTAGCGCACCGGCGGAGGAGGCGGCTCGGCGCCGTCGTAGCAGGACTCCAGTTCGCGGATCAGCAGACCCATGGACCAGCCGTCGGACACGGCATGGTGCATGGCCATCAGCAGCACGTGCTCGTTGTCGCCGGCATGCCACACCACGACCCGGAACAGCGGCCCGGTGGTGAGATCGAACGGCTCCCGCGCCTCGTCCCGGACCGCCCTGACGGCGTCGGCGACCGTACCGGCCTCGCGCCAGTCGACTCCGGCCCAGTCGGGGACGATGTCCTGCAACGCCACGCCGTCGACCAGCGTGAACCGGGTGCGCAGCACCTCGTGCCGTGCGACCAGGGCGTCGAACGCGGCGGACAGCCGGTCGCGGTCCAGCGGTCCGCTCAGGCGCCATGCGACGGGAATCGTGTACGCCGGGCCGGCGCCCTCGAGGCAGTCCAGGAACACCAGTCGTTCCTGCCCGAAGGACACCGGCAGCCCCGTGGTGCCTTCGCCCCGGACGATGGGGGCGCCGACCTGTTCGGCGTCGGTGAGCAGGCGGGCCAGGGCCGCGATGGTGCGGGCGGTGAACAGGTCGCGGAAGGTCATCTCCCGACCGGTGCGCTCGGCGACCGCGCCGACCATCTTGATGGCCAGCAGCGAGTGCCCTCCGAGGGCGAAGAAGTCGTCGTCCATGCCGGGCTCGGCCATACCGAGGACCTCCGTCCATGCCTCGGCGAGTTGCCGTTCCAGCTCGCACGCCGGCTCCCGCCGGCCGGTGGTCGGGGCGTACGTCGGTTCCGGCAGCGCCGCCCGGTCCACCTTGCCGTTGCGGGTCAGCGGAAGTTCGTCGAGCACGACCACGGCGGCCGGTACCAGGAACGCCGGCAGGCTCTCACCGATGAACCCGCGCAGATCCCCCAGTTCGGCGGGATCGGCCACGACGAACGCGCAGAGGCTGAGGACGCCGCTGCGGTCGGGACGGGCCACCACGACGGTGTCCCGCACGGCCGGGTGCCGCCGTATCGCGGTCTCGATCTCGCCGGGCTCCACCCGGAAGCCGCGCACCTTGACCTGCCCGTCGGCGCGGCCGATGAACTCCAGGCGGCCTTGTGCCGTCCACCGCACCAGGTCGCCGGTGCGGTAGACCCGGCCGCCGGGCCGGCCGAACGGGTCGGGCAGGAACCGGTCGGCCGTGCGGTGTGCCGCACCGAGGTATCCGCGGGCCAGGCCGGCGCCGCCGAGGAGCAGTTCGCCGACGACACCGACGGGGACCGGACGCAGCCGCTCGTCGACCACGTACGCGGTGGTGTTGTTCATGGGGCGCCCGATCGGCACGGCCGTGGCGACGGCCGGTGCCGTGACCTCGTGCCAGGTGCCGAAGGTGGTCGACTCGGCCGGGCCGTACATGTGCAGCAGTCGGCCGGGCCCGCCGTGGGCGAGCAGGGCCTCCACGGTGTGCGGGTCGGCGGCCTCGCCGCCGAAGAGCACGTGCCGCAGTCCGCCGAGAGCGCCGGGCCGCTCCCGGACGAGCTGGTGGAACAGCGCGGTGGTGAGGAACAGGGTGGTGACCCGGTGCCGGGTGAGGTGCGCCGCAAGGGCCGCGGGCGACAGCGCGACATCCGGCGGGGTGACCACCAGGGTCGCTCCGGCAACCAGGGTGGCCCACACCTCGAAGGTGGCCGCGTCGAAGACGGGACTGGCCGCGAACGCCACCCGGTCGTCCGGCCCGAGGGTCAGGTAGTCGCTCTCGTGGACGGTACGGACCAGCCCGCGGTGGGTGATGCCGATGCCCTTGGGGCGCCCGGTGGAACCGGAGGTGTAGACGACGTAGCCGAGGCTGTCCGGGCAGACGCTCACTGCGGGTGCGGTGTCCGGCAACCGGTCGATCTCCCCGGCGTCCGCGACAAGATCGACGACCCGCAGGCCCAGGCCGTCCGCCGACAGGTGGCCGGCGGATGTGATGAGCAGCGTCGCGGCGGTGTCGTCGAGCATGTGCCGGCTGCGCTCGGCGGGCTGGTCCGCGTCGAGCGGCACATAGGCGCCGCCTGCCTTCAGCACCGCGAGCTGGGCGAGGACGAGGTCCGCGCAGCGGGGCAGGCTGACCGCCACCACGGTCTCCGGGCCCACGCCGAGGGCGAGCAGGTGCCGGGCCAATCGATTGGCCCGCCCGTCCAGTTGGGCGTAGGTCCAGATGGATTCGCCGTCCACGACGGCCGGCTCGTCGCCCCGGTCGGCCGCCTGGTCGGCGACGAGCTGGTGCAGGGCGCGCGCAGGGATCGCGGGCGTGGGACCGGTGCCCAGCTCGACCAGACGGGCGCGGGCATCGGCGTCCAGGACGTCCCAGTCGCCCAGCCGGCCCTCGGCGTCCTCGGCGTCCTCGGCGAGCGTGAGCAGCAGGCGGCGGTACCCGTCGGCTATCCGCTCCACCGTCGCCGGGTCGAACAGGCAGGTGGCGTACTCGATCAGGCCGGTGCAGGACCCGTCGGCGGCCTGGTCGACGAAGAGGGTGAGGTCGAACTTCGCGGTCCGCCAGCCGAGCGGGATCTCCTCGGCGGGCATCCCGGGCACTCGCAGGGCTGTGGCGGCGGTGTCCCGCAGCGCGAACATGGTCTGGAACACCGGGGTGCGGCTGAGGTCCCGCTCCGGCCGCAGTTCCTCCACCACCCGTTCGAACGGCACGTCCTGGTGCTCGTATCCCCCGAGGGTGGCCTCCCTGACCCGGCCGAGCAGCTCGGCGAAGGTGGGGTCGCCGGTGAGATCGGCCCGCACCGCAAGGGTGTTGACGAAGAAGCCGACGACGTTCTCCACCTCGGAGGTCGTACGGCCGGCGACGGGTGTGCCCACGACGAAGTCTCTCTGCCCGCTCCACCGGCCGAGCAGGACCTGAAACGCCATCAGGAGCACGGTGTGCAGGGTGGCGGCGTCGCTCCGAGCACGCCGGGTCAGCGAGCGCAGGGCCTCCTGCGGCAGCTCGAACCGGTGGGTGGCGCCTTCCGTGCCGAGCACCATCGGCCGTGGCCGGTCGGTGGGGAGCTCCAGGGCGGGAGCCCCGTCCAGGGCGGTGCGCCACCACTCCAGTTCGCCGGCCAGCCGGTCCGGGGTGAGCGCTGCGCGCTGCCAACGGGCGAAGTCGGCGTACCGCACGGGCGGCGCCGGCGGGGTGGCGCCTGCGTACAGGTCGCCCAGCTCACGGGCGATGACGCCCAGGGACCAGCCGTCGGCGACGATGTGGTGCAGCACCAGCAGCAGGACGTCGTGCCCGGGGAGGCTGATCAGGACGGCCCGCCAGGCGGGCCCGGCGGCCAGGTCGAACGGCCGGCGGATCTCGGCGGAGGCGAGGTCGTCGTTCCATGCGCCGGCGTCGACGCGGCGCAGGTCCACCAGGGGTTCGGGCGCGACGACGGGTGCGCGGTCGATGCCCGGGAAACGGGTGCGCAGGGCGTCGTGCCGCGCGGCCAGTCGCTCCAGGGCGCGGCGCAGGACGCCTTCGTCGAGCCGCCCTTCCATCCGCCAGGCGACCGGGATGGCATAGGCGGAGCTGTCCGGGTTCATCTGCTCGAGGAACAGCAGCCGTTCCTGCCCGAACGAGGGGACGACGGGCTCGTCGTCGCCGCCCCGGCTCAGGACGGGTGCCGTGGCGGCGTTACCGGCAGGTGCCGCGGTGACCGTGTCGGCGAGTTCGGCGACGGTGAGTCCGGCGAACAGGTCGCGCATCGAGATGTCGACACCGGCCTCCTCGCGCAGCCGGGAGATGAGCCGCACGGCGAGCAGGGAGTGGCCGCCGAGTGCGAGGAACGTGTCGTCGACGCCGATCCTCGCAACGCCGAAGACCGATGCCCACACGGCGGCCAGCTTCTCCTGGACCGGGGTCCCGGCGGCCCGGTACGGGGTGGCGAGGTCGGGGCGGTCCGGGGCCGGCAGGGCCTTGCGGTCCAGCTTTCCGCTGGAGGTCAGTGGCAGCTCGGCCAGCTCCACGAAGGTGGACGGCACCATGTAGGCGGGGAGCAGACCGGCCAACTGCTCGCGCAGTACGGCGATGTCGAGATCGGCTCCGACGACGTAGGCGACGAGCCGCTGTTCGGCGGCCGAGCCGGTGGCCACCACCACACCGGCGCGCACACCGGGCAGTTCGTTCAGCACGGCCTGGATCTCGCCGAGTTCGACCCTGTTGCCGGCGAGCTTCAGCTGGTCGTCGACCCGGCCGAGGTAGTCGACCACACCAGGGCGGTGCCAGCCGGCCAGATCGCCACTGCGATACATCCGTGCGCCCGGCTGACCGTAGGGGTCGGGCAGGAAGCGTTCCGCGGTGAGCCCCGGCTGCCCGGAGTAGCCGCGGGCGAGCTGCACTCCTGCGAGGTACAGCTCCCCGGGTCCGTCTCCCGGCGCCTGGCGCAGGTCGTCGTCGAGGATGTAGAGCTGCGTGTTGGCCACTGCCGCGCCGATCGGCACGCCGGCACCGGGCCAGCCGGGTCTGCACTGCCAGGCGCTCACTTCGATGGACGCCTCGGTCGGGCCGTAGAGGTTGTGCAGTTCGATGTGCGACAGGACGCGCAGCACCCGGTTCTGCAGGTCGGTGGGGAGCGCCTCGCCGCTGGTCATGATGCGCAGGACGCTGCGGCATTCCTCCACACCCCGCTCGCCGATGAACAGAGCGAGCATGGTGGGGATGAAGTGGACAGTGGTGATCTCGCGCCGCTGGATCAGCTCGACGAGGTAGCCGCTGTCGCGGTGTCCGCCGGGTTTGGCGATGACCAGACGGGCGCCGACGGTGAGCGGCCAGAACAGCTCCCACACCGAGACGTCGAAGGCGTACGGAGTCTTCTGGAGCACGTGCTCGTCGGACGTCATACCGTACTCGTGCTGGCCCCAGACCAGACGGTTGCAGACACCCCGGTGCTCGGCCACCACGCCCTTGGGCCGGCCGGTGGACCCAGAGGTGTACATGACGTAGGCGGCGTTGCGCCCGTCGACGACGACGCCACAGGGCTCGTCGGACTCGCCGGCAGTGCCGGCCAGGGTCACCTCGGGCAGTCCGGACCGGCCGAGATCACAGTCCATGCCGGGGCCGCGGACGAGCGCGACCGCGCCGGCCTGCCCGACCATGTAGGCCAGCCGCTCGGTGGGCAGTTCCAGGTCCAGCGGCAGATACGCGGCGCCGCTCTTGAGGATGCCCAGCAGGGAGACGACCAGGTCCAGGGAGCGCTGGGCGCCGACGGCGACGACGGTCTCCGGTCCGGCGCCGTGCCGGCGCAACGCGTGGGCGAGCCGGTTGGCCCTCCGCTCCAGTTCCCGGTAGGTCATCTCCTCGCCCTCGAACTCCAGGGCAATGCCGTCAGGGGTACGTCTGACCTGGGCCTCGACCAGTCCGTGCATCGTGCTCATGCCTGCTGCTCCTTCAGTGCCTGCTCGACGTCCTCGCCGGTCATCCCTGCGATCTCCCGCATCAGCTGTTCCTCGACCGCGGCGGCGAGCCGGGTCACGGTCGGCCGCTCGAAGAGGGTTCGCACGCCGATCTCGCAGCCGAACGCCGCCCGTAGTCGAATGACGACTCTGGTGGCGAGGAGTGAGTGGCCGCCGAGGTCGAAGAAGTTGTCGTGGATGCCGATCCGGTCGACCTGGAGGACTTCCTTCCAGACGTCGGCGATGGCCTGTTCGGTCGGGTTCCGCGGAGCGACGTACTCCCCGGACAGCGTCGGACGGTGTCCGTCCGGATCGGGAAGCCGGTCACGGTCGACCTTGCCGCCCACCGTGCGCGGCAGCTCGTCCAACAGGATCAGCACCGCCGGCACCATGTACTCCGGCAGCCGCTCCCCCAGCCACTCCCGCACCTGATCCGTCGCCACACCCCGCTGCCCGGCCACATACGCGACCAGACGGTCCTGCCACACCACCACCACCGCGTCACCGACCAGCGGGTGCTCCCTCAGCCGAGACTCCACCTCACCGACCTCGACCCGGAAACCACGCACCTTCACCTGACCATCGGTACGACCGCAGAAATCCAGGAACCCCTCACGCCACCGCACCAGATCCCCCGTCCGGTACAGCCGGCCCCCCGCCTCACCACCGAACGGATCCGGCACAAACCGGTCCGCCGTCAACCCCGCACGACCCACATACCCACGCGCCAACTGACCACCACCGATGAACAACTCACCGACAGCACCCACCGGCACCTCGCACAACCCACCGTCCAGCACATACAGACAGCGATCCCCCACCGCACGCCCGATCGGCACACCGCTCCCGCACTCCACCCCCGCCGGCACATCGAACACCGTCGACGAAACCGTCGCCTCCGTCGGACCATAGGTATTGACCACGGCCATCTCGGGGAAGTGCGAGGTCCACCAGGCGAGGTCGGCCGGCCGGACGGTGTCTCCGCCGAGGACGAGCAGCCGCAGGTGGTCGGGGCTCCAGGCGGGCTGCGTGGTGCCGTCCGCGGAGAGTTCGGCGATCAGTTCGGTGAGATATCCGGGAACCACCTCCATGACCGTGACGCGGTAGTGGTCGAGGTCGGTGAGGAGCTGGGACGGAGCGACAAGACCGTGCTCCGGCAGCACCAACGCGGCCCCACACGTCAACGCCGGGAAAATCTGCTCCACCGACGCATCGAACGCCAACGCAGCAAACTGCAGAACCCGATCCCCCGCACCCAACCCGAACCGACCCCGCATCCGCGACACATGCCCCGCCATCGACCCACGAGACACCCCCACACCCTTCGGCCGCCCCGTCGAACCCGACGTATAAATCACATACGCCAACTGACCATCCACCACCGCAACCCCGGGATCATCATCCCGACCCCCGTCCGGCAACGGACCCTCCAACACCACACCAGCACCCACATCCGAACGGACGAACTCCACCCGCTCCGCAGGCCACGCCGGATCCAAAGGCACATACACACCACCGGCCTTCAACACACCCAACACCGCAACGAGCATGTCCACACCCCGCCGCAGCCGCACCCCCACCGGCACCTCAGCACACACACCCCGACCAAGCAGCCACCAAGCCACCCGATTCGCCCGCGCATTCAACTCCGCATACGACACCACACCATCCCGACCAACAACCGCCACACCCTCAGGAACACGCCCCACCCGCTCCTCGAACAACACCACCGGATCCCGCGACAGACCCGACGACACCTCACCCGCACCCCAACGACGCAACACACCCAACTCACCCGCCGGCAAACCCAAACCACTCACCCGCACACCCGGCGAAGCCACCACCCCCGCCAACAACACCCGACACCGCTCCACCAACCGACCGATCGACACCTCATCGAACACATCAGCCCGGTACTGCACGAATCCGCCGGCGGCACCCGGGTCGGTGGCGAAGGTGAACATCAGGTCGTACTTGGTGACGTCGAAGGGAATGTCCGCGGGGTGCAACGTCGCGGTGCCCAGTCGCGGCGCCGCGATGGAGCGGACCTCGAGGTCGAACATGGTCTGGAACAGCGGCGAGCGGCTGAGGTCACGGTCCGGCCGGAGCTCCTCCACCACCCGCTCGAAGGGCACGTCCTGGTGGTCGAGTGCGTCGAGCATGTGGTCACGGACCCTGGCGAGCAGTTCGGTGAAGGTGGGGTCTCCGGACAGGTCGGCACGCATGACCAGGGTGTTCACGAACAGCCCGATCACACCCTCGACCTCAGGACGACCACGCCCCGCAACCGGCGTCCCCACACCGAAATCGCACTGCCCGCTCCACTGACCCACCAACACCTGAAACGCAGCCAGCAACGTCATGTACAACGTCGCATTGTGCTCCCGCCCCAACCGCTCCAAAGCCGCAACCAACTCCGGCTCAAGAGAGAACTCACACGTCCCACCCACCCACGACGGCTGCACCGGACGCACACGATCAACCGGCAACTCCAACACCGGCAACCCCGACAACCGCCCCCGCCAAAACCCCAACTCCCCCGCAACACCATCCCCACCCAACTCACGCCGCTGCCAATCGGCGTAGTCGGCGTACTGCACCGGCAGGTCGGGCAGGCTCTCGCCGGCGTACAGATCACCCAGTTCGCGGACGAGTACGCCCATCGACCAGCCGTCGGAGACGATGTGATGCATCGCCAGCACCAGCAGGTGATCCGTGGCGTCGAGCTGCCAGACCATGGTCCGGAACAGCGGGCCGGTGGCCAGGTCGAACGGCCGGTGCAGTTCCTCGCCGGCGTGCCTGACCGCCGCATCGTACGGATCGGGTACCGAGCGCAGGTCGTACCAGGCTGCTGCCGTCTCCATCCCGGTGGCCACGCGCTGCACGGGCTGCGCGTCGACCAGCGGGAAGGTGGTGCGCAGCGACTCGTGCCGGTCGACGAGCTGTCGCAGGGCTCGGTCGAGGCGCTCCCGGTCGAGGACTCCGTCGACCCGCCAGGCCAGGGCGGCCATGTAGTCCGGGGCATCGGGTTCGAGCCGGTTCAGGAACCACAGGCCCTCCTGGGCGAAGGAGAGCGGGAAGTCCCCGCTGCGGACCACCTTGCCGATCCGCGGCATCGGGCGGGAGGGCGCCGGTGGCAGGGCGGCGACGAACTCGGCGATCGTCGGTTGCTCGAAGAAGTCGCGCATGTCGACGGGCCGTTCCAGCGCCTTGCCCACGCGTGCCACGGCCAGCGTCACGAGGAGTGAGTGGCCGCCGAGGTCGAAGAAGTTGTCGTGGATGCCGATCCGGTCGACCTGGAGGACTTCCTTCCAGACGTCGGCGATGGCCTGTTCGGTCGGGTTCCGCGGAGCGATGTACTCCCCGGACAGCGTCGGACGGTGTCCGTCGGGGTCAGGGAGCCGGTCACGGTCGACCTTGCCGCCCACGGTGCGCGGCAGTTCATCGAGGAGGATCAGCACCGCCGGCACCATGTACTCCGGCAGCCGCTCCCCCAGCCACTCCCGCACCTGATCCGTCGCCACACCCCGCTGCCCGGCCACATACGCGACCAGACGGTCCTGCCACACCACCACCACCGCGTCCCCGACCAGCGGATGCTCCCGCAACCGGGACTCCACCTCACCGACCTCGACCCGGAAACCACGCACCTTCACCTGACCATCGGTACGACCGCAGAAATCCAGGAACCCCTCACGCCACCGCACCAGATCCCCCGTCCGGTACAGCCGGCCCCCCGCCTCACCACCGAACGGATCCGGCACAAACCGGTCCGCCGTCAACCCCGCACGACCCACATACCCACGCGCCAACTGACCGCCACCGATGAACAACTCACCGACAGCACCCACCGGCACCTCGCACAACCCACCGTCCAGCACATACAGACAGCGATCCCCCACCGCACGCCCGATGGGCACACTTCCCCCACACTCAACGCCCGCCGGCACATCGAACACCGTCGACGAAACCGTCGCCTCCGTCGGACCATAGGCGTTCAGCAGTGGAACATCGGGGTAGCGGTCCGACCATGTCCGCGCCTCGGCCGGGCGCAGCACGTCACCGCCGAGGATCATCAGCCGGAGCGCGCCCAGGGCATCCGCCTCCCGTTCGGCCAGCCGGTCGACCAGCTCTCCGAAGTACGCCGGAGGCAGGTTGGCGATGGTGACGCGGTAGTGGTCGAGGTCGGTGAGGAGCTGGGACGGAGCGACAAGACCGTGCTCCGGCAGCACCAACGCGGCCCCACACGTCAACGCCGGGAAAATCTGCTCCACCGACGCATCGAACGCCAACGCAGCGAACTGCAGAACCCGATCCCCCGCACCCAACCCGAACCGACCCCGCATCCGCGACACATGCCCCGCCATCGACCCACGAGACACCCCCACACCCTTCGGCCGCCCCGTCGAACCCGACGTATAAATCACATACGCCAACTGACCATCCACCACCGCAACCCCGGGATCATCATCCCGACCCCCGTCCGGCAACGGACCCTCCAACACCACACCAGCACCCACATCCGAACGGACGAACTCCACCCGCTCCGCAGGCCACGCCGGATCCAAAGGCACATACACACCACCGGCCTTCAACACACCCAACACCGCAACGAGCATGTCCACACCCCGCCGCAGCCGCACCCCCACCGGCACCTCAGCACACACACCCCGACCAAGCAGCCACCAAGCCACCCGATTCGCCCGCGCATTCAACTCCGCATACGACACCACACCATCCCGACCAACAACCGCCACACCCTCAGGAACACGCCCCACCCGCTCCTCGAACAACACCACCGGATCCCGCGACAGACCCGACGACACCTCACCCGCACCCCAACGACGCAACACACCCAACTCACCCGCCGGCAAACCCAAACCACTCACCCGCACACCCGGCGAAGCCACCACCCCCGCCAACAACACCCGACACCGCTCCACCAACCGACCGATCGACACCTCATCGAACACATCAGCCCGGTAGACGAGAGTCATCGCCATCTCGTCGTCGCGCGGCTGGGCGAACAGCGACACCGAGAACAGGGCCCGGGGGCGGTCGGTCTCGTAGTCGGTGAACCGGAGCGTTCCGGTGCCCTGGTCGTCCGGGACGTTCTGCATGGCGAACCAGGTGTCGATCAGCGAGTCGGTGTCGGAGCGTTCCGGTCGCAGTTCCCGGACGACCTGCTCATAGGGCACGTCCTGGTGGTCGAGTGCGTCAAGTGTGTGGTCACGGACCCGGGCGAGCAGCTCGGTGAAAGTCGGGTCTCCGGACAGGTCGGCACGCATGACCAGGGTGTTCACGAACAGCCCGATCACACCCTCGACCTCAGGACGACCACGCCCCGCAACCGGCGTCCCCACACCGAAATCGCACTGCCCGCTCCACTGACCCACCAACACCTGAAACGCAGCCAGCAACGTCATGTACAACGTCGCATTGTGCTCCCGCCCCAACCGCTCCAAAGCCGCAACCAACTCCGGCTCAAGAGAGAACTCACACGTCCCACCCACCCACGACGGCTGCACCGGACGCACACGATCAACCGGCAACTCCAACACCGGCAAACCCGACAACCGCTCCCGCCAAAACCCCAACTCCCCCGCAACACCATCCCCACCCAACTCACGCCGCTGCCAATCGGCGAACTCCGTGTAAGGGAGGCTCAGCTCGGGCAGGGTGTCCCCGTCGTAGAAGGCGCCGAGGTCGCGAACGAAGAGGGAGATCGACCAGCCGTCGGAAACGATGTGATGCATCGCCGCCAGCAGTACGTGCTCGGTGTCGCTCAGCCGCCACACCACGACGCGGAACAGCGGACCCGTGGTCAGGTCGAACGGTTCGCCGGCCTCGGCTGCGGCCTCCGTTTCCACCTCGGCAGCAGTGGCGGCGTCACGCCAGTCGATGCGGGCGTCGAGACGGTCCGCGACGAGGACGCGAGGGGTGCCGTCTCGCTCGACGAACCTCATCCGCAGCGACTGGTGACGGGCCACGAGGCGGGACAGGGCCAGCTCCAGGCGCTTCCGGTCGAGCGGGCCGTGCACCCGCCACATGGGGGTCGCCACGTACGCGGTGCTTCGCCCGCCCTCCAGCCGGTCCAGGAACCACATGCGGTCCTGTGCGAAGGACAGAGCGTGGTCGACCTCGGCGCACCCTTCCGGCCTGAGATTCGTCTTCCCTGTCTGCACCGCAGCTCCTCTCACCCCACCAGCGCTCGCGTCTGGTGTCGTCCCCCGTCGGCCGAGCTGTTCCCGGTCCGCATCGGCCGCCTCCGGCCTGCCTGGGAAAAGTCCCGGCACCTGGCCGCGGGCCCGTGGACAACAACATCACCGCGGCGCCGCCCGCGTCTTGAGTCATCACTACTCGCATCGCCCCGACGGGACACCGCTGCACGACTCATCTCCCGGCAAGAGAACGGCCGTCGGCGGCCAACGAACACACATGGGACCGCTCCACGACGCACTCCGCCCCGCCGGCCCGCCCGCGACACCGCGGGTGCTCGCGCCCGCCAGGACTGCGCGCGGTGGTGACGGGGAGGAGGTCGCGCTCACCCGGCCCGCGTCCTCCCTCCGCGCCTCGCATTCCGACCTGGAGGACTTGGCGCGGGGAGCGGCATGTGCCGGCGACCCGGGTGTGGGGCGACTGGCTGTGCGGCGACCACCACCCCATCGCATACCGCCGCCGGGTCCTACGCCGGTCGCGACGGCATCGACCCCGACAGCCGACGCTGTGCGATATGGACCGGTTCAGCCGTTGATGCAGCCTGAGCCGGCCCGTGGGGGACGGTGGGTTGGAGCTCCACGGCGGAGTCGCCGCCGGCGGCGACTGCGGAGCCAGGTTCCACGGCCGCAGCGACACAGACCCCGGGCCGGACAACTGCGTAGGAGCAGGAGGTCGACCATGCCGATGTCACCGTCAGCTCCGGGGCTCGCCCAGGCGGTGGATGTTGTCGGCGAAGCCGACGTAGTCCGCGGTGATGGAGTGTATCGAGTTGGGGCCCGACACCGATCGACAAGGAGTGCGTCAGGCATCGACGTTTCAGGGTGCTTAAAGTGCGTAGCACTTCCCGCTATGTCAGCCTGGTTGTGAACGTTCTCTTCCATCGGGCATGCAAGGAGCGCCATGAGCGGGAATGCGCCAATGCCGGACGAGTCGGACCGGAACCGCGCGGACAAGGCACAGGACGAAGGACAGAAGCACCGGAGCGAATCCGAGGGCAAGAAGCAGCCGTCCAAGCGGCCTCCGGACCGACGTCCGACAGCAGGACTCGAACTCGACACGGACAACGACCGCGAAGGCATCCCCCAAGAGCCGGAATTCTAGGACTGCCGCCTTGGTGCGGGTCAAAGTCGTGTGATTCCGAGCGCACCGGGTCGATCGGTCAGGGGGCGTCTCGCTGGGGCCACCGCAGTTCGGCGGCGCGACGCAATCCGCTGCTGAGCCCACCGAGGACCTACTTGGCAGCGACACCATCAGAGCCTCAGCGCACCACCGAGGAGGCGGCTATGGGGCAACACGGCGGACACGTGGTGATCTTTCCGAGCTGGGTTCCCCAGAAGACCATCATCGACATCATGTGGGACGATGCCAAGCTCTCCACCCCCCGGCCAAGAGACAGGTGGGATGGAGAACTCGCGTTGCTCGCCGGGACGTTCAGCACCAGGGGAGAGTGGGAGTGGGACGCAGCGGGGCAGAAGTTGGGTTTGTGGGTTCCCGTCCCGGGCGGCGATGGCCATCGGCGTTTAGTCGCAACCCTCGATCAATTCACGTTTCCGCCCAGAGGGATGACGGGAACGGGCAATCTGATGCCTGGTCTTGCACCTGTTGCCGGCGACCTGACAATGGCCTGGCAAGGAGACCCGGCTTAGTAGCGGAAGTGCGGCGCGCCTACTGAAGGAGCCCGTCATGGCCAAGTTGACAGCGTCCCGGCCATGCCACTCCCGCCCGCTACGGCGATGATGCGATCACCGCAATGCAGAAGGCGGGACCGGACGGCTCGCGCCGTCCCACGAGCAGCGCGGCGAGGCTGGCGCATCGTCAAGTTCGTGCGCCAATACACCGTGGCCTGTAGGGCCCGGTCCTCCAGAGACAGGCTCCACGGCCGACTTGCGGCCCGCATCAGCACCCCCACGCCACAGCACCGTCACCAGCTTCCCGTAGACACGTGGGCTCAGCCCGGTGAACGGCGCTGTCCAGGACGGCTCCGACGCCGTGATCACACCAGCCGCGCCGCGATCATCGCACCGGGCCGGCGTGCCCCGTCATCAAGTCTCGACGACTCAGCGGAACTCCTGGACCACCTGGATCTCACCGACAATGTGGGCATTGAAGTCGTCCAGCTCTTCGGCCGGAACCCAGAGCTCGAGGATCGTCTGCCCGCCTGCCTGCTGGATGGGATACCGGCTCAAGAACACCGACTCGACCTCAAAACGAGTGACGAACCCGGCGCCATCGTGCTTCACGTTCCAGTCCCGCGCGATCCTGACCGCGTAGTCCTCGTTGAGGACCGGGTAGAAGATCGGCTGCTCGGGCAGCCGGGGCGGCCAGGCACGCCAGTTCAGCTCGCGAACCAGATCCAGCTCCTTGGGGCCGGTAGGGCGCCACAGGGTCGTCGTTGCTTGCTGGCTGGTCATCTGCATCGCTCTCTGAACGTAGGCCGCCGGTACGACGGGTCGAGGGACCGGACGATACCCGCACCGCGAACTCAGCAGCTACGCAGTTTTCGCACCTTGACCAGCAGTTGCGGGACAGCCTTCAGTCAGCAGCAGCGACATGTTCTTGAGCGTAATCGTCGCAGGAGGGGGCGGGTCAGTCAGCCGACCACACGTAATGCCTTTTCCGTCGGGCGTCCACGCAAGAATGGTGCCGCCGCGTCGGCGTGCGCCTGCTCAGCCTGCACTGCAGCGACGACAGCGACACGCCGGCCCGCAGATGTGATCTCCGGTGCTGAGTGTCAGATACCTGTTGCCCGGGCCGAGCGCAGTTGAGTGCGCAGGGCAGGCACTCGACCACACTCTTCATCTCCGGCCAGGCCCTCGCCCAGGGCCAGGAGTGACAGGAGTTGCACCGGACGACCGGCTGTGGCCGCAGCCTCCAGTTTGTGGTGGCCGTCAAGGAGGAAGTGCGTGAGACCCCAGTGCCGGCAGTGGTCAGCCCCTAGACCGGCGGATGGCTCGCACACGTCCAGCGTTGAGACCGCCACAGCCGTCGGGACCGCTCCCCGGCCCATGAGCTCGACGTACTCCTCGACACGCTCCCTCACGTTCCACGTCGGGGGAACCATGGGCACAACGAACTCATAGAGGTGAGCGGAGGCATCGACCGCGGTCTCGAAGGTCCGGTAGTACGGCGTATGCGGATACTCCGGCAGGCCCCAGAACTGGTCGAGCCCCCACGTGGCCACCTGCTCACCGCTGAAGTAGTCGCCTTCGTTGCCGGGGATGACCAGACGAGGCTCCACCCGCAGCAGCAACGGAAGGTACTCACCCTCCGGCAGCAACAAACCGAACGCATCGACCACACCACCGTCACCCGGATCAGCCAGCGTCCCGGTGAGCTGCTCCTGCACACCCACCAACGACAACGTCTGCTTCCCGGTCTCCAACCGGCGGAACAGCAACGGGCACGTTCCACACCAGAAGCTGAGCTCGAACGCAGGGTCCCCGTCGACTACAAGCAACCTACGACCCGGCGCGCCCCCACTCTCCCGTCGTTCTGCCTCGAAGTGCAACCGCGCCTCGGGGACCGGGACGCCGAGCCTGCGCGGCTCACCCACTTTGATCATCACAGAGCGACCGTATGGGACTCCGCGATTCGGCACCACCGACTACTGAGCGCGCATCTGGCCGGTCGGGCACCTATGGAAGTTCGATCAGGGCGGCGGCCTTACGGCGCCGCCGCTCAGGCAACCCGGCCCTACTGCCGACCCCGGATGTCATACCCATTCGCTGTCATAGGAGCCCGCAGACGAAGCATCGCGGAGGCATCATGCACAGCTCTTCGCAGGTTCGTGAGCACTGAATGCCGCTCCGCACGGACGGTCATCTCGGCAGTGCGCAGTGCGTCACCCTCGCTGACGCCGCTGATCTGGACATCATCCTGACCCGTGTGCAGCTGTACTGACTCACGCAGCGCGGAGCCCGGCTGGCCCGCTGCAGCTGGTCGGCGGGTACGTAACCGGCGCCGTGCCTGGGCGTTGTGCGCAGGATCCCCGAGAGTCGGGAGCCCTGGACATCCCCGTGCCGTGGTCCAGGGCTCCTGTATGTCGGGGCGGCTCTTGTCGGGGTTGTCAGGCAGGCAAAGTTCTCGGACTCGGGCGTCAGTATGGGCTCCGGCCAGCAGGCCACTGGTAGCCCTCCGGCAGCTCAGTTCCCTTGCTATCGATGACCGTGTGTCGACGATCACCTTCGCGGGATCGCCGCCCTCGAAGATCCAGACGACCAGACGGTGCTTGACCGCAACCACCGTGAATTGGGGATCCGACACCTCATCAGCAGGCACAACGGTGAACTCGTCACCGGGTTTCAACCAGAAGACGTCACAGTACGGTTCGATGAAGAGGCAGAGGAAGTCCTCGCCACCGTTCTGCACGGGGAGCCTGTTCACTGACGCCGTCCCGGTGGCCGCTGCAGTAGAGGATCACCAGGATAGCGACCGGCAACCAAAGGTAGGGGTTCTTCTCCTGGCCGGAGGGGTCGGGGCTGGCGAAACGGCCGATGTTGGGGTCGCAGTAGCGGGCGGCATAGTGCGGTGGAGGCCGGGCGGGTCCTGGAAGCACCTCCGTGGCAACACCCGGCGCTGTTGCACGGCGACGCCTGCGTCAAGGTTGGCTTTTGCGTGTGGTCTTGAGAAAGAAGTAGCCGGCAGTCCATGTGATGACAACGATCGCAAGGAGAGCCCATCCTCCGGTGTTCCCCATGGCAATGAGCACCACGGAGAGGATAATTCCGAGAAGCGTGAAGAAAGAGCCAATAGCAAAATAGCGCTTTACTCCGGCTTCCTGTTCGAGGGTCCATCCCAGACGACTCATCGTAGTCCTCTCCAGAGCTATGGGGGGTGGGAGGATCGTAGAGGACCCTCCCACCCGCAATTCCTCTATCCGCCGACTGTGTTGGAAACAAACGTGCTGGCGCCCCAAGAGCCTGCAAAGCAGACTGCTTGGCCCGCCACTGCCGATGCGCCGGCCGTGGGAATAGCTCCACCCAACATGATGCTCTCGCACACGGCCAGAACGGCGGCGCCTGCCACGAACCCTGCGACGTCGCCCCAGAGCGCCCGAGTGTCCCCCTCAACCAGGTGGCTTACGCCTTGAATTGCGTCGCCTACCATGCCCAGGGCGTCCCACGCTGCGAGCCCTGTCGGGTCGATGCGGTTGACGGGGTCGCCTTCGGCGTAGAGGTAGGGGTTCTTCTCCTGGCCGGAGGGGTCCGGGCTGGTGAAGCGGCCGAGGTTGGGGTCGTAGTAGCGGGCCGCGTAGTGGTAGAGGCCGGTCGGGTCCTGGAAACCGCCGGCGAACCGGTACGGCTGGGGGACGCTTTCAGTCGTGGTGGCGAGGATGCGGACGCCGCGGGGACTGTAGGCGTACGTGTTCACCTTGGCGCCGGTGTCGTCGGCGAGCGCGACGACGGAGCCGAGCGCGTCGGTGAGGTAGTAGTACGTCTTGCCCCCGGTCGTCATGGAGTTGAGGGTGCCCCCGGGTTCCCGGTTGAATCCCATGTCCACTCCGGCCGTCGACGTGGCGGAGAGCCCGAGCGGTCCGTTGTGGAAGAACGTGTCACCGAGCTTGATGCGCTCGCTCTGGTCGGTGGAGCCGTACTGGCCGGCGTACGTCGTGCCGCCGACGGTGATCGAGGTCAACTGGGAGTAGTCCGACCACTTCTCGGCGGTGCGGATGTACTCGGGGGTGGGAGCGCCGGCGGTTTCGTTGCCGAGTTTGTCGTAGGACCAGCCCCTCGCGTCGCCGTTCTTGGCGGTGACCTGCTGGGCGTCGTTGACGGTGTAGGTCGTGCCGCGCGGGCAGCCGGGGTCAGTGCCCTGGGAGGTGAGGTTGCCCGCCATGTCGTAGCAGTACTGCCAGGAGGAGGTGAGCGTGCTGCCCTTCTCCTCCTTCGCGTACGAGAAACGGCCGGCACTGTCGTAGGTGTAGCTGGTCTTCAGCCCCGCGACGGCATCGGTCTTGGTGCGGATCTTGCCGCCGTCCTTGCCCGCGTTGGCATAGGAGTAGGAGAGGTCGACCAGGGTGCCCTTCGGCGAGGTTGCCGTGATCTTCTCCGGGCGGCCCGACTTGTCGGGCGTTACCTCGTGGACCGTGCCGCCGGGGTAGGTCGTCTTGGTGCGGACGTCGTTGTTGTTGTAGGTGTACGTGGTCTTCTTGCCCGTCGGGTCCTTGAACTCCTTGAGCCGGTTGACCTCGTTCCAGGTGTAGTCGGTGACTCCGGCCGGATCCTGGTAGGTGTCGACATTGCCCGCCGGGGTGTAGGTCAGTTTGGTCTGCGACCCGTTCTGCAGGGTGCGGATGGTCTCGCGGGACAGCGGATCGAAGTCGTACGTGATGACGCCCGAGCGGTCGGATCGCTGCTTGAGGTTGCCGTCGCCGTCGTAGGAGTAGGTGACGGTCGCGTAGCCGGACGTGTCGACCTTGGTGACCCGGTCGCGGTGGTCGTACTCGTACAGGGTGGTGACCCCGCGGCCGTCCTTGACGGTCTTCGGGCGGCCGAGGTCGTCGTAGGTGTAGGTCGTCTGCCCGAGGGGCGCGGGCGGGGTGACCTTGTCGAGGTTGCCCTTGGGGTCGTAGTGGAACGACGTGGAGACCGACTTGGTCGAGCTCATCTTCGTCGTGGCCTTGCACCGCTGGCCTTCGAAGCCTCCGCAGGTGGGGCTGGAGGTGTTGTAGTCGTACGTCTCCGAGCCGCCGCCCGTGCCGGTGACCGCCACCGACTTGGTGTTGCCGGCGTCGTCGTAGGTGTAGTCGGTCTTCTCGTTGTCCGCGGTCGTCATCGAACCGGGCAGGTCCGCGCCGGACTTGGTCTGGTAGCCGGTGAGCGACGACGTCGCGCCGGTGGGCAGCTTGGCGGAGGTCGGGTTGTTGCGGCCGTCCCAGCCGTAGGTGGTCACATTGCCACCCGTCCCGCCCGTCCCCATGGCATCGGTGGCGGTCTGGACGTTGTTGTTGGCGTCGAACGTCTTCGACCGCGAGTGCCCGAGTGCGTCGGTCACCTTGCCGACCTTGCCGTTGCCGTCGTGCTCGTACTTCGTGGCGTGCTGCTCCGGGTCGGTGACCGTCGTCGTTCCCGCTGCTGACGGCGTGCCGGCGGAGTAGCCATAGGTGTAGGTCGGGCCGGTGTGGCCGGATCCGTCGAAGTCTGTCGCGCGGAGCATGGACGTGACGCGGTTCTGGTCGTCGTAGGTGAAGGTGGTGACACGCCCCTCGGGCGTGGTGATCTTCACGACGCGGCCGTCCGTGTCGTATCCGAACGTGGTGGCCTTGCCCTCGGTGTCGGTCGTCCGGGCCAGGTTGCCGTCAGGGTCAAGGTCGTACACCGCGGTGCGGCCGGTGTGGTCCTTGGCCTGCCACTGATTCGGGTAGGTCTTGAGCAGGTCGATCCATCGGCCCGAGCGGGTCTCCGTGAGTTTGAAGCCCTTGTGCTCACTGCCGTCGTCGTGCTGCTCGACGGTGATGGTGCCCTTGTTGCGATCGGTGACCTTCGTCAGCGTCCCGTTCGCGTCGTAGGTGTCCTTCACGCCCGACTTGCGGCTGGTCAGGGTGTAGGTGCCGTCGGCGTTCTTCTTCAGGTCCTTCGAGTAGCCCTTGGGTGTGGCGAAGGTGCCGTCAGCGTTCTCGGTGAAGCGGACCGCGTCGCCGGTCGCGTCGTAGACGACCACCTCGGAGTCGAAGACCTGGAGGTACCGCTCGTACTCCTGCCACCAGCGCTGCGAGACCTTGCCCCACGGGGCGTCCAGCGAGTTGTACGTACGCGCGAGGCGCAGCTTCTGGCCCACACCCGCGACCTCGAAATCGGTCCCGGCCAGCATCAGGTTGCCGTTCGACAGGTTGATTCGCGCGACGAGTGAGTCGGTGATGCGGAAGTCGGAGATCTGATGCCACGGCACCGACCCCTGCCCCTCGGGCACATAGACCAGGACGCCGGACGTTGCTGACCGGGCCCTACCGGATGGACCGTCACCGGTACGGGCGCGCTCCTTCTGCGCCGCCCGCCACGCCGCCTCCTCCTTCGACGGAGCCGCCTCCGCCTCGCCCGGGACGGGCTTGGTGGTGCCCACCTTCACCGGCGGCCGGGTGAGCGGTGCCGCCTTCTTTCCCCAAACCGATCCCGCGCCCGGATCGGCAGGCGGCGGTGTCGGCGCGGCGAACGCCGGAAGCGCCGAGGCCCCCAGCGCGAGCGCAGCAACGGCCGCTGTCAATGAGTGTCTTGCAGACATACGGGCACGCCGGAACGGCGTGCCGGAAGCACGCGAAACCATGCACTTCCCCCCACAGGAAGAGAAACCACAGCGGCCCCCACGGCCACTGGAGTCGCACACGCTGTCACAGCGGCTTCACGACCGGTATGGGTTTCCCACGATCCTTTCGAACATGCGGGCGAGTTTGCGACGACCTTGCGAGGAGCCCACGGCTTCGAAGTTGCCGTACGGCAACAGTTATAGACCGGCGTCGGGCACAGCACCCGCCCTGGAGATGGCCGGAAAGAATCGCTCTCGTGGTGAAGCGATGTGGCCAAGATGTGGCTGGGGAGCAACCGCAGCCCCACGACCAATCGCGGTTCGGGGCCAGCAGGTTCGGTGCGGGGCGGTGTTCTCCAGGTGCCCCGGAGCCAGTGTCAATGTGCCGTCGAACTCGTGGACAAAGCCAGAGGTGCACCCGAGCCAACAGCGCCCCGAGGGGCAAGGAGGGCTAGGGTCCAGAGCGTGATGCACTTGCATGGCATTGGTTCAACAACCCCACGCAGGCAGCCGATCTGAGCCCTCCTCACTTGATCAGAGCCTGAGCGCGCAGGCACTTGGCTCTCCGGAGCTCTCCCAGGACCTCAGACACGGGGACGGGGCCGCTGCGCCCAGGGCGGGCATCGCGCAGGTAGTGCATGGCGGTTCGCGCGGACATCCCGACGCCCGCCTGCGAGACGACGACGCCACCTGACAGGAACCCCGGCCTTGGAAACGCGATTGCCGACCACCGGGGCACGCTGACACCATTGTCGGCGTGATCACAGCTGAGACACCGGACTGCCTGATCGTGTCCGGGATGCCGGGGGCCGGGAAATCGACGGTGACCCGGCTCGTCGCCGAGCGGCTGGCGCGCTCCGCTCGGCTCGACGGCGATGAGCTCAACGGGATGATTGTCAACGGCTTCGTCTGGGCCCTTGGCGAGCCCGCCGACGAAGCGGCACGGCAAGTGGAGCTGTTACACCGGAATCTGTGCGCGCTGGCGACAACTTCGCAGACACCGGCTTCGCGCCGCTGATCGACGCGGTCATCCCCTCCCGCGAGAAGTTGGACTTCTTCCTCGATCTCCTCCCGGCCCGGCAGGTCTTGTTCGTGGTTCTCGCACCGGGCATCGAGGTGTGTCAATACCGCAATACCATCCGTGATCCGCGTGACCGGTTCGACTTCGACGGCTATGAAGGTCTCGACGCCGACATGAAGCGCGAGCTCGGCGATGTCGGCTGGTGGTTCGACACCGCGGCCCTTACTCCCGAGGAGACCGCCGATCGCGTCGTCCGAGAAGCTCGCCATCGCGCCCTGGTGAATTGACAACACATCCCCAAGACCCTGCGCAGTCGCGGCAGCTCGTTCGCCAGGGGAGAGCACTGGGAGGGAACAGTCACGTGTCGGTGCTGGGGCTGGACCTGCACGGCGACGGCCAACGGGCAATGGCGCGCACATCGGTGGAGTTCCGCTTCGATGGAGCCCTTCCGGTGGGGTCCACGCCTTGGTCACGCCGGCAATGTCCCGCGCACCGGGGTGAGGTGCGCGGACCTGGACCTACCGGAGCGCCTGTTCGCCTGGACGAATTCCGTCATCGCCGAGATGCCGCACGACGGCGGGGCGCGTTGCTGCGCCTGACGCCCGCCGCGAACGCCTCCGGGGACTTCGGCAAGCTCGCGGCCCGGTCACGCGCCACCGGCGCGGTTCGCGGTGCATCGCGAGGGGTGGCTCGGCGCACATCGCCGCATGGGGGGCTGATGATCAGATTGGACAACCCGTCGGTTTATGAACACGATGAGCGCGCAAGATCGCGGCTTCACGGGGGGCACATGGCTCATGCCGCGAAATGGCCCTCCGCGCAGGTCGCTTCGTCCCCATTTCAGGCATGGAGAGACTCGCCATGAGCTTCGGCGACCCCAACAACCCCTACAACCAGCAGCCTCCGCAGGGCCAGCCCGGCTATCCGCCGCAGGGACCGCAGGACGCGTCCCCGCAGTACGGCTATCCGCAGCAGGCACCGCAGGGGGTTCCGCCGCAGTACGGCTACCCGCAGCAGGCGCCGCAGCCGTACGGGGCGTACCCGCCCCCCGGAATGCCCGGCATGCCGGGAGCGGGGATGCCGCCGCTGGCCCACTGGGGGCACCGCGTCGGCGCGTACCTGCTCGACGCACTGATCATCGTGGGCCCGATGTACGCCCTGGGGTTCATCGATCTGGCCTCCAGCGACGACCCGGCGAACGCCGGCCCGGGGCCCTTCTTCGCCATCGGGCTCGTCTACGCCATCGGCATGGGCTTCTTCCAGCTGTTCAAGGAGGGCAAGACCGGTCAGTCGATCGGCAAGAAGGTCCTCGGCATCAGCCTGCTCCGGGAGGCCGACGGCAGCACGCTCGGCTTCGGCATGGCGTTCGTGCGCAAGCTCGCGCACTTCCTGGACAGCATCGCCTGCTACCTCGGCTGGCTGTGGCCGCTGTGGGACGCCAAGAAGCAGACCTTCGCCGACAAGGTGTGCAACACGGTGGTCGTCAAGGTCCCCAAGGGCTGAGCCAACGACCGATGGCGGCCGGGACGGCCGCACCAGGACGTCCCGGCCGGCAGCACAACGACACGATCTCTGCGCCGCCACCCCGGCACCACATCTTGCTGCCGCCGTCGGCGCGTCGGCGCCTGCCCACAGGAAGCCTCCGGGGCGAGCGCTCACTCCGCCCGCATGGGCGCACGATCGGGCGGCCGCGCACGTGAGTGGTCGGACCGCCGCCCTGATCGAGTGGCGCAGGTCGGTGTTTGTGCGCCGCACTCGTAGACGTGGCACCGCACTTGCTGCCGTACGGGAACGAGCGCCACGCCGTCGGGCACCGGACCGCGGTCCGGCCGGGGTGCGTCGCGGACCCGAGCCCGGCCGCGATCAGCGCCAGTTGGGTGTGGTGCTCCCCCGCCAAGTGCGAGATCCGCGGCTCGATGTCCTGCGAGCGCCCAGCGCGAACAGCAGCCCCTCGTCACAAAATCCGCCCTCGGGCTGGGCGGGACCCCGGGACCAGGCGGGTTCAATGCTCCAGTCCACGCCGCAGGCATGGCCGGACGAACCCAGTCCAGGCCGCGCATCTGCCCGGACTCATCAACGGCAGCCGGCTCCGGTCGGCGGCGGCGCCGGCCCCGAGACACCCGCTTCGCCCCGTCCCGGCCCGTACACAGCCGCTGAGCGCCCGCCCACTCCGAACCGTGTTGGATAGAATCTTCTCGACATACCCGTCATAACGGTCACGCCACGTATCTCCGGTAAACGACAGGATCGCGGCCCTCCCGAGCGTTGCCCCAGGAGGCAGTCGAAGATCCAGAAGCGGTGCGATGAGGGATGATTCTGGCAGTCCTGTTTGCCCTCTTGTCTGCGGTCAGCAACGCCCTGGGCACGGTGCTGCAGCGGCGCGCGGTGCTGAACGTGCCCGAATCCCCCGCGAAGCGGTTCGGCCTGGTCCGGAGCCTGCTGCACAATCCGGCCTGGTTCGGCGGAATCCTCGGTGTGGTGTTCGCTGCGCTCTTCCAGGCGCTGGCCCTGGCGTCGGGGTCCCTGGCCGCCATCCAGCCGATCTTCATCCTGGAACTGCCGCTTGCCCTCCTGATCGGCAGCGCCGTGTTCCGTGTCCGAATCTCACGGACGGCATGGCTGTGCGTGGTGTTCATCTTCGCGGGACTGGCTCTCAGCCTCTTCTCCACGGCGCCCAGCGGCGGGCGTTCCCAGGTTCCCGGAGTCCTGTGGGTACCCGCCCTCGCCGCCACCGGCGGGATGGCGGCACTCCTCGTCGTGACGGGGCTGCGGCGCCCGCACGGCCTGGCCCGTGCGGCGTGCCTGGCCGCCGCGGCCGCCATCGGCAACGCCGTCACAGCTGCGCTGGTCAAGTCGGCCATGACCATCCTGTCCGAAGAGGGAGCGACCGGCTTCTTCCTGGCGTGGCAGACCTACAGCTTCGCGATCGTGGGCTCGGCGTCCGTCTTCCTGCTCGGATACGCACTGCAGGCGGGCCCGCTCATCGCTTCGCAGCCCGCCCTCACGCTGGGTGATGCGGTGGTGAGCTTCGCCCTCGGGGTGACGCTCTACGCGGAGTCTGTGCGTCAGGGGCTGTGGCTCGTGCCGGCCCTGTTGGGCGCCGCCCTGCTGTCCTACGGCGTCTTCACCCTGTCGCGCACCCGGTGCCTCGAAGAATGCGTGACCCCGGGCGCCGAGCACCAACAGGACCAGCACTCCACTGCCACATGACGGGACGACGTCAACGGCCCACGCGACGCACGGCCCGATCTGTCCCGCAGTGCCTGGCCGAAGGCACACCCCCCTGCGCGGCGCGGGCAGCTGGACCGAACAGACCGCCGCCGAGCGCTACGACCGGGATGCCCGCTCCGCCGTGCGATCCAGCTGCTCGTCGAGCCGAAGAGCGGCGCACAACCGGGCAAGTGGGTCGGCTTCGACGGGAAGTTCGGCCTCGTCCTCAGGATGCCCGGGTGCCCCCGGTCACAGCAGTCGCCGGATGTCGCCACGGACCCGGTAGAAGCCGCCCGACGCCGGGTGCAGGGCGTCGACCGCGTAGCGCGTGCCGGCTTCCCGGATGGCTCTGGGGAACTGCACGTTCCACGACCGTTCATAGCCGTCCGACAGCACATGGACCCGGGTCCGGCCGCCTTCCTGGACGCACTCCACGATGACCGAGCCGGCGGGTGCAGTGCTCACCGTCGTCACTGCCGCGACCGTCGTCGCCGGTTCGTAGGTGGGCAGCGCCGCCGCGAGCTTGACGTCCCTGGCGACAGGGACGGTGCCCTGCTGGGCGGCAGTGATCGCGGCCTCGCTCGCGTCCACGCACACCAGGGAACCGTCCGAGGTCACCAGATAGAGCCGCTCGTCCCGGTACTGCATGGAGAGCGCCGAACCCGCGCCCGTGCCCAGCTTCCACAGACGCGTGCCGTCCTCGGCGAAGCAGTACACCGAGGAGGCGGCATCAGCGGCGAAGACGAAGCGGCCGCTCGGGGAGGTCGCGCAGGAGTACACGGTGCTGTCGCACGCGTACACCGCTTCGACACGGCCGTCCTTCTTGGCGAGGCGCTGGACCTTCCTGTGTGCCGTGCCCGCGTAGACGGCGGTGTCCTCCTGCCAGCCGAAGAGCACCGCGCCCTGGCTGTCGGTGTGCCAGATCTCGCCGCCTCCGTCCAGGGCGTACGCCGTCACACCTCGGGTGTCGCCGTAGTAGACGGCGCCGCCGTCGGCGCGGACCATCCAGGCGTGCTCGCCTCGGCCACCGCGGGACCACTGATGTTCGTCCTCATGGTCGATGACGGTCAGCCGGCCGGACCGGTCGGCCACGTTCAGCACGCCCTCGTGGATGTCCAGCCAGAAGATGTCGACGTCCGCGGCGATGTCGTAGGCGGCGAAGGGCAGCTTCGACGACAGGTCGTACACCCGGCCGTCGTCACAGCCCGCGTAGATCCAGAAGTCGTCGGCGACCAAACACTTCACCCCGTCGGGGAGAGAGAAGCGGGCCTGGACCTCGCCGGCGTGGCTGAGGGTGTACACATCACCGGCCTGGTTGCCGACCCAGCAGCGGTCGTCGTCGACATGGATACCGAAGGCGGATGAGCCGGTCCTGAACCGCCACAGGACCGGCGCGACCGCGCGGGCGGTCGAGGGTGCGGAGGTGACCGCGCGGCGGGTGACGGAGCGGGCCGCCCGCTGCCCCTGGACCGCCGGGGCATACCCCTTGCGGACCTTCTCGCCTATCTTCTTCGCTGCCGCGGCGCGCGCCTTGTCCGCGGTGGTGAACGTGGAGGACTGTGTCTGCCCGGCGGCGCCGATCCGTCCGTAACGGACCGACACCACCAGTCCGTCGACGGTTACTTCGTAGAACTTGTGCGCGCCGTCGCCGTCCTGCGACAGCTCCAGATAGGTCTTCGTCGTCATGTCGAGAACGCTAGAGCAGGCCACTGACAACGGGCCGGGCCGAGGTGCAGTTCACGGTCCTGCCGGGCTTGCCCTGCCCGGCAGGATCCGAGGAGACGTGCCCGTCTGCTCAGCACTGAGGGCGGGGATGTCGTCATGGCGAACGCTGCCGCCCGGTCGGCCAAGCCCGGTGAGTTCTTCCATCCCCGGCCGCCGTACGTGGCGTGGTCGCGGACTTCGACGGCTTCCACGAGTCTCGACTATTCAAGAATATGACTATTCTTATCCTTGAGTAGGATGGCTCCGAACACGACGCAGGAAGCGAGAGAGCGATGAGAGAGCGGGCGGAGGGAGTGCTTCGATGGCTCTGAGACATGCAGTGCTGGCGGCCCTGCTGGACGGCGAGTTCAGCGGGTACGAGCTGGCCAAGGCGTTCGACCTGGGCGTCGCGAACTTCTGGCACGCCCTCCCCCAGCAGCTCTACGCCGAGCTGGCCAAGCTGGAGAAGGACGGGCTGGTCACGGGCCGCCAGGTGGTGCAGGAAACCCGGCCCAACAAGCGGCTGTTCACGGTCACCGATGCCGGGCTCGCCGAATTGGAGCACTTCGCGGCAGCCGCGTCGAAGCCCTCGTTCATCCGGGACGACCTGCTCGTCAAGGTCCAGGCCGTCGACCGCGTCGACGCCGGGTCGGTGATCGAACAGCTGGAGGCGCGCGCGGCGGCCGCCGAGTCCAAGATCGAACTGCTCGCGAAGCTGCTGAGCCGCATGCGTGGTGACGCGGACGAGAAGGAGTTTCTGCTCCACGGCGAGCCCGTCGGCCCGTACCTGACCTGCCGGCGCGGCCTGGTCTTCGAGGAGGAGCACCGGGACTGGTGCCTGAGCACCGCCGCGGCTCTGCGGGAGCGGCAGGTGTCCCGTGCCGGAAACTGAGCTCGGCGAGTCACTCGGACCCCGCGTATACGAGCGCTACGTGGCCCTCGGCGACAGTCAGACCGAAGGGGTCGGCGACGGTGACGACATCGCCGGGCTGCGCGGCTGGGCCGATCGGCTCGCGGAACTGCTGGCGGCCGCCGACCCGGCGCTCCGGTACGCGAACCTCGCCGTACGCGGCCGTGTCGCCCGCCAGGTTCGCGCCGAACAGCTGGAACCCGCCCTGGCCCTGCGCCCCGATCTGGTCACCGTCGTGGCCGGGGTCAACGACATACTGCGGCCGCGGTACGACGCCGCGGAGGTGGCCGGGGAGCTGGAGGCGATGTTCGCCGCGCTGACGGCGTCCGGGGCCCACGTGGTCACGCTCGCCTTTCCCGACCTCTCGAAGATCGCGCCCATGGCCCGCCCGCTCGCGCCCCGGTTGACCGATCTGAACGCCCGGGTGCAGGCAGCGGCGTCCCGGCACGGGGTCACGGTCGTCGACACCGGCGGGTACGCGGTCACCACCGATCCGCGGCTGTGGACGGTGGACCGGCTGCACGCCGGCCCGCTCGGCCACGAGCGGATCGCCGCTGCCGTAGCCCACACCCTCTGTCTGCCCGGCAGTGACGACACCTGGACGCACCCGCTGCCGCCCGTGTCGGCCCCCGGCACGGTGCAGGCGCTGACGGCCGAACTGCGCTGGGCCGCCGGTTTCCTGGGTCCCTGGATCGGCCGCCGCCTACGCGGCCGGTCCAGCGGCGACGGCCGTTCGGCGAAGCGTCCGCAGCTGTTGCCCGTCGGTCTGCCCGGGCCGCAGGCACCAGGAGAAGCCGGCGCCCTTTAGCCACGTCGGAGCACCGACGGTTCGGGTTTCGTCCGACACGGCCATCGGACAGATGCCTGCGAGGGGCAGGGCAATGCCGAGTACGGCAGTGCCCTGCCCCCGCCGCGGGCGTCAGGGCACTTGGTGGGCCGGGATGTCGGCCGCCCGGAGGTGCTGATGCAGGGGGTCAGCGTGCCGGAGGCCTGACAGGTCGAAGTCGCCCCGGCAGCGCCGTAGGAGCCGGTGAGATCATCGAGGTGTCGACGTCAGTCATGAGGTCGTTCTCCTAGGCCTCGACGCGTGCTGACATGGTGCCGGGCCGGTCAACGGCAGTGCGGGCAAAGCACCATAGGGACGCCCCTGTCGAACTTCGTCAGCACGAGCCCAAGGTGAGGCACCTACAAGGCTCTGTGCGGCCACGATGCCGCCGTAGCCGATCGACCTGGCCGCGCACCGCGCCTCCTCCAGGCGACGCCGGCCGAGACGGTGAGAGAACCCCATCCGGTCCCGACCCAGCAGCCCGCACCGGGCAGTACGGCTAGCGCGGCGTGGTGTCGTCGGGCCTGAACGGGCCGCCGTGGCCGGGCACGATCACGTCCGCGGCAGTCATCACCCGCAGCCGGGAGGCGCGCAACACCTCACGGTCGGGGGCCACCGGGTCGTCCGCCGGGCCCTCCGAGTGCCACCACAGGTCACCGGCGAACGCCACCACGCCCGTGTCCGTGCCGGCCAGCAGAGTGATGTCCTCAGGGCTGTGTCCCGGTGTGCGGATCAGCCGCAGCGACGGGGTCAGTTCGTAACCCTCCGCGTCACGGTTCTTCCACTGGTCGCCCTGGTACTCCACCTTGTGGTCGTGCACGGTGGCCCGTTGGAACAGGCCCACGTTCATCGTGTTGTCCGGGTGGTGGTGGCTGAGTACGACATCGGTGATGTCGTCGGGGCCGAGCCCCAACTCGGCGAGCGGGCCGAGGATGTCGTCGCGGCTCGCCACCATGCCGGGGTCGAAGATCACATGCCGGCCGGCGTCGGACACGTAGGAAACGGTGGCGGCGACACCGGGGCCGGTGGAGCCGACGTATCCGGTGGTCAGGATCGTGTACACGGCACTACGGCCGAGCGGTGCGTCTGTCATAGCCTCAATCCTTCCGGCCTGGTCCACTGCTCACCAGTGGCACAACTGCCGCTGATCGCAGGATTGGTGCCACACTGAGGTGTGCATCCCTTCGTGACCGTCGCCGCGTACGTCCCGCCCGGAGTCGGCATGCTCGCCGTCGGCATCGTCGCCGAGGTTTTCGGTCCGCACGGCGAAACACTGCCCGGCTTCGACTTCACCCTGTGCACCGACCGGCCCGGGCCGGTTCCCACCGACCTCGGCCTGCCGCTCACCGTCACGCACGGCCTGGACCGGCTCGCCACAGCCGATCTGGTGATCGCTCTGCCGTGGACCGGATTTCGCACACCCCCCGCTCCCCCTGTACTCGAAGCGCTGTCGGCCGCGCACCAGCGCGGCGCACTGGTCGCGGCCCATTGTGTCGGCGCTTTCGCGCTCGCCGCCGCCGGACTGCTCGACGGCCTACGGGCCACCACTCATTGGCGATTCGCCGAACTCCTCGCCCGCCGCCACCCCGAAGTCACCGTCGAGCCCGACGCCCTCTACATCGACGAAGGACGCATCATCACGGGCGCGGGAGCCGCCGCGGGCTTCGATCTCTGCCTGCACCTGCTGAGGCGGGAGCACGGAGCAGCCATGGCCAACGCTGTCGCCCGCGACGTGGTGCTGCCCTCCCACCGCGACGGCGGGCAGGCACAGTACCTTGCCGCCCCCCTCCCCGAAGACTGCGACGACGAGCGTCTCGCCGAAGTCCTCGCCTGGGCCCGTGAGAACCTCCAGGAGCCTCTTCCCGTCGCGGAACTGGCCCGGCGTGCCGTGATGAGCAAACGCTCCTTCGCCCGTCGCTTCACCGCCGCGACCGGCACCACCCCCCACGCCTGGCTGCGGAGCCTGCGTCTGACCAGCGCCGAGGAACTCCTGGAGACCACGGACCTGCCGGTCGAGGAGATCGCCCACCGCGTCGGATACGGAAGCGCGGCCGTCCTGCGCGAACAGTTCGTGCGCCGCCGGGGCGTACCGCCCCGCTCCTACCGCCGCACCTTCACAAACACGCCGTAACCAACACGCGGTCAGTGTGCCGTCGCTGTCAGCGCCAGAGTGCCGTGACGGCGAACGCCGTACCCGGAGCACACAATTGACGTGCACGGTGCCGCCGTCTGGCGATAAGGGCGCCACCCCGACATCCCCCATTCCTGCTCCTCAGAGGTACCGAGGTTCTACCGGCCGCAAACGCCGGGCCGATTGGCCGATAGTCCCGGGTCGATGTCGAGCCGAAACGGGCCGGCCGGGGCACTGGTCTCGCCGGATTGCAAGCGTCCTGCCGTTCAGCGTGCGCAGAGGCAGCCGGCCTTGGCGCGCTGTAAATGCCGCCGCCCGGATGAACCAGACACTCCTTATGAGTTTGAGAATTGACACTCCATCACACCATGAGAATTCTTGACCAGGCCAATAATCCCCGTTCATCAGGCGAGGAAAAATGCTTTCCATTTCGAAGTGGGGCGTGGCGGCAGCAACGGCCCTCTCGCTCGCAGCTCTCGCGGGTTCCGCCTCCGCGTCCAACGATCCGAACGACTTGGACCGAGACTGGAGCGTCAAGCGCACGGAGGTCATCGATCTGACGTCCAGGGGCTCAGCACCCACCATGGTCGACAACGGGGCACCCGGAGCCGGGGTCGGCGACCAGATCATCATCACCGCGAACCTCTTCCGCGGTGGTGCCGCCTATGGCACCGAGGGAGCGGTGTGCACCCGAGTGGCAGCACAAACCAACCTCTGCACAGGCACTTTCAGCCTTCCCCGGGGACAAGTGGCGTGGCAGCACCTGCAGACCATCACTCCCGGTGCCCCGCCCAGCGACTTCGACCTCGCCATCACCGGCGGCACCGGCGCGTACGCCACCGCCCGTGGCCATGGTCACGTCGCCCGCGTCTCGCAGGCAGGCGGAGCCCTCACCCTCTACGTCGTGCGCTGATCCCTCCCGGCCACCACACATCCACTGGACCGTCCCCGCGCGTGCGGCGAGCAAAGCCACGTGCGGGGATGCGGCTTCACAGCGACGGCACAAAGCGACGTCCCCCCTTTGCACGGTCTGCGTCTCGACGCCGGCACATGATCCGGCTCAACCTCTGTTCCACCGTGCAGGCTCAGTCGATGCGCATCGACGTGACTTCGTAGGCGACGGCCGAACTCATCGTCGGCCCGCGGCAGGTCAGTTGATGCGGAGGTGTGCGATAGGCACGCACCTCGACGTCGAGTGCCGGCGGGTGAGGCGGGCGGCCGGTGAGGCGAATCCGCCAGCCGCCGCTGTCGCGAGACGTGCCGGCGACCGCCCAGTCATGCCGGCCGGCCGGGCCGAAGCGTCTGAGCGCCGCTGCGACCGCTGCCTGCTGCGGCGGGAAAAGATCTGTGTACCCGCGCAGATATCCGGCGTGAATACGCCCGGCAAGGTGCTCTTCGACCGCTGCGACAGACGACTTGGCATCGAGATCGCCGTAATAGACACCGTCCGGCGCGACGACGACGTTGGCGGCGAACCGGTCACCGCCGACGTGCGTGCATTCCCACACCAGATCCGGCCAGCGTTCGCTCAGGACACGGCCCACGGGCCGTCCTCGTACGGCGCAACAGGTGTCGTGCCGCCCGTGGGTGCAGACGAGGAGCACCGGTGGAGCGCCGAGTTCTCCGGGGGCAGCGAGGGCTCCGACGATCTCCGCCAAGTCCTCGTCCCGTTGCCACGTGCCCCATTGCTGGCGGTAGGCGCCGGACCTCTCGTGGCGCAGCACCGCCCAGCGACCAGGCCCCTCGCGCGTGGAGCGTGCGTGCCGCCTGACCAGAAGGATCCGTGCGCGTGCCGCCTGGGCGGCGGTGAACACCAACTCTTTGATCCTGGGCTCCAGATCGAGGCCGTCGAAGCCGTTGGCCGGCCACGCGCCTCGGTACTCGATGAGGACCCAGACCAGTCCGTGCGGCGCTGTACCCACGATCGAGTCGCCGCGTATCCGGGCGGCGTCGGAGCAGAAGAAGCGTTCTGGCGCAGTCACCGCGGCGACGTCACGGTTCGGCGGGCACCAGTACGCCCGCGCGCAGCAGTCTCCGGACGAGTTCGACCCCAAGATCACCGGCGGTGCTCACCTCGCCGTCGAGCAGGCGGGTCACCGACGGCAGATCGGCTTCCGGGAAGTCGAGCCAGCCCACGCGTGTGCTCAGGCGCAGGCCTTCCAGCCGCGCCTCCAGAGCTGCGCGGAGCCGCACCGGCGACTCTGGGCGGAGGCCGTCGACCGTCTTGAGCTGGGCCAGCGGTCCCAGCGGCGCCGGACGTCCCTGGCCTCGGCGCGTGCGGTGGAACAGCGGGGCGGATTCGGCGTCCGTGACGGCAGCGACGAGGCGTTTGCGGACGAAGTCGATCTCCTCGGCCGGCCCGTCCACGCCGAGCGGCAGGGACCGGCGCATCTGGAGGTCGTCACGCAGCATCGCGAGTGCGGACTGGACCAGGTGTTCGGCCAGGGTGTAGCGCGTCCAGGTGTGGATTCCGAGCGTCAGGTGGATCGATACGTTTCCCTGCGCCTGGGCGGCGTGCAGCCAGCCCCGAGGCAGGTAGAGGGTATCGCCGGGCTCGAGCACCGTGTCGATGTGGGCCTTGCCCTTCGCGGCCTCCGCCACGGCCGAGCGGTGATCGGTCCAGGGCTGATCGCGCAGTGGGTCGCGGTGGACGGGCTCGTGGATGACCCAGCGCTTGGTGCCCTCGATCTGAAGGACGAAGACATCGTGGATGTCGTAGTGGTCGTCGAAACCGCGGTTGTGCGGCGGAGTGACGTAGGCATTGGCCTGCACCGGATGTCCGAGCTCCGTGCTCAGCCGGGCGCTGAGGTCCGCGACCGGCTCCCATGTGCGCTGCAGAGCCTGCAGAACGAGCGTGGAGCCGTCCGCGAACGCGCGCCACACGGCCGTGTCGTCGAGCTGGTCGGAGATGGTTGCACCGACCCCGGCAGGCGAAGTAAAGGACTGCTCGGGCAGCGTGGAGCCCTCCTTGGCCACGCGGAGGAAGGGCGTACGCAGTCCGCGGCGCGCGATCAGTTCGTCTACGGCTTCGGCAGAGAACAGGTCGGAGAAATCGCTCGCGCGGCGTGTGAACAACGCTGTCCGCGCCCAGACGTCACGGGCGAACTCCTCCTGGCTCAGTCCGGTCAGCCGTGTTTCCAGAACCCCGGCGCCTGGTGTGGCGCCGGTGCTCTGACGTTCGGTTCGGAGGGAACTCAAGAGCGGCTGCCGGACTCGCCGGCGCCGCCGTCGGCACCGCCGTCATGAACACCGGGCGTACCGGCCGCACCGCCGTCCGCGGGCCCCTCCGCACCACCATCGGCACCGCCGTCTGCACCACCGTCATGGACACCGGGGGCGCCGGCCGCACCACCATCTGCGGGACCTTCGGCGCCACCGTCGGCACCACCGTCATGGACACCGGGCGTACCGGCCGCACCACCGTCCGCCGGACCTTCGGCACCGCCGTCGGCACCACCGTCATGAACACCGGGCGTACCGGCCGCACCGCCGTCCGCGGGCCCCTCCGCACCGCCGTCAGCACCGCCATCGGCACCGCCGTCATGAACACCAGGTGCACCGGCCGCGCCACCGTCCGCGGGCCCCTCTTGCTGGTTCGGATCCTGTTCGGCGTCAGCCATCATTCCTCCTGGGAATCCAACGACCGGGACCGGGCTCCCCAACTGGCATCTGATCGTCTTACGGGCGATCCCGGATGGGCATTGCCCACCATCACCGTATCGCTCCAGGACGAAAGCCTCGATTCGGGCAGAGCGGCGGATGAGTCACTCAGTACGGGGGTGGATCGAGCCGGTTCGGACCTCGGCCCGGCCGTCCCCTCGCCTGGAAGCCGCGGCGACCTCACCCAAGCCACGCGAACGGTCACGCTGGGTTATCGCTGCATGTCGTACAGCCCTTCCTCACTTCGGCCGTCGGGGAACAGGCCGCGATGAGGGAACGGCTGAGGCCCCGTAGTTCGGTGCGGAGGCCATCCGGCGCGGCGCCTGAGGTCGTCCGGGGGCAGTGGGCGAAGCCGCGTTCGACCCGGGGCACGTCCGGCGGCCGGGGTGCGGTTGGCCTCCCGTTCGGCGGGTGCGAGCTGCGGGCACGGGTGGCCTCGAAGCCGGTGACGACCACGGAGGCGTCCCCGTCTCCGTGGCATCCGGCAACGGGGCCTCCGCATAAACCCGTTGGCGAGCCACGGCGACCGCTGCTAGCTTTCCGGAGGCCGTGCGAATGAACGAGGAGGTGGTACCCGTGAACGCTGTATCGACATGGGTGCTCCCCTCCGGGGTCACGGTCGGACGATAGGTCGTCCGGGAGCGCCGTTCAGGAGCACTCCCGAAAGGCACGACCATGCACTTCACTTTTGAACAACGCCTCGACGACGGCGTCCTCGAACGCGAATTCACCCTCGGCGAGATCCCCGGCACCCTGTGGACGCCTGAGTCCTCCGCACCGGTCCCGCTGATCCTGATGGCCCACAACAACGGCCTGCCCAAGCGGGAACCCCGGTTGGTGGCCCGGGCCCGGCACTCTGCGGCGTGCGGCTACGCGGTGGCCACCATCGACGCTTCCGGGTGCGGTGACCGGCCTCGTTCCGCCGACGAGGAGCAGGCTCGCGCCGAACTCCGCCGGGCCATGCAGGCGGGCGAGCCGGTCGATGAGATCTTCGAATCCTTCATCGGCCCGCTGGTCGAAAGGGCGGTCCCGGACTGGCGGACCACCCTGGACGCCCTCCTCTCGCTGCCAGGGATCGGCGGCCCCGTCGGC